>NZ_CAJIMW020000221.1:0-900887 GCF_905175395.2 Vibrio sp. B1REV9 | reverse complement strand
TTCCCCATGTGAGAGTAGGACATCGCCAGGCTTTAATTTTATTTTCACTTTTTATGAAAAAGTGAAGACAAAAAGAAAGGTAAACGCGTTGAACGGCGATTACCGGATAGAGAGAAATCTCTGTCACCGTGTGGAGCGGTAGTTCAGTTGGTTAGAATACCGGCCTGTCACGCCGGGGGTCGCGGGTTCGAGTCCCGTCCGCTCCGCCATTTATTTGAGAGTCGTCTCATTAAAAACGAACAACAGGGGTGTAGCTCCAATTGGCAGAGCAGCGGATTCCAAATCCGCGTGTTGGGAGTTCGAATCTCTCCACCCCTGCCATCTTCAAAGCCTCAGCAGAAATGCTGAGGCTTTTTTGCATTTCAATATTTGTATTTTTTAGGATATATCTAAAAATTCTTCAGATGGGCTCAATCATTACTTAAGATGATTAGAACTCCGCTTCCTGTTATGATCCGTAGCGAAAACCAATAATTAGGAAGTGATTTTATGCCACATTTACGATTTCGTGCGGTAGAGCCTCAAATGGTTCAAGCGCTATCAAAGCCTCTTACTGACGAATTAGAACCTCTAATGAAGTCTCCACGTGAAGACTTTACGTTTGAATACATTTACAGTACGTTTTTTAGCGAGGGTGAAGTGAGTGGTGCTTATCCGTTTGTTGAGGTGTTATGGTTTGACCGTGGCCAAGAAACTCAAGATAAAGTAGCAAAAATCATTACAAACCAAGTTCGATCTGTGGTTGGCGAAGATATTAATGTCGCGGTAATTTTCACTGCACTTTCTCCTAATGGCTACTATGATAATGGTGAGCATTACTAAGGAATAGGTGATATGAAGCTGGGACTCTTTTTTTGTTTAAGTACAATATTCTCAGTTTCGATAAATGCAACTTCGTGGGAGCAGGTTCCTGGTCCCACAAATAATATCTCCTCATCAATAGGTAGCTATGCAAATGGCTGCTTAGATGGGGCTCAGCCTCTCCCTCTAGATGGCGTTGGTTATCAAGTATTACGTAGTAAAACGAAACGATACTATGGGCATCCACATACCATCCTGTTTATCGAAAAATTGTCCCAAAAAGTGCAACAAGAGCTCGACACAACACTGCTTATTGGTGACTTGTCTCTTGCGCGTGGTGGGCGATTTTCCTCTGGGCACTCTAGCCATCAAACGGGATTAGATATTGATATTTGGTTACGTTTGGCCGACAAGCCTCTTTCTTATAATGAGCTTCAGCTTCCGACACCAATGAGCGTTGTTGACCTAAAAAATTATCAAATTTTGGAACATCGCTGGGAGGATAGGCACTTTGATATTATTCGTTATGCGGCACAAAGTACTGATGTCGCACGTATCTTTGTTCATCCTGTGATCAAAGAACAATTGTGTAAAGAAGCTCCAAATAATGATCGTTCTTGGCTACGTAAGGTCCGTCCGTGGTGGGGGCACCATTATCACTTCCATGTACGATTAGTGTGTCCTAAATCTAGTTTAAACTGTGTGAATCAAGCTCTGCCACCTCAAGGTGATGGCTGCGGGGCTGAGTTAGCGAGTTGGAAGCCCAAAGCAGTTTTAGAGCCTAGTATAAATAAGAGGAAGACAAATAAAGTAAAACAGAAAAAGAGAAAGGTCATTCCTGCACAATGTCAGCCTTTGATATCAATGCGATGATTTTGTTTAATGAAAGATGAAAGATAGCTCGTATATGTGTTTCTTTTATGAAACTGGAGAAACATCATACTTTTGGCTACATTGAATAGTACTAGCTTAAAAAGTCTACTTAGATTGGTGAGTTATTTTAGAAATCTCCTAATAACAATAATTTGTATTTGGCTGAAATTGCGATAACTCTGCTTTAGGAACTTTCATTACAATTTCCTTTTTTCAACTATATGTCTGATGATAAGGGATACGTGACAACATGGATAGATGTACGCAGACGGGCTTGTGAATTCGCCCATTGAAGACTTAATCAAGGACAAAACCATGACTATGATTTGTGCAAAAGAGTTTGCGGAGTGGTTAAGACACAGATTTAGCAGTGATACGAAAGGGGTTCTACTGACTCGAGAAGATGTCAATCATCTTACTGGCCGTCAGCGCCTTGATCCCGGCTTTGTTAATGATGTGCATTACGAACTAATGCAATACGGGATGGCTTTCGTTACAGATACAAGCCGTGAAAATTTTTATCTTGTTCCTGTTTCTCAGGCAGAGAATTGGCGGGAAAGGTTAGAGTATCACTTTGAAAAAGAGCTATTTTGCAATATCTATCCTATTGAAAAATCGGGTTAAAAAAAGGTTCAACTTTGATTCAAAGTTGAACCTTTTTAAACTATGCTAACCCTTGAATAATCACAAACTTCTCAAGCAATTGCTCTTCTGTTTCTACATGATTTGGATCAGTGATAATGCATTTTGTTATTGGACAGACTGACTGACAAGTTGGTTTTTCGTAGTGTCCTTTACATTCTGTACACAATGCAGGATCAATTTCGAAAATACTATTGCCCATGCTGATTGCACCATTTGGGCATTCAGGGTCGCACATGTCGCAGTTAATGCATTTATCTGTAATAAGTAACGCCATGATTACTTACCCGTTGGGTTACGTGTGTCCTGACCAGCGTTTAGGTTACGCATTAGTAGGCCGTACTCTAGATCCATATCATGAGGAACTGGAATAAATACAAAGTGGCCGTTACCTTTTGCGTCTTCAATTGATTCTGACTTTCGGTTTTCCATCGCTTCTAGTGTGAAGATCACGTTGCCTTTTGGTGTCATTAACTCAAGGCTGTCGCCCACAACAAATTTGTTTTTAACTTCAACTTCTGCTAAATCACCGCGACGTTTACCAGTGAACTCACCAACAAATTGCTGAGCATCAGATACTGAGTAACCGTAATCATAGTTTTGGTAGCTGTCATGTGTGTGACGACGTAGGAAGCCTTCTGTGTAGCCACGGTGAGCTAGGCTTTCTAGTGTACCCATTAGACTTTCATCGAAAGGCTTGCCAGCAACGGCATCGTCAATCGCTTTACGGTAAACCTGAGCAGTACGTGCACAGTAGTAGAATGATTTAGTTCGACCTTCGATTTTTAGTGAGTGGACACCCATCTTCGTCAAGCGCTCAACGTGTTGAATTGCACGTAGGTCTTTCGAGTTCATGATGTAAGTGCCGTGCTCATCTTCAAATGCCGCCATTTTTTCTTCAGGACGGTGCGCTTCAGAAAGCAGAACCACTTCATCGGTAGGTTTGCCACGACCGATAGTTGTTTCAGGGCGTTCATCAGCAACCGCTGCGGCTTGAACTTCAATCGCTTGTGCTTCTGCTGGGTTAAATTTCTCTACGATATCGCCAGTATCGTTTTCTTTGCCTTCTTCGACTTTGTATTCCCAACGGCATGCGTTAGTACAAGTACCTTGATTAGGGTCGCGTTTGTTGATGTAACCAGATAGAAGGCAGCGGCCAGAGTAAGCCATGCATAGAGCACCGTGAACGAAAACTTCTAGTTCAGTTTCAGGACAGTGCTCGCGAATTTCTTCGATTTCTTCTAGAGAAAGTTCACGAGAAACGATAACACGCTCAACACCATTTGCAGCCCAGAACTTCACTGTTGCCCAGTTAACGGCGTTTGCCTGTACAGATAGGTGGATTGGCATCTCTGGGAATGCTTCTCGAACCATCATGATTAGGCCAGGATCAGACATGATAAGTGCGTCTGGACCCATTTCTACCACGGGCTTTAGATCGCGGATGAATGTTTTAAGCTTAGAGTTGTGCGGTTGAATGTTGCATACCACGTAAAGCTTTTTGCCTAAAGCATGCGCTTCATTGATACCGATTTGTAGGTTCTCGTGGTTGAACTCGTTATTACGTACTCGTAGGCTGTAACGTGGTTGACCCGCGTAAACTGCATCAGCGCCATAGGCGAATGCGTAACGCATGTTTTTAAGGCTACCAGCAGGGGACAGTAGCTCTGGTACGAATGCTTTCTCTGTTGTCATTGCTCAATTCTCTTAGTATCTGATCACAAGTCAGGCCAATTCCACCTTATGGAAATGGGGCGCAAATTTTACGTCAAAATGTGATGAGTGACTAGGAGAATTATGAGTTGTATAAAAAACGCCCCCAATTTAGAGAGGGCGTTGTGTACAATGTTTGCTCTAAATTAAGCGTTAGGGTTCGGCAATCCGCCCAACGCATCGTATAGATTTGGCAGGAATGCACTGAATTCACCGCACATCAGCGAGAAGTCTGCGTCAAAACGAGCAGCCTGATCTTCACGCGGAATATCATCGTTTTGATCTTTGAGTTCGTCTGAGAATTTAAGACGTTTGATGCCAGAATCTTCAGCCATAATGAACTCGATACGGTCTTGCCAATTCAGAGCAAGTTTCGTTACCACTTTATCTGCTGCGATATGATTGCGAATTTCATCCGTTGTGAGCTCTTGCTTCTTACAACGAATCACGCCACCTTCTTCTAGAACAGATTTAAGTTCAGCTTCGTCCATCATTGTGATTCCTGCTGGCGTATCTCCGGTTTTCACCCACTCTGTCAGTGTGGTTTCAATCGCAACTTCAGGGATAGCAGGAACAACTGGTAGGCTGCCCATTGTCTTACGTAGCAGAGCTAATACGTCTTCTGCTTTTTTGTAGCTGCTTGCATCTACTAGGATGAAGCCTTCTTTTGGCATGATCAAAACGTAAGTGTGGCTGCTGCGGCTAAATGCGCGTGGAAGAAGATCCATTACGATGTCATCTTTTAGGTTATCCTTTTCTTTCTTCTTAAGAGGACGACCTTCTTGTGCTTCCATTGCGTCAACTTTGGCATTCAGCGACTCTTTAATCACAGATGCTGGCAGCATTTTCTCTTCTTTTTTAGCACAAATCAGAATGCGGTTTTCGGAAACGTGGGTCATCATGTCGCCATGTCTTCCCATTGCGCTAACCCAACCAAATTTTTGTTTATCTTGGCTGCCACAAGGGGTGAATCGAAACTCTGCTAGTTGAGTCTCCAGTTGCTCAGCGTTGAAATTAACCTCACGGTTAACACGGTATACCAACAAGTTTTTAAACCACATAAATCTTCTCTAGGCTTGATGAGGAGGTGCTAATAATAGGGAATTTTGGTGTCGATGTCCTAATAGAAATGCAAAATATCAGAATGAACCCCAAAAGAAAGTTATATGAAAATTTGTTTTCAAAGGTCACAAAAGTGTCATAATTGGTGGTAATAATGTTTATGCATAGAGGGGCGCTTTGTCCTTAAATTCATTAGCTAAACTAACATAAGGTTATTCAATTATGTCTAGAAGGATTCTAGTTGTTGAAGACGAAGCTCCGATTCGCGAAATGCTGTGCTTTGTGCTTGAACAGAAAGGTTATCAAGCAGTCGAAGCAGAAGATTATGATACTGCGGTAACCAAACTGGCTGAACCCTTCCCTGATTTAGTCTTGCTGGATTGGATGCTACCAGGTGGTAGTGGTATCAATTTTATCAAACACATGAAACGTGAAGAGTTAACTCGCAATATTCCAGTTGTGATGTTAACTGCTCGTGGTGAAGAAGAAGATAAAGTGCGTGGCTTAGAAGTGGGCGCAGATGATTACATCACGAAACCTTTTTCGCCAAAAGAATTGGTCGCACGCCTTAAAGCGGTCATTCGCCGTGTGACTCCGACAGCACTCGAAGATGTGATTGATGTACAAGGCTTGAAATTGGACCCGGTTTCTCACCGTGTTACAGCGAATGATGAGCCAGTGGATATGGGCCCAACAGAATTCAAAATGCTGCATTTCTTTATGACGCATCAAGAACGCGTTTACAGCCGTGAGCAGCTATTAAATAACGTATGGGGTACTAACGTTTACGTTGAAGATAGAACGGTCGATGTCCATATTCGTCGCTTACGCAAAGCGCTTGAAGCCGCTGACCACGATAAATTGATTCAAACAGTGCGCGGTGCGGGTTACCGTTTTTCAACGAAAGCATAAGGTCATAAGCAGCTTATCAATACCATTTCCGGAGTAATGAGTGGTTGAAAGATTAACGTGGAAAAAGCTGGCTTGGGAGCTGGCTTTTTTTTACACCCCTTGGGTGATTATAGGTTGGATATTTGGTTATATGCCGTGGTTGCTTTTAGCTGCCACGGCTTTACAGCTTGTGTGGCACTTGCATAATCAAGTTCGTTTATCTGCTTGGTTATGGGATGAGAAGCGTCTGACGCCACCATCGGGTAGCGGCAATTGGGAATCTCTGTTTAACGGTTTATATCGTTTGCAGCAGCGTCAGCGTCGCAAACGCAAAGAGCTAACAAACTTAATCCGTCGTTTCCGCAATGGTGCAGAATCACTACCCGATGCAGTGGTGGTATTTCGTGCTGAAGGCAACATCGTATGGTGTAACAAACTGGCGCAACACCTTTTGGGTTTTCATTGGCCGGAAGACTCTGGACAACCTATTTCCAATCTTATTCGTACTCCAGACTTCATTAAGTACATCAGTAAACAAGATTTCTCTGAACCACTAGAGATGCGCTCGCCGCTCAACGTAGAGCGAATGTTAGAACTGCGTATCGTACCTTACACAGAGGGTGAGCACTTGATGGTCGTACGTGATGTCAGTCAGCTTAAGCAATTGGAAGGGATGCGCAGAAACTTCTTTGCTAACGTTTCTCATGAGCTACGTACACCAATGACGGTTTTGCAAGGCTATCTCGAGATGACGGAAGATCCTGATATGCTCGTTGGCCCTATGTGGACGAAAGCACATGGTGTTATGACTGAACAGCTTAATCGCATGAACAGTTTGGTTAATCAACTTTTGACGTTATCGAAGATCGAAGCGGCACCAATGCATGAATTGGAAGATGAAGTTAACGTACCAAGTATGTTGGAAATACTCGAGAAAGAAGCGAACAGCTTAAGCGGTGATGATCGGCATCGATTGACATTTGATGTTGATTCTACCTTACATGTTCTAGGTGATGACGATCAATTACGCAGTGCGATCTCTAACTTGGTATACAACGCAGTGAAGTACACGCCGCCAGGTGCTCATATTAATGTGCGTTGGTACCAAAGGGCTCAAGGCGCTTGCCTTGAAGTTGAAGACAGCGGAGATGGGATTGAACCGCAGCACTTACATCGATTGACGGAACGTTTTTATCGCGTTGATAAAGCGCGCTCTCGTGATACCGGAGGCAGTGGCCTCGGTCTTGCTATTGTAAAACATGCGCTTAGCCACCATGACTCTCATTTAGATATCCATAGTGAAGTTGGTGTTGGTAGTAAGTTTTCGTTCGTTCTACCAAGCCGTTTGGTGGTAAAAAAATGACTGCTGTCAGTATGCGATTTAAATCTGTAATGTTGGCTACTTTGCTATGCTCGAGTGCAGCGTTAGCACAGGATACGAAGCCATTACCGAACTACCAAAAAACAACGGGAATCGCGGGTAATTTGCTGTCTGTTGGATCAGATACATTAGCTGGAATGACGACGCTTTGGGTAGAAGAGTTCAAATCCATCTACCCAAATATTAATGCTCAGGTTCAAGCATCTGGCTCATCGACGGCTCCTCCTGCATTGACAGAGCAAACTGCTCAATTTGGTCCTATGAGTCGTTCCATGCGTTTGCGTGAAATTGAAGCATTTGAACGAGTTCACGGCTACAAACCAACGGCTTTGAGAGTCGCCATTGATGCAATCGGTATTTTTGTGCATCAAGATAACCCGATACGGGGGCTGAATTTTAATCAGCTTGATGCGATGTTCTCAGCAACGCTGCGCTGTGGCGAAAGTGAGTTCATCACAAATTGGCGTCAATTGGGTATTAAAACAGAGTGGGCAAAACGCAACTTGCAGCTCTTTGGGCGCAATTCTGTTTCTGGTACTTATGGTTATTTTAAAAGTAATGCACTGTGTGGTGGTGATTTTAAAACACGAGTAAATGAACAACCCGGTTCTGCCTCAGTTGTTCAATCTGTGGCATCGACGATCAGTGGAGTTGGTTACTCAGGTGTGGGTTATCGCGTTGCTGGGGTTCGTTTAGTGCCAATCGCAAAATCAGGCGAGCATTATATTAGCCCTACGCGAAAAAATATCGTGACAGGTAAGTACCCACTATCACGCTATCTTTATGTATATATTAATAAACACCCAGATTACCCATTGAGTCCTATTGAATCTGAGTTTATCCGTTTTATATTCTCAGCACAGGGGCAAGCTTTGGTTGCAAAGGATGGTTACGTGCCTATTACTGCCGATTTAGCGGCATACGAGTTGAAGAAAGTCGGCCTATAAGCCGACTTTTTTGATTAAAATGTTAATTGCCACCCGACGTTATTCCAACGAACCTGCTCCTCTTCTAGATCTGCCTCTAGTAATTTATTTTGCTCCAGCCAATTATCATCAGAGCAGGTAAGATGCCACTCATCGTCTTTTATACACAGAGTTAACTCTGGTAGCGGGTCTTCACTCCGTTGCCCATTGACGACAATGGCAAGGCGTAAAACTTTAATCAAATTGATGATGTCAGTTTGTTTGTATAGGTTGAATTCTGGCAATTCATTGAGCTTTAGAGATTTTCGTTGAAAACGAGCCAGTGTGGCCAGGACCAGTTGCTGCTCTCTATTGAAGCCAGGTAAATTGGAATGCAAAAGAATATAGAACGAGTGTCGATGGAAGCCGCGCAAACTAATACTTAAACCAACTTCATGCAAAAGTGCGGCCCATTCTAGCAAATCGAACAGTTCACTTTTTTTCTTAATGCCAAGCTCTGAACGGATGTTACATAGCATTTCGCGTGCATGGCCTTTCACTCGTGCTGCGTGTTCAATATCAACAAGGTGTTTTTTAGCGAGATTTTCCGTTGTGCGCATGCGGATATCAGAACGAGCAAAACGTTCTTCCATCTCATAGAGCAGACCCTCTCTCAATGCGCCATCAGAAAAGAACATTTGATTGATTTTTAATGATTGGAATATGGCAGACAAAATCGCAACACCGGCAGCAAACACAGGTTTACGATCATCGGTAAGACCTGCTAAATCAATGTCATCTATCGAGTCAAATTCGCAAAGATGTTCGATTAGCTTCGTTAATCGCTTATTCGTAATTAAGCCATCTTCATAGCCAAGGCCAATTAGGACTTCTCGAATGGCTTTGATTGTGCCGGATGAACCTAAGGCAATATCCCAGCCTTTTTTCTTGTATTTATTGGCAATGGACTCGAGCTTTTGTCCTGCCGCTAGCATTGCTTTGTTGAAATTCTTACGCGATAGTTTGCCATTGCTGAAAAACTGTTCGTTGAAACTGACGCATCCCATTTGCTTACTGTTGAGCACTTCAGGTTCAAACTCGTGGCCAATGATCATCTCAGTACTACCACCGCCAATATCCACCACTAACTTCGAGTTGGACTCTACTTGAGTATGGGCAACACCAAGATAGATAAGGCGAGCTTCTTCTTCTCCAGCAATGACTTCGATGGGAAAAGGCAGAGCATCTTTTGCTCGCTGGATGAATACGTGCGCATTGTTAGCTCGGCGCAGTGTATGAGTTGCAGCCACTCTAACATTCTCGGCTTCGAACCCTTGTAAACGCTCTGCAAACATCGCTAGGCATTCTAACCCTCGTTCCATAGCCGCATGGCTAAGATTCAACTCATCATCAAGGCCGGCAGCCAAACGGACGCGCTGTTTGTGGCGGCTGACGAGTTGTAAATCACTCCCGACCACTTTAGCGACGACCATATGAAAGCTGTTTGAGCCTAAATCAATGGCTGCAATATGACGTACATCTTGTTCAAGTCTCTGAGGCATCGTGTTTTTGTTTTCTTACTTGTTTTTCTATATTTTTAAGATAGTCGTAGATAGCGATTTGTGAGCGAACTTTTTTACGGTTACCGCGAGGAACGTAAGTGTTACTCATCTCTTTATCTATCAACCGAGCTTTTACCGTATCAGTAAAATGGATGTTGATGATATCGATAATTCTTTGTTTCAAGCGAGGATCTCGAACTGGAGCGGTGACTTCAATACGATGGTCGATATTGCGAGTCATCCAATCTGCCGATGAGATATAAACTTGAGGATCGCCATCATTATGAGTGATTACGACGCGAGGGTGCTCTAAAAAGCGATCAACAATACTGATGATACGAATGTTCTCACTCACCCCCTCAATACCAGGCACTAAAGAGCACATGCCTCGTATAATCATGTTGATTTTTACGCCGGCATTACTTGCACCATAAAGTTTATTGACGATGCCTTTGTCGACTAAGTTATTCACTTTAATTGTGAGTGAGGCCTTTTTTCCTGCTCTCGCGTTGGCTATCTCAGCATCAATCAATCGGTAGAGTTGCTTCCTAGAATTTCTTGGAGAGACAATGAGGTGTTCGAACCGAACTGGTCTGTAAGGGTTTTCAATGTAGCCAAATACATTACGAACTTCGTTGGTTATGTCTTGATCGGCGGTAAGAAGCGCGAAGTCGGTATAGATACGAGCGGTTTTCTCGTGGAAGTTACCTGTTCCAATGTGCGCATATCGAATGATGTCACTCTCTTCACGACGACTAATAAGCAACAGTTTAGAGTGTATTTTAAGACCAGGAGTCCCAAATACGACGTGTACACCTGCATCGGTGAGAACTTTGGACCATTCGATATTGGCCTCTTCATCGAAGCGGGCTTGGAGCTCGACTACGACGGTAACGTTTTTTCCGTTGTGAACAGCATCGATCAACGAGTGCATCAAACGTGAATCTTTTGCTACCCGATAGATGTTGATCTTTATACTCAGCACTTTGGGATCAAAAGAGGCTTGGCGTACGAGTTCTGATATATGATCAAACGTGTGATACGGGTAATACAGTAGAATATCCTTGGCTCGAATTGCATCAAAGCTATTGGGGTAACCCTCAAAGTCAGCGCATTTCATCGGAGGGAGTGGCTTGTTTTCTAAGTAATCCCGGCCAACATTAGGAAAGCCAATAAAATCTTTAAAGTTATGATAGCGACTACCAGGAATTAAGCTGTCGTAATGAGATATTTTGAGCTTGTTGCACAAAAAGTCGAGCATCTCTTGTGGCATATCACGTTCATAGACAAACCGAACTGGCATTGCAGTGAGACGTTGACTTACGCCTTCTGACATTTGTTCAAGTAAGCTGTGTTCTATTTCTTGACGGAGATCGTAATCGGCGTCTCGAGTCATTTTCATCGCATAGCCGTTGAGTTCATCGTAATCGAAAAAACCTTTGAACAACTCATCTAAGCAATATCGAATAATATTATCGAGCAAGATGATCGTTTTTCGGCGCTTGCCTTTCTGCTCTGGCACCATGACAAAGCGAGGTAAGTGATCAGTAGGGATTTCTATTAGAGCGTATTGGGATTGTTCGCCTTTTTTAAGATCTACGACGATATAAGCATATTCATCTTTGAGAAATTGCAATACATCTATGTCATCTTTCATTAGTAAAGGCGTAATGTGAGGCATGACATCATTACGGAAATATTTTGTTATCCAACGCTTTTGAGCATCATCGAGTTGGGTTTCATTAACTAGAAAGATCCGACGTCGTGCCATTTCACGAATTAAATCGCCGTAGAGTTCATCGAACTGATCATTAAGTTTCAGTGCTTTAGTCTGCATCTTACTTAATAGGTGTTTGGAGTTATCAGTGACCCCGCGCTCTTGGTTGATCAAAATTCGACGCTTTACGTCGGCAAATCTTACTTTGTAGAACTCATCTAGATTATTAGAAAAGATGCCTAGAAATCGAATGCGCTCAATTAAGGGAACCGTTTTGTCTGCGGCCTCTTGCAGAACTCGTTCATTAAAAGATAGCCAACTAAGTTCTTTTTCTATATAGAGTTTCTCAGAGCTCATAATTCTACCTAATCTAAAAGTGAAGCATTCCATGCTCACGATGGAAATAAGATAAATGTGAACACTATGAGATTTTCGTTACAGATTTATTTCATTCTACACATTGCATAAGAGTTGTATTCTTTTCAGTTGTTTAATGTGATCTGTAATATAATTGTCATCTTAACGACATATTCTAGTACTAAGTCAAAAAGGGTAGAGAGATCAATGGCACAGGCCGAGTTTTCATTGCAGGAAAAAGATAAGAAACGATTGTTCAAAGATCGTTTAGTCCGATTTGCAGTGACCTCAGGAGGTGTCGGTGTTCTCGCTGCTCTCGTGCTGATCTTTGTTTACCTTGCCATGGTGATCATTCCTCTGTTTTCTGATGCAGAGATCGAAACTAACTATGCCTCTCGCGTGACTCATTCTGGTAAGCCCCTCGCAATTTCTGTTGATGATTACTCTCAAATTGCTTTTGAATTGACATCTGATGGTCAGCTACGCTTTTTATCTTTGGACGACCCTAATAAGCCAGTGCTGTATGAACAGCAAGTGGCAAAAAATCCTGTTGCTTTTTCTCAGTCAGCCCCAGGACTTGGTTGGTATGGCTTGGTGGGTGCTAATGGACAAGCCCACATCTTCAAGCCGGAATTTAACGCAACCTTACGAGAAAATACTCGCCCTCCAGAGATTATAGATCTGCAATCAAGTATGAACATGCAGCTGAGCGACACGCACGATCCTGTTACCTTATTTGCCTTTAGTGCGAATACGGACGCTTTAACGTTAGTATGGCAAACTCAGAGTGGTTTGCTTAAAGCGCGTTGGCAAGAGACGCCGGGATTGGGGATGTCTCCAACTGTTGTTGAGTTTGCTTTTTCATCGGCGTTTGATAAACCTGAACAGATGTTGCTTACGCCTGATGGGCAAACTCTGTATTTACGTACGGGCTCAGAGCTCATTGTTTTGGTTAAGCAGTTGGATAAGTTTGCTGTTCGAGAAGTGGTTGATTTAACAGAGGGGGACCAAAAGCACTCTGTGAGAACTATGGATCTTTTAGCTGGTGCGTATTCGCTTTTGGTGACTCATAATGACGGAAAAGTGTCTCAGTGGTTTGATACGTTGCAAGGTGATCAGCGAAAGTTAACCCATATTCGCGATTTCAAATTAGCGTCGGAGGTGAAGTATTTGCTTCCTGACTCTCATCGCAAAGGTTTTTATAGTTTTTACACCAATGGCACATTACAAAGTCATTACACGACAAGTGAAAAGTTAGTCCTGTTTGAACGCGCGTTTCATCAGGCTCCCGCTATTGCGGCAATGTCGAATAACGAACGCTATTTGATTACGTGGCAAAATAACGAGTTAAGTGTTACCGCGGTTGATAATCCTTATCCAGAAATCTCATTGTCTTCCTTGTGGCAAAAAGTGTGGTACGAGGGCTATCCTGAACCGGAGTTCGTGTGGCAATCGACGTCGGCAAGTGATAACTTCGAAGCAAAATTTAGTCTTGTTCCCATCGCATTTGGCACCATTAAAGCGGCGATGTTTGCGATGCTGTTTTCAGTGCCACTTGCCGTATTGGGGGCAATATACACCGCGTATTTTATGTCGCCGCGGATGCGCAGAGTCGTTAAACCATCCATTGAGCTGATGGAAGCGCTGCCTACCGTTATCATAGGTTTTCTTGCTGGGCTCTGGTTTGCCCCGATTGTTGAAGATCACCTAATTACGGTGGTGGTGTTATTGTTCGTATTGCCTTTAAGTACAATGGTTATTGGTGCGTTGTGGGCCCTACTTCCTCAGAGGCTGCGCAATCAGTTTCCTAATGGTTGGCATGCGTTGGTATTAATGCCTGTTCTATTGCTACTTATCGTTCTGGGAATATGGGTTTCTCCGACGCTTGAACAGCACTTTTTTGGCGGTGATATCCGACTCTTTCTTACCGATCATGGTATTGGTTTTGATCAGCGTAACGCGCTTGTGGTTGGCCTTGCGATGGGGTTTGCCGTCATACCGACGATTTTTACTATTGCAGAAGATGCGATTTTCTCCGTGCCTAAGCATTTGTCAGATGGCTCCCTTGCGCTGGGAGCGACACCTTGGCAGACCTTGATTTATGTGGTTTTGTTAACGGCGAGCCCTGGTATTTTCTCCGCCATAATGATGGGATTGGGGCGCGCGGTGGGAGAGACCATGATTGTACTAATGGCGACGGGCAACACACCATTAATGGATTGGAATATATTAGAGGGTTTGCGAAGTTTGTCGGCAACGATAGCGGTAGAGCTACCAGAATCTGAAGTGGGAAGCTCACATTATCGATTATTGTTCCTCTCTGCATTGATTTTGTTTGTCTTCACTTTCGCGGTGAATGCGTTGGCTGAGTGGGTACGTCAACGACTTAGGGATAAATATCGTGCGTTGTAATGATTTAAAGAGAGAGCGGGTGGGCAAGTGTTAAATTGGATTCGTTCTGGCGCACCTTGGATTTGGCTGACGGGTGGGGCGGTAAGTATCAGCTTACTCTCAGTTTTAGGTTTGCTGTTGCTAATTGGTTGGAAAGGTCTGACTTATTTTTGGCCTGCACCTTTGTATCAATGGAATGTTGCAGCGCTCACCCCAGTGCAAGGCGAAGTGCTGGATAAAAACTCAATACTCGTTGGTCAAATCTATGAGCGTAGTTTTGTACCTAGGAGTTATTTACCAGAAGATGCTCGAAATAAACTGGCCGATGATGAAGAGTTTGCCACGCGGCTCAACATTAAAATTGCAAATCGAGAGCTGTATCCTGCCGATTTTATTTCCGTACTAAAAATGCAATTGGATGAACCTACTACGCCAAGCGAGTGGGCGGTGATTGAGCGCAGTAGTGGCGGCTACTTCTTTGGCAAAATTGTCGCCTTTCAAGATGGACAAACACGCTACGAAAATAACATCCAGGATTTGTTGAACAACAAATTGAAAGATGCGGAAAGATTGCGCCGTGAAATTGATATGCTGGTGGATGATCAAGTGAAAGATCTGGGCTGGCAGTTGGAACAACTGCGTCTCGCTAAACGTAAGCATGAGTTAAACAACACGATCACGGACGAATTTCTAGCTGATAATAGCAAACAGAAAAATGCACTCGAACAAGAGTTGGCTATGCTCGATGTCCAACTTGATGGCCTGAGGCTAGGGATGTCTGATTATTCCCTAATCGTTGAAGATATGATGGGAGAACAAGTTACCATCCCCTTGAAAGACATTTTGGACTATTGGTATCCAAATAGCATGTCATTGCCAGAGAAAGTGGCACATTGGGGGAAGCAAGTGTGGAAGTTTCTATCAGAAGATCCTCGCGAATCTAACTCTGAAGGAGGGGTATTTCCCGCGATATTTGGCACTGTTTTTTTGGTGATCATCATGTCGATAATCGTCATGCCCCTTGGTGTTGTGGCAGCCATTTATTTGCATGAATACGCTAAAAATAACGCGTTAACCCGAATTATTCGAATTGCGGTTATAAACCTTGCAGGTGTTCCATCGATTGTTTATGGCGTGTTTGGTCTAGGCTTCTTTGTTTATACGATCGGAGCCTCAATCGATAACGTATTTTACGTAGAACGATTACCTGCCCCAACTTTTGGTACGCCAGGTTTGCTTTGGTCTGCCTTAACACTCGCTGTATTAACTTTGCCTGTTGTTATCGTCACGACAGAAGAGGGACTGACCCGTATTCCTAACTCAGTACGGCATGGTTCACTTGCGTTAGGCGCTACACAGTTTGAAACCTTATGGCGTGTTGTTTTACCTATGGCGACCCCTGCCATTATTACCGGTTTAATCTTGGCGATTGCGCGCGCGGCAGGCGAGGTGGCACCATTGATGCTGGTGGGAGTAGTGAAGCTGGCCTCTAGTTTACCCGTCGATGGGCAATTCCCTTATGTGCATCTAGAAAGAAAATTCATGCATTTAGGTTTTCATATTTATGATGTCGGCTTTCAGACCTCGAACATCGAAGCGGCGAGACCGTTGGTTTACGCAACTTCGTTCCTACTCGTGACCGTGATTGTCGGGCTAAACTTAACGGCAATTAGCATTCGAAATAATCTACGCGAGAAGTACAGAACGTTGGGACAAGATTAAGCATGTTTAACTTTGACAATACATTAGGTTATGAACCGCCATTAGATGTGCATAACCTAACGGATGAACAAACCGCTATTTCAATTGAAAATCTGAATTTGTTTTATGGCCAGGCTCAAGCTTTGCATGATATTTCGATGCGTATCCCTCGTGGTCGAGTGACCGCGTTTATCGGCCCGTCAGGTTGCGGAAAATCAACGCTTTTACGCTGTATCAATCGTATGAACGATTTGGTTGAGGGCTGTAAAGTGACCGGAAAAGTTCGACTGCATGGTAAAAATGTGTATGACCCAAGTGTTGACGTGGCAACCTTGAGACGTCGAGTCGGTATGGTGTTCCAACGACCGAATCCATTCCCCAAATCAATTTATGAAAATGTTGTCTATGGGCTACGCTTACAAGGTGTCAAAAATCGACGCAGCTTAGATGATGCGGTAGAACGCTCGTTGCGCTCTGCAGCACTGTGGGATGAGGTCAAAGATCGCCTACATGAGAATGCCTTTGGTTTATCTGGCGGGCAGCAACAACGTTTGGTTATTGCCCGAGCTGTTGCTATTGAACCTGAAGTGCTGCTGCTTGATGAGCCGACTTCAGCTTTGGATCCAATATCAACTTTAACCATTGAAGAGCTTATCAACGAGCTCAAGACTCAATATACTGTAGTTATCGTTACTCATAACATGCAACAGGCAGCGCGAGTAAGTGACCATACCGCCTTTATTCATATGGGAAAATTGATCGAATACTCGGATGCAGATTCAATTTTTACCTCACCAATGAAAAAGAAAACCGAAGATTACATCACGGGGCGTTACGGCTAGCCCTAATTTTATTTAAAGGAACATCATGCATTTTGGACGCCATATCTCTGGGCAATTTAACGTCGAGCTAGAATCCATTCGTACCCATGTTTTGACAATGGGAGGATTAGTTGAGCAGCAGTTGTCTTATGCCATTCAGGCTTTGAATAAAGAGGACGTTGAACTGGCACGAAAAGTGGTGCGTGATGATCACAAAGTGAATGCGATGGAAGTCTCTATTGACGATGCTTGCACTCGTATCATTGCCAAACGCCAGCCTACGGCAAAAGATTTACGCTTGATTATGGCAATCATTAAGACCATTACTGACCTTGAGCGCATTGGTGATGTGGCGACTCGTATTGCCAGAGTGGCGATTGAGAGTCCATCCTCGAAAGAACGTCAATTTCAAGTTTCCCTAGAGCCATTATGCCGTCAAGCTATCCAGATGCTGCACCAAGTGCTTGATGCGTTTGCACGCATGGATGTGGAAGCGGCTGCGGAAGTGTATAAATTGGATGATAAGCTGGATGCTGAGTATGAAGCGGTAGTTCGTCAATTGATGACTTACATGATGGAAGACCCTAAAAATATCCCTCATATATTGCAAGTTATGTGGTCGGCACGTGCAATCGAACGTGTTGGCGATCGATGTCAGAATATTTGTGAGTACATTATTTATTTTGTGAAAGGAAAAGATGTGCGCCATCTTGGTGATCAAAGCATTGATGACGCATTAAAGTAGTACTAAATACGGCGTTCGACATTTTATTGTTACAGACGAAGACCAAAACCCACAGAGAACTGTACGGCAGTATCGGTAAAAGTGTGGGTTTTATCATCTTTAAATATATCTAAATCCGCCCCAGCTCTCACCGAAAACATCGGATTCACTTGATAGACATAGGCCCCTCCGACACTTAAGCCTTTTGTGTCTCTTTTCTCTTCTCTGTAAGAACCTCGATAGTCAGCCATACCTAAACTAGCTTGAAACCCCATTTGAGGTTGGTGTGCAAACATATGCTGAAAGCCAAGGCGATAAGCATCTATTGTTTCATCGAAGTTGCCACTGGTATAGGTGACTTGAGAGTAATCAAAATAGAGTACGTCAAAGCCAGCAATATCATTGGTACCGATTTGAATGCCAGCACCACGAAATGAACCAACTTTCACTTCTGGAGAGATAAATAGTCCTGTTGCTTGTACAGATAGCGGGGCAAGAACAAGTAAGAAAAGAGTAAATCTGAGTTGCATATAATAACCTAAGTTGGCGCCATCCTTGGCTATGGACTTATAAGATAGATTTTTTACTTAAACGTAAATTGCACGCCCACACCGCCTGCGACTTCAGACGACGAATATTTACCTGACGATTCGTAGTGGAATGTACCCGATAAACTTACTTGATCGGTTAATCCATAAGCGCCACCTACAGCGACAGCCTCTTTACTACCAGCAAAGCCGACACCTGCGCCAATAGCCAGTTCCCCATTTGTCGCATATGGGCGAGCGTTGGTCACCGCATGCAAACTGGCACGAATCCCATCCATTTGCTCAGCTTGTTCATTCAAACGGTAATCATATTCTCTCGCAAGGTTTTCTAGATGATTTAAGCGAGCATCAGTAGGGTTGTTTTCAATTGGATTTGATGGCAACTGAGGCGTCGGACGATCTGGAATACTTGGAATACCGTTGTCTTTTTCCGGCAAGGTTGGTTGCTCCGGTGCGGCCTCAATTGGCGGTGTAGGTGACTGATCTGGGTGTGGACGATCAGGTACTCCAGGAACGCCATTGTCGATCTCAGGTAGAACTGGTTGTTCTGGAACTCCTTGAATTGGGTTTGCTGGGGTACCTGGATCTGGACGGTCAGGTATAACCGCTGCAAATGAGCTAAATGAAGCAAGTAGGGTACAGGCAGCGGTTAACTTCGCAATGTTGTGTGTCATGTATGAATTCTCAATCAATAAACGAGGGACAGCATCCATACTGCAGCAATCGCTTTTCTAATATCCCGTAAAAGCAGGGCTATCTTATTGAGAAATATGATATATGACTAAATGGCAGTCATTATCTCAATGATAATCATCACTTATCACTTTGCTGCTTCAATCCTTGCTTAGCTAGATTTACTAACCAGCTAACCAAAGGGTTATTTCGATTTCGAACATGCATATGAGCATGAACAGATTTCATCTGGGGTTGACCATCAATGGTTATATCTAGCGCTCTTAAGCCAGGGTATTGTTCTACAGGAAATAGGTTTGAGTGAGGTAAATACATATCAGTATGTCTAACCACATCAAGTATTGCAGTGACCATTTCTGAGCGAAAACCAATAGTATGTTCGATGCTCATCTCGGTGAGTAACTCTGACGCATAGCTAAATTTATCGTTCCATCCTGGAGAAATCAGAGAAGCAATGGGGTAACCAGCAAGATCTTTGGGTTCAACATGGGGCTTGGTTATAGGATGGCCGTTACGAACAATAATTCTACCTTTTAAATCAAGTAATTTGGGTGTGTAGATTTCTTTATTGGAGAGAAGTAACTCATAGTTCACGCCTAGTAATGTTTCACCTTTCAAAATTTCATCTATGGTACTGTTTGACCAACTGACTAACTCCAGTTGAGCGTTGGGCGCCTGTGTTTGTATCTTCTTGAAGAGAAAGCCTGGCAGGCAAGTCATGGTGATAGGGGCTAGAGCAATACGAATTTTATGATCAATTTCTGCTGGGTCAAACTTGTTGGTGAGATTGACTGCTGCTGCCAGCCCACCAAGGTGAGGCGTAATTCCACTATTCAGTGATTCAGCAAAAGGAGTCGGCTCAAGACCTGTTTTGACCTTAACAAACAATTCATCGTTAAAATGGTTACGCAGTTTTTGCAATGATTGGCTTATTGCAGGTTGAGAAACAAACAAGCGTTGCGATGCTTTACGCATATTTTTTTCTTGCATTAGAACTACAAAGGTTCTCAATAAGTTTAAATCTAAGGTGCTGTACAGGTCTTTTGCCATGAATAATCTCTAATACTTATCGGGAACAAATGTTTGGTCTTCGATAGGCGCTCGAATGTAACCGTCTTTGTTCAGCTCTGGTAACGCGATTGGCGGATACTCAATTTCTTGATATTCAATGTGACTGAGTAGGTGGCTAATGCAATTGAGTCGAGCTTTCTTTTTATCATCAGAGGGCACAACCCACCAAGGACAGTTTTTCGTATCTGTGTACGCGAACATCTTATCTTTGGCTTCGGAGTATTCTGCCCAGCGATTGCGTGATTCTAGATCCATTGGACTGAACTTCCAGCGTTTGATTGGTGTATGAATGCGTTCGAGAAAACGCTTCTCTTGCTCTTCATCAGAGACTGAAAACCAGTACTTAATGAGAATGATGCCAGAGCGCTGCAGCATGCGTTCGAATTCAGGACAAGAGCGGAGAAACTCTTCATATTGGTCCGGAGTGCAAAAGCCCATGACGTTCTCTACGCCTGCTCGGTTATACCAACTGCGGTCAAATAGAACAATTTCTCCAGCGGCGGGTAGATGGGCCACATAGCGCTGAAAGTACCATTGGGTTTTTTCTTTTTCAGTGGGGGCTGGGAGTGCGGCGATGCGGCATACGCGAGGATTGAGTTTTTCAGTAATGCGTTTGATAACACCACCTTTTCCAGCAGCGTCTCTACCCTCGAATAGAATCACTACTTTTAAGCCTTTGTGTTTCACCCACTCTTGTAGTTTAACCAACTCAATTTGCAGCTGTTCTAGCGCGTCTTCATATTCCTTTTTTCTTAGTTTTGCCATTAGTGAACCTCCTTCCTTAGTTATCAATATGTTAGCACTTGATAGTCAAAGAGGGAGGCTCGTGATGTTTATTTGAGAGCTATTACCATGTTTGCAATGGCTTCTTGGCTAGTGATTGGGATAACAAAGTCATCGATATCCGCCGCGCCCATTTTGCTTTGACCAGAGGTGAATGTCATGTGACTAGGACGAGTGGTTTTTCCAGACAAGTGCACTTCCGTCACCTGAGTTTGTTCAATCAACTGGCTTACGTTATCGGCGTTTATTCCCGCTCCGGCCATGATCGCAATACGACCTTTCGCTTTCGCTACTAATACTGTAAGCACATCGATACCTTGTGGAGCTGATGCAGCTAACCCCGATGTTAAAATGCGCTCGCAGCCGAGGCTGATGATTTCTTCAAGCGATTTTTCTGCGTCACGGCATTGGTCAAATGCTCGGTGGAATGTCACTCCTAATCCAAGCGCTTGGGCAAATTCACACAGCGCTGTTGCATAAGGCATATGAATGTCGCCGTCTTGAGTCAATACCCCAAAAACGACACCGTTCAAACCTGCTTGGTGTGCAGCTTCAATATCCCAACGCATCATTTCTATTTCTTCTTCGCTGTAGAAAAAGTCGCCTTGGCGTGGACGAATCATCGCGTAGACCGGAACGGAAGAAAGCTTAGCGGCTTGCTGCATAAATCCATAGCTTGGTGTCAAACCGCCTAAAGCCAGGGAGGAGCATAATTCGATACGCGTTGCGCCACCGGCAGTGGCATTGTGCAGGGATTCAATGTTATCGATACAGACTTCGAGTTGAGTGTTCACGTGTTTGTCCTGAATTATTGTAATTAGAACAAATACTAGCAGGACGAAAGAGCAGAATCTCCATCAGAGGTAGGAGAAATAGAGGTAAATTTTTTGAATCTTGCTTGCCTCTTTTCCTTGTCAAAATGGAGACAAAAAGAAAGCCCAGAGGAATACTCTGGGCTTTTTTATGACTTTACTTAGACTGATTGGCGTTTGCGGTTTTTCCGCGATAGCTTTTGCTTTATATATACATCCAACCAACTCGCCCGTTGAGCTTGGGCGGCAGTGTCTATTACTTGCTTAGGTCGTCTGCGTGCTCAGATAGGAACGCTGCAACACCTTTTGGCGATGCGTCCATACCAGCTTTACCTTCTTCCCATTGTGCAGGACATACTTCGCCGTGCTTTTGGTGGAAGTTTAGTGCATCAACCATGCGTAGCATTTCATCGATGTTACGGCCTAGTGGCAGGTCGTTAACTACTTGGTGACGTACAAGACCATCTTCGTCGATTAGGAAAGAACCACGGAAAGCAACGCCAGCTTCTGGGTGCTCTACGTCGTAAGCTTTACAAATTTCGTGCTTAACGTCAGCGATTAGAGGGTATTTAACTTGACCAATACCGCCATTCTCAACTGGCGTGTTGCGCCATGCGTTGTGAGAGAATTGAGAATCGATTGAAACACCGATTACTTCAACGCCTTTCGCTTGGAAATCTTCGAAACGGTTGTCGAATGCAATTAGTTCAGATGGGCAAACGAACGTGAAATCTAGTGGGTAGAAGAAAACAACCGCTTTCTTACCTTTAGTGAACTCAGCAAAGTTGAAGTTTTCAATGATTTCACCGTTACCTAGAACAGCTGCAGCAGTAAAATCAGGGGCTTGACGACCTACTAGTACCATTTTTTTGCTCCTAAAAATTATGGTTTGCTCCAAACCGAATTCAGTTATTTCAGTTTGGTCCGTGTTTGTGCGAGACAAACTATAGTACAGATTGTAGTATTGAAAAAAGCGAAATAAATAGATTGAGTTAATCGAAAAAAGCGATAAATCCCAAACTATTATCTCCATCACTAGAACAGCAATAGATACCAATAGAATTATGAATAAATGGCCTAGCTTGAAGCAGTTACACTATTTGGTCACTTTGCACGAAACGCGACATTTTAGCGATGCGGCTGAGCGTTGTTTTGTCAGTCAATCTACGTTGAGCAAAGGGATCCAAAATCTTGAAGAGTTGATTGGTTGCCCGCTTTACGAAAAGAAAGATAAAAAGAGCCCACTGGTTTTTACCCAAGCTGGTGAATTGGTGGTGCAGCAAGGTCGCGAATTACTTGCGAAAGGACAAGATTTGGTTGAGCTTGGCCGCTTGTGCCAAGGTGATGACATGGAAGGTCAGCTAAAGGTGGGGTGTATTCCTACTATTGCGCCTTTTTTACTTTGCGATCTAGTTCAAGAGGTGAATTACCGCTTTCCTCAACTGAATTTATTGTTGCGCGAAGATACCACGACGAATT
This sequence comes from Vibrio sp. B1REV9, assembly GCF_905175395.2. NCBI lineage: Bacteria > Pseudomonadati > Pseudomonadota > Gammaproteobacteria > Vibrionales > Vibrionaceae > Vibrio > Vibrio sp. B1REV9. The sequence goes on along the minus strand of NZ_CAJIMW020000221.1, from coordinate 877,960 downwards.
TGTTGCAGGCGTTGCGTCATGGTGAGTTAGATGTGCTGATTTTGGCACTGCCCGTAGAAATCGATGGGATGGAAAGTCGTGTGGTGGGGCAAGACCCATTCCGCATGGTAATCAGTGCAAATCAAGCGGATTCTGTTTCTGTGCCTATCCGCTATGCTGATCTTCCTAATGAATCGGTTTTTTTATTAGAGAAAGAACATTGCCTAACTGAGCATGCTGTATCGGCATGTAAGTTAACCGATAAAGAGAAGATCAACCCATTCACCGCAACTAGTCTGCATACCTTGGTACAAATGGTGGCGAATGGTCTAGGCACCACGTTTATTCCGCAAATGGCCATTGATCACGGTTTGCTGCACAATCAGAACTTGGTAGTGATCGACCCTCCAGGTCAGCAGGCGTATCGCAATATTGGTTTAGTGTGGCGCCCTAGTTCGTCACGATCTAACACTTTTAATCAATTGGCAGATCTCGTCTCCGAACTGCTATAGCGATTAGTATTAGCCTGTACAACCTCAATTTAACTTCAAAAGCACACTGTAAAAAGTGTGCTTTTTAGCATTTTATTCTAACCGTGAACTTTGACTTGTAAAATTTCACAGACAAACTTTCATGAAGATTTCATAAAATAGTGAAATTTCACAATGTTAATTTTACACATTTTAGCCTTTAAAGCGTTTGAGTTGCGTTTAACTTCCTTATGCTAGCCCTTGTGAATACAAGGATTTTCTCCTCACCTTACTATTCATACGCCTGTTTGAATTCAAAAAAAGCCTGAAAAATAACTGTAATTAAATTACGTAATTAATTACAAATAACCATCAAAAATCAAACACTTGTTTGATTCCGAACAAAACTTCAAATTTAACGTTTTGTTTACTTTGGGGGTTTCGCTTAAACCGCTGTTGGTATAGCTTAATTAAAGGCTTGTAAGACTTATGTCTAGATTGAAAAAGTAACTTAGGTTGCGCAAGGTATAGACATAACGAAGCGAACTGAACACCAAATCAAAGGATGTAATTTGTTGTTCATAACTTACAAATGTAGCTTTAGGCTGACTGCCCAAGATGGATAAAGCACGTTAAGGATGAATGATTATGCTTGCTCAGACAGAACAAAAAACACAACAACTAAAGCAAACCCAAGGCATGCTTGAGGTGAATGGAGTCGTTGCTCCTGAACATCAAGCAATTTTCCCTGTTGAAGCCCAAACTTTTTTATCTCTACTGTGTGAAAAATTTGCCGGACGTGTTGAACAGTTGCTGGAAGCACGAGAAGAGAAGCAAGCACGCATCGATGCAGGTGAGTTGCCAGACTTTCTACCAGAGACACAAGACATTCGTGAAGGAAGCTGGAAGATCCTTGGAATCCCGCAAGATCTGCAAGATCGCCGAGTGGAAATTACCGGACCAACCGATCGCAAGATGGTGATTAACGCACTGAATGCGAATGTAAAAGTATTCATGGCAGACTTCGAAGACTCAATGTCTCCGGCGTGGAGTAAAGTTCTGGATGGTCAAATTAACCTGCGTGACGCTGTTAATGGCACCATCAGCTACACCAATCCTGGCAATGGCAAGCACTATCAGCTGGCAGAAGACCCAGCGGTGTTGATCTGCCGTGTTCGGGGGCTGCATCTAAAAGAAAAACATGTCACGTGGCACGGTCAGATCATTCCAGGTGCGCTATTCGATTTTGCTCTGTACTTTTACAACAACTATAAGGCGCTACTGAAAAAGGGAAGCGGTCCTTACTTCTACATTCCAAAGCTGCAATCGCATCATGAAGCGAAGTGGTGGAGCGAAGTGTTCCATTTCACCGAAGAGTATTTCGGTTTGGATACAGGCACCATCAAAGCGACTGTACTGATTGAAACTTTACCAGCCGTATTCGAAATGGATGAGATTCTCTTCTCACTGAAAGAGCACATCGTTGGTTTGAACTGTGGTCGTTGGGATTACATCTTTAGCTACATCAAAACACTAAAAAACCACCCAGATCGCGTACTTCCGGATCGCCAAGTGGTGACCATGGATAAGCCATTCCTCAACGCTTACTCAAGATTGTTGGTGCGTACTTGTCATAAACGTGGCGCATTTGCGATGGGCGGCATGGCAGCCTTTATTCCGGCTAAAGACCCACAAGAGAACCAAAAAGTGCTGGATAAGATCCACAACGATAAATCGCTAGAAGCTAACAACGGTCATGACGGCACTTGGGTTGCTCACCCGGGGTTGGCAGACACCGCAATGGAGGTGTTCAGTGCCACACTGGGGCAGCGCACCAACCAATTGGACGTGAGCCGCTCAGAAGACGCACCAATCACCGCCGCAGAGCTGCTTGAACCGTGTGAGGGTGAGCGCTCAGAAGAAGGTATGCGCCACAACATCCGCGTTGCGCTGCAATACATCGAAGCTTGGATCTCTGGCAACGGTTGTGTGCCGATTTACGGACTGATGGAAGATGCAGCAACGGCAGAAATCTCCCGTGCTTCTATCTGGCAATGGATTCAACACGGCAAGTCGCTCGATAACGGATTGAAGGTCACTAAGGAGCTGTTCGAACTCTACCTGAAAGAAGAGATTGAAGTCGTGAAGCAAGAAATTGGCGAGCAGCGTTACCAAGCAGGTCGATTTGAAGAAGCGGCAGACTTGATGGCAAGGCTCACCACCAGTGATGAACTGACCAACTTTTTAACCATTCCAGGTTACGACTACTTGGATTAACCCAAAGATTTAGAACACTCCATTTATTTAACTAATACATGTTTATTTAACCAATACGTGAAGGATTCGAGGCAGATAAGGATGTACTGCCTGAGAACGGAAAACTCAACGCACATGCACAAGTGCACATTATAAGAGGGATAGACCAATGACTAACTTAACTCGCCGCCAACAAATTGAAGCTCTGGAAAAAGATTGGGCAACCAACCCACGCTGGAAAAATGTAAAGCGTACTTACACAGCAGAAGAAGTAGTAGAACTGCGTGGCTCTATGGTGCCTGCGAACACAATCGCACAACGTGGTGCTGACAAACTTTGGTCACTGGTCAATGGTAGCTCAAAGAAAGGCTACGTAAACTGCCTTGGTGCACTAACGGGTGGTCAAGCCGTACAGCAAGCAAAAGCGGGTATTGAAGCGATTTACCTGTCAGGTTGGCAGGTAGCAGCTGACAACAACACCGCTTCGACGATGTACCCTGACCAATCTCTGTACCCAGTAGATTCTGTGCCATCGGTAGTAAAGCGCATCAATAACTCATTCCGTCGCGCAGACCAAATCCAGTGGTCAGCGGGTAAGTCGCCAGAAGACGAAGGCGGTATTGATTACTTCCTACCAATCGTAGCGGATGCAGAAGCAGGCTTTGGTGGTGTACTTAACGCTTACGAGCTAATGAAGTCGATGATCGATGCAGGTGCGGCAGGTGTTCACTTTGAAGACCAACTGGCGTCAGTGAAGAAGTGTGGTCACATGGGCGGTAAAGTACTGGTTCCAACTCAAGAAGCGGTGCAAAAACTGGTCGCGGCTCGCTTGGCTGCGGATGTTGCTGGTACGACAACGCTGGTAATTGCGCGTACCGATGCTAACGCAGCAGACTTGCTAACGTCTGATTGTGACCCATACGATAAAGACTTTATTCAAGGAGAGCGCACGCCAGAGGGGTTCTACCGTGTTCGTGCAGGTATCGACCAAGCTATTTCTCGTGGTCTAGCTTACGCGCCATATGCGGATCTCATTTGGTGTGAGACAGCAACGCCTTGTCTAGAAGAGGCGCGTAAGTTTGCAGAAGCGATTCATGCAGAGTACCCAGACCAACTGTTGGCATACAACTGTTCGCCATCATTTAACTGGGAGAAGAACCTAGATGCTGAGACCATTGCTAAGTTCCAACAAGAGCTAGCGGATATGGGCTACAAGTACCAGTTCATCACGCTAGCAGGCATCCACAACATGTGGTTCAACATGTTCGAACTGGCACATGCTTACGCACAAGGTGAGGGCATGCGTCATTATGTTGAGAAAGTTCAGCGTCCTGAGTTTGAAGCGGCAGAGAAAGGCTACACATTCGTAGCGCACCAGCAAGAGGTAGGTACGGGTTACTTTGACAGAATGACCAATACCATCCAAGGCGGTAACTCTTCAGTAACGGCATTGACGGGATCGACTGAAGAAGATCAGTTCTAAACGGGTTAATGGCAAATAAGCGGCCTGATTTAGAACGATAAATTATCTCACCTAGAGCTGTCGTTCGTATATGCAGAGCCGTTAGCTAGTATATAGAGAGCTATTAGCGATTATATTTAGAGCGGTTAACTATCATGTAGTTAGCCGCTTTTTTTGTTTGACCCAGTCAGAATCGATAATGGCTGTTGAATTACTCGTTGGGCTCTATTTCTTCTGGCTCAACTTCTTCTTGCAATTCTAGCAAGTTAATCGCGATGGTGACGAAGTCAGTGTCTGTAATGATGCCGACTAAGTTGCCTTTGCTGACGACTGGCAAGCAACCCACCTTGTGTTTTTGCATATAAATGGCGCTTTCTTTCAGTCCCGCTCTTGGTTCAGCGGTCATGATGTTGGTGTGCATGACATCGTTGAGTGGGGCGTCGAGTGTAAATGAGAATTCGTCTTTTTCGGTATGTAAACTCGATTCTTTGGCCGCGAGAATATCACGATGTGTTACCAAGCCTTTTAAATGCTTGTTTGTATCAACGACAGGAATATGTCGAATATCGAGTGCTTCCATCATGCTTTGAGCATCACGCAACGTATTGGTACTCAATAGTGTATGAGGGTTGCGTGTCATCATATCTTCAACCTTGATCATAGAGACCTCCAGAGGCGTTGTCCTTTACCTAAATATAGAGAAAATTTTGACCTATAACTGGGACCTAACTCGTTTTTCGTCAATAAATAAAAGTTAATAGACGGAGATCAATTTGAGTGATCAATGAGCGGTTTGTTTACATAAAACAGGTGAGTACAAGTGGACAAAAACGAAAGGAGAGTAGAGATAAACTTGATGTAAGCGCTATCATAAATAACCAAAGCTAAGGCGCTGAAACCTTAGCTTTGGTTACTCTTAACTCTGTCTAAAATAAACACAGATAAGACCATAGGCTTTAGCATCGACACATTGACCAATAAAGTTCTTGTTAGGAAGGTTTACAGCACACAAGCGCGGAACTTGCTTCAGCTTACATGCATCTTGCAATGCTTTTAACGTCTCTCGCTCAGAGCTTGCTAACGTATTGGCAGAAAAAGAAATAATAGCGGCGCTGAATAGCGTAATTAACATCTTCATACTTACCTCAAAAATTCAGACATAGAGCAAATTGCTCTTAGTCAATATAGTCTAAAAGTAAAGTTAATGAGTAATTTAATAATAATAAGGTCTGTCGATTTATATCGACATGTCGTGGAACAATGCGCTCTTCATGTTTTATTACACTCTTAGTCAGCGCTTTTACCGTTAATCAAAGGGGATTTGCTTGCTATTGCAGCATGTAAACATATACTAGTCTGCTGCGAAAAACTCGTCGCAATTTTATCGTCGTCTTTGACGTGATTTGACCAATAGATAAGACAAGTAACATGCAAGTATCAGATTTCCATTTCGACCTTCCAGATGAACTCATCGCTCGTTACCCTCAACCAGAGCGTACCGCTAGCCGATTGCTGCAAATGGACGGCAATACTGGCGAGCTAGTGGATGGCACATTTACGGATGTGTTGGACCATATTCAAGCCGGTGACCTCGTGGTTTTCAATAATACCCGCGTTATCCCAGCTCGTATGTTTGGTCGCAAAGAATCAGGCGGTAAACTTGAAGTGCTGGTTGAGCGAATGCTCGATGAAAAAAGCATTTTAGCGCATGTACGCTGCTCTAAATCACCAAAACCTGGCTCGACAGTGATTGTCGGTGAAAACGATGAATACTCGGCTGAAATGGTGGCTCGTCATGATGCACTGTTTGAGCTGAAGTTTAACTCTGATAAGACGGTTCTTGAAATATTGGAAGAAATTGGCCATATGCCACTCCCACCATATATTGACCGCCCAGATGAAGACGCAGATAAAGAGCGTTACCAAACGGTTTATAACCAAAAACCAGGTGCGGTAGCGGCACCAACAGCAGGCCTACATTTTGATGATGTACTGCTAGACAAAATTAAAGCGAAAGGTGCGGAGTTTGCTTATGTTACTTTGCACGTTGGCGCAGGCACATTCCAGCCGGTAAAAGTGGATAATATTAATGATCACCATATGCATGCGGAGTACGTTGAAGTGCCGCAAGAAGTGGTAGACGCAGTCACTGCAACCAAAGCTCGCGGTGGTCGAGTGATCGCTGTTGGCACGACATCGGTGCGTTCTTTAGAAAGTGCAGCACAAGATGCACTAAAGAAAGGCACTGAGCTTGTCCCATTCTTTGGTGATACTGAGATCTTTATCTTCCCTGGTTACGAGTACCAGCTGGTGGACTGCTTGATCACTAACTTCCATTTACCAGAATCAACCTTGATTATGTTGGTGAGTGCATTTGCAGGTTACGAGAACACCATGAACGCTTATAAGCATGCGGTAGAAAATCATTACCGTTTCTTCTCATATGGTGATTCAATGTTTATCAAGAAAAAAACGAACTAACGGTATTTTATGCGTTAATAGCGAGTTAAATGTGCCTACTTACGTTGGTAAGCGCAGCTCTTGCTCTTCAGCGGTAATATTGTGTTAGTTAGTTTTTTAAATGTTTACGAGTGCTAGCAGTAAGCTAGGAAATAAAACAGAGTGTCTGTTTTGTCTCTCGCATGGAAAAGCGACCGCTCCTTAAAGTGGGGATTTATCCCCGGATACACAGTCAGACTGTTTCTCTGACACCCGGAGGCATCGTGAAATTAAAATTCGATCTTAAGAAGAAAAACGGCAATGCGCGTCGTGGTCAACTGACTTTCGAACGCGGCACTGTTCAAACACCTGCTTTTATGCCAGTTGGTACTTACGGTACGGTTAAAGGCATGACACCAGAAGAAGTGAAAGGTACTGGCGCAGAGATTCTGCTTGGTAACACTTTCCACCTATGGTTGCGTCCTGGCCAAGAAGTAATGAAAATGCATGGCGATCTGCATGATTTCATGAACTGGCATGGTCCAATTCTTACCGATTCAGGCGGTTTCCAAGTATTCAGCCTAGGTAAAATGCGTACTATTACCGAGCAAGGTGTTCATTTCCGCAACCCTGTAAACGGTGACAAAATTTTCATGGACGCAGAAAAGTCGATGGAAATCCAAAAAGACCTAGGTTCTGACATTGTAATGATCTTCGATGAGTGTACGCCATACCCTGCGACGCACGACGAAGCGAAAAAATCGATGGAAATGTCTCTACGTTGGGCTCAACGTTCACGTGACCACTTCGATAAACTAGAAAACCCGAACAACCTGTTTGGTATCGTTCAAGGTGGTGTTTACGAAGACCTACGTGACGTATCGGTTAAAGGTCTGACTGAAATCGGTTTTGATGGTTATGCCGTCGGTGGCCTAGCAGTAGGTGAGCCTAAAGAAGACATGCACCGTATTCTAGAGCACACTTGTCCTCAACTACCTGAAGACAAGCCTCGCTACCTAATGGGCGTGGGTAAACCAGAAGACTTGGTTGAGGGTGTTCGCCGTGGTATCGACATGTTTGACTGTGTAATGCCAACGCGTAATGCACGTAATGGTCACCTATTTGTGACTGGTGGTGTGATCAAGATCCGTAATGCGAAACATAAAACGGATACAACACCATTAGATCCGCACTGTGACTGTTACACTTGTCAAAACTACAGTAAGTCATACCTTCACCACCTAGAGCGTTGTAACGAAATCCTAGGTGCTCGTCTGAATACTATCCATAACTTACGCTACTACCAGCGTTTAATGGAGAGCATTCGTAAGGCGATTGATGAAGATCGTTTCGATGAGTTCGTACAAGAGTTTTACGCTCGTCGTGACCGCGAAGTTCCGCCACTAGGCGAAGCATAAAAAAATTAAAGCCTTTGGCATGTCGCCAGAGGCTTTTGCTAATAAAGTAGGCAAACGCACAGTTTTTTTGAGAGAGCGATCTCTATTAGCTGTTCTCAGACTTGAATCTCAATCGCGAATGCCCAACTTGTTGGATTATCAATAAAATATAATGAGGATGTTTTAATGTTTATTTCTCAAGCTCACGCAGCAGCTGAAGGCGCACCAGCAGGTGGCGGTTTTGAAATGCTAATCATGCTAGGCATGTTCGCGGTGATCTTCTACTTCATGATCTACCGTCCACAAGCTAAGCGTGTAAAAGAGCACAAGAGCCTAATGGCTTCTATGGGCAAAGGTGATGAAGTTCTTACCAGTGGTGGTCTAGTGGGTAAAATCACTAAGATTACAGAAGATAACGACTACATCTCAATTGAGCTAAATGCAAACAATGAAGTTGTGATCAAAAAAGATTTCATTACTGCAGTGCTACCAAAAGGTACGCTTAAGTCTCTATAAAACAGCCAAAGGATCCTCGCTGTGCTAAACCGTTACCCTCTATGGAAGTATTTGATGGTATTTTTTGCCATCATCACCGCCGCGTTATACGCGCTTCCAAATATCTACGGTGAAGATCCGGCTGTTCAAGTTACAGGGGCGCGTGGCGCCTCTGTAGATATGTCAACGCTGGATGCTGTCACTAAAGCTCTTGATAAAGAGCACCTTTCTCATAAATCCATTGCTCTCGAAAATGGATCAATCCTTGTTCGCTTCAATGACACTGATACACAGATCAGTGCACGCGATATTATCAGCGAAGCGCTTGGCAAAGATAAAATCGTTGCCCTCAACCTAGCACCATCGACACCACATTGGTTAGAAGCGATCGGTGCATCGCCACTTAAGTTAGGTCTTGACCTACGTGGTGGTGTTCACTTCTTGATGGAAGTGGACATGGATGCCGCAATGGAGAAGTTGGTCGGCCAACAAGAAGAAGCATTCCGTAGTGAACTTCGTGAAGCGAAAGTTCGTTACCGTGCGATTCGCCCATCGGGTCAAGATGGCGTGGAAATCTTGTTGCGCAATGAAGAGCAACTTGCCGAAGCAAAAGCAACGTTAGAAAAGAATCACCCAGACATGAACTTTGTCGAGTCTGATTCTGACGGTCGTTACGCTCTTGTCGCCACTTTTACTGAGCAACGTTTACAAGAGATCCGTAACTACGCGGTTGAACAAAACATCACGATTCTGCGTAACCGTGTGAATGAACTGGGGGTTGCTGAGCCATTGGTTCAACGTCAAGGTGCAAGCCGAATTGTCGTTGAACTTCCTGGTGTTCAGGATACCGCTCGTGCAAAAGAAATTCTTGGCGCGACAGCGACACTTGAGTTTCGTGAAGTCGATGATAAAGCTGACTTAGCGGCGGCGGCAAGTGGCCGAGCTCCTGCGGGCAGTGAAATCAAAATGGACCGTGATGGTCGTCCAGTTGTACTTAAGAAACGCATTATTCTTGGTGGTCAAAGCATCACAGATGCAAGCTCAAGTGTTGATGAATACGGTCGTCCACAAGTTAACATCTCGCTAGACAGCGAAGGTGGTAATAAGATGTCTGCGTTCTCTCGCCAGAACATCGGTAAGCTAATGGCAACCGTGTTCGCAGAGTACAAAGACAGTGGCCGTCGCACCCCAGAAGGTAAAGTCATTCTGGATAAGTACGAAGAAGTCATCAACCAAGCAACGATTCAATCGGCTCTTGGCCGTAACTTCCGTATTACCGGTATTGACTCTGCAGCAGAAGCTCACAACCTAGCACTTCTATTGCGTGCAGGTGCGCTTATTGCACCTATCTCTATCGTTGAAGAACGCACCATTGGTCCATCAATGGGTCAGCAAAACATCGATATGGGTATTCAAGCATGTATCTGGGGTATGGTTGCGGTAATGATCTTTACCCTGCTTTACTACCGTGGTTTTGGCTTGATCGCGAACGTGGCACTGATGGCAAACTTAGTACTTATCATCGGTATTATGTCGATGATTCCAGGTGCAACGATGACCTTGCCAGGTATTGCCGGTATCGTATTAACGGTTGGTATGGCAGTTGATGCGAACGTACTGATATTTGAACGTATTCGAGAAGAACTTCGCGAGGGTCGTAGCCCTCAACAGGCGATTCATCAAGGCTACGCGAACGCGTTCAGTACTATCGCCGACGCGAACATCACCACACTGATCACGGCAATCATTCTATTTGCTGTGGGTACAGGTGCGGTGAAAGGTTTCGCGGTAACACTATCTATCGGTATCTTGACCTCTATGTTCACCGCAATCATTGGTACACGTTGTATCGTGAACTTGGTGTACGGTGGCAAGCGCGTTAAGAAATTGTCGATCTAAGGCTGGGAATTATTATGTTTCAAATTCTAAAAGCAGAGAACACGATCGACTTTATGCGTTGGTCGAAAGTTGCATTCGCATTTTCGATGGTCATGATCGCTGCGTCTATCTTTACGCTTTCAACCAAGTGGTTGAACTGGGGCTTAGACTTCACGGGCGGCACGCTTATCGAAGTTGGTTTTGAGCAACCAGCGAATCTTGAAGAGATCCGTGGTGCGCTAGATGCGAAAGGTTTTGGCGATGCAACTGTACAAAACTTCGGTAGTGCTCGTGACGTGATGGTGCGCCTTCGTCCTCGTGATGATATCTCAGGTGAAATTCTGGGTAACCAGATCATTGGTGCAATCAAAGAGGGAACAGGTGAAAGCGTAGAAATGCGTCGTATCGAGTTCGTTGGTCCAAACGTTGGTGATGAACTAACAGAAGCCGGTGGCTTGGCAATTCTTGTGTCACTGATCTGTATCTTGATCTACGTATCGATGCGATTCGAATGGCGTCTTGCAGCTGGTGCAGTAATGGCATTGGCTCACGATATCATCATCACACTCGGTATCTTCTCGTTCTTTCAAATTGAAGTTGACCTAACCATCGTTGCTGCACTATTGACGGTTGTCGGTTACTCACTCAACGATACCATCGTCGTATTCGACCGTATCCGTGAGAACTTCCGTAAGATGCGTAAAGGCGATTCTATTGAAGTGATTAACAGTGCGATCACGCAAACGCTGAGTCGTACATTGATTACCTCAGGTACGACCCTGTTCGTAGTTATCGCTCTGTTTACGCAAGGCGGTGCGATGATCCACGGTTTTGCGACGGCGCTATTGCTTGGTATCACCGTTGGTACTTACTCTTCTATTTACGTTGCGTCAGCACTGTCTCTAAAACTGGGTATCCAGAAAGAGCACTTGATGCCACCACAAGTAGAAAAGGAAGGTGCAGAGTTCGACGAGATGCCATAAGGCAACTTGAGACGTTTATAATAAAAACCGCTGACTATTCAGCGGTTTTTTATATTTCAGTTTTCTAACTACAGAGCTCTTTTGCCACAGCGCCTTCTTTCCCACGTATTCTTTCAAAGACATGGGTTAAAAATCCCGAAAAACAGACATAAAAAAGCCCCACTCAATGAGTGGGGCCTTGTTAAAAATTCATCAGCATGATGAGTTAAGCATGATTTAATATCTTACTTAAGGATTGCGCTATTACCGTTTTCACGGATGTGCTTAAGCATTGATTTAACGCCACGAGCACTTGAAGCAACAACGTTACCAGAACTCATGTAATCAGTACCGCCAGCGAAGTCAGTTACGATAGCGCCAGCTTCACGAGCGATAAGTTCACCTGCAGCCATGTCCCAAGGTTTTAGACCTAGCTCGAAGTAACCATCAACGCGACCTGCAGCAACGTAACATAGGTCAAGAGCAGCAGAACCACTACGACGGAAGTCTGAACATTCAGTAAATAGAGAACCAACGATCTTGATGTAAGATTCAGCGTGTTGTTTCTGTTTGAATGGGAAACCAGTCGCTAGAACAGTACCTTGTAGGTCTTTAAGTTGAGCTACACGGATACGAGCGTTGTTTAGCTGTGCGCCTGCACCACGTTGAGCCGTGAACAGATCATTTTGCATTGGATCGTATACACAAGCCACTTCAGTTTTACCTTTGAAGCGAACTGCGATAGATACTGCGAAGTGTGGGTAACCTTTTACAAAGTTATTAGTGCCATCCAGCGGGTCGATGATCCATTGTACGTCTTTATCTTTACCTTCGATAAGACCAGCTTCTTCAGCTACGATGCAGTGCTCTGGGTAAGAGTGCTTGATAGTATCGATGATGATAGCTTCTGCTTCTTTGTCAACGTTAGTAACAAAGTCATTAGTGCCTTTTAGTGAAGATTCAATCTTATCTGTGTTTTCTAATGATTTAGCAATGTGATTGCCTGCCTTTCGCGCAGCGCGAATAGCAATGTTTAGCATAGGATGCATACGAATTTCCCAACGGATGTTAAAGAACAAAATGAAAGCGGCGGCGAGTATACCAGAGATAAATCAAAAAGGAAGTGGTTATTTTTTGTTCGCCAACGCAAATGTGTTCGAGAACCTATCGTGATACAGAGCACCAAACGACGAGAATACGGCTAGAAAACCGCTTCACTATAGGGTGTGTAAAAAAATTATGATAACATCCATCGGTTTTAATTTAGGTGGCAGACACAGATGTTGGATCAAGTAAAAATCGTACTCGTCGGAACTTCACATTCAGGCAATATTGGCTCGGCTGCACGAGCAATGAAAGTCATGGGGTTAAGCCAATTAGTATTAGTTGATCCACAGTGTGAAGTCGATGAACAAACCCTTGCCCTTGCAGCAGGTGCAGGTGATATTGCTCAAAACGCAACAATCGTAAGTACGCTCGAAGAAGCGATTGAAGATTGTGGTCTTGTTGTTGGTTCTAGCGCTCGCTCGCGCACATTAGAATGGCCAATGCTTGAGCCGCGTGAGTGTGGTGAAAAGTTTGCAGTAGAGGGGCAAAAGCACCCTGTCGCATTGGTATTTGGCCGTGAAAGAACTGGCCTAACCAATGAAGAACTGCAAAAGTGCCATTATCATGTCTGTATCCCTGCAAACCCAGAATACAGCTCACTCAACTTAGCCATGGCAGTACAAACACTAAGTTATGAAGTTCGAGTTGCCCATCTAAATTTAGAGCAAAGTAAGTACACGCCAACTGAGCCAGAAGAATACCCTCGACATAAAGAACTAGAAATGTTCTTTGAGCACCTTGAAAAGGTCATTGTGGAGACCCAATTTATTAATCAGGAGCAACCAGGTCAGGTAATGAACAAACTACGACGTTTGTTTTCACGAGCTCGACCAGAAGCGCAAGAACTCAATATATTGCGCGGTATTTTGACTTCGATTGAAAAGAAAATCTGAGCAAATAATAACCACTTTAGGTGTAAGGATGAATACCTGACTAAATTAGTCAAATAAATACTTGACCGTTTTAGTCGGGTATGGAAAAATCCTAATCATTACAAACCATGTGGATACGGTGTGGAATGAAACTTACATCTAAAGGAAGATATGCGGTGACAGCCATGCTGGATGTAGCACTGCACTCGCAACAAAACCCGGTACCTCTTGCAGACATCTCAGAGCGTCAAGGGATCTCGCTCTCTTACTTAGAGCAGCTTTTTTCAAAACTACGTAAAGCAGGGCTTGTTGCAAGCGTTCGTGGTCCTGGTGGTGGTTATCGACTTGGCGCCGACGCGCATAGTATTGCTATTGGTACTGTAATTGCAGCCGTTGATGAGTCAGTCGATGCGACTAAATGCCAAGGCAAAGGCGATTGCCAAGGTGGCACTCGCTGCTTAACTCACACACTATGGCGTGACCTGAGCTCTCGTATTAGCGACTTCTTGAATAACATTACGCTCGGTGAGCTAATGACAGACAATGAAGTTTTAGAAATTTCTGATCGTCAGGACATTGATCTGGTGGTCACTCATGGGTTATCAAACAAAAATACAACCACCGCGCCCATCGGTGTAAACGTCCGCTCTTAGCGGTCAGCATTTTACATTGGAGTAGAGAATGAAACTGCCGATTTATCTTGATTATTCCGCTACATGTCCAGTAGATCCACGTGTTGCTGAAAAAATGGTTCAGTACATGACAATGGATGGCACATTTGGCAATCCAGCTTCGCGTTCGCACCGTTACGGCTGGCAGGCAGAAGAAGCTGTAGATACTGCTCGTGAGCAAATTGCTGACCTTCTAAATGCAGATCCTCGCGAAATCGTATTCACATCAGGTGCAACAGAGTCTGACAACCTTGCTATCAAAGGTGCAGCACATTTTTACTCTAAGAAGGGTAAACACGTAATCACTTGTAAAACAGAGCACAAAGCGGTTCTTGACCCATGTCGTCAGCTAGAGCGCGAAGGCTTTGAAGTCACTTATTTACAGCCAGAATCAAATGGTCTGATTGATCTAAACAAACTTCAAGCGGCAATGCGTGAAGATACGGTTCTAGTTTCAATCATGCACGTTAACAACGAGATTGGTGTCATCCAAGACATCGCAGCAATCGGTGAGCTATGTCGTGAGCGTAAGATTGTGTTCCATGTGGATGCTGCACAGTCTGCGGGCAAACTGCCAATCGACGTTCAAGAATTGAAAGTTGATCTAATTTCACTGTCTGCGCATAAAGTATACGGTCCTAAAGGTATCGGTGCACTTTACGTACGTCGCAAGCCTCGTATCCGTCTTGAAGCGCAAATGCACGGTGGCGGCCATGAACGTGGTTTCCGTTCGGGCACGCTTCCAACTCACCAAATCGTGGGTATGGGTGAAGCGTTCCGTGTAGCAAAAGAAGACATGCAAAAAGATTACGATCACGCACTAGCACTTCGTAATCGTCTTCTAGATGGGGTTAAAGATCTAGAAGCAGTAACAGTGAACGGTGACCTAGAACAGCGTGTTCCACACAACCTAAACGTGAGCTTTGCATTCGTAGAAGGCGAATCGCTACTGATGTCACTAAAAGATCTAGCAGTGTCTTCTGGTAGTGCTTGTACATCAGCGAGCCTAGAGCCATCTTACGTTCTTCGTGCACTTGGTCTAGACGACGAATTGGCGCACAGCTCAGTACGTTTCTCATTTGGTCGTTTCACGACTGAAGCAGAAATTGATTACGCAATTGAACAAATCCGCGTTGCAGTGACTAAGCTACGCGACATGTCTCCTCTATGGGATATGTATAAAGAAGGGATTGATTTGAGCACGGTTGAATGGGCTCACCATTAATCTCAGGGATTGAAATAGAGGATTCGAGGTAATTTATCATGGCATACAGCGAAAAAGTAATTGATCACTACGAGAACCCACGTAACGTTGGTTCATTTGATAAAGAAGATCCATCAGTAGGTAGCGGCATGGTTGGCGCTCCAGCTTGTGGTGATGTTATGAAACTTCAAATCAAAGTGACGCCTGAGGGCATCATTGAAGATGCGAAATTTAAAACTTACGGTTGTGGTAGTGCAATCGCTTCAAGCTCACTGGTAACTGAGTGGGTGAAAGGCAAGTCTATCGATGAAGCGGCATCTATCAAAAACTCTGAGATTGCAGAAGAGCTAGAACTTCCTCCTGTGAAAGTGCACTGCTCAATCCTAGCGGAAGACGCAATCAAAGCAGCAGTTGCTGACTACAAGAAAAAACACCAGGAATAAGTATTCCGTATATAATGGGGACTTGAATTAAAGCTCCCATTCAAATCGTAATTTAGACAGACGTAAGGTGCAGTATGGCCATCACAATGACAGAAACAGCGGCGAGTCGCGTAAAAGCATTCCTAGATAACCGAGGCAAAGGTATCGGTTTGCGTCTTGGAGTGAAGACGACAGGCTGTTCCGGTATGGCTTACGTGCTTGAGTTTGTAGACGATCTTAATGAAGAAGATGAAGTGTTCGATCATTCGGGCGTGAAGATCATCATTGATAAGAAAAGTTTAGTGTACCTAGATGGTACAGAACTGGATTACGTAAAAGAGGGATTGAACGAAGGTTTTGAGTTCAACAACCCGAACGCGAAAAGTGAATGTGGTTGTGGTGAAAGCTTCAACGTCTAATTGATTGTCCTTCTGGGCAAACGAGTCCAGAAGGCTTTACTAGGACCCGATCTTAATGAATCACTTTGAATTATTTGGGCTACCAAGTCAGTTTACACTGGATGGTAGCCTTCTTTCTTCCCAGTTCCGAGAGCTACAAAAACGCTTCCACCCAGATAACTTTGCTACTGCCTCAGAGCGTGATCGTCTCATGGCGGTGCAAAAAGCAGCGCAAATTAACGATGCGTATCAAGTGCTTAAGCACCCAATCTCTCGCGCTGAATACATCTTGGCTGAAAATGGCACAGAGATTCGCGGTGAGCAACAAACCATGCAAGATCCGATGTTTCTTATGGAACAAATGGAACTGCGTGAAGAACTGGAAGACATTGCTGGCAGCTCTGATCCGGAATCAGCGCTTTTTGATTTCGACGCGAAAGTCAGCAAAATGTACAAGCAGCATTTGGCGAGTGTAGAACAAGAACTTCAAGATGGTCGTTGGGCGGAAGCCGCGGACCGAGTTCGCAAACTTAAATTCATTGCCAAGCTAAAGAACGAAATTGAACTGGTTGAAGATAAACTTCTCGGCTAGTTAGCGTGACAAGGACCCATCATGGCACTACTTCAAATCGCAGAACCGGGCCAAAGCTCGGCACCTCATGAGCATAAGTTAGCAGCAGGTATCGATCTCGGTACAACAAACTCGTTAGTTGCATCTGTGCGCAGTGGTAACGCAACCACCCTTACGGATGATCAAGGACGCAGTATTCTGCCATCTGTTGTTAATTACACACAAGAAACCGCCCTCGTTGGTTATGATGCGAGAGAAAAAGCGGAGCAAGAGCCAGAAAACACCATTATATCAGTTAAACGTTTGATGGGACGTTCTCTGAAAGACATCCAAGCTCGTTACCCATCTTTGCCTTATCAATTTAAAGAGAGCGACAACGGCTTACCAATTTTGCAAACAGTTCAGGGTGATAAAAACCCGATTGAAGTGTCTGCAGACATTCTTAAAGCACTAGGCAAACGTGCTGAAGAGACACTAGGTGGCGAGTTGGCTGGCGTCGTTATTAC
This sequence comes from Vibrio sp. B1REV9, assembly GCF_905175395.2. NCBI lineage: Bacteria > Pseudomonadati > Pseudomonadota > Gammaproteobacteria > Vibrionales > Vibrionaceae > Vibrio > Vibrio sp. B1REV9. Next base: position 860,871 of record NZ_CAJIMW020000221.1, on the reverse strand, counting down.
CGTGCCTGCTTACTTTGATGATGCTCAACGTGCAGGCACAAAAGATGCGGCGAAATTGGCGGGTCTTCACGTACTACGTCTGCTTAACGAACCAACAGCGGCTGCGATTGCTTACGGTCTAGACTCTGGTCAAGAAGGCGTGATTGCCGTTTATGACTTAGGTGGCGGTACGTTTGATATCTCTATCTTACGTTTGTCGAAAGGCGTCTTTGAAGTATTAGCAACAGGCGGTGACTCTGCGCTAGGTGGTGATGATTTTGACCATCTATTAGCGGATTACCTAATGGAGCAAGCAGGTCTAGAAGCGCCACTTTCTGCTGAGAAAAACCGTGCACTACTGAACATAGCAACGGCGACGAAGATTGCTTTCTCTGAAAAAGACAGCGTTGATGTTGACGTGTTTGGCTGGAAAGGCTCAGTGACTCGCGAGCAGTTCGAAGATCTGATTCGTCCGTTAGTGAAGAAAACCCTGATGTCTTGCCGCCGTGCACTGAAAGATGCTGATGTGGATGCGGAAGATGTACTTGAAGCCGTCATGGTGGGTGGTTCAACACGCACATTGCTCGTTCGTGAAATGGTAGGCGAGTTTTTTGGTCGTACACCACTGACAAGCATTAACCCTGATGAAGTCGTTGCAATCGGTGCGGGTATTCAAGCAGACATCCTAGCGGGTAATAAGCCTGACTCTGAAATGCTGCTTCTGGACGTTATTCCTCTATCTCTTGGTATTGAAACCATGGGTGGCTTGGTTGAGAAAATTATCCCACGTAACACCACCATTCCTGTGGCTCGCGCACAAGAATTTACCACGTTTAAAGATGGTCAAACGGCAATGACGGTGCATACCGTACAAGGTGAACGTGAGATGGTTGATGACTGCCGTTCATTGGCTCGTTTTTCGCTGAAAGGCATCCCACCAATGGCGGCTGGTGCAGCGCACATTCGCGTGACTTACCAAGTAGATGCAGACGGTCTATTGTCAGTTACTGCGATGGAGAAGAGTACGGGCGTTCAATCAGAGATTCAAGTTAAGCCATCTTACGGTTTAAGTGACAATGAAGTCGCGAATATGCTTCGTGACTCGATGACTTATGCGAAAGAAGACATGCAGGCTCGCGCCTTGGCCGAGCAGCGTGTCGAAGCTGACCGAGTGATTGAGGGGTTGATTGCTGCGATGCAAGCTGATGGTGATGAACTACTATCAGAGCAAGAGAAACAAGCGCTATTGAAAGTGATTGAAGCACTGATTGAACTGCGTAACGGTGAAGATGCGGATGCGATTGAGCAAGGCATTAAAGATACCGATAAAGCGAGTCAAGACTTTGCGTCACGCCGTATGGATAAATCAATTCGAGCTGCACTGTCAGGTCAGTCAGTTAATGATATATAAGAGATAAGTAGTTATGCCTAAGATTATTGTATTGCCACACGAAGATTTGTGCCCAGAAGGTGCGGTGTTGGAAGCAAAAGCGGGTGAAACCGTTCTAGATGTAGCACTAAAAAATGGCATTGGTATTGAGCATGCTTGTGAGAAATCATGTGCATGTACCACTTGCCATGTGATCATTCGTGAAGGTTTTGATTCACTAGAAGAAAGCGAAGAGCTAGAAGACGACATGCTTGATAAAGCATGGGGTCTGGAACCAGAATCTCGCCTTGGTTGCCAAGCAAAAGTGGCCGATGAGGACTTGGTTGTTGAGATTCCAAAGTACACGCTAAACCACGCGTCAGAAGATCATTAATTCTGCCCCTTAATAGGGGGAAGTAAAAGGAAAGTGAGCAATGAAATGGATAGATTCTCGCGACATCGCGATTGAGCTTTGTGACAAGTTTCCAGATGTGGATCCTAAAACGGTACGTTTTACCGATCTTCATCAATGGATCATGGAGTTGGATGAGTTTGACGATGAGCCAAACCATTGTAACGAAAAGATTCTAGAAGCCGTTATCTTGTGCTGGATGGATGAAGCGGATTAGCGCTCAGTTCGGTGAGAAACACAGCCGAGTTAACAATTCTCACTAAAAAAAGCGGACCCTATGGTCCGTTTTTTTATCAAATTGACATTTTTACCCTACATAATGCTAACATCCGTGAGTTATTAAAAAGAAGCGGCGTAGGTAACGCCGTTATAAGACAAGGAGAAACCATGTCTACACAGATGTCTGTATTTTTAAGTCATGAACCTGCCGCTCCACACTGGGGTGAAAATGCGTTGCTTTCGTTTGTAGAAAATGGCGTAACTATCCACGTAACAGCAGGGGATGAACTCGATTCTATTCAGCGTGCATCACGTCAACTTGATGGCCAAGGTATCCATTCTATTTTACTGTCTGGTGAACACTGGGACCTAGAGAGCATTTGGGCTTTTCATCAAGGATACCGCAACCCGAAAAAACACGGTACGCTAGAGTGGGTTGCGCTTTCTGAGCAAGACCAAGCAGAGCTGCACGCTCGTATCACTTCTACGGACTTTACTCGCGATATCATCAACAAAACAGCTGAAGAAGTGGCGCCACGTCAATTGGCAACCATGGCGGCTGAATTCATCAAATCAATCGCACCACAAGGCACAGTAACGGCTCGTATCGTTAAAGATAAAGACCTGTTGTCAGAGGGTTGGGAAGGCATTTATGCAGTGGGTCGCGGCTCTGAGCGCACATCAGCAATGCTGCAACTTGATTACAACCCAACAGGCGATGAAAACGCACCAGTGTTTGCGTGTCTAGTGGGTAAAGGCATCACCTTTGATTCAGGTGGTTACAGTCTTAAGCCATCAAACTTCATGACAGCAATGAAAGCGGACATGGGAGGGGCAGGTACCATCACCGGTGGTCTTGCACTTGCAATTCTTCGTGGCCTGAACAAGCGCGTGAAATTGATCCTTTGTTGTGCAGAGAACATGGTATCTGGTCGAGCACTTAAGCTGGGCGACATCATCACTTACAAAAACGGTAAGACGGTTGAGATCATGAATACGGACGCTGAGGGTCGTTTGGTTCTTGCTGATGGTCTTATCTACGCCAGTGAGCAAAAACCAGAGCTAATCATTGACTGTGCAACACTCACAGGCGCTGCTAAGAATGCGCTAGGTAATGATTACCACGCATTGATGAGCTTTGACGATGAGCTCTCCCACCAAGCGCTAACGGCGGCAAACCAAGAGAAAGAAGGCCTATGGCCACTGCCTCTTGCGGAGTTCCACCGAGGTATGCTTCCATCAAACTTTGCTGATCTTTCTAACATCAGTTCTGGTGATTACTCACCTGGCGCCAGCACCGCAGCAGCATTCTTGTCTTACTTCGTTGAAGATTACAAAAAAGGTTGGTTGCATTTTGATTGCGCAGGTACGTACCGTAAATCAGCATCAGATAAATGGGCGGCGGGCGCAACGGGTATGGGTGTTCGCACTCTTGCTTGTTTCTTGAACGAACAAGCGGCTAAATAAAACTTTTGCCAGTGCAGATTGATGTCTGTACTGGTATAACCAAAAGGGACGAAAAGTCACTTAGGTCTACAACTATTATTACAAGTACAAAAAGGAAACTTTATGGCTCTAGAAAGAACGTTTTCAATTGTTAAGCCTGACGCTGTAGAACGCAATTTGATTGGTGAGATTTATCACCGTATCGAAAAAGCAGGTTTACGAATCGTAGCAGCAAAGATGGTTCATCTGACAGAAGAACAGGCGAGCGGTTTTTATGCAGAACATGAAGGTAAAGAGTTTTTCCCTGCTCTGAAAGAGTTCATGACATCTGGCCCTATTATGGTTCAGGTTCTTGAGGGGGAAGACGCGATTGCTCGTTACCGTGAGTTAATGGGGAAAACAAACCCAGAAGAAGCGGCATGTGGCACCATTCGTGCGGATTACGCTTTGAGTATGCGCCATAACTCCGTTCATGGTTCTGATAGCCCAGAGTCTGCAGCACGAGAAATTGAGTTCTTCTTCCCTGCGTCTGAGATTTGCCCACGCTAATCTTGCCTTGTACTCGTTTTATTGTTGAGCCTCGGTTTTATCCGGGGCTTTTTATTATCTGCCAATCAACGAGAAAGATGAATAATTATTGGTGAAAATTTAACCGTCATGATTTTAATGCCTTAGCGAACTCAGGGTCTTACAACCCTTGTTGTGACTGCATAAAGGCTGTACAATTCGCGCCCTTATTCTTGTTTCAGTCATTGAGAGGCAACATGACTACTGAAAAAATCAATCTACTCGACTTTGATCGCAAAGGCATGCGTCAATTTTTCGCGGAAGAGCTAGGCGAAAAAGCGTTCCGTGCGGATCAGGTTATGAAGTGGATATACCATTTCGGTGTTGATGACTTCGACAACATGACGAACATCAACAAGAAGCTGCGTGAAAAACTACATCAAAAATGTGAAGTGAAAGCACCTATCGTCTCTGAGGCTCAACATTCATCTGATGGCACCATTAAATGGGCGATGAAAGTAGGCGATCAAGACGTAGAAACGGTTTACATTCCAGAGGATGACCGTGCGACACTGTGTGTATCTTCTCAAGTGGGTTGTGCATTGGAGTGTAAATTCTGTTCAACTGCGCAGCAAGGTTTTAACCGCAACCTGAAAGTATCAGAAATCATTGGTCAAGTATGGCGTGCTGCTCGCGAAGTAGGTTTAGAGAAAGAAACAGGTCGTCGCCCAATTACTAACGTAGTAATGATGGGCATGGGCGAACCACTTCTGAATATGAAAAACCTGATCCCAGCATTAGAAATCATGCTTGATGATCTTGGTTTTGGCCTATCAAAACGTCGTGTTACCGTTTCGACTTCAGGTGTGGTATCTGGTCTTGATCAGATGACAGGCAAAATCGACGTAGCATTAGCGATTTCTCTTCACGCACCAAATGATAAGCTACGTAGTGAAATCATGCCAATTAACGATCGCTGGGATATCCAAGAATTTTTGGCGTCAGTTCGTCGTTACATTGCTTCATCAAATGCAAACCGAGGCAAAGTGACGGTTGAGTATGTGTTACTTGATCATATCAATGATGATATGGACCATGCGCGTGAATTAGCGGAGTTGATGAAAGGCACCCCTTGTAAGATCAACTTGATTCCGTTTAACCCATATCCAGGTTCTCCGTACAAGAAACCGAGTAATTCGCGAATTGACCGTTTCCAAAAGACACTAATGCAATATGAACATACGGTTACGATTCGCAAGACTCGTGGTGATGACATTGATGCAGCATGTGGTCAGTTGGTAGGTGATGTTATCGACCGTACGAAACGTACAGCGGCACTAAAAGCAGCTCGTGGTGCAGACACCATCGATGTAAAAGCAGTATAAATTGAAATGAATCATGAAATAGCCAGAGCATCACGCTCTGGCTATTTTGTATGTTGCATATGGAATGTAACCTGCCGCTTACAGTGTGGCTGGTGTGAAATGTTGTTCACAGTGTCAATTTTTGGACAAAAGCTTGAGCTATCTGTTAATTTGGACGGAAAGAGTTTTTGTGTTTGTTATACATTCGCTTATTATGGTGATCTATAGCACTGACAATACACAGTATTTTCTCCAATACGCTTTGCTGAATCTTTGCAAGTCGTGCATTCATACAATAAGTACTGTGAATTTCTAACAGATTATTTTGGTTAACGCGTTTAGGCTAGCTATCTTTAAATGAGGCTTAAGAACAAAAACGAAAATAAATAACCGTGTTAGCCACCCAACAGATTAAATATCACCATTATGACTGAACAAGAAAAGACGAATGAAGTGCCGCTTTCTATGGAAGCTGGGACACTATTAAAAAATAAACGCGAATCTCTAGGTATGACTCAGAAGCATGTTGCTGATCGCCTAAGACTTCGCGTTTCTGTTATCGAAGACATTGAAAACAATCGATTTGAATCGCAACAGGTTGCGACGTTTACTCGCGGATATCTTCGCTCGTATGCAAAATTGGTTGGCCTTGATGAAAAGAGTGTTTTGGCAGCGTTAGAACAACATTCTGAGGTACATGTTCAAGAACAAGAAACAGAAATGCAGAGCTTTTCCCGTAAAACAAAGCATGAGAAACATAATAGCCGTATCATGCTGCTCACTTGGGTCATTGCCATTGTTATTGTTGGCATTTCTGCGGCTTGGTGGTGGCAAAACCAGCAAGAGGACAGTCTTACTCAAGTGGTCTCTGAATCAAGGTTAGATGCAGAACAAATGGCGGCGGACATTGAAAAAATCGATAGCATCAGCGCGGATGAGTTAATTGCTAGTACGCCTGCAGAAATTGCACCAACGATGGTTGAATCTGTTGTTGAAAGTGAGCCAGCACCAGTGTCTGCTGCTGATTCAGCACAAGCAGTGACAGCAGAAGTGGTTGACGCTGTCGCCACTGACTCTGAAAATGAGCCTGCGATGGTGGAAGTAGCAGAAGAGTCTACAGAACCGTCGGTGGTTGTCCCTGAGGGGATGACGTTGCTTACTATGAAGTTTGCGGCTGACTGCTGGATTCAAGTGAAAGATGTTAACGGCAGAACACTCGTAAGTGGTACTCGTAAGCCGGGTCAAGACGTAGAACTTGCCGGAAAAGCCCCTTTTAAAGTGATATTAGGCGCACCAGAGGGAGTAACAATGACATTTGCAAGTGAACCTGTCGACCTTTCTGGGTATACTTCAGGCAAAGTAGCTCGATTCACATTACCGTTATAAAGAATTATGCAACACGAATCTCCTATTATTCGTCGTAAATCAACGCGTATTTACGTGGGTGATGTGCCAATTGGTGATGGTGCACCAATTGCTGTACAGTCAATGACGAACACCCGAACGACTGATGTAGAAGCAACAGTCGCACAAATCCGAGCTTTGGAAAAGGTAGGCGCAGACATCGTACGTGTTTCAGTACCAACGATGGATGCAGCGGAAGCTTTCAAGCTTATTAAACAGCAAGTATCTGTACCGCTGGTGGCGGACATTCACTTTGACTACCGTATTGCGTTGAAAGTCGCAGAATACGGGGTAGACTGTTTACGTATTAACCCAGGCAATATCGGCAACGAAGAGCGTATTCGTTCGGTTGTCGATTGTGCCCGTGACAAAAACATCCCAATCCGTATTGGTGTCAATGGCGGTTCTTTAGAAAAAGATCTGCAAATGAAATACGGTGAACCAACGCCAGAAGCATTGGTGGAATCGGCGATGCGTCACGTGGATCATCTTGATCGTCTTAACTTTGATCAGTTCAAAGTGAGTGTAAAGGCGTCAGATGTGTTTCTAGCGGTGGATTCATACCGCCTATTGGCAAAGCAGATCGATCAACCTTTACACCTAGGTATCACTGAAGCGGGTGGTGCGCGTGCTGGTGCGGTTAAGTCATCGGTAGGCTTAGGCATGCTGTTGGCCGAGGGTATCGGTGATACGCTCCGCATTTCTCTGGCAGCAGATCCTGTTGAAGAAATCAAAGTCGGTTTTGATATTCTTAAGTCTTTGCGTATTCGTTCACGTGGTATCAACTTTATTGCTTGCCCAAGTTGCTCTCGTCAAGAGTTCGACGTGATTGGCACGGTAAACGCGCTAGAACAACGCCTAGAAGATATCATCACCCCTATGGATGTATCGATTATCGGTTGTGTTGTGAACGGTCCAGGTGAAGCTGAGGTTTCACATTTAGGTCTAGCAGGCAGTAACAAGAAGAGCGCATTCTACGAAGACGGTAAGCGTCAGAAAGAGCGTTTCGATAATGATAACCTTGTGGATCAGCTGGAAGCTAAGATCCGTGCGAAAGCGTCTGTATTGGACGAAGAAAATCGCATCCAAGTTAACGTACAAGATTAATCTCAACGAGAATTACGGTAAGTATTGTGGCAAAACCAATCCAAGCAATCCGAGGCATGAATGACTGCCTCCCAACTCAATCTCCACTGTGGCAAAAACTTGAAAACACAGTGAAAAATGTAGTTAGCGCATACGGTTATAACGAAGTGCGCATGCCAATCGTTGAGGTAACGCATCTATTTAGCCGCGCGATCGGTGAAGTGACCGACGTGGTTGAGAAAGAAATGTACACGTTCGAAGACCGTAATGGCGATAGCCTAACGCTTCGTCCTGAAGGTACAGCAGGCTGTGTGCGTGCGGGTATTGAAAATGGCCTGCTATACAACCAAGAACAACGTCTATGGTACATGGGCCCAATGTTCCGTCATGAGCGCCCTCAAAAAGGTCGCTACCGTCAATTCCACCAATGTGGTGTGGAAGTATTTGGTCTAAACGGTCCAGATGTAGACGCAGAACTTATCATGATGACGGCTCGCCTGTGGCGTGAGCTAGGCATCGACAAGCACGTACGTCTAGAGCTTAACTCTATCGGTTCTCTAGAAGCGCGCGCAAACTACCGCACAGCGCTGATCGAATTCCTAGAGCAACACATGGATGTTCTGGATGAAGATTGTAAGCGTCGTATGCACACTAACCCTCTGCGCGTTCTTGATACTAAGAACCCAGATGTGCAAGCGATTTTAGGTGACGCACCTCGCCTTTCTAACTACTTAGATGATGATTCTAAGCAACATTTCGCGGGTCTGTGTGAACTTCTTGATGCTGCTGGTATCGAATACACCGTTAATGAGCGTCTTGTTCGTGGTCTTGATTACTACAATCGCACGGTATTTGAGTGGATCACTGAAAGCCTAGGTTCACAAGGTACAGTATGTGGTGGTGGTCGTTACGATGGGCTAGTTGAGCAACTAGGTGGTAAAGCAACACCTGCAGTAGGCTTTGCGATGGGCCTAGAGCGTCTAGTTCTCATGCTAGAAACGCTGGAGCTAAATGATGTTCGTCGTAGTGTTGATGTTTACGTCGTAACCGCTGGTGAAGGCACGATGATGGCGGGTATGAAGCTAGCAGAGCAGCTTCGTGAAGCCATCCCAGGCGTTCGCGTGATGAATCACTTCGGTGGTGGTAACTTCAAGAAACAGTTTAAACGCGCAGATAAAGTGGGTGCTGTAGTAGCATTAGTTCTGGGCGAAAACGAAGTCGCAGATAACACCGTAGTACTGAAAGATTTAGCTGGTGGTGAGCAAGAAACTTACAACCAAGCAGAAGTTGCAGAGAAGATCGCAGCACTGATCTAAGTCTTTTAATAAGCTAAAGATTATATCTTAATTCGTAATAGTAAGGCTCCCAAGATAGGAGCCTTTCGACGAAATAGGAACAATGGCAGCCTTTGCTGCCATTTACATGTTTTAAGAGGACAGGAAGTGGAACTTTACGATACTGAAGAACAACAAGTTGAAGCCATTAAAGACTGGTGGAAAGAAAACGGCAAAGCCGTCATTATCGGTGCTGTTGTTGGTTTAGGTGGTCTATTTGGTTGGCGTTACTACCAGGATTCTGTAGTTCAGGCGAGTGAAGCAGCTTCTCAAAGCTACACAACAGTAATGAATGCTTTACAAGTAAAAGGCGCAGATGCTCAGGCTGATATTCAGGCGTTCATTGACTCAAATGAAGTGAAAGAATACTCAGTACTTGCTGCCCTTCAGCTAGCAAAAGTGCAAGTGGATGCGAAAGACCTTGCTGCTGCGCTTGAGCAGTTAAAGTGGGCGCAAAGCAACACGAAAGATGCCGCGCTATCTCCACTTATCAGCTACCGTATTGCGCGCATTGAAGCAGAAATGGGTAACCTTGATGCGGCAAATTCTGAACTTAGCAAAGTAACAGATTCAGCTTGGACTGGTCGTATTGCTGAGCTTCGTGGTGACATTGCACTTCGTCAAGGCAACAAAGAAGCTGCATACACAGCGTACACCGAAGCTCAACAAGCAGCAGATGCTAGCCCAACGCTACAAATGAAATTGGATGACTTGGCCAAATAAGGACCGCATTGGATGAAAAGAGTCTTTAAGAAAGCCTTACTAGGGGCGTTAACAGTGGGTATTCTAGCTGGTTGTGCTAGCGAGGAAGATACCATTGTAATGGCTCCATTGCCTCAAGTAGACAGCCAGTTCACGCCAAGCAGTGAATGGAGCGCATCGATTGGCGGTGGTGTTGGTCAATACTTTTCTAAGCTTTCTCCTGTTGTCGCAAATGATATGCTGTTTGTGGCAAGCCGCGATGGTCTAGTAAAAGCGCTAGACCCTGAAAATGGCAAAGCAATTTGGCAAGTTGACTTAGAACAGGATGTTATTGCACGTCTCTCTGGTGGTATTACGGCTGCTTATGAGAACTTATACATTGGTTCTGAAAATGGTGAAGTGATTGCGCTTGACCAAGAAACGGGTGAAGTTCTTTGGCGCGTTGCTGTTGGTGGTGAAGTACTTGCTAAACCAGTAGCAGATTCTGGATTGATCATCGTGAACACAAGCCGAGGCACCTTGATTGCCCTGGATGAAAGCACGGGTGAACAACGCTGGGCGCTGAGCACTGAAGTACCAAACCTAACCTTACGTGGTGATAGTACACCAACAGCGATTGGTGGCGGTGTATTCTGGGGCACGGCGAATGGACGTCTTGCGGCAGCCATCGTTGATCGTGGTCAATTGATTTGGCAACAGCCAATAGGAACGCCAAAAGGCGCGACAGAGATTGATCGCTTGGTTGACGTTGATGCTTCTCCAATCGTTTTAGGCGGTACTCTTTTCACTGTGGGCTATAATGGCCAGTTAATTGCGATTGACTTACGTTCGGCAAACCCAATTTGGAAACGTAATTATTCATCAGCGAATGATCTCGCCACAGATGGTAGCCGCGTTTTTGTCATTACAGAGAAAGATCACATCGTAGCTGTTGATGCTCGTAGTGGTACTGAACTTTGGGAAAACAGCAAGTTAGAACATCGTCAGCTTACCGCACCAGTAATCATTGATAACTACCTTGTTGTTGGTGATACGCTAGGTTACTTGCATTGGCTCGATCGCTCTACGGGCGAGTTCGTTTCACAACAATATGTGAATGACAGCGGTTTTGCTGTCGGTCCAACGTTGTTGTCTGATGGTTATGTCATTACAACGCGCAATGGCGATGTAAAGAAACTGACCATCAACGAATAATATCGTGATATAATTCACATTCGGCTCCTGGCTGGTAACAGTTAGGAGCCGTTTTGTTGTTTGAAATTATTAAAAACCGGATGTGGTTATAGGTAAAAAGCTGGTTTGATTTGGCATTGGGCAAGTCGTTACCTATAACTACAGAAGATAGATTATTGTAGAGGTTGTTATGGTACCTGTTGTTGCTCTTGTAGGGCGTCCGAACGTAGGTAAGTCGACACTATTTAACCGATTGACTCGCACCCGTGATGCATTGGTTGCGGACTTTCCAGGCCTAACTCGAGACCGTAAATATGGTCAAGCAAGACTTGGCGAAGAACACGAATTCATTGTTGTTGATACCGGCGGTATCGATGGTACAGAAGAAGGCGTGGAAACGAAGATGGCACAGCAATCGTTAGCAGCAATTGATGAAGCTGACGTAGTGCTATTCCTAGTGGATGGTCGTGCAGGTCTGACGTCTGCGGATGAAGCAATTGCAGCTCATCTGCGTAAAATTGAAAAACCAGCAATGCTGGTTGTAAACAAAATTGATGGTATTGATGCTGACGCCGCTTGTGCCGATTTTTGGCAGCTTGGTGTTGACGACATGTACCAAATCGCTGCGGCGCATGGCCGTGGTGTAACGGCATTGCTAGAACGTGCATTAGCGCCATTCTTCGATGATTTACTTGCCAGTGAATCTGAGCAAGGTGAGATTGAAGATCTGACTGAGTTCGAAGACGAAGAGCTAGCGATCGAAGATTACACCGAAGAAGATGCAGAAGCAGAGTTCAAACGTTTACAAGACCAGCCAATCAAATTGGCAATCATTGGTCGCCCTAACGTTGGTAAATCAACACTGACAAACCGAATTCTTGGTGAAGAGCGCGTTGTCGTATACGACATGCCAGGAACCACTCGTGATTCTATCTACATTCCAATGGAACGTGATGGTCGTGAGTATGTGTTGATCGATACAGCAGGCGTACGTCGTCGTGGTCGTATTAACGAAACGGTAGAGAAATTCTCCGTGGTTAAAACGCTTAAAGCTGTGGAAGATGCAAACGTGGTGCTATTGGTGATCGATGCGCGTGAAAACATCTCTGATCAAGATCTGAGCCTACTTGGTTTTGCCTTGAACGCGGGCCGTTCTATCGTATTAGCGGTAAACAAGTGGGATGGTCTAGACAATGACGTGAAAGAAAGAGTGAAGAAAGAGCTCGACCGCCGTTTAGGTTTCGTTGACTTTGCTCGTATTCACTTTATTTCTGCACTGCACGGCACAGGTGTTGGTCACTTATTTGAATCGATTCAAGAAGCTTACAAATCAGCAACGACTCGCGTAGGTACTTCTGTATTGACTCGTATCATGAAGATGGCAACAGATGATCACCAACCACCAATGGTGCGTGGTCGTCGTATCAAACTGAAGTACGCACACGCTGGTGGTTACAACCCGCCAATTATTGTTGTACACGGTAACATGGTTCGTGATCTGCCTGATTCATACAAACGCTACTTGATGAACTATTTCCGTAAGTCTCTGGAAATTATGGGTACACCTATCCGTATTAACTTCCAGAATAGCGATAACCCATACGAGAACCGTACGAACAAGCTGACGATTTCACAAGAACGTCAACGTAAACGTATGATGTCTATGGTTAAAAACCGCAACAAGTAATCGACACTGTTTTCAATACCCAAGTTTAGGCTTGGGTATTTTTTTATGTATAGAAAATTGAATATGACTATCACCGCAACAAAGATTCGTTTCTGTCACCAAACTTGGCAATTGGAAGCACAAATTCAACTCGTTCAATCAACGGAAAGCGTCACTTACGTTATTACGGATATCACCCCATTTCATCCCGTCAGCCATATTTGGCCAGATCATCCGGCAGATAAAGGCTCGGTAGTGTTTAATGGTCAGGCATTTGAAGTGATAGATTGCCAAGTAGGCGCCGTGGAACTTGTCAGTGGAGAACTGTATGTCGGCCATACCATTCCTGTAAAACGCGATACTCAGGGCTGGGTGTTTGTCGTTGTGCATGTTTTATCTTATACCGATGCGATTAATGTTGGTGATATCATCTCGCTCGATGTTGATAAAGAATATCAACTCGCCCTTAGCCGAGGTCATAGCGCTGGGCATTTAGCCTACTTAGCGCTTAATAAGGTATTGGCAGAGAACTATTGGCGCAAAGATGCAGATCGTAAAGACCCACATGGTAACTACGACTTCAACAGCTATGCACAAGAAACCAGCTTTGTTACCCCAGATAAATGTCTTGATACCTATCGTCTAGGTAAAACTCTACGTAAAAGAGGATTAAACAGCGCAGATATGCTGTCTGATCTAAAATTAATAGAGCAAAACGTGAATAACCAGCTCATTGATTGGATCCAGCGAGGCGTAGAGATCAAGATCAACTGTGATGGTGAACATCTGACAGATTCACGGTATTGGCAATGTGATCTAGGTGAAAGCCAAATGGCTGTGATCCCTTGTGGTGGAACGCATGCAAGCCAACTTAGTGACTTCAATTCTATTACCGTCACGTTAATAGAAATTGACTCCCAAACTATCGAAATGCACAGCAATGTAAACAATGGAGACTTGGTTGCTATTCTTTTATTAAACTCTAATTTCAGCCACCATAAAAACAATAATTAGATTTTTATTCTATCTAAAATCGAGATGCAGAATATGTAACTTATGCTTTCGGCGTGTGGGTATATAAATATTCTTTTAAGGGGTGATCGCTGATCAAAGGGTAAATATCAGAAGATCAGATGAAGATCTTTTTCTGCATCAGCGATCAGTGGCTTACTTTGTGTGATCTGGATCAAACTTGTAAAGATTAAAACCATCAATACTGACATCGATCAAACCATACGAAATCGTATAACTCGGTGTTGAGCGTTGTAACAAGCTAAAATGATCAGGTATTTACGGTGATTGGTATCATTTAGTGGTACTGGTATAAATTATGGAGAGAAGCATGCAACAAAACATCTGCCCAAGCTGTGATGTAGAACTAGAGTGGACAGGTCAATACCACTGTAATCAATGCCATTCTGATTTTCAAAAGGTAGGGTTTTGCCCCGATTGTGACGCAGAGTTAGAAAAGCTACAGGCGTGTGGGGCAGCCAATTACTTTTGTAATAGCTGTAATGAACTTAAATCAAAATCTCGAGTTCGATTTGAGTTTCAAAAAGTGGTGACAGGCGAATAGAATGTTAAGTACTAAATAGAATGATAAGTACTAGATTATTAAGTACTAAAAGGTTGGTACAAACTAGTTTACGGTAGAGCGAAGCTCACCATCGGCCAAGCGGGTGACTAAAACGTCGCCCGTTTTTGCATCTGATGCTTGAGTAATGACTTTGCCTTGCTCGGTTTGTGTAATCGAGTAGCCACGTTTTAGCGTTGCTAATGGGCTGACGGTATCGAGTTTTTCCGCTGCGAGCGCAAGTTGGTGACGCATGGTCAGTAATTTACGATCCATCGCATCCATCAATTTCTGTTCGATCCGATCAAGCTTCGATTTTTGCTCAGCAAGTCGTTTGTTAGGGGAGTTGAGTTGCAAACGATGGTGTTTTCGTTCTACGGCTTGCTGATGAGTCGAGATGAATCGTTGCATAGCGCGTTGCAAGCGCATATCTAATTCATCTAATTGTTGCGACTGGCGTTGCAGTTGGTAGCTCGGGTGTTGGCGTTCTAAACGATGCGTCAGTTGAGCGACTTGCTGTTTTTGCTGCGTAAAGTAGTAACGCATCGCACTCGCGAGTTTATGCTGACGAGTGGCCAGAGCTTGATCTTTATGGCTGTTATCACGGCTGACCAATTCAGCTGCGGCAGATGGTGTCGGTGCGCGCATGTCAGCGACAAAATCAGCAATTGTCACATCAACTTCATGACCAACCGCACTGATGATCGGAATTTGGCTTGCGGCAATCGTACGAGCAAGTATTTCATTGTTGAAGCACCACAAGTCTTCTAACGAACCACCGCCACGACCAACAATCAATACGTCACATTCATCACGGCTATTTGCACGACCGATTGCTTGAGCAATTTGAATCGCTGCATCTTCACCTTGCACCATGGTTGGGTAAATCACCACGGGTAGCGATGGATCACGGCGTTTCAATACGTCTAAGATGTCGTACAGCGCTGCACCAGTTTTTGAGGTGATCACACCAACACGTTTGGGATGCACTGGTAAAGGTTGCTTATTAGTTTGAGCAAACAAACCCTCCGCAGCCAGCTTCATCTTAAGGGCTTCAAACTCTTGTTGCAGACGGCCATCACCTTCGGGTTGCATACTTTCGATGATCAGCTGATAGTCACCACGCGGCTCATACAAAGAGAGACGAGCTTTAACGAGAACTTGATTGCCGTTAGCCGGTTTGAAAGTGACGCGACGATTGTTACCACGGAACATGGCACATTTAACTTGAGCGCGGGAGTCTTTAAGCGTGAGATACCAATGGCCAGAGACAGGCGCAGAGAAGTTGGAGATCTCTCCGACGAGCCAAACAATCCCCATTTCGTTTTCGAGTAACAGACGCACTTCAGCATTGAGACGAGAAACCGTGAAGATATTTTGATTGGTCTGGGAGAGCACAGCTAATTCCGTAGACGTGAGTATGGAAGTTAGCGGCAATATAATACATATCAAGGGGGTAAATGCAAGAAAAAAATTAAAAAATTTGTGGTCAAGCGATTACGTTAACCGTATAATCCCTCCGCAATATCTAATCCAAATGTAGCCCACTACCTAAAACGGGTTACCCTCATTATGCGAAACGATGAGACTGGATTGTTCTTTTTACTCCTCTAATTGTGAGATATTGCAAATGCTAAGAATTGCCAAAGAAGCGCTGACATTCGATGACGTACTACTCGTGCCAGCTCACTCCACCGTTCTCCCTAACACAGCTGATCTTCGCACTCAGTTAACGAAAAATATTAGTCTGAACATCCCTATGATTTCTGCGTCGATGGACACAGTGACGGAAGCTCGTCTTGCGATCGCACTTGCGCAGGAAGGTGGCATTGGCTTTATCCACAAAAACATGTCTATTGAGCAGCAAGCTGCTGAAGTTCGTAAAGTTAAGAAGTTTGAAGCTGGTGTGGTTACCGATCCTGTAACCGTTAATCCAGATGCGACAATCGCTGATGTGGTTGCACTAACAGACAAACACGGCTTTGCAGGTTTCCCTGTTGTTACTGAAAACAATGAGCTTGTAGGCATTATCACTGGTCGTGATGTTCGCTTTGTTACTGATCTTTCTAAGAAAGTATCATCAGTAATGACAGCAAAAGAAAACCTTGCAGCAGTTAAAGAAGGTGCAACTCGTGAAGAAGTGCAAGAGAAGATGCACGAAGCACGCGTTGAAAAAGTACTGGTTGTGAATGATGAGTTCCAACTAACCGGTATGATCACTGCGAAAGACTTCCATAAAGCAGAACGTAAACCAAACGCATGTAAAGATGAGCGTGGCCGTCTACGTGTTGGCGCAGCAGTTGGTGCTGGCGCTGGTAACGAAGAACGCGTTGCCGCTCTTGTTGAAGCGGGTGTTGACGTTCTACTTATCGACTCTTCACATGGTCATTCTGAAGGCGTACTTAACCGCATTCGTGAAACTCGCGCGGCTTACCCAGATCTAGACATCATTGGTGGTAACGTTGCGACTGGTTCTGGTGCTCGTGCACTCATCGAAGCGGGCGTTAGCGCGGTTAAAGTTGGTATCGGCCCTGGTTCAATCTGTACAACTCGCATCGTAACGGGTGTTGGTGTTCCTCAAGTAACGGCAATCGCTGATGCAGCAGAAGTTGCAAACGAGTATGGCATCCCAGTGATTGCTGACGGTGGTATCCGTTTCTCTGGTGACATCTGTAAAGCAATCGTAGCTGGCGCATCATGTGTGATGGTTGGTTCTATGTTCGCAGGTACAGAAGAAGCACCGGGTGAAGTGATTCTGTTTAACGGTCGTTCATACAAAGCTTACCGTGGCATGGGCTCTCTAGGTGCTATGTCTCAAGGTTCTTCAGACCGTTACTTCCAATCAGACAATGCGGCAGACAAGCTGGTACCAGAGGGTATTGAAGGTCGTATCGCATACAAAGGTCGTCTAAAAGAAATCGTACACCAACAAATGGGTGGTCTACGTTCAAGCATGGGTCTTACTGGTAGCGCAACGATCGAAGACATGCGTACGAAAGCTGAATTTGTACGTATCTCTGGCGCAGGCATGAAAGAGTCTCATGTTCATGACGTTCAGATCACGAAAGAAGCACCAAACTACCGCCTAGGTTAATGCCTATCGGTGTTCAGATTTAGTAAGAATAAATCTGACGTAAACGTTTGCTTTTTTCCTTGAAGCATTAATAAGAGGCGGGTAAACTCGCCTCCGTTTTAATAACCTATAACTTCGAATTTTTTCGGGGTTTACGATAAGACTGCCAAAATGACTAAAAACATTCATGACCAACGTATTCTGATCTTGGACTTCGGTTCTCAGTACACTCAGCTAGTAGCACGCCGTGTACGTGAAATCGGTGTTTACTGTGAGCTATGGAGCTGGGACGTTGAAGAATCGGACATTCGTGAGTTCAACCCAGACGGCATCATCCTATCCGGTGGTCCAGAAAGCGTAACAGAAGAAAACTCTCCGCGCGCACCGCAATATGTATTCGATTCAGGTGTACCAGTTTTGGGTGTATGTTACGGCATGCAGACGATGGCAGAGCAACTAGGTGGCCGAGTAGCGGGTTCTACTGAACGTGAATTCGGCTACGCACAAGTGAAAGTTTCTGGTGAATCTGCACTATTTAAAGATCTTGAGCTGACTCAAGACGTGTGGATGAGCCACGGCGACAAGGTAGTGGAAATTCCTGCTGACTTCGTAAAAGTCGGTGAGACAGAGACTTGTCCTTACGCTGCTATGGCGAACGAAGAGAAGAAATACTACGGCGTGCAATTCCACCCAGAAGTAACGCACACTAAAGGTGGCTTACAGATGCTAGAGAACTTTGTTCTTGGCGTATGTGGTTGTGAGCGTCTATGGACGTCAGAATCTATTATCGAAGACGCGGTTGCTCGCATTAAAGAGCAAGTAGGTGACGATGAAGTTATCCTAGGTCTATCTGGTGGTGTTGATTCATCTGTGGTTGCAATGCTGGTTCACCGTGCAATTGGCGACAAGCTAACATGTGTGTTTGTTGATAACGGTCTGCTTCGTCTGAACGAAGGTCAGCAAGTGATGGATATGTTTGGCGATAAGTTCGGCCTAAACATCATTAAAGTTGATGCTGAAGATCGTTTCCTAAAAGCACTTGAAGGCAAGTCTGATCCAGAAGAAAAACGTAAGACTATTGGTCACGTATTCGTAGACGTATTTGATGAAGAGTCTAAGAAACTTAAGAATGCGAAATGGCTAGCACAGGGTACGATTTACCCAGACGTAATCGAATCTGCAGCGTCTAAAACGGGTAAAGCGCACGTGATTAAATCACACCACAACGTGGGCGGTCTACCTGAAGAAATGGCAATGGGCCTTGTTGAGCCACTACGTGAGCTATTTAAAGATGAAGTACGTAAGATCGGCCTAGAGCTTGGTCTTCCATACAACATGCTTTACCGCCACCCATTCCCAGGTCCTGGTCTAGGTGTTCGCGTTCTTGGTGAAATCAAGAAAGAGTACTGTGACTTGCTACGCCGTGCTGACGCTATCTTCATTGAAGAGCTACATGCAGCAGACCTATACAACAAAGTATCGCAAGCGTTCACGGTATTCCTACCTGTACGTTCAGTAGGTGTTATGGGTGATGGTCGTAAGTACGATTGGGTTGTATCACTACGTGCGGTAGAAACCATCGACTTTATGACTGCGCATTGGGCACACCTACCATACGACTTCCTAGGTAAGGTTTCTAACCGTATCATCAACGAAGTAGATGGCATTTCTCGCGTGGTTTACGATATCTCTGGTAAGCCACCAGCGACTATCGAGTGGGAATAATTCCTTACTAGATAACTGAAATCATGAACCAGCCTTCGGGCTGGTTTTTTTGTATCTAATGTGTGTTGCTCATGCCAAGTCAATCATTATTTGAGCTGAGGATTCATGGCTTGGGCGCTCATTGCTTAGGTTTTCATGATTTGGGCTCTCATGATTTGGGCACATTCGCAGGTTAAAGGGGATAAATACCGCGTGATAAGTGTCGTCGTTAGTCCCACGAGTTAACCGCTATTCATGTCTTGCTTTCTGCAATTTTCACAATAATTCGGCACAATAAGTCGAAAAGTGGAGGTTGGCATAATGTGTAGTGAATTGGGATATTTGGGATGTGGTTGGCTAAAATTTGGTCTAAAAAACCATAAAGGATTTCTTTTTTAGGTGGGTCTTTTTTTATTCACTTAATTGCCTATTTGCGTAATCTAAGTTTCCAATAACGTCTTTTCTCTTTTGTTTGGTCGTCAATTAAAATTCGCGCGCAATTTTTATCAACATTTTTGAAATAGGTACGCTTACATGTCGACTAAACTGGCTAACCCAGCACCTTTAGGTCTAATGGGTTTCGGTATGACCACGATTCTGCTTAACATTCACAATGCAGGATTTTTCCCAATTGACTCTATGATCCTAGCGATGGGTATCTTCTACGGTGGTCTTAGCCAAGTTCTTGTTGGCATGATGTGCTTCAAGCGTGGTGATACTTTCGGTACAACGGCATTTACCTCTTACGGTCTATTCTGGCTAACACTTGTTGGCCTAATCGTTATGCCTTACATGGGTCTACCAGCAAGCCCAGCAAGCTTCATGGGTTGGTACTTGCTACTATGGGGTATCTTCACTGGCTTCATGTTCATCGGTTCTCTATGCTACCCAGTAGCGAAGCAAGTGGTATTTGGTTCTCTAACGATCTTATTCTTCCTACTAGCAGCGCGTGATTTCACTGGTAGCGAACTGATCGGTACGATTGCTGGTTTTGAAGGTATCTTCTGTGGCGCAAGTGCAATTTACTTTGCAATGGCTCAAGTACTAAATAACGAGTACGGCCGTGTGATTCTTCCAATCGGCGAAAAGCAAAAGCCTCAAGTCGCTACACAAGAAATCGCCGCTTAATCACTCATTGATTAAATGCAAAAAGAAAGGGTTAGCCAATGGCTAACCCTTTTTTAATACCCGTTATTTGGGTCACTGCTTTTTCTTATAGACCTGCCAACCCGTAAGGAGAGGGGGCCAAATCAAACGTTAGGTAGAGGGCTGTTCAACCGTTTCTGTTGAATCACTATCTGCCGTTGGGACTTTACCCGTTTTACGCTTGTATTTTTCTTCCCAGTAATGTGCACCTTTAATACCAAGTGCAACTGGGTTGAACGTGTATTCTGTTACGCCTCGCTTTTGCTGATCTTCGTAATCAGCCAGTGCTTTTAATGCTGGTTTCGACATGAAGAAGATGATCAAAATGCCGACAATGTTTAACCAAGCCATTAAGCCAACACCCACATCACCCATTGCCCACGCAAGGTTTGCCGTTTTCACTGTGCCGTAGAATACCGCCGTAATCAGAACGACCTTAAGAATGAACATCAAGCCGTTGACTTTGAAAGTGCGACGGATGTACGCGATGTTCGTTTCTGCGATGTAGTAGTACGCCAGAATCGTGGTGAACGCGAAGAAGAACAGCGCAACCGCAATGAATGGTTTACCAACCCCAGGTAGGGCACTTTCAATTGCCATTTGAGTAAATACCGGGCCGTTTGCACCGATGCCTGCAGGGAGGTTCTGCACTAAGAATGCACCTTCGACAGCATCGTGTACGTTGTAAGCACCGGTAATAAGAATCATAAATGCCGTCGCTGAACACACGAGCAAAGTATCAATATAGATTGAGAACGATTGAACCAGACCTTGTTGAGCAGGGTGATCGACACTTGCTGCTGCTGCTGCATGAGGTCCAGTACCTTGACCGGCTTCGTTAGAGTAAACGCCACGTTTCACGCCCCAACCAATCGCAGCACCAATACCTGCCATTGGCGTAAAGGCATCACCCAAGATCATGGCAAAGATTCGTGGTACTTCACTGATATTCAGCAAGATAATAACGAACGCAGAGATGATGTAAGCAAGCGCCATGAAAGGCACCACAATCTGCGTAAAGTTGGCAATACGTTTTACGCCACCAAAAATGATGAAAGCAAGAATGACACAGACAACCGTACCGGTGAGAATTTTAGCGAAACTGAAAGTACCGATAGCGGTTTCAATCATGTCACCAGAGCCAAATGCGGCCTCTACGGCATTACCAATGCTGTTTGATTGAACGCCAGGAAGCAGAACACCACAAGCAAAAATGGTGGCAATAGCGAAGATCCATGCGTACCACTTTTGGCCCATAGCCTTCTCTATATAGTAAGCAGGACCGCCGCGGAATTCACCCTCGTCTTCTTCCTTATAAATCTGTGCTAGCGTTGATTCTGCGTATGCAGTCGCGGCACCAAAGAAAGCAACCACCCACATCCAGAAGACCGCACCAGGACCACCAAAACCGATAGCCGCGGCGACACCTGCAATATTACCTGTACCAACACGGCCAGATAACGAAACAGCAAGTGCTTGAAAAGACGAAATCCCTTTGGCAGAACTTTTTCCAGAGAGTAGCAAGCGCCACATTTCAAAGAAGTGTCTAATCTGCACAAAGCGCGTCATGATGGAATAGAACAAACCCGCACCTAGGCACAAATAAATAAGTACCGGACTCCAGATAATTCCATTCAGAAAATCAACTAATGACTGCATGAGTATTTTCCCTGTTTATTATGGTTGTGGTTGTTTTTCGTACAACACATTACCCTTTTTTGTAATGCAATTGTTAATCTTTTTCTCTGTTGCTCGTTTGTAACGTGATGGTGGACACGAAATGGTTAAAAATTGTTAATAATAGATGGTTGTTTTGTTGGGTGGATGAACATTGCTTTAAATGGCATTAAATTGATTGAATATGCAGTGTTTTGTAATGCTGAATATCAATGCATTTTTTAGTGTTATCTTCGGTTTGATATAAGTCTGATGGATTAATAAGCTATCTGTTGCTCTGTTGCTCTGTTGCTCTGTTGCTCTGTTGCTCTGGGGCTGATATTGATATTGATATTGATATTGATATTGATATTGATGCAGCGGCACGGGTGAGCAGAACCTGACTCGTAAAGGTCCATGAAATGCCAATCATCAGGCATAACGACTTAGGCCCAACTCTGATTCATCGCTTATGCGACATTCCAAGCCTTGCATGATTGTGGCTAGAATGTGTGCTGAGCCGCATGCCATGGTCCAACCTAAGGTGCCGTGGCCCGTATTTGTAAACAGATTCTCATATGGGGTTGCTCCAATAATCGGGGTTCCATCGGGTGTCATTGGCCGAAAGCCTGTCCAAAACTCCGCTTGGTTAAAGTCACCACTTTTAGGGAAAAGATCACGGATGACCATCTCGATGGTGTTTTTACGCTTTTGTGGTAGGGACGAGTCAAAGCCAGCCAGTTCTGCCGTTCCAGCAACACGGATTCGGTCATCAAAGCGAGTCATGGCGACTTTATAGGTTTCATCCATCACTGTTGAACGTGGGGCAAATTGCTCACATTCAATCGGAACCGTCAGTGAATACCCTTGACAGGATAGACTGGAATGTGGATTTTAAGTGACTTAAGTAGTGCGGTTGAATAACTGCCAGAAGCAAGTACAAACTGGTCTGCTTTAAATAGCCCGCGATCGGTTTGGACACCTATGATCTTTTTGCCTACAGTGATCCAATTACTTACTTCGGTGTTGAACTCAAACCTGACACCTTGGGCTTTCGCAAGCTCTGTTAACTGTTGGCAGAACTGAAAACAATCCCCGGTTTCGTCGTCTGGTAGGTATAAGCCACCGACCAGTTTTTCTTGTACTAACGCCAGTCCAGGCTCTTGCTCAATGCACTCTTTTACGTCCATCAACTGAAATCGGGTACCGCTCTGTTCAAGTAATTTGAGATCTTTTTCGATGGCATCGAGTTGTTGCTGAGTACGAAACACTTGCAGTGTGCCCAATTGTCGCCCTTGATAATTGATCGCGTGTTCATTCCTGAGTTGTTCTAAACAAGCTCGGCTATGATTCGCGATCGACAGCATACGTGCTTTGTTTTTCTGATACCGAGGCAGCGTACAATTAGCGAGCATTTGCGTGGCCCAACGAATCAGGTCTGGATTGAGTGAGGGTTGGATTTTGAGTGGGGCGTGTTCTTCGGTTAACCATTTTATGGCTTTACTAGGGATGCCTGGTGCGGCCCAAGGGGAAGAGTAACCGTAAGATATTTGTCCAGCGTTGGCAAAGCTGGTTTCCATCGCGCTGCTTGGCTGGCGGTCAATCACCGTAACCTGATAGCCAGCTTGTGACAAATACCAAGCTGAGGTTAAACCAATAACACCGCTGCCTATTACGATAACGTCCATTGATGCGTCCCACACATTTACGATGTTGCGCAGTTTGTCTTCTTTACCTTTTGTTAACAATCGATATAAATTACATTCAGCGTTTAGAAAAACTATAGGCTCAAGGATGAAAAGTAGCATCGTTAGTGGATTATGGTTGTTTACTCAAGTGGCGGAGTTTCCGAGTTTTACTCGAGCCGCAAAGGCTCTGCATCTGACGACGGGAGCGATCAGTCAGCAAATTATTCAATTAGAAGAACAGCTCGGTTTTACTTTGTTTGAACGCCACTCGCGCGGGATTACACTTACGGTTACTGGGCATCAACTATTGAAGTCAACTTCCTTTCATTTTTCAGAACTCAGTAAAACGCTTGATGATCTGCAAACAGAAAAACCGAGTAACGAAATTCGCCTTAAGTTAACGCCATCTTTTGCATTTAAGTGGTTGGTTCCTCGATTAGAAAGTTTTCATATTGAAAACCCTGACTTGCAAGTTCAAATCTACGCTGAGGGGGCGATCGTTAATAGTGAACTCAGAGATTATGATGTTGCGATTGATTATGGGCTTCACCCTTATCGAGATGCGAGTGCAGAGCTCATTCTTGAAGAGCGGCTTTTGCCTGTAATGAGCCCAAAATACTTAGAAGAACATGAGTGGCTAAAAGCTCTGAACGCCTCTAAATCTGAATGGTGTCAGGCAACATTATTGCACGATGCAATGCCGTGGGAGAGTGCTGCACGCGATCATGAATGGTTATTTTGGGCATCAAGTATGGGCTTATCGTTCAAAACGGATGTGGGGCACTTCTTTAATCGTACTGATATGGCTATCTCTGCGGCAGAAGCAGGGGTTGGTATCGCCATGGCACGAATGGCGCTGGTGGCGGATGAACTAAAATCGGGTCGCTTAGTGTCGCCCTTTGAGCCTATTGCGGCAAATGCGGGCTACTATTTGATCACCAATACGAAAAGTGTGCCAACCAACAAATTTCGGCGTTGGTTGAAACGACAAATCGCAGCTTAAGGCTAAACCGCTAGAAACAAGATTGTGACGGTTAGCAAGTATCTTTGCTGAAAAAATAGGCAGTATATTGAGTGATCGCCATTCACATAAATATTCAAGGAAGATACATGAAAGACGAAACACTCTCGATCCATTTTGGATACGAAACTGATCCCACGACAAAATCCGTTGCGACGCCAATTTATCAAACCGTGGCTTATGAGTTTGACAACGCTCAACATGGGGCCGATTTATTTAACCTTGAAGTACCGGGCAATATTTACACCCGCATCATGAACCCAACCAATGATGTACTAGAAAAGCGCATGGCCGCTTTAGAAGGGGGGATTGCAGGATTGGTAGTAAGCGCTGGTAGTGCTGCGATTAACTATGCCATCTTAACCTTAGCGCAAGCGGGCGATAATATTGTCTCGACCCCTCAGTTATATGGGGGGACCTATACCTTGTTTGCCCATATGTTGCCGAATCAAGGTATAGAAGTACGCTTTGCAAAAGATGATAAGCCAGAAAGTTTGGCTGAGCTTATCGATGACAACACCAAAGCCGTTTACTGTGAAAGTATTGGTAACCCGGCGGGCAACATCATCGATCTAGAACGTGTTGCAGAACTTGCTCATGAAAAAGGCGTGCCTGTCATTGTCGATAATACCGTCGCTACTCCAGTATTGTGTAAACCCATCGAATTTGGCGCAGACATTGTGGTTCACTCCTTAACGAAATACGTTGGTGGGCATGGCACAACATTGGGCGGCATTATCATTGATTCAGGTAAATTCCCATGGGCAGAGCATAAAGCGCGTTTTCCTGTCTTTAATCAACCTGAGCCGTCTTATCATGGCGTGGTTTATACCGAAGCATTTGGTGAAGCGGCGTTTATTGGGCGTGCTCGAACCGTTCCGTTAAGAAATACCGGGGCGGCGCTATCACCGATGAACGCCTTTATGCTCATGCAGGGGCTAGAAACCTTATCACTGCGTATGGAGCGTCATACAGAGAATGCGCTTAAAGTCGCTGAATACTTAAGCCAGCATGAGCAGGTAAGTTGGGTGAGTTATGCCGGTTTACCAAGCTCACCACATTATCCTTTGGCAGAAAAATACATGCAGGGCAAACCATCGGCCATTTTATCATTTGGCTTAAAGGGAGGTTATGAGGCGGGGGTTCGTTTCTACGATGCACTAAAAATATTCAAACGTTTGGTCAATATTGGCGATGCCAAATCGCTCGCGTGTCACCCTGCATCCACCACTCATCGTCAGCTTAGTGAGGAAGAACAAAAACAAGCGGGTGTTGCACCAGAGATGATCCGTTTGTCTGTTGGCATTGAGCACATTGAAGATATTTTGGCAGATCTGGAGCAAGCGCTACAAGCGTAATTGTCGGTACTTATATTGGCTAGATGGTCAATTCATAAAGCTTTTAGTCACCCATAGGCCAGCCTTAATAAAAGCTGGCCTTGTTTTTATTAAAGTATTGATTGTTAATCTTTTTATAGTTTTTGGGTTGCCATGATCCAAATGCTTCTCAATATTTCGTTTTGCGATATTCCCAAAAAGCCCCTCATCCTGACTATGCTTACAAAACAACCGCATTGGAGGCGCTCACATGTCCTATATGTTCCACCGTCACTGTCACGCTAAGTTACCCAAAATTGAACGGGGAGAGGGGGTCTACTTATTTGATCATCAAGGTAAAGCGTACTTAGATGCCTGCGGCGGGGCTGCCGTGTCCAACTTGGGCCATAGTCATCAAGCAGTCAAACAAGCCATGTTGGCGCAAATAGAACGAGTGCCGTTTGCCCATACGGGCTTTTTCACCAACCAAAATAGTGAACGCCTCGCGGAGTTGATTTGCCAAAGAATGCCGTCACAGTTTAACCACGTTTACTTGGTCAGTGGCGGATCTGAAGCGGTGGAATCCGCGTTAAAAATGGCGCGGCAATATTTTGTTGAGAGGTCGCAACCGCAGAAACGGTATTTTATTGCTCGCCAACAAAGCTATCACGGCAATACGTTAGGGGCGTTAGCCGTTGGCGGAAATGAATGGCGGCGCGAACCGTTTAAACCCATTTTGTCCTCCAGCCATCATATCCCCCCTTGTTATGCTTATCGCCATCAACGTCAAAATGAATCAGAAGAAGAATATTCTTTGCGTGCCGCGAATGAACTGGAAAGCAAAATCATGGAATTGGGCGCAGAGAATGTCATGGCTTTTGTCGCTGAACCCATTGTTGGAGCAACGGCAGGGGCGGTTCCTGCCACGCGAGGCTACTTTAAGCGGATCCGAGAAATATGCGATCGCTATGATGTGTTACTTATCATGGATGAAGTCATGTGCGGCGTTGGTAGAAGTGGAACTTTTTTTGCTTTTGAGCAAGAAGAAGCGGAGCCTGATCTGGTTTGTATGGCGAAAGGGTTAGGCGCTGGTTATCAGCCGATCGGTGCGGTCGTTGCGAATGACAAGGTTTATCAAACCATAGCAATGGGCAGTGGTTTTTTCCAACATGGGCATACCTTTATGGCGCATCCCGTTGCCAGTGCCGCCGCTGTTGCCACGCTTGAGGCAATTGATGATCAAAACCTATTGGCAGCGGTGAGCCATCAAGGTGAGAGACTTCGTCAATCGCTAGAGGCTTGTTTGGCGGATTGCCCTTATGTGGGGGACATTCGTGGTAAAGGCTTATTCTTAGGCATTGAACTGGTGGCCGATAAACAAAGTAAAACGCCTCTCGCGGTCTCAAGCAATGCGGCAAAACACGTAAAGCAACAAGCCATGGCCAATGGGCTCATGTGTTATCCAATGGCGGGAACAATCGATGGTATTAATGGCCACCATATTTTACTTGCGCCGCCATTTATCATTGAGAATCATCATATTGAAGAGCTGGTGGAGAAACTTGCTCTCACCCTCAATGAGGTCTCTCAAACATGGTAATGGATAGCTCGTTAGAACGTTCAAGAGTGGCGATAATCGTTGCACCAAATGGCGCACGTAAAACCAAGCAAGATCACCTCAATTTACCGATGAGTATGGATGAAATGGTTGCCGAAGCGAAAGCATGCCAAAGGGCAGGGGCTGCCATGATCCATTTGCATACCAGAGATACGGCAGGCAATCACTCGCTCGAAATCAAAGACAACCTAGAGATGTATCATGCCGTAAAAGATGCACTTGGTGATGCCATGCTGGTTCAGTTAACCACGGAAGCGGTCGGCATGTATTCTCCTCAGCAACAAATCGCATTGATTGACGCCGTTAAACCGGAGGCGGCGTCTTTTGCATTGCGAGAGCTTTTCCTGATGAACAAAGCCAAAATCAAAGCTCGGCGTTTTTTCATCGAATTGCTGAGCAAGAGATATTAAGCCAAATCATTCTGTACGATCAAAACGATATAGACCGGTATTTTTTGCTGCGAGAGAAAGGCTTATTGCCTGATCACCATCAACACGCATTAGTCGTACTTGGTCGTTACCAAAAAGAGCAACAATCTTCACCTTGGGATTTACGTGCTCTGAATCTCGCGCGTTTTTTTGACTCAGACTTTGTAACGCCAGAAGTGCGCTGTGCAGTGTGTGCCTTTGGAGCACGAGAGCAAGATTGCTTAACCAGTGCCATGTTGCTAGGGCTCGATATTAGAGTCGGCTTTGAGAACAATCACTTCAGTGCAAGTGGCGTTGCGGCCAACAGTAATGCCGAGCAAGTGGAGAAACTCAAGGTCATCAGTCAGCATTTGCACATACCTTTGCATGATGCGGTGAGTTTACGAGAAGCGATCAAAGATACAGAAACAGAAAGAGGGAAAAAGAAAGAAAAAGAGCAAGAAAAATAAAAAGATAAAGGCCCCATCAGGAGCCTTTAATCGAAATTATTAACGTTCAGTTTGCGCAGCTGGTTGGCGAGCAGGATGCTTAATAAACACCGCCACGATCGCGGCAATAGCAAGTGCAAAACAGTAGTATGAGTTCGCCACTACTTCTAATGGTGACAATTTGAACACTGAGCCAAGCAGCAACACCTGCGCTCCGTAAGGCAGTACGCCTTGTACAACACAAGAGAAGATATCCAATAAACTGGCAGAGCGGCGAGGTGTCACGTTGTTCTCTTCTGCCAGTTCACGTGCGACGCTGCCAGAAACAATGATCGCGACGGTGTTATTAGCAGTACAGGTGTTGACCATAGAAACCAAGCCCGCAATACCGAGTTCACTTGCGCGACCGTTGGATTCTTGAGAATGGCTAGAACCAAATGAACGGATAATGCGAGTCACAAAGCCTGTCAGGAACGCTAAGCCACCTTGGCGGCGCATGAGTTCACTGATGCCACCAATCAGCATCGACAACAAGAAGATCTCCTGCATACTGCCAAAGCCAGAATAAATGTCTTGAGCGTAATTGGTTAGGCCGTAATTCTCTATAGAAGATAAGCTCACGCCGCCCGCGAGTACAATACCAATACTCAGAACCACAAAGACGTTCATGCCAGACACCGCAAGGATCAGGATAGTGACGTACGGCAGCACTTTTAGCCATTCAATCGGGCCAGTTTCTGGTACTTGAGTCGCGGTACTGTTGAACGCAAAGATCAGCAATGCAACCAATGCCGCAGGCAACGCAATACGAATGTTCTCTTTAAATTTATCTTTCATTTCACAACCTTGAGAACGCGTTGCTGCGATAGTTGTGTCTGAAATGATGGATAGGTTGTCGCCAAACATTGCGCCGCTGAGTACCACACCCGCCGTCAATGGAAGGCTCATGCCTGCCGATTCAGCAATGCCGAGCGCGACTGGAGCCACGGCTGCAATTGTCCCCATTGAGGTGCCCATTGCCGTTGCAATGAAAGCTGAGATCAAGAAGATACCCGGTAAAATCATGCTGGTAGGAATGGCTGATAGGCCTAGGTTCACGGTAGCATCAACACCACCGGAGGCTTTTGCAACCGCGGCAAATGCCCCCGCTAATAGGTAGATCATACACATCGCAATGATGTCTGGATGACCAACACCACGCATAAAGTGTTCGATAGAGCGGTTTAACTTATCTTTACTCAGCACCAACGCTAAGATCACCGCTGGTAACGCCGCGATTGGAGCTGGCAATTGGTAAAACGCGAAATCGACACCTTGTAAAGATAGGTAAGTGCCCACACCAATAAACAGTGCGAGAAAGATGGCCAAAGGCAAAAGTGCAATCGCTGATGGTGCAATTGCTTTATTAGAATTTTTTGAACCAGACATGTGAACGACAACATAAACAAAAATAAAGGTGAGCAGACTAATCGGACACCAGTTTGTTGTCAACGTCTAGACGTCTAAATGGCTGCTAAATTTTGAGTAGGGAAATAACAAAAAAAAGCTCAAAGTATCTATTCACTTGATACTCTGAGCTTTTATGAGTCTTCACCTTAAAGCAATGTTCTAAGATTTTTTTCGTTTAAGTAAGGCGATGATCATCATCGAGAAGAGAATAGCAGCGATGATCCAAACTGCGTATTGGTGCTCAGAATAAAGATGTGTGATTAAGCCTAAATGTTCAAAAGCGATGTTGGTGAGGAAGCTGAACAAGGCAACCCAAATCGTGGTTGCGAGCGCATTACCCAATAAGAACTCTTTACGTGGCATTTTAGCTATCCCACAAGCGAGTGGCATAAATTGTTTCATACCTTCAATGAAGCGACTGACAACTAAACAGGCTGGGCCATATTTTTGAATGGTACTTTGTAATTTCTGCATTTTTGGCCCGGAAATGTAGCCTTTCTTATCTAGCCATCCCTCAAAATAGTAACCCACTAAGTAGCCACAAGTATTCCCTAGAAAGCAACTTAACCAAGACACTACCATGACAGCGGTCAGGTTCATCACATGCTCGGATGAAATGATGGAAGCAGCAATCATTAAAGATTGGCCAGGCATGGGAATGCCGAGCCCCTCAAGAAAGATACTGACGATCAGCGCGAGGTAACCATATTGTTCAAGAAGCGGCTTCATGGCCATCAGCAAATCGTTAATGTGTTCCAAGGGTTTTCCTCTCACATAAGTGGAACGAAGTCGTTGTGATACGCCTGTTCGTTCATTTGGTCAATCTAAGCGCTATTGTCACCATAAAAACTGACACAGTCTTGATAATAGTGGCGTGCTTTTAATCGCTCATCAACAATGTAATTGAACATGTTTTAATCACTTAAATCGTAAGTGTAATTTAATGGTGTACATTCTTTTCGTCTTTCTCTATTATACTCGCCATATGGAGGGGTTCCCGAGTGGCCAAAGGGAGCAGACTGTAAATCTGCCGGCACTGCCTTCGATGGTTCGAATCCGTCCCCCTCCACCATATTCTAAAAGCCAGCTTATCGCTGGCTTTTTTCATTTCTAATGATTTAAAAACCCACAAAAAAATAAATACACTTTATTTTCAGGTGCTTATATTTTTGCTGTTACCTTTCCCTTCTAATTGAATGTGTATGTGATAAAATCTCGCCTCAGTTTATGGGGAAATAACATGTTCACTTACGTTAGTTTATTTAGTTCTGCCGGAGTTGGTTGCTTTGGCTTAAAAGAGCTTGGCTTTAAATGCATTGCGACCGCAGAGCTTCTAGAAAAACGCATAAATATCCAGAAATACAACAACAAGTGTGAGTTTGAATCTGGCTATATTTGTGGCGATCTAACGCAACCTAAAACGCATGATGCCCTCTATGCGGAAATCAACGCATACAAACACCTTAAAAATATTAAAGATGTGGATCTTGTGGTTGCGACGCCGCCTTGTCAGGGGATGAGTGTTGCTAACCATAAAAAGAATGAAGAGCTTGGCCGCAACTCTCTTGTTGTTGAGTCATTGCGTATTGTGAAAGAGCAAAAGCCGCGATTCTTCATCTTTGAGAACGTGCGCGCATTCTTAAAGTCAACCTGTACCGATTTGGATGGGGTAGATAAGCCAATTAATGAAGCGATTCACACGAACCTCGCTCCAGATTATTTAATAGAGAGCAAGGTACTCAACCTGAAAAACTATGGCGCGAACTCAAGCCGAACTCGTACCCTTGTTATTGGTGTTCGACGCGATCAAAAAGGCGTGACTCCGTTGGATTTGTATCCAGATTACCGCCCTGAAAAAACATTGCGTGAAGTGATTGGGCATCTCCCAGCACTAAATACGATGGGCGAGTTCTCTAGTGATGATTTCTTCCATTCGTTTCGTCCATACAAAGAGAACATGTACCCGTGGATTGCCGCCACGGCATATGGAAAAAGTGCATTCGACAACCCAGAAGACCACTTAAAACCTCACAAAATTGAGGATGGCAAGATTGTTTTAAACCAAAGTAAGAACGGCGATAAATATCAGCGCCAACTTTGGGACAGAGTCGCGCCATGTATCCACACTCGAAATGACTGCTTACCGAGCCAAAATACCGTTCATCCGGTGGATCATCGTGTGTTTAGCATTCGTGAACTGATGTTGATGATGTCTATTCCAGAATCATTTCAGTGGTTGCCTGCAGGCTCGATTCCAGCTAACTCTGCGGATTTTGAAACCAAAAATCAGTTTAGAAAAAAAACGGAAGTGAACATTCGTCAGTGTTTAGGTGAGGCGGTTCCGAGTGCAGTATTTGGTGAGATTGGTAAAAAGATCCAAAAGTTAGAGCTACCAAAACTGTCAAAAAAAGACATCGCACAAACGATCAAGCAACATCAACTTGAAAACGCGGAAAACTTGTATCGCTTTGTTGAGCAAAACTGGACGCAGTACGCACGCCAAGACATGTTCAAGATCTGTGAACTGGCGAATGCGGAAAGGCTGCATACCGCGGCTTATTACACCGATCAAGAGATTTGCTTTTCTGCGATAGCACCGTTGCCAGAGATCAGTGCCGAGAACATTCGAGTGTTAGAGCCCTCTGTTGGTGTGGGTAATTTCTTGCATCAAATCGTGAAGAAGTACCAAGGAAAGCGTCTCATCATTGACTGCGTTGACATCAACCAAGAGTCCATCAAATTGTGCCAGTTGCTTGTCAGTAAGTACCTTGCCAACGAGAATGTGACGTTTAACTTCTATAATGAAGACTTTCTGCTTTGGGATGTGAAGAACAGCTATGATGTGGTGGTGGGTAACCCGCCATACATGAAAATCAAAGAGGCGGCGTTGCTAAAGCAATATCGTCGTGGCTTGTCGAATCAAAACACCAATAATATCTTTTCGTTTTTTATCGAGAAATGCAGCCAAGTGGCAAAACACGTCTCGTTGATTGTGCCTAAAGCATTGCTTAACGCGCCTGAGTACACTAAAACGCGAGAGTTGCTGGAAAACTACACATTACTTCATATCAATGACTACAACGAAAAGGCATTTGACGTAAAAATTGAGACGGTTTCCATCACGTTTACGACGGTAAAACCAAAAGCAAGCAGCAAAGTCACGGTGTACTCTTACTTGAACAAAGACTTTCTTTGCTTGGAGCAAGATTACCTAACACACACCTACTTCAATAGTTGGCTGTTATACCGAAATGATTGGTTTGACAGTATCTTTGATACATTGGAGTTTGGGAAATTTAAGGTGTTCCGAGACCGTCAGATCACAAAGCAACACACCAAAGAAGCCGGAAAATATCGCGTGATCAAATCTCGCAACATCGGCAATGGCGAGATCAAAAACATCGACAATTACGATTGTTATGTTGATGAACTGAGTGATTTTGCTGTAAGAAAGTATCTTGATTCTGATGTCATTCTTGTTCCGAACCTCACCTACAATCCGCGTGCGGCTCGTCTGCCAAAAAAACGCATCGCAGATGGTTCAGCGGCAATTTTGTATTCGGAAGAGTGCCCGAAAGATGAAGACATCGCCTACTTTTCTAGTGACGAGTTCAATAAGTTTTACCGCATCGCGAGAAACTACGGAACGCGTTCAATGAACATTGATAGCGTATCGGTGAATTATTTTGGTATGAAACGCCGAAGCTGATTTTATTGAGTCTGTACCCAAAGGCCAGCCATCCACGTGCTGGCCTTTTTTGTATCATGCGCGGGTCTTTTTGTATCACGTGCTACTGAAACTCTGCGCTTGTTAACTGTTTAAGCGCTTCAATCGGTCGCAGCTCGGATGTACGTATTGGTGCGCCTGGTGAGGGGGATTGCCCTCCATCTGGGCGAAACCTTGTTGGTGTGTAACGAGTTTGAATATCGCGAGCAGAGATAAACCCAATCGGATACCAAGCGTTGTTCTCTTCTCGGATGGTTAAACCAAACACCACCACATCGTACTTTTTGAGGAGGTTAAATTGCCCCTCGCTGTACAAACGTCGGCCATAGATAGCATCATCATCAATGGTTCGTTGAATGATTTTATGCGCATGACGCTTGGGTACGGTTTCTGTTTTGACATCAATCACCAAGTTGTTGAGTCTAAAATCACAATCATCAATGGTTAAGTAATTGTCACGGATGTTTTGTCGCCAATCTTCCCCCATTAACTGACAAAAACAAAACTCGCCAAGAAAACCAATCTGGTTTCGTTCATCAGAGCTAAAGTGCGCTACCTCAAAGTGGTGTTTAATGTGGTGCTCTCTTTTTTCTGATTCCGCTTGAGCAGCGTCGATCATTTCTTTGGTAAAGCCAACTGACGTCATCATTCCCTCTCTTTTTCGTCTTTGGTGTTCCAAGTTTCTAGCCGTGAGCTTGGGTGTTTTAAATGGCGATAGGATGGCGTCTATCTCACGTAGCGTTATCATCCATCGCCATGAAGCTATTGCGTTGCTGAGCGTTTTATTGCACGTATTCTTCTGCTAATCGATGGCGGATCTCAGCAACGCCCATACCATCTAACAGCAACTCTTTATCTAAACCAATGTTCACCACACGCATGAACTCTGCAAGGCTATAAAACTCATCTTTCTCTCGGTATACAGATTTCTCAATGCTATCGAGCTTAGCCAGCAGTGCGACCAGTTGATAAGACTTAGAGATTTGCTGTGTATTTGCATTTGGGTGTGCAAAGTCCAAGTGTTGCCCAGAGGTAATCAGAATTAGGTTCTCGAACGTATCGGAAAGCTCTGGAAATTGGTGTTTAGGAAAGATGTGATGAACATTATTCGCTTCCAATTCTCGGTAGCGGTTGATCTCGCTTTTTCCATCGTGGTAGCGCTTGATGTGTTTCTTCGCTCGTTCGACTTGGTAGATCTCAGTGGCGGTGTCTTCCGGAAAGCTCGCGAGGAACGTACTTCTTGGCGTACCTTTTGGCTTATCATGATCCCTAAAGTTCACTCGGTTATAAAACAGCTCATGGTATGAGATCGGAGAGCCAGAAAGGCGGCCTGCTTTTGTGCCGTAGTTCGATTGATCAAACGCCAGTGGGTTGAGCACCTTAGAGAAGATTCGGCGACTTTCCGTCAAGCCGTTGATCGGCGTGTGCTCAATAATAAAGTTGCAGTAGTGCTCTTTTAGATGAGTAAAGCTGTTTGCGTTTGGAGACGTAAAAAAGCGGTCAAACTCGTCCTTTAAGCCGCTATCACTGAGCACTTTGTTTAGGTAGATGACCAAAAATTCCAGCGCCTTTTTCTCGCCCGTGGCAATAAACTGCAAGATGCTTTCATTTAATACGACATAGCGTTTTGCACGCCCTGTAGACTCAATGGTTTTGATCAATTGGGCATACTCAAACAGTTTTACTGGTTGAGACGCGACCTTATCATACTCACTCGCTGCACCAGGGTGGCTGATCGATGGCTTTTGAAATTGGTTAACCATCACGGTATCGAGCTCTTCCGATTCCATCAGATCTCGGATGGTAAACGACGCATTTCCACGATCGATGTACTCTAAAATCACTTCAGCCAGTGAACTAACCACATCTGGGGTACATTTTTGGTCAATATAGCGGCCATTTCCTGAGATTCTTAGGTCTAGGTTTAGCTGATCAAAATGCTGACAGATGGTTTCCTTAATTCTTTTCATTACGTTATGACTCCAAACTATAACTATAGTTTTATAATTGCAATTATAGTGGATACTGTCAATTTAATTTTTAATACATGCTCAAAGAGGGCGCTTTTGTTTGTTTTTAATACTTTTTTGGCGGATCTGTAATACAAAAAACATGGTATCAACTATAGTTAACTTGGTTTTAACTATAACTGGATGTTCGGACTTACGTTGGGTTCATTAAGTGATGCTAATTAGGGAAGAGAGATGTTGATTCGTGGGGTATTACCAACTTCGCCAACTAGTTCGAGTAGGCCGTCTTATTTCCATTTTTTAACCTACCGAAGAAACGTGTTCTCTGTTAGAGTCACCGTCAACTACGCTATTGAATAAAGACACCCACAGATCGCATGTAATTGATGGATTTTTATTCTCCCTTAGAACTCATTTTAGGAACCCCTAGTGACTAACAACGAAATTTTACGTCGTATCCAACACGCGTTAAACCTTAAAAACGCACAGATAATGAAAGCTTTCGGGCAGGCCGAAGTGACTGTGGCTCACGATAAAGTGGCAAACTGGTTAAAAGATGAAAGCGACAAATCTAGCGTTAAGATGAAGGATCAAGAGTTAGCGGTATTCTTAAATGGCTTTATTAACCTCAAGCGAGGCAAAAAAGACGGCGAGCAACCTAAACCAGAAGTCACGTTGACCAACAACATGATTCTCATGAAGCTGCGCATTGCGCTAGACATGAAAGCAGAAGATGTGTTGGACGTATTAGAAGTGGTTGGTATTAGTTTAAGTAAATACGAAATTGGTGCGTATTTCCGCAAGCCAAACAACAAAAACTACAAACAGTGTGAAGACCAACTGCTGTGCGACTTCTTAAATGGTGTGCAGTTTACCAATCGTCCCGATTCTGAAGAGTTTACGGGGTAATTTTTATCTCGAATCGAACGTGGTAATTGATTAAAAAAGCGAGAACCATTTCATTTGGTTACTCGCTTT
Source organism: Vibrio sp. B1REV9 (assembly GCF_905175395.2). Classification (NCBI taxonomy): domain Bacteria; kingdom Pseudomonadati; phylum Pseudomonadota; class Gammaproteobacteria; order Vibrionales; family Vibrionaceae; genus Vibrio; species Vibrio sp. B1REV9. Next base: position 824,435 of record NZ_CAJIMW020000221.1, on the reverse strand, counting down.
TATCATGTTAAAAACCGATATTAGAGATTCACAATCACGTCTACTCTTTATCTTTCTTCAGTAGATATCTATCAGACCACGCTGAAATCTGGTTGGCTTTTAGAATCAAGACACCCTTCTCGATGACCCCACCAAGATAAACCTAAGCTAAAACCTTAAGACAGTTAGGGGCCTCTATTCTGGTTAAGCTATTCCAGACACCTTGTAGTGGTTCACTAAAACTGGCCACGTATGTAGAGTTTTTCCATACTTTTGGTCATGCGAGCAGGGTCACGACTGACGCCATTAGTAACACGAATTTGCCCCAAAATCATTTTCGATGAATCGGCGATTTTGTCACCTTAACAGTTTTTAACATATTTTTTGTTAGGCTCAGAAGTGACTACAATTGTCAGGTCTGAGTGCTAGTGCAGAAACGTATGTATTGTCTCAGGAAAATATAAATATATTAATGATTTGCATTAAATTATATGATTAATCTTCATTACAACTTAAGAAAAAAGTACTAAAGTTAGTGTTTTTATAATTAGATGAATGGCGATATGAACAAATTTATTGGCAACGTTTTAGGCTCAGAAGATAAGCTACTTAAACTATTAGGTAATAACCCTATTGATCATTTGGTGGGGTATGTATATTCAATGGATTTCCGAGAAGCTAGTATTCTCACCAACGATTATCATAAAGAGCAAGTAGCGGGTATACCCCACAATAGCTTTTTAGTCGCCACTTCCTTAAATCCGGATAAGGTTTCAGCTGGTACTGAATTGGATCGAGAAGTCATTCTACTTAGAGTGTTAGGTCCTGCAAAGCTTCCAACTGATGATGACTACGTCAGAACAAGAATTGAACACAACCAGCGTAGAACCTCTGATGAAGTATTTGTTAATGATCGACTTGATGGCTTAGACGTTCTAACACACTCTGAGCTTCAAGCTGGTGGTTTGAGATGTCGCATATTGGGGACTTTTTTCATAGATAAAGGTGAATTAAGACTTGGGAGTGATGTTGAAAACTATATGTCTGTTAATCGACTGCGTGTTTTCAAACCGAGGGGCGAAGCTCTGGAAACTATAGTCAATCATGTAAATGAAGAAGTAAAAGTAAAAGCTCTTGAAGAAGCTCTAAAATCAGGTTTTACGGCAATGCCAACGGCTATCGATATTGGTACTGTGCGTTATACCTCAACAGCTAGATTACACAGAGCTGTTACCGAAGCTCTTGTTTCGGTTCAGATCCAGCCCACCGACTTTTTAGCCCGCCGTACAGCGATTCTTGGTATGACTCGTACTGGTAAATCTAACACATTAAAGACGACCGTTGCTTCTGTCGCTATGTCTGCTGCCAAAGATAATACGAAAGTAGGTCAAATAATATTTGATATTAATGGTGAGTACGCAAATGTGAACCAACAGGATGACGGAAGTTCAATTGCAGATGTCTTTAAGGGAGATGTTGTTTGTTACAGAGGAATGGCAAGTGAAGATCCAGCAGTAAGAGATTTGAGAAATAACTTTTATGAACGGCCAGATATAGGTTTGACGATCATTCAAGATATTCTGAAAGATGAAAATATCTCTGCTGGTGATATGAGAATTTTGGTTTCTTCACTTTCATTTGATGAGCTGCCTGAAGATGCGACAGAAAGCGAAAAAGTTCGCTTTGAAAGGTTGGTAGCGGCGTTTAAAGCACTTCTGTACACCCGAGGTTTTGAGGCGCCTAAAAACTACAAGGTCAAGTTAAGCGTGTCAAAAGACGTGAAGCGTCAGATACTTGAGCAAAATTATACTGATGTTGTTAGTGACTTAGAAGAACGTTTGGGTAAAAAACCTTCTCAGGAGGAGTTGAAGGTTGAAGCTGATGGTTATTTCCCTAATTATTCTTCAGGAGTAACTCTTTCGGAACTTGTGAAGTTCTTTATCGATGCACGCAGTGCGGATAAGAAAATACGCAAAGAATATGAAGCGGCGGAAAGTGAGTTTAAAAAGAAAGGAACGAAAATTCCAGCGGGATTATGGCCATCTTTAAGAAGTAAGAAAGCTGGAGATGATTGGATTGATGATAACTTAAAAGCGCTGGTCAACTTGATTGCGGGCAAGAATGAAACTGATATGCCTATCCGAGTAAAAAGCTATCTAGGACCAATTGCTGAATACCACAGTATTCATCGAGATGGAGAAGTTGAATCAGAGATATACGAATTACTGTTAGACGGGAAAATTGTGATTCTAGATCTTTCTGTTGGTTCTGAAATGGTGCGAAAGGCCATGGCTCTTCGAATTGCTAGACATGTTCTTACTCGTTCGATGGGACGGTTCCATAAAAACGAGTATTTACCGAATATAGTTATATATGTTGAGGAAGCTCACAACTTGATTGGCCGTAAGGATGACTTAACAGGAGTATGGCCAAGAATCGCTAAGGAAGGAGCAAAAGCGAAAATTGCATTTGTATACGCAACACAAGAGCCGTCGTCGATTCATCCTAATATTCTGGCGAACACAGAAAACTGGTTTGTTACCCATCTTAACAATGAGGATGAGTTGCGTTCACTCGGTAAGTTCTATGATTTCGCTGATTTCCATGCTTCGTTGAAAACTGCTCAGGATGTTGGTTTTGCACGGATTAAAACTTTGTCCTCTCCGTTCGTTGTTCCGACTCAAATTAATCGTTTTACGCCAGACGAACTTGCTAAAGAGTATGCTGAAATTAAACGTACGAGAGGTGAATAATGCCTTACAACAGAGAACCAGCGGGTAAAGGCGGTCATGTAGACGTAGTAAAGAATCCTGATGTACAAGACTTCCTTAAGAATTGTAGTTGTCTAACTCCACCGTCAGAAGAAGAAGCAAAAAAAATCACACAAGATTATATCCTTTGGGAAGAGGGAGATGGTTGGTTGCCTGATTATGTAGTTGCTTCTGATGCCAGCCCTTATAAGGAGCCAATTCCGGGTCTATTTCCAAGTACTCAGGTTGGCTATGTCAAAAATAGCATGGTCATCATTAAGGTTTCGGAATATAAGGAACTAAAGCCAGAAAAATCAAACTTTGTGGACCCATTCAAAGTTGCAGAACTACACAGAAGTGGTGATCCAATATCGTTTACTTTGCCGGGCTGTAATGTTCGTTATAAGGATTCAGCAACTGTAAAAGACGGCTTTCGCTTAGCTATTTATGAACAGCTTTCGGATATGCGAACCAGTTTTACGAACGATAAAAGCTATAATGTTGTTGGTACACTTCTCGCTATTGATGGTGGCGAAGTTAAGCTTAAAACATGCCCTTCGTGTGGTCAGCAAGGTGACTTTATATTCAAGGTTAAAGAGGAAGTACAGTGTTGTCAGTCATGTGGGCAGGACGTTTATGTCACGGATGTAATGCGAATACATGAACAAATTTCCGATTTAGGTGATAACGGTTCGGCGATCACAAGATTTATGAATGTAGTAGAGCATTTGATTATTGCTTCATTTATTCGAATGGTTGGTTATCGTGACCCGCATTTGCTAAGCCGAATGGCTTTTGTGCTTGATGGCCCTTTAGCAATATTTGGGCAACCTGCAAAAGTACATGCCAGATTGCTAAAATTGTATTCCAAAGTGTCTGCTCATTTGAAGGAGAAAGGATTAGAGCCGCCTTTAATCATGGGTATACAAAAGACCGGGACAGCAGTTGAACATGCCAAAGGTTTATCTCGATACATTGAGCCTGGCGCTTTCCGTGTTATTGATGATGAATATAGACATCGGTACATTGCGGCTCGTTCAGAAGCATCAGATAATTTTGGTCATGAAACTTACTATGGTCAGGATTTTATCTATAAAACGAAAAATGGAAAAGTTTTTGTATTTGGTTTGGTTTATCCGTTTGAATACAAAACGCCTTTTGGGGATTCGGACGAAGATACCAAAGCAAAAGATGCAAAGAAAAAATTTGCTCAGGAAAAAGTCGAAGTCCACAGATACATCCCAATGCTTGGCCGAGCTATGAATCTAGTGACTCATTTCGAATTAGAGCTCTATGAGAATGCGATTGTCCCTATTGCACTGGCTCATAGACATGCTTCGATAAGCTTGGTTCCAGGAGGAAAAGTTCTAGATATTCTTTCTAGAAAAGGTCTCGATCTTTAAGCGTAAAAGTAGAGAGCAACCTTATTTGGTTGCTCTTTGCAGACCTAATGAGTTTGGCACTCGTAGCCCCGGGCTTACGACCAAAAGTTCTGTGCCCTTTTTCTTATCTGCTGCGCTGTAATTGAGTGAGAAAGTAAACTGACGATAGCTGCTATACAGTTGTTTTATTTGCTCTGCATTATCGTAAGTTAGCATCCAGCGCCCTTCTATTTGTCCTATTACATCGGCTAATTCATGATGATCACAAGGTTCATAGAAATTTGTATATAAACTTTGGCCTTTTACAAAATAAGGTGGATCAATACAGTAAAAGCTTCTGTCTACATTGGCTTCAATATGGTTAATAAAATCAACAGCATCCATGTTGTAGGTGTGAATTTTGTCAGATAAAGTAGCTATTTTTCGGATTTTACTTATTAGACTTTTCTTATTAAATCGGCAGTCTAAAGGGTACTTACTTTGTTGCTTTAAGCCACCAATAACTCCAGCCTTTTGAATAATTCCTGAACGGTTAGTTCTGTTTAAAAAAAAGCTAGAAAACCCTAAAGTTAAAGTATCAACTTGTTCTTTTCTTTCTTGTATCCCTTTCTGAATATGCCATTCATCTATAGTGATATCAGTGTCATTTACTAATTGAATAAACTCTTCTGTATTATTCAATATCGAATGCCAGAACGCCCAGATGGAAAGATCAATATCATTCAAATGGATATGAGGGACTACCTTGTTAAACAACAAAGATAAAGCTAACCCTGCTCCACCTGCATAGGGTTCTACATAATGTGCAGTACGTAGTTTGTTTGCACCAATTATCTCTGAAACCATTGGGGTTATCGCTGTTTTACCACCTGGGTATCTGAGTGGTGAAGGTGTTACTGGCATTAATTACTCTCCAAAATTCAGGCCGCATTCTAACATTGAATCTTGTTCTATGTGTAGTTAAGTTCTAATGAATTGTCATAAATGGATGCTGTTTATGTAGTGTAGTAGCCAAGTAAAATTGGCTTTCATTTTAGACATTTCCCATACATTTTTTCATCTGAAATAAGTTCAGTTAAGTCTTATTCCTAGCTCATTCTTGTCCAAGAATGTGTTGGGTCAAAGGTAAGTTATTACTGGTTTTGGTGAGAGTGGGTATGGTGCAGATACAAAAAGGCCGCTAACCCGAGAGTTAGCGGCCTTTCCAAACGTTTGGTGGAGCTGGCGGGAGTTGAACCCGCGTCCGAAAACCTTTCATCATTGGTACTACATGCTTAGTCGATCTTTAAATTCACCACCAACCTGCGAACCGACACGCTAGTTGATGACTATCCTGAATTATAATTCGTCGTTCATCTCTCAGGCGGGAGAATCCGGACTAGCGCGTTTGGGTTTGATCCCTCGTTGGTCCCCGTCTTACGTGCGGAAGCTAGGGCGAGAGAGCTCTGAGCAGGTTATTAAGCTGCTAGTGCGTAGTTTTCGTCGTTTGCGACTATTTTTTTGCGGTTTGTTAACGAGGCCTACCGCACCTCGGCATGCACCTCAGACTTCTGAATTCCCGTCGAATCCTAAATCAGCCCCAGAGGTAATATCCGCATAGTAACAGAAAAGTGTAAGCTGTCCAGCACTATGCGTCTAAGTGGTCAAGTTTAACGCAGTGAGCTCTTCATCACACGCGCTTTTTCACGAGCCCAATCTTTTTCTTTAAGATCGGTACGCTTATCGTGCAGTTTTTTACCTTTAGCCACACCGATTTTGATCTTCACCCAAGAGCGAGACCAGTAAAGTGATAACGCTGCTAGCGTCATACCTTCACGGTTGATGCGACCAAGCAGGTTGTCGAGTTCTCGACGGCTCATAAGTAGCTTACGCACGCGCGTCGGGTTCGCAACAACGTGAGTCGATGCTTGATTAAGAGGAGTAATAGTCATTCCACTGACAAAAGCCTCTCCGTCACGCATAAAGACGTAGCTTTCTGCGATATTGGCTTTTCCTTGGCGAAGGGCTTTTACTTCCCAACCTTGTAGCTCCAAGCCAGCTTCAATTTCATCGTCAATGAAGTATTCGTGGCGAGCTTTTTTATTAAGCGCGATAGTGTTGCTACCCGCTTTTTGCTTTGATTTTTTCTTTACCATAATGGCCTCATTATACGGATTGGAAATTGGTTAGGAAATCCTTTTATTTGCGCTATCGTCGAATAAAAGTAAAATTGGCGCAAGCCTTAAACACGTATGCGTATCGAGAGGAGAGTGTATGAAGCAAATTAGCCGTTCTGCTTTGGTGTCTTTTAGTGCAGAGCAGATGTTCGATCTGGTCAATGATGTTTCTAAGTATCCTGAGTTTCTTCCTGGTTGTTCAGGTTCACGAATCCTTGAGTCTTCGAACTGTGCTATGGTGGCTTCTGTTGATGTTGCAAAAGCAGGTATCAGCAAAACGTTCACAACCTCTAATGAGCTTATTCCGGGTCAGGCAATCATGATGAACTTGGTTGACGGGCCTTTTAAAACCTTACGAGGTGGTTGGCTGTTTACGGCGCTTGATGAGCAAGCATGTAAAGTGGAACTGAAACTGGAGTTTGAGTTCTCAAGCAAAATGATCGAAATGGCATTTGGTAAGATTTTTAATGAGCTAACCGGTAACATGGTGAATGCGTTTACCAAGCGCGCAAAACAGGTGTACGAATGCTATGAGTATTGAATCGGATATGATTCATGTGGAGGTGGTGTATGCGCTTCCTCATGAGCAACGAGTGTTCAACTTGGTGGTGAACAACCAAGCGACGGCAGAAGAGATCATCCGTCAATCAGGCGTGCTAGAGTTGTACCCTGAAATTGATTTAAACAAAAACAAAATTGGTGTGTATAGCCGTAATGTTCGTTTGGATGCGACGGTTCGAGATAAAGACCGCATTGAGATTTATCGTCCGTTGCTGGCGGATCCAAAAGAGATTCGTCGTAAGCGTGCTGAACAAGCAAAAGCGGCGGGCAGTGCCGATCCTGTGACAGGCGGAAAGCCAAATACGTTACGTAAAAGTGACTGATTCTAAATGGGATCTTGAGATACAAAAAAACCTCGCTTGTGCGAGGTTTTTTTATGAAATGAGTTACTGAATTTGCTCGTAAAACGCGTCGCTTTTCGGGTAATCACCAGTAATATCCGCTAAGGTTCCTTGATCGTTGAACTGAACGATAAGATCTCTTTGGATTGGGTCACCATGGCCCGGAGTATGATGGTAAATGTAGTACCAAGTATTTGGGTAGCCATTTTCGATCAGCATAGGAGAGCCAAGAACGAAGCGAACCTGTGCTTTAGTCATCCCAAACTTTAATTTATCTACCGCACTTTGCTCTACGTAGTTGCCTTGGTTGATATCAATGCGATAAACCAGTTTTTCTAATACCGAACATCCTGTCAGCAATGTCATTGCTAATGGTACGGCAACTAACCACTTCTTTAATTGCATAATAATTTCTTAGTAACCTTTAAAATACTGCGCTGATAATAAACAAGCTCGACGCAGATGTAAAAAGCTATGCGTCGTATAGTAGGATATCTGACAACGAATTTTGAGTTGAGTTGCATTTATTGGTTGATATTGCGCGATAATTGGCAGGATTTGACGAGGTAGTGAGGGGGGTGAAATGCACTTTTTGATTGATGGTTGTCTCGCTATAAGCCGATTTGTGATACTTGGTGAGCCATTGCTTCTTGCTGTGGCTCACCAATGAATCATAAAGTCTCTAAGCGGCGACGAGTAACTCTTTGGCGTTGGCTAGCGTAGAGTCTGTGATTTGGCTTCCCCCCAGTAGGCGAGCCAGTTCTGCCACACGTTGCTCTTCATCTAGCGTGCGCATTTGAGTTTCGGTTTGACCACTTTTGGTGTGCTTGGCCACAAACATTTGTTGATGACCACACCCTGCGACTTGCGGTAAGTGTGTGACACACATGACTTGCGTTGATTCACCCAGTTTACGCAGCATTTTGCCAACGACAGCGGCTGTCGGGCCACTGATACCTACGTCTACTTCATCGAAGATTAGGCTAGGTGTATCGACTTTCTGTGCGGTGATCACTTGGATCGCTAGCGAGATGCGCGATAGCTCACCACCCGATGCCACTTTCGCAATTGGCTGAAGGGGTTGGCCCGGGTTAGTGGATACTAAGAAACATACGCTGTCCATACCCAGTGGTGATGGGTGGGTGTTCTCATTAGTCACTTCAATGCTGAACACGGCTTTTTCCATGCTTAGCTCATGCATGCTTTGTGTGATTAGCTTGTTCAGCTCTTTGGCATAGCGGCTACGTGATTTATGTAATTTTTCTGCTTGGTTGAGGAAGCTGTGATATTTTTGGTCAACTTCTTGAGCCAACTCATCCAGTTTTTCGTCTGAACAATCAAGCGCTTCAATTTGTCCGAGCAGATCTTGATGGTGCTGGTAGAGTTCATCTGGCATGACATGGTGTTTGCGTGCCATCGACATCACTTTAGAAAAACGCTCTTCGACATAAGCCATGCGGCCAGGATCAACATCAATACCATCTAGGTAGCTACGCAGTTCGTTTTTTGTTTCTTCGAGTTGGATCATGGCTTCTTCGAGCATGTTTGGTAGCTCTGCCAGTTTTTCATCTAACTCAGCAAGTTGATTTAGGGAGTGATTGGCCGATTGCAAAATACCAAGCGCATTGACTTCTTCACCTTCGTAAATAAGTTCGATGGCTTGTTGGCAGGTAGCGGCAAGTTCACCACTGTTGGACAGTCGTTTGTGCTCTTGTTCGAGCTCTGCAAATTCTTCTTCACCTAGCGATAACTCATTCAGTTCTTTGATTTGATATTCAAGCAACTGTTTTTGTGCCTGGTTCTGCTGGCTGTTCTCTTTTAGTTGCTTAAGATGGTTGTCCGCTTGACGCCAATTCTGGTAAGCACTACGAGTGCTTTTAAGGAGATTTAGGTGCCCTGCGTATTGATCGAGCATCGCCATTTGGTAGTCGCTTTTCATTAACTGATGATGCGCGTGCTGACCATGAATGTTGATCAAAAGCTGCCCAAGAGATTTGAGTTGAGAAAGAGGAACTGGGCTGCCATTAATAAAGGCTCTTGAACGGCCTTCTTTGGTGATGATACGTCGCAAAATACATTCGCTGCCATCAAGTAGATCGTTGTCTTCTAGCCAGCGAGAGGCGTGCACGTTGTTGTCCAGCAAAAAGGCGGCACTGACTTCGGTTTTCTCTTCACCTTGGCGTACCATGCCCGCGTCGGCACGTCCCCCTAAACAAAGACCTAAGGCATCAATCGCAATGGATTTACCTGCACCGGTTTCACCTGTAATGGTGGTCATGCCCTTTGAAAGCTCGAGCTGTAAAGACTTAACAATCGCAAAATTATTAACACTTAGATGCGCCAGCATTTTTATTTACCTGTATAACTGAACAATACTGTATAAGAAAACAGTATATACTGTTTCTTTATACAGTAAAGTAATCAGGTGAAATTTGTGATTAATTTCTCTATATAACCAGTAGCTTGAGTGGTTTTAGGTTTCAAAATTGGGCGGAAAGAAGGGATAACAGGGAGAGAAATCAAGCCGATGTGAGGGCATCGGCGTTAATCTGGCTAAGCGGTGCACAGATCTAAGCAGTGCACAGATCTAAGCAGTACACGGATCTAAGCACGATAGGGTCTAAGAACTGCAATGTCTACGCATGTGAGAAAGCGTTGCGATATGAAAGCATTAGATCTCTAGAACAGTTTGCTCGACCAACCTAGCTTGTTTCTGAGTACGTGGTAGTAGCTGTAGTCTTTCGGATGGATCAGTTTGAGCACATTCGGGCTCTGGTAGATGTGGATTTCATCACCAGGGGAGACCGGCAAAGAGACTTGTCCATCACAGCTGACTTCTTGTGTGCCGCGATTTTCGGGAGAAACCACAAGTTTAATACGGCGCTTTCCATCCACAACGAGCGGCCGGCTCGATAGCGTATGCGGAAACATTGGCACAAGAGAAATGGCGTTTAAGCTCGGCGAGAGGATTGGACCGCCGCCAGATAATGAATAAGCCGTTGAACCCGTAGGTGTTGAAACGATCAAGCCATCTGCGCGCAGTGAAAATGCGAAGCTGTTGTCGATATAGACCTCAAACTCAATCATGTGAGCGACTTGACCTGGGTGCAAAACTGCTTCATTTAATGCTGCATTGTGGCTTTTGATTTGCCCGTGGCGATGAATTTCAGCCTCTAATAAGAAACGTTCTTCTTCAATGTATTCGCCGTCTAATACTGCTTTTAGGGCCGCTTTAAAATCGTCGGGGTTGAGGTCGGTTAAGAACCCAAGGTTGCCTCGGTTTACACCAATAACAGCGACATCAAAACGTGATAAGATACGAGCAGCACCTAGCATGTTGCCGTCGCCCCCAACAACAATGGCGAGATCGGCAATTTTGCCTAGTTCAACCATGCTAGCAAATTGGCCTTGCGGGATATCGTCTAAAATAGCGGCAAGGCGATCATCGATAAATACTTGGTAACCTTCAGAGGTCAGCCATTCATAAAGCTCTCTATGAGTTTGAATAGCCTGCTGATCACGGGGTTTTCCGATAATTGCGATCACGTTACATGGGTTTTTCATAGCATTTCCGCATTAAAGAGGCTTGAATCAGGAATCTTCATCCCCATAATAATGGCAAGTTACCTAAATATGCGAATTTTTATGTGGTTAAAGCTCGTAAAACGTGCGCAGCTTTAAGGACATTAAGTTGAATTCTGGAGATATCATGAGCAACGAACAAAACAAAGTTACTGAAGAAGAGCTTGATCAAATCATCGAAGAAGCAGAGAAAGTAGAAGCAGCAGCTCAAGATGCACAAGCGGAACTTGAAGACATTGGCGATGAGAAAGACGCAATGATTGCTCAACTTGAAGCTGCGATTCTATCGAGCGAAGCAAAAGTAAAAGATCAGCAAGATGCGGTTCTCCGTGCGAAAGCGGAAGTAGAAAACATGCGTCGTCGTACCGAGCAAGAAATCGATAAGGCACGTAAGTTCGCTCTAAATAAATTCGCTGAAGAACTTCTTCCTGTGATTGATAACCTAGAGCGTGCTATCCAAGCAGCAGACACAGAGAGCGAAGCGGTTAAACCTCTTCTTGAAGGTGTTGAGCTAACGCATAAGACGTTTGTTGATGTTGTAGCTAAGTTTGGTTTGAAAGAGATCAACCCTGAAGGTGAAGCGTTCAACCCTGAATACCACCAAGCGATGTCTATTCAAGAAAGCCCAGACCACGAGTCAAACACGGTTATGTTTGTCATGCAAAAAGGTTACGAACTAAACGGCCGTGTGATTCGCCCTGCAATGGTTATGGTTGCTAAATAATTTAGTAAATCACTGATATAATTAACTTTAAACGCCCGCTGTTTATCCGCGGGCGTTTTTTATTTCAAACATGATCTGAAAACGTACAGCGATATTCACCTCTCTGAATATGGCAAAATATCGAAATTTGATCCTCTTCAAAAAATTTCTTATTGGTGATTATTTTTCCAAACCGGGGAAATATTTCCTCTCATCTGCTTATCTATTGAGTGTTCTCTCTATAAGTTACTGTTATGGCTCGGGTTCAAAATTAAATTCTGAATATGATTGTATTCTAGGTGATTTACTTTTGATGATATTCATTAACAATTAAGTAAATACTACCTTTTCTTTGTAACGTTAGTGTGTATTATTTGCGACCTCTGCTGTGAAAAGCAGTCGATGTAACTACAAAAACGTAAATAGTAAACACAACATTTTGGGAGATTTACGATGGATAAATCGCTTTCTGGAAAAATATTTATCGGCTTATTTGCTGGTTTGCTGATCGGTACTGCGATTCAGTACTTGCTTGGTGGCATTGCCATTTTTGACACTTACTTATTGGGCGCAGCAGAAGGGGCTGGAGGCATGTTTGTCTCTCTTATTAAACTGCTCGTTGTGCCTTTGGTTTATGTGTCTATCGTGTGCGGTATTGTTGATTTGAAAGACATTACAGCGTTTGGTCGCCTTGGTGGTAAAACTTTTGCTCTCTACATTTTTAATACCATTATCGCAATCACAGCAGCACTGACGGTGGGTCTTATATTTCAACCTGGCGCAGATGCGCATTTAGCCGGAACGATTTCAGAAACGGTGAAGCTGACGACAACAGAAACACCAGATATCTTTTCATTGGTGGTGAACATTGTTCCGAGCAATCCAATTCAGGCATTTGCAAATGGTGACATGCTGCAAATCATCTTTATGGCGATTTTGACCGGCCTTGCTATTCAAGCTTTGGATTCTCGCGGTGGTCCAGCTATTCGTACTTTTAAGATGGCGAATGAAATCATGATGAAGCTGGTAGGCCTTGTGATGAGCTTAGCGCCTTACGGTGTATTTGCGCTGATGATCCAACTTGGTGCAACGTTAGATGCGAATACGCTGTTGTCCGTCGCAGGTTATGTTGGTCTTGTCGTCGCGATGCTGGTGTTTTGGATCTTCTTCTTCTATCCAATGGCGGTTAGTGTAGCAACGGGCATGTCACCAAAGACGTTCTTGCGTGCAACTCGTGAGCAAGTGCTGTTTTCACTCTCGACGGCCAGCTCAAATGCGACGATTCCGGTCACGATGCGTACATTGACGGACAAGCTGAACGTCTCAAAGTCGGTTGCGGGTTTTGGTGTTCCTCTTGGCGCGACCATGAATATGTCAGGTGTCTCTATTTACATTGCATTGGCAACCATCTTTGTCGCTAACGCGTTTGGCCAGCCAATTAATACCGCCGATGTGCTTACTCTTGGTGTGACGATTCTGCTTCTATCGATTGGTGCTGGTGGTGTTCCTGGTGGTGGTATTGTGATGGTGGGTGTTTTGCTTCACCAATTGGGGTTACCACCAGAGGGCTTAGCGATCATCGCCGCGGTTGATCGAATCAACGATATGTTCTGTACATCGTCTAACGTAGTAGGGGATACCGCAGTAAATACCATCGTTGCAAAATCGGAAGGTGAGATTGGTAAAGAGGAAGATATTCGCACGGAACCTGCGCCAGCAAGTGCATAATTTGTAATTCATTCTCATTCAAAGCGAGGTCAAGTGCCTCGCTTTTTCATTTCAGTGAAAAAATCGCATTTTTTTTTATTTTCTCCCTTGAAAAGCCATTTGCAGCCCTTATCTATTGGGCATAAGAGAAGCAAACAACATTATTTTTGTTTGTGAGTAAGGGTTGAATCCCAATTCTACGTCCCCACATAGGGATATAGCAAAACGAAAATAGAATTTATTCGGAGATAGCCAGATGGGTAAAATCATTGGTATTGATTTAGGTACTACTAACTCATGTGTTGCTGTACTAGACGGCGACAAACCACGTGTAATTGAAAACGCAGAGGGTGAGCGCACCACTGCATCGGTTGTTGCATACACCGACGGTGAAACGCTAGTAGGTCAACCTGCAAAACGCCAAGCAGTAACTAACCCAACGAACACGCTATTTGCAATTAAGCGTCTTATTGGTCGTCGTTTTGAAGACGAAGAAGTTCAGCGTGATATCGAAATCATGCCTTACAAAATCGTTAAGGCTGACAACGGTGACGCTTGGGTAGAAGCGCAAGGCCAAAAAATGGCGGCTCCTCAAGTATCAGCTGAAATCCTGAAAAAAATGAAGAAAACGGCTGAAGACTTCCTAGGTGAGGAAGTAACTGGCGCTGTTATCACTGTTCCTGCTTACTTTAACGATGCTCAACGTCAAGCTACTAAAGACGCTGGCCGTATCGCAGGTCTAGAAGTTAAACGTATCATCAACGAACCAACAGCAGCTGCTCTAGCATACGGTCTAGATAAGAAAGGCGGCGACCGCACTATCGCGGTATACGACCTTGGTGGTGGTACATTCGATATCTCTATCATCGAAATCGATGAAGTTGAAGGCGAGAAAACATTCGAAGTTCTAGCAACTAACGGTGACACTCACCTTGGTGGTGAAGACTTTGATACACGTCTAATCAACTACCTAGTAGACGAGTTCCAAAAAGAGCAAGGCATCAACCTTAAGAACGATCCACTAGCAATGCAACGTGTTAAAGAAGCAGCAGAAAAAGCGAAAATCGAGCTTTCTTCTACTTCTCAAACTGACGTAAACCTACCTTACGTGACTGCAGACGCGACGGGTCCTAAGCACATGAACGTGAAAGTGACGCGTGCGAAACTAGAATCTCTAGTTGAAGACCTAGTACAACGTTCTCTTGAGCCACTAAAAGTTGCTCTAGCTGACGCTGACCTATCTGTAAACGACATCACTGACGTCATCCTAGTGGGTGGTCAGACTCGTATGCCTATGGTTCAAGCGAAAGTTGCTGAGTTCTTTGGTAAAGAAGCTCGCCGCGACGTAAACCCTGATGAAGCAGTAGCAATGGGTGCTGCAGTTCAAGGTGGTGTACTTGCGGGTGACGTTAAAGACGTACTTCTACTAGACGTGACTCCACTGTCTCTAGGTATCGAGACAATGGGTGGCGTAATGACTAAGCTCGTTGAGAAAAACACCACTATCCCAACGAAAGCGAACCAAGTTTTCTCTACAGCAGAAGACAACCAGAGCGCGGTAACTATCCACGTTCTTCAAGGTGAGCGTAAGCAAGCGTCTTTCAACAAATCTCTAGGTCAATTCAACCTAGAAGGTATTCAAGCTGCACCACGTGGTATGCCACAAATCGAAGTGACTTTCGACCTAGATGCGGATGGTATCCTACACGTTTCAGCGAAAGACAAGCAGACTGGTAAAGAGCAGAAGATCACAATCCAAGCTTCTGGCGGTCTAAGCGATGAAGACATCGAGAAAATGGTTCAAGAAGCAGAAGCGAACAAAGAAGCGGACAAAAAGTTCGAAGAGCTAGCGGCTGCACGTAACCAAGCTGACCAAATGATTCACGGTACTCGTAAGCAAGTAGAAGAAGCGGGTGAAGCGCTACCTGCAGACGAGAAAGAGAAGATTGAAACAGCTATCTCTGAGCTAGAAACTGCACGTAAAGGCGATGACAAAGAAGCGATCGACGCGAAAGTTCAAGCGCTAATGACAGCAGCTCAAAAGCTAATGGAAATCGCTCAACAACAAGCTCAAGCGCAACAAGCACAAGGTGCTGACGCTGGTGCACAGTCGAAAGACGATGACGTAGTTGATGCGGAATTCGAAGAAGTTAAAGACGACAAGAAATAATATTTCTAACTAGGCGATTTATGGTCGCCTAGTGTCTAAAAACTTTTGTGCGCGGGCGTTTGGGGTGACTCTTACGCCCGTCTGTTTGTCAAAGCTGTCTTTCTAGTTAAGTATTTTGCAATGAGTGCACTTACCTAGAATGATACAAACACCAAGCGGTGAATCAATGCCGTTTGCAGTAATTAATTGGTGACGAAGAACATGTCAAAACGTGATTTTTACGAAGTATTAGGCGTAAGTCGTGATGCCTCTGAGCGCGATATCAAGAAGGCGTACAAGCGTCTAGCGATGAAATTCCACCCAGACCGTAACCAAGGTGATGAGTCTGCTGCGGACAAGTTTAAAGAAGTAAAAGAAGCGTACGAAATTCTCACTGACTCTCAAAAGAAAGCGGCGTACGACCAGTACGGTCACGCAGCATTTGAACAAGGCGGTGGCGGTTTCGGCGGCGGTTTTGGTGGTGGCAGTGCTGATTTTGGCGACATCTTTGGTGACGTTTTCGGTGATATCTTTGGTGGCGGTCGTCGCGGCGGTGGTCAGCAACGTGCACAACGTGGTTCAGACTTGCGTTACAACATGGAACTGTCGTTAGAAGAAGCGGTTCGTGGCGTATCGAAAGAAATCGAAGTACCAACGCTGGTTCATTGTGATACCTGTGATGGCAGCGGTGCGAAGAAAGGCTCATCAGCTGAGACTTGTGGCACTTGTCATGGTCACGGCCAAGTTCAGATGCGTCAAGGTTTCTTCGCAGTACAACAGACCTGTCCTACCTGTCACGGTAAGGGCAAGATCATCAAAGATCCATGTAACGAATGTCATGGTCAAGGTCGCAAGCAAAAAACGAAGACACTTAACGTTAAGATCCCAGCAGGTGTTGATACTGGCGATCGCATTCGTCTATCTGGCGAAGGTGAAGCTGGAGAAATGGGCGCACCAGCAGGTGACCTGTATGTACAAGTTCACGTGAAAGAGCACCATATCTTCGAACGTGACGGTAACAACCTGTACTGTGAAGTGCCAGTAAGTTTTGCAATGGCAGCGCTGGGTGGTGAAGTTGAAGTCCCAACACTGGATGGCCGTGTTAGCCTAAAAGTACCGACAGAAACGCAAACTGGCCGTATGTTCCGTATGCGTGGTAAAGGTGTGAAAGGCGTTCGTGGTGGCGGTGTGGGTGACCTAATCGTTAAGCTCGTTGTTGAAACTCCAGTCAACCTAAGCTCTCGTCAAAAAGAACTGCTACGTGAGTTTGAAGAGTCTTGCGGTGGTGATGCAGCAACAAAACACAAGCCAAAATCGGAAGGGTTCTTCAACGGTGTGAAGAAGTTCTTCGATGACCTAACCAGCTAATTGCTCAGTTAGTCGAACGTATTAAAAAAACCTGCCTTGTGCAGGTTTTTTGTTTTTCTTCACTGGTCATTTCCTCTTCCTTTCCTATTCGTCTCCCCTTTCTATCTCAACTTGAGGTTACCTATTCCAACATGCGCTTGGTGATTCTACATTGGTTGACGTTAGGGTGATTTTCTTTACCCCTGATGGGAAGCATGGGTCTCTATCTTGTCCTAAGTCGGTTTTTGCTGTTGCTTCTATGGTGTAGGCCAGTGTTGCTGAACTTACGATAGAAAAGGTAAAACGATCAGAGTCTGAATCGCAAATCAAACAATGCCCACCTGAAACAATCCCACGCCAGTGATAACTGCCGGTGTAAGCTCGTTCGAGTGCCAATTGAATCCGACTGATGTCGCTTAATGCGACGGTTCGGTGTGAACTTATGGCATGTCGGGTGTAGGACGGGTAGGCGATCGTGGCGAGTAACCCAATGATCACAACGACAATAAGTAATTCGAGCAATGTCATTCCTAATAATGGTCTGTTGTAGCGATTACAACGAGAACTTCGAATCATGACGAGTAACTTCCTTTTCACTTTTCGACCTATTTTTGGCAGGTGGTAGCATCGAATCAAGATGAAATCGTGGTTGAAAAGCCAATTGCATAGGAATTTGGGAAATGCCTCGCGGGTTTACGTTATTAGAGCTTATGAGCACCGTTGCTGTCCTGAGTATTTTGTTGGTTTATGCGGTGCCTTCTTTTCATCGGATATTTGAAGCCAACAAAATGCAGCGCCTTGCGGATGGGCTTCATGGCTTTGTTATCCAAAGTAAGTCGGAGGCGGTCTTGCGTCGTCAGCGACTATGGGCGCATATCATTATTGCTGAAAGTGATTCGAGTGATGGAAATTGGCGAATAGAACTTACCAATCGCTCAGCACCCGGTCTTGGGACGGTAATACACGCTTTTTCTGGTCAGCCATTTCAAGGCATTTCACTGACAGCAAGCTACGCCTCTGATCAGATCAGCTTTGATGGGGTACATGGCCGTCCATCTTCTGGCAACATCCGTTTTCATCCTAGTGGAGAATCATCGAAAGCACTTAAGTTGGTTTCGCATACATTGTCGGCTCGTGTTCGAATATGCAGTGATGATCGGCACAAAGAGCACTATGGTTATTCAACGTGTTCATAAAGGTGCAAGGTGATTAAGCAAGAAGGCACAAGTCTTATTGAATTTCTTTTGGCCTCTAGTCTTGGTGTGATTGCACTTGGCGCCGTCGGTTCTCTGTACATCAGTGGTCAAAAGTTGACGTTGGAGCGCACGCAAGAGTTGTTGTTATTGCAAAATACAGCCAGTGTTTTGCAAATGATGAAAAACGACATCCAGCGCGCGGGGTTTGATGGAGGTGGTGGCCGTTCAATAAAAATCTCGGGAGCAGAAAATACGGTATTTACCTTGAGCGGCCCTGACTTTGGATTGGTTGCTTACGCCTATCTTATTAGTGCGTCCGGCGCTTCTACGGTTTATAAAAATGTGGTGTATGAGCAAAGGGACGATTCACCTAATGCTCTGTTTATATGTGAAAAGAAACAACCTTCAGTCATGAGTACGCTCGAAGTGACCAATATGGCCGCAACACGGTCTTGTAATAGATTGTTTGATAACAAAGTGATTGGTGTCAGTAAGTTTGAACTGAGCGAAGAAACGGTTGCAAGTGAGCATGCCAAAAGTGCAGTGGTGGAAGTCGCCTTAGGTACCTATTTAATCGGCGCATTGAGCATCAATACTGAGCAGTCTTTTATTGTAAAACAAAGGAACTGGCAGGAGTGAAGACGCAGCAAGGAGCAGTGGTTTTATTGGTAGCTAGTGTGTTGTTAGTTGGGGCATTAATGATATCGATGGCGAGTTATAAACCGCTTTTTTATCAAATTAAAAGATCAAATAACGAGGTTGAGTCCCGACAGGAATATTGGCTAGCAGAGGGCGGTTTAGAGTGTGCGCTTGCCATTAATAAAGCCAATGCGTCACTCCTACCAACAGCACAAGATTATTCACGTTGTGAGCCGAGCCAAGTGGCTGCAACTCGGTCGCTTACCAATGCTTCTCATTTTGAAGTGACATCGAATGTGAATGGCCGAGTGGCATTAAAAAAACATATGAGAGTGATAGGGCGCCCTATTGGTGCTATTCAAGCTCGTTCAGATTTGATGTTGATTGGCTCATACCAAGTAGTGCCTGAATTTATCGCCCCTAATGTGTGTGTTTCTATCCGTTTTCAACGCTCGCTGATATTACGAGGTGGTTTTGTTACGTTAAATCCCACCGGGCATCGTTGTGCAAGCGATTCTATGACGAATACTCAAAAATATGGTCTTTGTCCTTTAGGCGCAGAACATTGTGATGATACGAGGGCACCTAATGACTATCGCGTAGCACTATCAAGTCATGATCCTAACTATATTGGCGATGGCAAAGTATTTGAGCATGATGTTGTTTACGACTCAGAGTTTGATCCATTTGAAGCCGTCTTTGGTGCGCCACGCAGCCAATTAACCGAAATAAAACGCGGATTTGAAGTGGTTTCTGGGACGGTATCCAGCAGTGGTGACGGGCATTTATCGTGCGCAGATAAGGTCGAGCGAGCTTTTACTTATAGTGACAAAGTTTGGGTTGATGGTGATTGTGATTTAGAAGCGGGCTTGGGCGTTGCTTTTAATGCGCAGCCTAAATTGCTAGTGATTGAAAATGGCCTTTTGTCTGTCGCAGGGGCAGATACGTTTCCCGGCACTATCTATCACTTATACACTTCAGCGGTGGGCAATATGACTGCGAAGTGGACGCCTGATGTGTCTAATGCATCCAATTTAGGTTCGCTTTCTGCCTCAGAAAAGGAAAAGCTGACATTTTTTGCTTCAGGCTCATTTCGAACATTGGGCGGTTATATTTTTGATACTGAAGGTGGGTTAAGTGTCTTTTCATCATCAATGGACCTAACGTTTGATTCTGCGGCAGTTCCCAATAGTTATGAGCGCATTGACTGGTTAAAAGGGTCATGGCATGACCTCTAAACAGCAAGGTATTAGTTTAATTGAAGTGCTCATGACCTTTCTGCTCATTGGGGTTGGGGCGTTAGGCCTCATTAAATGGCAGGCTTATATGGAGCGAGAAGCGGATTACGCCATAAATAGCATTAATGCGTTGCGAGCGGCAGAAAATCAACTGGAGTGGTTTCACACTCGCGGTGCATCTGGTGCGCTTTCCACGATTCCTGTTGTTCATTTTGATTCAATTGCGACAGGATCTAATTCTATTGGACCGTATCATGTGCAATGGAATGTTTCATCCCCAACGGGTTCTGCTTCACTAAAGACGATCGTGATTACGTCCAGTTGGCAAGATCGGATGGGTCGGACGAAATCCATAAAATTAGAGACAAAAATCACGCGATATAGCGAGTTTGATGAGTAGGGTGAAGCTTAGCCCATTTTAGCTGCATTCACTGATGTGTATTTGTCGAAAACATTCGTAAAATCTATAGCAAAAGGCACTGGTTAATAAACTGTTTTTTTACTGTTAGTGCAAATGATGTGCTACTGTGTTTTTTATGTTTCATTGGTATGGTGTTTTTGCAAAATATGTCTCCAATTATGGAAAAAATCGCAGAACCTTGTGCTTTCTTTATGACTATTGAATAAAATGCTTGGCTGAAAATAGGCCGTTATAATTATTCAAATAGGCCATGGCACCAACATCATTCATATGGAGTTACCATGAGTAACCAAGCTGTTAATAAAGCGCCATCACCGAAGCCGAGCGGGATGGACCGTTTTCTGAACTTTATCGAGCGAGTAGGTAACAAAATTCCTGATCCTGCGATCTTGTTCTTCTGGGCACTAATCATTACTTGGGCTGCGTCTGCACTTTTGTCGAATGTTTCTTTCGACCTTCTAAACCCTCGAACTGGCGAAGCTCTAACCATTACTAACCTTCTAACGGGTGAAGCACTAGCAAGTTTCCTTGCTAACATGGTGACAACGTTCACAGGCTTTGCTCCTCTTGGTATCGTACTTGTTGCGATGCTAGGTGTTGGTGTTGCTGATTCATCTGGCTTCATCACGACTGGTCTTAAGAAGATGCTGAACTTCACGCCAGCAAAACTTCTTACTCCAATGCTAATTCTTGTAGCAATCGTATCGCACACTGCGGCGGATGCGGGCTACGTTCTGGTTATTCCTCTTGGTGGTATCATCTTCCACGCAGCAGGTCGTCACCCTCTAGCGGGTATCGCGGCAGCGTTCGCAGGTGTATCAGGTGGTTTCTCTGCAAACTTCATCCCATCAGGTATTGACCCGCTACTTGCTGGCTTTACACAAACAGCGGCACAGGTTCTAGACCCTGAGTACATTGTTAACCCACTAGCAAACATCTTCTTTACTGGTCTATCTTCAGTAATCATTGTTGCTATCGGTTGGTACGTAACAGAAAAAATCATCGAACCTCGTCTAGCGAATACACCAATTGACGAAGACGCAGAGAAAGCACCAGATCTAGGTACTTTCACTGAGCTTGAGTCTAAAGCGTTCCGTTACGCTGGTTGGGCTATGATGGCAGGTATCGCACTTCTTGTTGTCGCGCTTATCCCAGAAAACTCAGCGCTTCGTTCGCCTGAAGGTGAAATTACTGCGTTCTCTGCGCCAATCATGAAGTCTATCGTTCCACTGATCTTCATTTTGTTCATCATTCCAGGCTACGTTTATGGCCGAGTTTCTGGCACGTTCAAGACAAGTAACGACATCATCAAAGCGATGGCAGACACGATGTCTACAATGGGCGCGTACATCGTAATGTCGTTCTTCTGTGCACAGTTCCTATCTGCGTTTGCTCAATCAAACATTGGTACGATGCTGGCGCTATACGGTGCGGAAGGCCTGAAAGCGATGAACCTACCAGGTGAAGCAACGATCATCGGTATGATTCTTCTAACGGCTTCTGTAAACCTTCTAATCGGTTCTGCATCTGCGAAATGGGCACTAATCGGTCCAATCCTTGTGCCAATGCTAATGGCAGTAGGTATCTCTCCAGAGCTATCTCAAGCGGCTTACCGTGTAGGTGATTCTGTATCGAACATCATCTCACCTCTGATGGTATTCTTCCCTCTAGTGGTGGTTTACTGTCAACGTTACGTGAAGTCGACAGGTATCGGTACGCTAGCATCACTAATGATGCCATTCTCGATCGCAATGCTGATCGGCTGGTCTCTATTCCTAGTGGTTTACTGGATGCTAGGCATTCCTCTAGGTATCCAAGCACCTTACACTTACACGATGTAATTACTGTTGATTACTATCCAAAGATAGAAAAGACTATCCAAAAATTGAAAAGCGCAGGTCGAGAGGCCTGCGTTTTTTTTGTTTTCATCTTTCAAAAAATGGCGATGGCTTCTTCTGTAGCGATACAAAAGTTAGTGATACTATTCATTGTTTAATGAATCGCTATTTTCTCTGGAGTTCCTTTGTCTGACCTTTCTTTTACCTCTCAAGACGAATTGTTTATGCGCCGAGCGATGGAGCTTGCTGAGCAAGCTGAAGCGGAGGGTGAAGTTCCTGTTGGGGCTGTTTTAGTTAAGGATGGTGAGATCATAGCGGAGGGGTGGAATCGCTCTATTTGTGCCCACGATGCAACCGCTCATGCAGAAATTCAAACCTTACGTAAAGCAGGGGAAGCGCTACAAAATTACCGCTTACTGGATACCACGTTGTACGTAACGTTAGAGCCATGTCCAATGTGCGCAGGCGCGTTACTTCATAGCCGAGTAAAACGTGTCGTGTATGGTGCTCCCGACTTAAAAGCTGGTGCCGCAGGAACGGTATTAAACTTGTTTGAAAGCCAAGCAGCGTATCATTACGCAACCGTAGAAAGGGGTCTATTAGAAGCGGAGTGTCGCACTCAGTTACAGGCGTTTTTTAAGCGTCGTCGTAAAGAAATAAAAGCTCAGAAACAAGCGCAGAAAGCATTGGAAGAGGGGCAAGGAGTAAAAGAAAAAGAACAAAATGAAAAAAAAGAAGATAAAGGCGAGTAGGCCGTGCGTTTATTCTTGGATAATACAGGGATTGGTTTTTAGCAAACACCTACTTTGCAGTAGATGTTTGCTTCAAGTTATCAGTGGTTCACTAGGTGAACAAAAACACGGTTACGTGCACTGACTTTCTTTTTAATGCCGGTAAGCGTGCGCTTACGGCGGTTAGCAGCCACTGTCTTATTCAAACGTTTTGACTGCACTCTGCGTTTTCTCATAACCAGAACCTCTTGCAGACAACGAACACGCTCTCCGACACTTATACGAGTAAGCGCCTGATACATTATCAATAGTTGGCATTCTTGAGATGCATACTTATGGATGATGGTGACATCAGATCGAGGAGAGGTGACACAAAGGACTCATTGTTTCTGTTTCTTTGACTTTGGCTAGAAAGCGAAGTGTTGGGAGTTAGAAACAAGTCCGAAAGACGCGATTCTAGTTAACTTTTTCTGTTGACTCAATAAAAAAATAGCGAGCAATTTGCTCGCTATTTTCGAAAGGTTTATTCCACCGTTGTTGGCGTTTGTTGCTCGGTTCCCGGAACGCTTTCTACCGCTCCCGAAATTTGGTCTGTCAACGTTTCAACGGCGCCAGAAACCAAGATATTCGGGTCTAATGGCGGGATGACTTGAAGCTCACTGGTGTCTTCTTCAACCGCAGGTTTCTGACTCACGTGTCCAATGATGGATTGGTAATAACGACGAATATTTTCTACGTAGTTACGGGCCTCATCACCACGCGCATAACCATAACGTGTTTGGCTATAAAAGCGCTTCTGGCGTAGTAGTGGTAGTCGTTCTTTTACATCGGACCAAGCATCAGGATCGCCGCCTTGTGCTTTGGTGAGACGTCGCGCATCCATCATGTGGCCGTAGCCAACGTTGTAAGATGCAAGAGCAAACCAAATTTTTTCATGATCGTTGATGGAATCCGGAACACGGGCAACGATACGACGTAGATACTCCACACCACCACGAACCGATTGTTCTGGATCTAGACGATCAGTCACACCCACGCTCTTCGCCGTTGGTAGGGTTAACATCATCATGCCGCGTACCCCTGTTGGTGATTTCGCTTTTGGTTTCCAGTGAGATTCTTGGTAAGCCAGTGCAGCAATCAATCGCCAATCGAATTCCTCACTGTATTTTTGGAACAATGGTGCCCACTTCGGCAGTGTGTTGTCTAAGGCTCGGATAAAGGCGCGAGTATCCACATAGTCGAATGCTTCGATATGGCCAATGTATTTTTCTTCTAATGTCGCTAATTCACCGGACTGTTTGATGTTGCCAAAAAACTCAATCAGCATTGCGTATAAGCTTTCATCTTCCGATCGGCGGGTAAACCATGATACTGGTTGATCTTCGGTTAGCTCGAATGCCAAGGTTAAGTCTGGATATAAGCGTTGTGCCAATGAGAGCTCAACAGAGTCGGTGACGGTAAAGCGTAACTCACCAGTAGATACCTGTCTTAGGAGATCGCGAGTGTCGGCGTTTCCAACAATCTCAAACTGAAGCTCTGGGTGCGCTTTTTGTAAATCCGTTAACGTAGGCACAAATTGTGACTGTTCGACGATCTGTAGCGTTTCGGCTCCCGCACTCAACTCACCATCTTCGGCATTTTTGTCTTTTGCTTTTTGGTAGCCAATGAGCTGCTTGAGATCGCGTGGACGAAGTTGGCCTTTCTTATAAACCACTTGTTGGCTTACATAGTAATAGGCAGGAGCTGGACGAAAACGTTGTACGGCTTGAGAAGTTTGAGTCAAGCCCGTAGCAATGATGTCGATGTCACCTTTTTTAAGGGCTGGGAACAGTTCTGCTTGGCGAAAAGCTGGTTTGATCTCCAGCTTTACGCCCAGTTGTTCGGCAAATTTACGCGCCAGTTCATAATCCAGACCTGCCGGGCCATCGGGACCAATGTAATAAGAGAGTTGGTTATTTAGCGTGCCAACACGTAGAACCCCACGTTCTTGGATTTGCTCGAATTCACTTTTAGGTTCTGACTCAATCTGACAGGCAGAAAGTAAAAGCACAGTCGCGAAAAGTAAGGCGCTGCGCTTGAGTCTATTGAACTGACTTATTTGCATTAATTGGGTACGTCTCAATAAATTTCTAGTTGCCTTTATATCAAAGCGTGTCGATGGGGCAAAGTGAATCAAGCAGATAGAGTGCGACATTGTGTGATTTATCGACATTTAAGTCGTAAATCAAATTTGACGAAAAAAATGACGCAAACGGTTGCTTTTGATGTTACATCACAAAAACAATTGCTATATAATGCGCTCGCAACGAAGAGGTGGAATCGGCATAGGTTTGAAAAACCTTCGGGAATAGCTTCGAAGAAAACAGTATAACCCACTGAATTTATTCCAATATCACCTTAATCACTTGCAACAAGAGACCTAAGCACATGAGAATTTTGCGTGGCTCCCCAGCTCTTTCTGAGTTTCGTGTTAATAAACTACTGGAACTTTGTCGTGAACAAGATCTGCCTGTCACTGGCATTTACGCAGAGTTCATGCACTTTGCGGATCTAAAGTCTGACCTTGATGATCAAGAGTTGGAAAAACTGGAAAAATTGCTGACTTACGGTCCAACGATCGAAGAGCATGATCCAGAAGGTCTTTTACTTCTTGTTACCCCTCGTCCGGGCACCATTTCGCCTTGGTCTTCTAAATCTACTGATATCGCCATCAATTGCGGCCTAGACAAAGTAAAACGTCTTGAGCGCGGCACGGCATACTACGTAGAAACATCGACGCCTCTTAACGACGCACAAATTGCAGACGTAAAAGCGCTTATCCATGATCGTATGATGGAAGTGACGTTTACTGATTTCGATGCGGCAAATGCGTTATTCCAAGCGGCAGAGCCAGCACCTGTGGCAGACGTAGATCTATTAAACGGTGGTCGTACTGCGCTTGAAAACGCAAACGTTACCCTAGGTCTTGCACTTGCAGATGATGAGATCGAATACCTTTACGATGCATTCGTAAATAAACTAGAACGTAACCCGACTGACATTGAACTTATGATGTTTGCACAGGCGAACTCAGAGCACTGTCGCCACAAGATCTTCAACGCAGACTGGACTATCGACGGCGTTAAGCAAGAGAAGTCTCTGTTCAAGATGATCAAGAACACATTCGAAACCACGCCTGATAATGTACTGTCTGCATACAAAGATAACGCAGCAGTAATGGTAGGTTCGGATGTTGGTCGTTTCTTCCCGAACCCAGAAACTCGCCAGTACGGTTACAACCAAGAGAAAGCGCACATCCTAATGAAGGTGGAAACGCACAACCACCCAACGGCTATCTCTCCTTGGCCGGGCGCTTCTACAGGTTCTGGTGGTGAAATCCGTGACGAAGGTGCTACCGGTATCGGTGGTAAGCCAAAAGCGGGTCTAGTTGGTTTCACAACCTCTAACCTACGTATTCCTGGTTTTGAACAGCCATGGGAAACAGATTTCGGTAAGCCGGGTCGTATCGTTAACGCCCTAGACATCATGCTAGAAGGCCCACTTGGTGGCGCGGCGTTCAACAACGAATTTGGTCGTCCAAACCTACTTGGTTACTTCCGTACTTACGAAGAGAAAGTTAACTCTCACGCAGGTGAAGAGGTTCGTGGTTACCACAAGCCAATCATGATTGCTGGTGGTATGGGTAACATCCGTGACGAGCACGTGCAGAAGAAAGAGATCCCAGTCGGTGCAAGCCTAATCGTACTGGGTGGTCCTGCAATGAACATCGGTCTTGGCGGTGGTGCTGCTTCTTCAATGGCATCTGGTCAGTCAGCAGAAGATCTAGATTTCGCATCAGTACAGCGTGAAAACCCAGAGATGGAGCGTCGTTGTCAGGAAGTGATCGACCGTTGTTGGCAACTTGGTGATGCTAACCCAATCGCGTTCATCCACGATGTTGGCGCGGGTGGTATCTCTAACGCACTACCAGAGCTTGTTGATGATGGTGAGCGCGGCGGTATCTTCCAACTGCGTGACGTACCAAACGATGAGCCTGGCATGAGCCCACTTGAGATCTGGTGTAACGAGTCTCAAGAGCGTTACGTAATGGCAGTTGCGCCAGAGAACATGGCAGTATTTGATGCTATCTGTAAGCGTGAGCGAGCACCATACGCAGTAGTAGGTATCGCAACAGAAGAGCGTGAGCTGAAACTTGAAGATTCACACTTCGACAATACGCCAATCGACATGCCAATGGATGTGCTTCTAGGTAAGACGCCTAAGATGCACCGTGATGCGAAAACGCTAAAAGCGAACAACCCAGCGGTTAACCGTGACGGTATCGAGCTAAACGAAGCGGTAGATCGCGTTCTACGTCTTCCAACGGTTGCAGAAAAAACATTCTTAATCACTATCGGTGACCGCACGGTGACAGGTCTAGTTGCTCGTGACCAAATGGTTGGTCCGTGGCAAGTTCCAGTTGCCAACTGTGCGGTAACAGCAGCAAGCTACGACACGTACCACGGTGAAGCAATGTCGATGGGTGAGCGTACACCAGTTGCTCTATTAGACTTCGGAGCATCGGCTCGTCTAGCGGTTGGTGAAGCAATCACAAACATCGCAGCGACAAACATCGGTGATATCAAACACATTAAACTGTCTGCAAACTGGATGTCGCCAGCAGGTCACCCAGGTGAAGATGCAGGTCTTTACGAAGCGGTGAAAGCGGTGGGTGAAGAGCTATGTCCAGCACTTGGTTTGACTATCCCTGTGGGTAAAGACTCCATGTCGATGAAGACCAAGTGGGAAGAGAACGGTGAGCAGAAAGAAGTAACTTCTCCGCTATCTCTAATTATCACTGCGTTTGCTCGTGTTGAAGATGTTCGTAAGACAATCACGCCTCAGCTTCGCACTGACAAAGGTGATACCTCGCTAGTTCTTATCGACTTAGGTAACGGTCAAAACCGTCTAGGTGCAACAGCACTAGCACAGGTTTACAAGCAGCTTGGTGATAAGCCAGCAGACGTAGACAACGCAGCACAGCTAAAAGGTTTCTACGAGGGTGTTCAAACTCTTGTAGCGAACGGCCAAGTAGTGGCTTACCACGATAAAGGCGATGGCGGTCTGTTTGTAACGCTTGCTGAGATGGCATTTGCTGGTCACTGTGGTGTGAAAGCAGACATCGCAGACCTTGGCGAAGACACGTTAGCAGCATTATTCAACGAAGAGTTGGGTGCGGTGCTACAAGTTAAAAACGATGACCTAGACGCGGTACTTTCAACGCTAGCAGCGAATGGCCTAGAAGCATGTTCACACGTTATCGGCTCTGTAGTTGGTGGTGGGGCAGCATCTGATGAGCTAGTGATTACTTCTGGTGACAAGGTAGTCCTTGAGCGCAACCGCACTGAACTACGCACTATCTGGGCAGAGACCACGCACAAGATGCAAGGTCTACGTGATAACCCAGCATGTGCTGACCAAGAGCATGAGGCGAAGAAAGACAACTCTGACCCAGGTTTGAACGTTAAGCTAAGCTTCGATGTAAATGAAGACATCGCAGCACCGTACATCGCGGGTTCTATGGTAAATACTGGCGCTAAGCCTAAGATGGCAATCTTGCGTGAGCAAGGCGTTAACTCTCACGTTGAGATGGCAGCAGCCTTTGACCGTGCTGGCTTTGAAGCAACGGATATCCACATGAGCGACATCCTAACAGGTCAAGCTGTGCTAGAAGAGTACCAAGGCCTAGTCGCTTGTGGTGGCTTCTCTTACGGTGACGTACTTGGTGCGGGTGAAGGTTGGGCGAAGTCTATCTTGTTCAATGAGCAAGCTCGCAACCAGTTCGAGGGCTTCTTCCAGCGTGAAGATACGTTCTCTCTAGGTGTGTGTAATGGCTGTCAGATGCTATCGAACCTGAAAGAGCTAATCCCAGGTGCAGACCTATGGCCACGCTTTGTTCGTAATGAATCTGAGCGTTTCGAAGCGCGTTTCAGCCTAGTTGAAGTACAGAAGTCTGACTCTGTATTCTTCGACGGCATGGCTGGTTCTCGTATGCCGATCGCAGTGTCTCACGGGGAAGGGCGCGTAGAAGTACGTGATGCTGACCACCTAGCGGCGATTGAAGCATCAGGTACGGTTGCAGTTCGTTACGTGGACAACCACGGTAACCCAACGCAGCAATACCCGAACAACCCGAATGGTTCACCAAACGCAATCACAGGTCTAACGACTCAAGATGGTCGTGTAACTATTATGATGCCGCACCCAGAGCGTGTATTCCGCACAGTAGCGAACTCATGGTCTCCAGAAGGTTGGGGCGAGAACGGTGCTTGGATGCGCATGTTCCAGAACGCACGTAAGAACATCGGTTAATACTGTTTATCTTTGTAAAATGAAAAGCGCAGATCAAAAGGTCTGCGCTTTTGTTTTTCACAATGAAAAATTCTTAGATAGACTTAAAAAAATCGCGCAAAGCAGAATCAATTATGCTCTAATACCGCGCTTACCAAGGGATGGTGTTAAACAGCTCAGCTTAGATGGAGTTATCAAGTTGACCGAATCCCTGATTAATCCCTTAGGAATTGAAAAAATGTCTAAAAATCCAAAATTTGCTATTCGCGTAACTGAAAAACGTAACGGTTGGAGCGCGGAAATCACTCGCCAAGTTACTTCTCGCAAAGTGGTTGTATCAAAACGTGAAACTGGTTTTGACAGCGAAGAGAAAGCACAAGCTTGGGCTGAGCAAGAACTAGCAGGTTTTATCCAAAACCAAGTTGTTCGTAACGAGCGCAAAGCGGTACAACGTCAAGAGCGTGAAGCAGAGCAACTAGCGGCAAAAGTTCGCAAAGAAGAAGCTCGCAAGGCGCGCGCAGCAGACTCTGACGACGAAGAGTAATTGCAACAAAAAGCCCTGAAGATTCAGGGCTTTGTTTTATCCATCATTTACACAATTGTTGTTATTTACACATTATTTGTGTCTAACGGGATTTGACCTGTCGTAACTTGGTCTACATCAAATTCTGTTAACTCTTCAATGTAGCTTTCTACGGCTTGCTCAACGATTTCATCGTCTTGCTTAAAGTAAGCGATATGGAAAATCGCATCCCCTTCGTTAACCAAAGGCAGCGTCTGCTGACCAATCACGATACCGCCTTTAGGTGCTAGTAGCTCAAGTTCATCATGGCCAAGCGGTGAGCTGATGTAAGCGAGTGTTTCACCCTCTTCAACCTTATCACCCAAGTTCACCACGGTACGTAAAATACCATTACCTGAAGCACGAACCCAACTGGTTGATTTCGCGATGATCGGCTCTGGAAGCTTTTTACGGCTCGCACGTAGCATACCAATCGCCTGCATTACGCGCTGAACACCTAGTACGCCAGCTGTGATCGACAGTGGATCGAAACGCAACGCTTCACCCGCTTCGTACGTCAGTACAGGGATATCACATTTTTCTGCTTCACTACGTAAGGAGCCATCACGCAGCGCTGAATCCACGATCACTGGCGTTGCAAATGCTTTAGCAATGCGCAATGTTTCAGGGTTGCTTAGGTTTGCACGGATCTGCGGTAAGTTGGTACGGTGAATTGCGCCAGTGTGCAAGTCGAGAATGTAATCACAACGCTTGGCAATGTTGTTAAAGAAACCATGTGCCATGCGAGATGCAAGTGCACCTTTCTCACTACCAGGGAAACAACGGTTTAAATCACGACGGTCTGGCAAGTATCGAGACTTATGGATAAAGCCAAACACGTTGACGATAGGCACAGCGATCACTGTTCCTTTTAGTTTCTGTGGGTCGAGTTGGTTGATCATCTGACGAACAATTTCTACGCCATTAAGCTCATCACCATGGATTGCCGCGTTCACCATTAAAACGGGACCGGCTTGTTTGCCGTGAATGATTTCCACAGGAATAGACAGCGGAGAGTGAGTGTAAAGCTGTGCTGCTTCAAATTCTGTCTCTAGTCGTTGTCCTGGTTGTACTTGATGCCCGAGTAGCTCAAATACTTTGCTTTTTTTACTTCTGGCCATAAACCATCTCTGTCAAATACGTTATCAACAATGTAACAACTGGTTCAAAATCACACTAATCATTCTACTTAAGGTTACGACAAATATATTTGTTCGATAAGATTAAATATTCATCAGATGTAGCCTATCTATTAGTTATTATGCGTAACTATCTAATTTTTAATATATAAAAAACTATAATCCATTCGCGATGAATGCGTTTGATGAATGTTTTGGTGTCAAAAATAATACGGCTCGTTTTTTACTAAAAATGTGTCTTTTCTCCCCGAGTTATATCGGCTAATATCCGCGCCGAATTTTTGACCTAGTATTTTATATAGAAACAGAGGCTTTGATGAAAAAGGCGATCGCTAAAATTGGTGCGATGACTGCAGTAGCAGTGTCACTTTCAGGCTGTGTAGGCAGCAACGCAGTAACGGGTTACGTTATGGGCTTTAACCTAAAAGCTGTAGACAACCGTTACGCTCGTGGTGGCCTAAACATGCTAATGGCTCCAATTTACGGTGTTTCGGTTGCGGCTGACTACATTGTGTTTAACTCGCTAGAGTTTTGGACAGGTAAGAACCCACTGAACGGTAAGCCACACATTTTTGATACAAAGATGGATACATACATCGATGTAAACCACCAGTTAGATAAGTCTCTAACGACAGCGCCTATTGGTCCACTAACCAATAACCGTGTTATCGAGCAAGGCCAAATGCAGCAGCTTGATGAAAATACAGTTCAGATGGACATCACTTACAACAACGGTGAGAAAGCGACGCTAATGGGTGTTCGTGATGGTGAGTTTGTAACTTACTACATCGATGGTGAAGTCGTTGCTAAGACTTCTATGGATGAGCTAGCGGCATACGCGCAAACTCGTGCATAATTTGTGAAGTGCTTTTAATAGCAAGCTCGCAATAAAAAAGGGTGCCTCGGCACCCTTTTTCGTATTTGTCGTATCTGATCAGGATTACGCTTTTTCAGGAATGGCAGCGAGTAGTGCAACCATTTGGTCCCAGAATAGTTGAACGGTATCAATTTTCACTTTCTCATCTGGAGAGTGAGGGAATTTGATGGTTGGACCGAAAGAAACCATGTCCATGTTCGGGTAAGGTTCTTTGAATAGACCACACTCAAGGCCTGCGTGGATAACCATGATGTTTGGCTTGTGACCGTAGATACCTTCGTACATATCACGGAAGATCGCCATGATTTCTGAATCTGCATCAGGTTTCCAACCTGGGTAAGCGCCAGAGAACGCGATTTGAGCGCCAGCTAGTTCAGCCACTGATTGAAGCATCCCCTCAACTTGGCTACGACCAGAATCGATAAGTGAACGGATCAGGCACAATACTGTTACTTTGTTCTCTTCTGTCGTGATAACACCAACGTTTAGAGAAGTTTCAACCACACCTTCAATTTCGTCACTCATACGCATTACGCCATTTGGACATGCGTTTAATGCTGCGATGAAACGTTGTTGATCGGCAATAGCAAACACTTGTGCATCAGTAACGATGTCTTCATTGAAGGTGACGATATCCGTTTCAACTTTCCCAAGTTCTGCTTTTAGTAGCTCAGAGTAGTAGTTAAAGAGCTCAGCCAGTTTTTCTTGGTTTTCTGCTGGAAGCGCAACAGTGATGAATGCTTCACGTGGAATAGCATTACGTAGACTACCGCCACGGAATTCAATCAAGCGAAGATCAAGTTCTTGAGCATGGCCAGCTAGGAAGCGGCCGATCAGTTTGTTTGCGTTGCCACGACCGGTGTGAATATCACAACCTGAGTGACCACCTTTCAAACCTTTTAGTGTCAGTTGGCGAGTAACAAAGCCTGCAGGAATTGCATCACGAGTGATATCGAATGTCATTGCGCCATCGATACCGCCAGCACAACCCATATACACCTCGCCTTCTTGTTCAGAGTCGGTGTTTAGTAGAATATCACCCTCTAACCAACCAGCTTCTAGGCCAAACGCACCTGTCATACCAGCTTCTTCATCGATGGTTAGCAGCACTTCGATAGGGCCGTGTTTGATGTCTGTTGATGCAAGAACGGCAAGACATGATGCCATACCGATACCGTTGTCGGCGCCTAGCGTCGTGCCTTTTGCTGTTACCCATTCACCATCAATGTAAGGTTGGATTGGATCTTGAGTGAAGTCATGAGCAGTGTCTTCGTTCTTTTGTGGCACCATATCAATGTGCGCTTGAAGAACCACACCTTTTCTGTTTTCCATACCTGGCGTGGCTGGTTTTTTAATAAATACGTTGCCAGTTGGATCGCGGCGTACATCAAAACCTTGCGCTGTTGCCCAGTCAACGATGTATTGAGCTAGTGCTTCTTCATGTTTTGACGGATGAGGAATGGAACAAATCTTATCAAAAAACTGCCAAAGTGGAGTAGGTGATAAGGTACTGATCTCAGAATGGAATTCAGACACGGAAGACTCCTTTTAAGGTACTTAGCCACATATAAACCGTAGATTTAATGTGCGTTTAGCAGTAAATGCCGAACGGTTGTGGCTTTAGAATTGCCTGCAAGCATACCACTAGAAAGGTAAAGCGAGTAGTCGTGGAGTACATGAAATCGCTATATGGTTCGTTGGTAAAGCCAAACGACTGATCGTGGCTTCGCGTAAATGACTTGTGATGTCTGCATTTTTTGTCACTTAACATGGTTAAAGTTATGCATTAACTGAAACTAGGTCTCAACTGAATTAACAAAACTGTAATTTAGTTACAGTTGTGATTTGATCTTGGTCATGTTTTTGCTTTTATGTGATCTTTCTCACTAAAATGGTTGTAATTAAATTTCTAAGTGGTATATTTATAACCAGCTTCCAAAAAGAAGAATGAAATGCTCAAAGGATGAGTCCGTTTATCGCCTCCATGGAACCGAGAAAATCAACGAAAGTGTTAATTGATTTAGAAGGTGATATTTATGAAAGGTTTACCAAGTGCAATGTTCTGGACAAACAAATCTGTTTACACCGGTAACTTTGTATACCCAACAAGCTTTGGTTACTAATTGCAACCAACGCATGTGACTTGAACAGTTTGTTCACCCCTATAAATTGGAATTTTTTTTCAGTAATAGTGCTGACATGATTCGCCGCCACTCAATTTGAGTGGCGTTTTTTTTATCTGTCGGTTTTTCTTGTCGATTATTTTCTCACCACCAAGCCTATCTTCTGCGACCATGACACTGACACTCTTCGGTGTGACGCAAATTCTGGAGTATTTAAGACATAAACTCGCCGTATTCGGCTTGAAAGTTTATTACATTGTTCAGTTTGCACTCATCCTAATGAGCCGAATACGATTCTGTTACTCGTTGTTTATCAAGCTTTATAACCATCATGGGTGTCAATTACTAGCAGATGAGTTTCATATCTAAATAAAAAAATCGTATTAGAGTGAAAATTCTATCTGGAATTTGTTATTTGATAACTTTATAATTCCGGCCAATCGATTACGCAACCGTTTACTTTTCACCTTTTACAGGATTAACTCATGCTCGAAAGGCTTTTTAAACTTAGTGAAAACGGCACCAATGTGCGCACTGAGATCATCGCTGGTGTTACCACCTTCCTTACCATGGCTTACATTATCTTTGTAAACCCAGCTATCCTAGCGGATGCAGGTATGGATCGTGGCGCTGTGTTCGTTGCGACGTGTCTTGCAGCGGCAATTGGCTGTTTTATCATGGGTTTAGTGGCTAACTATCCAATTGCCCAAGCACCTGGTATGGGACTCAATGCTTTCTTCACTTACTCTGTTGTGTTGGGCATGGGTTACACGT
Organism: Vibrio sp. B1REV9; assembly: GCF_905175395.2. Classification (NCBI taxonomy): domain Bacteria; kingdom Pseudomonadati; phylum Pseudomonadota; class Gammaproteobacteria; order Vibrionales; family Vibrionaceae; genus Vibrio; species Vibrio sp. B1REV9. Next base: position 789,910 of record NZ_CAJIMW020000221.1, on the reverse strand, counting down.
GGCAAGTGGCACTCGCTGCAGTATTTGTTTCGGGCTTGCTTTTCGTTGCTCTAAGCGTATTTAAGATCCGAGAGCTGATCATTAATTCTATCCCGCTGTCACTTCGCACAGGTATTTCAGCAGGTATCGGTCTTTTCCTTGCTTTTATCGCACTTAAAAATGCCGGCATAGTGGTCGATAACCCAGCGACGTTGGTTTCTATGGGCAACATCACATCACATCAAGCCGTGTTTGCTGCTATTGGTTTCTTCTTGACGATTGCGCTTGTTCACCGAGGTGTAAAAGGCGCGGTGATGATCGCAATCCTTGGGGTGACAGTATTAGGTTTAATCTTTGGTGATGTGCAATGGGGCGGCATCATGTCGACGCCACCAAGCTTGGCTCCAACGTTTATGCAATTAGATTTTTCTGGTCTATTTGAAGTTGGCATGATCTCGGTTGTGTTCGCATTCCTATTCGTTGACCTTTTCGATACTGCTGGCACTTTGGTTGGTGTTTCTCAAAAAGCAGGTCTAACTGATGAAAAAGGAAACATTCCTCGTCTAAGCAAAGCACTACTTGCTGACTCAACGGCGACATCAGTTGGTGCTCTGTTAGGTACATCAAACACGACGTCTTACATTGAAAGTGTGTCTGGTGTGGCAGCGGGTGGTCGTACCGGTCTAACCGCGGTTGTTGTTGGCGTATTATTTATTCTAGCTCTGCTGTTTTCTCCACTTGCAGGTATGATTCCAGCTTACGCAACATCGGGTGCGCTATTCTATGTCGCTATTTTGATGCTTTCTGGTCTTGTTGGCATTGATTGGCGTGACTTAACAGAAGCGGCTCCAGTTGTTGTGACCTGTTTGGTTATGCCACTGACTTTCTCTATCGCAGAGGGCATTACTTTAGGCTTTATCGCTTACGCTGCTATTAAATTGTTTAGTGGTAAAGGTCGTGAGGTGTCGATGAGTGTTTGGATTATGTCTGCTATCTTCATTGTGAAGTACATCGTAGGTTAATCCGGTTTGTGATGAAGCCAGTATGAGGATCTCATACTGGCTTTTTGCATTTTCGTGTTTTCTTTAAAATTCATTCGCTTTCTTTTTGTATTGTTCATCAAACTCGATTTTTCTCTGCGATATGCAGAGAATTTTGATATCAGCGTTGGTATTAATGGAGTGTTTCGGTAGAATAATCGTTTGCGCAGCTTGAAACCCCGATTTCCTTTGGTGTGGAAAGTTTAGCTTGATGTGTTTATTCAGCATGCCAAGCTAAATTACGGGTATGCATATTTTGAAATTATTAGGTTATTACAATGAGTAAAAAATTCATTATCACTTGGGATGCGATGCAGTCTTACTGCCGTGAACTGGCTGAAAACAAATGCCAGCTGAGCAATGGAAAGGTATTTGGGCGGTGAGCCGTGGTGGTTTGGTTCCTGGTGCTATTTTGGCTCGTGAGCTAGGTATTCGTTATGTTGATACGATTTGTATCTCAAGCTACGATCACGATCATCAACGTGATATGACCGTACTGAAAGCACCTGAGGGTGATGGTGAAGGTTACCTAATCATTGAAGACCTAGTAGACAGTGGTGATACTGCACGTAAATTGCGTGAAATGTACCCGAAAGCGAAACTTATCGCGGTATGTGCAAAACCATCGGGTAAAGAGTTGCTGGATGACTACGTTGTAGACATCGCTCAAGATACTTGGATTGAGCAACCATGGGATATGTCTATCCAATATGCTGAGCCAGTAAACCGCAAGCAAAAGTAATCCGAAACTAAGATTCTTGAGAAATGCCCCTTTATAGGGGCATTTTTTTTATTATGATTACAGTTATTGCTCATATTTAGAGATCTTTCTATGTCCGAAGACGTCAGTAAAAATCTTTCCGAAGCGCTGTTTGTCAATCACAAGCAGGCCAAAGAAACGTCCGCACTTACTCAGTACATGCCTAGCAGTCAAAAACTTCTTGATGAACGAGAAGAGCATAAAGAGCACGCTTGGTATCGACACTTAAGACGCTTACAGTGGGCATGGCAGGGCTTGTCTCCTATAGAAATGGAGGGCGTACTGTCGAAGATTGCCTCCTCAACGCATTCACGTACCCATGACCAATGGCTAGACACGGTGATGGGATATCACAGTGGCAACTGGACATTTGAGTGGATAAAACTAGGAATGGAGCATCAGCGTCGAGCGGAAGAGTTAGGTGGTGAAGATGCCGCTGATGAACTGTTCTCTGCTTCGTTGTGTTTTAGTATTGCGGGTTACCCACATCTGAAAAACGATAACTTAGCTTTGCAGGCGCAAGTGTTGGCGAATAAGGCTTATTCAGAGGGGGCAGAGAAAACAAAATACACCATCAAACGGATTGAGGTTCCATATCAAGGGCGGAAGATCATTGCAAATTTGCACCTGCCACGCACAGATAAACAACTACCGGTTGTGATGGTTAGTGCTGGTTTAGATAGCTTGCAAACTGACATGTGGCGTTTATTCCGCAACCATCTCGCACCAAAAGATATTGCGATGTTAACGGTGGACATGCCCTCAATTGGTCATAGTTCTCACTGGCCACTGACTGAAAACTCCAGTTGTTTACACCAAGCCGTGTTGAATGAACTGTACTCGCTGCCTTGGGTCGATCATCACAAAGTGGGGTTGATCGGTTTTCGTTTTGGTGGCAACGCTATGATTCGCCTGTCTTTTGTTGAACAAGAGAAAATTAAAGCCTGTGTGGCATTGGGCGCACCCGTGCACGATATTTTTACGTCGCCTAAAAAACTGCAAATGATGCCAAAGATGTATCTCGATTTATTGGCGTCTCGTATCGGTAAAAATGCGGTCGACATAAATAGTATGGCAGGGCAAATGATGGCTTGGTCATTGAAAGTACAGGGTTTTTTAAGTAGTCGTAAAACGAAAGTACCCGTCCTTGCTTTGAGCCTTGAGGGTGATCCAGTTTCGCCTCACAGTGATAATCAGCTCGTCGCCCTGTTTAGTCAGTATGGACAAGCAAAGAAAATCAGCTCAAAGACAATTACAAAAGGGTATGAGCAATCCCTCGATTTAGCCATAAAGTGGTTAGAAGACGAATTATTGAGATGACAAACCGTTTAAATTAGTGAAGAGTGGTAATAGTGAGCAAAAATTAAGCTCATGATAACTAGAAATAATCATTCTTGGGTAGAAGCTATCCTTACAATAGAAACGGAGATTCTTATGTCAGAGACAAGTCAGGGCCCAACTCACTTTCGCTTAATGTCTAAGTTAAAGGCGGTGGGGCCATACCTTCGGGAGCCTCAATCACAAGAGGGGCGCTATTATTTCGATTGTTTGTCTGTTTGCGTAGACGACAAAAAGTCGCCTGAAAAACGTGAGTTTTGGGGCTGGTGGATGGATTTGGAGTCCACCGATGGCGGCTTTACGGCGAAATACCACATAGGTAAATACAATAAAGAGGGAGAGTGGGTATCCGAGGCATTGCCGAAAAAGGTGGTGGAAGAAGTGTACCTTACTCAGAATACGTTCCACCAAAAGTTGGTGGATACATTGGAAGAGCATTTTAAACTGGACGTGGAATATCACACGGAATCGTTTGATTTCGCCTAATTTGACGCTTTTCTCCTCCCGTAATACAAAAAGGTGCGTTTTCGCACCTTTTCTGCTTGTTAAATCCCCATTTGATTGCTAAAACATCCACTCTTTATTTGTTTTTCATATCAGAAGACATCATGACAACGAATCAACAGAATGCAGTTGTTTCACAACCTCAAACCGTCGTTGTGAAACTAGGTACAAGTGTGCTGACCGGCGGCACTTTGGCGTTAAACCGTGCTCACATGGTAGAGCTGGCTCGTCAATGTGCGGAGCTTAAAAAACAAGGCCATTCAGTAGTAATGGTTTCGTCTGGTGCAATTGCAGCAGGCCGTGAGCATCTTGGATACCCCGCACTGCCCAATGCGATGTCAAGTAAGCAGTTACTTGCCGCGGTCGGTCAGAGCCGTTTGATTCAGACATGGGAGTCTCTGTTTGGTATTTATGGCATCAAAATTGGTCAAATGCTGCTGACACGCGCCGATTTGGATGATCGTGAGCGTTTCCTTAATGCTCGTGACACCATTAATGCGTTGGTCGCGAACGATATCATTCCGATCGTGAATGAAAATGATGCCGTGGCAACCAATGAAATTAAAGTGGGTGACAACGACAATTTATCTGCGTTAGTGGGTATTCTATGTGGTGCAGACAAATTGTTGCTTCTAACGGACCAAAAAGGTTTGTTTACCGCTGACCCGCGTAAAGACCCAAATGCTGAACTTATCAAAGAAGTAAAAACCATCGATGATACGTTGCGTAAAATTGCAGGTGGTAGCGGGACAACGCTAGGCACTGGCGGTATGGCAACTAAACTCCAAGCGGCTGATATTGCACGTCGCGCGGGGATTGAAGTGATCATCGCAGCAGGTAGCGCACCGAATGTTATCTTTGATTCATTAAGTTCAGAGCCGCAAGGCACGCGTTTCCTACCTTGCTCTGAAGCACTAGAAAACCGTAAGCGTTGGATCCTTGCTGGTCCAGCTGCAACGGGGGATATCATCATTGATGACGGTGCGGTTAACGCGGTCGTTGGCAAAGGCAGTAGTTTGCTTGCGAAAGGCGTCGTGGCGGTTAGTGGTGATTTTGCCCGAGGCGAAGTGGTACGTGTGACTAACGCTCACGGAAAATTGGTTGCTCGTGGCATTAGCGCTTACTCAAATGAAGACCTAGCAAAAATTGCAGGCAAACACAGTAAAGATATCATCTCTATTTTGGGTCACGATTACGGCTCAGAAGTCATTCATCGTGATGATCTTGTTGTCATTCAAGAATAAGAATTGAGGGTAACAAAGTGGGTTTAACGAATATGGGTAAAGCTGCAAAAGATGCAGCTTTTGAATTGGCGACAGCGTCAACCGCACAGAAAAACCAAGCGCTAGCGATCATCGCTGATGAGCTAGAAGCAAACGCAGCAACCATTTTGGCTGCAAATGCAAAAGACATTGAACTGGGCCGTGAAGCAGGTCTAACCGATGCACTACTGGACCGTCTCCTATTGAATGAAGAGCGTCTAACTGGTATCGCGAATGATGTTCGCAATGTGATTAGCCTAAACGACCCTGTGGGCAGTGAAATTGACAGTAAAGTGCTAGAAAACGGCATGTCTCTGTCTCGTCGCCGTGTACCACTTGGTGTCGTCGGTGTGATTTACGAAGCGCGCCCGAACGTGACGATTGATATCGCTGCGTTGTGTTTGAAAACGGGTAACGCAAGCATCCTACGTGGTGGTAAAGAGACCTTCTTCTCTAACATGGAATTGGTGAAAGTGATCCAATCTGCGTTAGCAAAAGCGAACTTGCCAGCGGCATCAGTCCAGTACATTGAGAAGCCAGACCGCGAGTTGGTTTCTCAACTGCTTAAGCTAGACGACTACGTCGATATGATCATTCCACGTGGTGGTGCTGGACTACACAAAATGTGTAAAGAGAACAGCACCATTCCAGTCATCATTGGCGGCTTTGGTATTAGCCATATTTTCGTGGATGAATCTGCCGATCTAGAGAAGTCTCTTAACGTGGTTGAGAACTCAAAGGTTCAGCGCCCATCTGCGTGTAACTCTCTAGACACTTTGCTTGTACACGAACAAGTCGCTGCACAGTTCCTACCAATGATCGTCGAACGCATGAACGATACGGTGACCTTTGTTGCTGAGCCAAAAGCGAAAGCGCTGATGGCACAAGCAAAACAAATTCGTGATGCGGTAGAGGGCGACTTTGATACGGAATGGTTAAGCTACACCTTGGGCGTTAAAGTGGTTGCTGACGTAAAAGAAGCCATTGACCATATGCGAGTGCACAATGCGAGCCATTCTGATGCGATCATGACAAATAGTTTGGTGAACTCAGAGTTATTCATCAATTCAGTGGGCTCTGCTGCGGTTTACGTGAATGCGGCAACACGCTTTACTGATGGTGCTCAATTCGGCTTAGGTGCTGAAGTTGCTGTATCAACTCAGAAACTGCATGCACGCGGCCCAATGGGCTTAGAAGAGTTAACCAGCTACAAATGGGTTGGTAAGGCAAACTACCTAGCACGCAGTTAACAGAAACTGTCTGATATTGATTGAAAAAGGGGCAGAGATGCCCCTTTTTGTTTTCTCTAAGATGGCATTCCGCTACACTAGTCTTGCTTTTTGGACGACCCTAAAGCCACGATATTTGGAGGTGACATGCATTGTCCTTTTTGTTCTGAGAACGATACAAAAGTAATAGATTCCCGCTTAGTTGCAGACGGCCATCAGGTTCGTCGTCGTCGCCAATGTCTGGCTTGTAGCGAACGCTTTACGACGTTTGAAACGGCAGAATTGGTGATGCCGAGAGTAATTAAGTCTAATGGTAATCGTGAACCCTTTGATGAAGATAAAATGGTCGGCGGTATTCAACGAGCACTCGAAAAACGCCCAGTGAGTGCGGATTCTATTGAGCTGGCGATCAGCATGATTAAATCTCAGTTGCGTGCTACAGGTGAGCGTGAAGTACCAAGTGAGATGATTGGTAACTTGGTGATGGATCAACTTAAAGAGTTGGACAAAGTTGCCTATATCCGTTTTGCATCGGTTTACCGTAGTTTTGAAGATATCCGCGAATTCGGTGAAGAAATCGCTCGCCTTGAAGATTAATTGAATGACGGTTCAATTCACAAAGACTTCAGAATTTACCTCTCAAGATTTCGATATGATGTCGCGCGCGCTTAAGTTGGCCCAGCGCGGCATTTATACCACCGCTCCAAACCCGAATGTCGGCTGTGTCATTGTTCGCAATGGCGAAATTGTCGGTGAGGGTTATCATTATCGCGCTGGTGAGCCTCATGCAGAAGTGTTTGCTTTGCGTATGGCAGGGGAAAAGGCCGAAGGCTCGACCGCTTATGTGACACTTGAACCTTGTTCTCACTATGGTCGCACTCCGCCTTGTGCTGAAGGACTAATCAAAGCCAAAGTCGCTCGCGTTGTCTGTGCGATGAAAGATCCGAACCCGAAAGTCGCAGGGCGCGGTTTTCAAATGCTGCGTGATGCAGGGGTAGAAGTTCAGGTCGGTTTGTTAGAAAGTGAAGCCAAAGTACTGAATCGATCTTTCATCAAGTTTATGCAGACGGGCATGCCATTCGTACAATTGAAAATGGCGGCCAGTCTCGATGGGCAAACTGCCTTGAATAATGGTCAGAGCCAGTGGATCACTTCCCCGAAAGCTCGACAAGATGTTCAGCGTTACCGTGCCATAAGTGGTGGTGTACTCTCAACCAGTAAAACGGTAATGGATGACAACGCCTCACTGAATGTACGCTGGGATGACCTCCCCTTAAGCGTGCAAGTGCAATACCCTCAACAACATGTGCGTCAGCCTTCTCGGGTGATTTTAGACCGTCAATCTCAACTCAGTGATGATCTAAAGTTATTCAATACCGATGGTGAGCGTATCATTGTCAGCCCAAAGGGTGATATTGCTCCTAAGCTGGATAAAGTTGGTCAAATTGATTTGGCAGCGACATTAAAAGTGATTGCCGCTGAGCATCACATCAATCACTTATGGGTAGAAGCCGGGGCAACGCTCGCGAGTTCGCTTATCAAAGCCAATCTAGTCGATGAATTGATCGTTTACCTTGCACCTAAGTTGATGGGCAGTGATGGCCGAGGTTTGATAGGGACGCTTGGTTTGAGCAACATGGCTGATGTCATCGATTTAGACATTACAGACGTTCGAATGGTTGGTGTGGATATCCGTATCACCGCCACCGTCACAACTAACCCGAGTTAGAAAGAAGCATTATGTTTACAGGAATTGTAGAAGCAGTTGGCAAGCTAGCTGCGATTACGCCAAAAGGCGAAGATATCACCGTTACGGTGGAAGTCGGCAAATTAGATATGTCTGACGTTAAGTTAGGCGATAGTATTGCGACCAATGGTGTGTGCTTGACGGTCGTCGACTTCGGTAGCAACTATTACAGTGCCGACTTATCGCTGGAAACGCTGAATAAAACCGGTTTTGCCGCTTACCAAGTTGGCGATAAAGTGAACCTAGAAAAGGCCATGTTACCAACGACACGTTTTGGTGGGCACATTGTGTCAGGTCACGTCGATGGCGTGGGCGTGATTGTTGAGCGCAACCAAGTTGGTCGAGCGATTGAATTCTGGGTAGAAATGCCTGCTGAAATCAGTAAGTACGTCGCAGAAAAAGGCTCGATCACAGTGGATGGCATTAGTCTGACCGTCAACGACCTACGTAAAAATGGTTTTAAATTGACGATTGTTCCTCACACCAGTGAAGAGACCACGATTGATCAATTTCATGTAGGTCGCAAAGTGAATCTAGAAGTCGATGTGCTTGCTCGTTATATGGAGCGCTTGTTGCAAGGCCAGCAAGAGCAAAAGCAAGAATCGCGCATCACAATGGAGTTTTTGCAGCAAAACGGTTTTGCATAAGCTAAGCAGACCACAGTCACAGAACATCATAAGGTCAATTGACTTACATGTTGGTCCGTTCAAACTCGAATGAAATGGTGTTTCAAGACTTGGCAAGGAAAACCAAGTTCGAAGCGCATTGCTGCCAACAATAAATTAAGAATAACGGGGAGTAGGTTATGCCAATCAGCACGCCACAAGAAATTATTGATGATATTCGCGCGGGTAAAATGGTCATCTTGATGGATGACGAAGATCGTGAGAACGAGGGCGACCTGATCATGGCAGCCGAACATATCACACCTGAAGCCATTAACTTTATGGCGACATATGGTCGTGGATTGATCTGTCTGACCATGACAAAAACTCGCTGTGAAAGCCTAGGCTTACCACCGATGGTACAAGACAATAATGCACAGTACACCACTAACTTCACGGTTTCTATTGAAGCGGCTGAGGGGGTGACAACGGGTATATCCGCGGCTGATCGTGCGCGCACGGTACAAGCTGCTGTTGCATCAAATGCAAAAGCATCGGATTTGGTTCAACCGGGGCACATCTTCCCACTTGCAGCACAAGACGGTGGTGTGTTGACTCGCGCAGGTCATACTGAAGCGGGCTGTGATTTGGCTCGTTTAGCGGGGCTGGAACCTGCATCGGTCATTGTTGAAATCTTAAATGACGATGGCACGATGGCGCGCCGTCCTGATCTTGAAGTCTTTGCCGAAAAACACGGTTTGAAGTTAGGTACAATCGCGGATCTTATCGAATATCGTAATAACACCGAAACCACGATTGAGCGTGTGGCTGAATGTAGACTGCCGACGGAATATGGTGAGTTCAAGTTAGTGACCTATAAAGATACCATCGACAATCAAGTTCACTATGCCATGCAAAATGGCGATTTAACCGAGGATGCCCCATTAGTTCGAGTGCATCTTCAAGATGTCTTTACTGATGTTCTTCGCAGTGATCGTAATGCTGAGCGCAGTTGGACGCTAGATAAAGCGATGAAGCGTATTGGTGAAGAGGGGGGGGTTCTCGTGGTTCTTGGGCATGAAGACTCAACAGATTTGCTGATTCACCGCGTAAAAATGTTTGAAGCGCAAGATAAGGGTGAAGCACCGACTCTTGCAAAGAAACAAGGCACATCGCGCCGTGTAGGTGTGGGGTCTCAAATCCTAGCAGATTTGGGGGTTCATGATATGCGTTTGCTGTCATCAACGAATAAAAAATATCACGCATTGGGCGGTTTTGGCTTAAACGTGGTTGAATACGTCTGCGAGTAATACTAGAACGATTTAAACCTAGCCATAAGCACACTGATTTTGTTTGTGGCTTGGCGTTCGTGACTCGCCCCTAATTTCCATTAGATATTGCTCACAAATTTGTGCTAGAATCCGGCGATTCTCACTTGATGAACAATTTTCACTTATAAATACAGTTAAAGGAAAGCTTATGAAAGTGATCGAGGGTGGCTTCCCAGCGCCAAATGCAAAAATTGCTATCGTTATTTCTCGTTTTAACAGTTTTATTAACGAAAGCCTACTTTCTGGTGCGATCGATACACTAAAGCGTCACGGACAAGTAAGCGAAGACAACATCACTGTTGTTCGTTGCCCTGGTGCCGTAGAACTACCATTGGTAGCTCAGCGCGTTGCTAAAACTGGTAAGTACGATGCAATCGTATCTCTAGGTACAGTAATCCGTGGCGGTACACCTCACTTTGACTATGTTTGTAGTGAATGTAACAAGGGTCTAGCACAAGTGTCTATGGAGTATAGTCTTCCAGTAGCATTTGGTGTATTGACTGTTGACACTATTGATCAAGCGATTGAACGCGCAGGAACCAAGGCTGGTAATAAAGGTGCAGAGGCTGCACTAAGCGCACTTGAAATGATTAATGTACTATCTGAAATTGATTCCTAATGGGGGCCAGTGTGAAACCAGCCGCACGTCGTAACGCACGTCAATTCGCTCTACAGGCGATCTATTCATGGCAAATTACTAAAGAGAATGTTGCCAAGATTGAAGAACAGTTTTTGTCTGGCGACAAATACGATGAAGAAGAACTTCATGCATCAGAGCCAGCACTCGCTGCTCCTGAAACTGACGTAGCTTACTTCCGTGAACTACTAAGCGGTGTTGTACTTAGCCACCTAGAGCTAGATAGCAAAATCCGTCCATACGTGTCTCGCCCAATGCAAGACTTGGATATGATGGAACTTGCTCTTCTTCGCCTAGCTATGTACGAGATGACTCGTCGCGAAGATGTTCCTTACAAAGTGGTGATCAACGAAGCGATTGAACTTGCAAAAGTATTCGCAGCAGAAGACAGCCACAAGTTTGTGAATGGTGTGCTAGATAAAGCAGCGCCACACGTACGTAAGAAATAATGATTTCTTGAATAAAAAGGTCAGCATCTGCTGACCTTTTTTGTATCGAAGATAAAAGATCTATGTCTGGTGAATTCAACCTTATCGATAAATACTTTGTTGGTCGTCAAAACCAACGTAAAGATGTTTACCTTGCGGCTGGTGATGACTGTGCATTAGTGAAAGCTCCTGCGAACGTTCAAATCGCCATTAGTACCGATACTCTAGTGGCTGGTACTCACTTTCTCACGGATGCAAACCCTGCTTGGGTCGCGCATAAAGCTTTGGCTTCAAATATTAGCGATTTAGCGGCGATGGGTGCAACGCCAGCATGGGTCAGTTTTGCATTAACCATGCCTGAGCCTGACGAAGCGTGGCTAGCCCCTTTTTGTGATGCGTTTTTCGAACTGGCGAATTATTTTGGCATTCAACTTATTGGTGGCGATACCACCAAAGGCCCATTAAGTCTCACGTTGACCGTCCAAGGATTTGTTCCTGAGGGTAAAGCGCTGACACGCTGCGGAGCAAAGGTTGGAGACTGGGTCTATGTCACGGGCAACTTGGGCGATGCAAAAGCAGGGCTGGATGTCATCCTTGATGATGCGCTTCGTACGAGAGTTGCAGCAGAGTCGCTTGAGAAAGCTCACTATCTAAGTACGCCACGAGTATTAGTTGGTCAGGCGCTTATTGGGCTGGCTTCTTCAGCGATTGATATATCGGATGGCCTCATTTCTGATGTTAAGCATATCCTTAAGCGCTCAGAGGTCGGGATCAGCTTAGATGTCTCTCAATTACCAATATCTTCTGAATTAGTGCAATTTTTAGATGATAAGGTCAGCGCGCAGCAGTATGCTTTGTCTAGTGGCGAAGAATACGAATTATGTTTTACCGTACCAGAGCACAATCGAGGTTCTTTACAAAGTGCGCTCTCCCATGTTGGCTGTAAATTTACCTGTATTGGTCAAATCCGACCCCAAGGGACGTTTGAACTGCATGATAATGGCCAAAAATTAGATTGGGAGCTCAGTGGCTTTGACCACTTTAATTGATTTTAATGCATCTTAAGTGATTTTCGTGAATCGCTAGCCTAAGATTGAAACCAAATTTGTTGTATAGGTTTAAGGATATGACCAACCCTTTATCTCTGATTTCATTAAAGAATCCATGGCATCTTTTAGCCACAGGGTTTGGTAGTGGGCTATCACCTGTGGTTCCCGGTACGATGGGGACACTTGCTGCAGTGCCGTTGTTCTTGCTTCTTGCACAGCTCCCTTTTCCTATCTACGTGGTTGTTGTGCTTATCTCCTGTATTATTGGCGTTAAGATTTGTCAGGTGACGTCCGATGATATGGGCGTTCACGACCATGGCTCCATCGTGTGGGATGAATTTGCTGGCTTTTGGATCACCATGAGCCTAGTACCTGCATTGAACATTCCCCTTACTGAGTGGAAGTGGCTGCTGACAGGCTTTATCCTATTCCGATTCTTCGATATGGTAAAACCATGGCCAATCGGTTGGTTAGACAAACGTGTCCATGGCGGTTTGGGGATCATGATTGATGATATCGTGGCCGGTAGCATGGCAGGTATTGCGCTGTTTTTAGTGGCTAAATACGCGGGTTGGATGCAGTTTTAACGGTCTAACAATGAATAGATAAACAAAAGGGATGCCGTGAGGCATCCCTTTTTGTTTTAAGTGTCTTTTTTGACGTTTGCTTTGCGCTAGCTTACTTGATTTATGTAGCGAGTCGCTTACTTAGCGACGTAAGCGTTGATCGATTTCTCGATGCCTTTTGCGTCTAAGCCAAGGTCTTCGTGTAACTCGCCTTGTGTTCCTTGAGGAATGAAGCGATCTGGTAAGCCAAGGTTTAGTACAGGCTTGATGATCTTATCTTGCATCATAAACTCAATAACGCCTGCGCCCGCACCACCGGCAATCGCATTCTCTTCTAGTGTGACAAGTACATCGTGTTCGGCTGCGAGCTGACGAATGAGTTCTTCATCCAATGGTTTAACAAAGCGCATATCAGCAACGGTTGCGTTTAGGTTTTCAGCCGCCTCTAGCGCGTTACCTAAGAAGGTACCAAAACTCAGAATCGCGACTTTTTCACCTTTACGAACGATACGGCCTTTACCGATTTCAAGTGCAGTGAAGTCTTTTTCAATTTCCGTGCCCATACCACTACCACGAGGGTAACGTACGGCACTTGGACCTGTGTGCTTATGGCCAGTGTAAAGCATTTGACGGCATTCGTTTTCATCACTTGGTGCCATGATCACCATGTTCGGAATACAGCGCATAAAGCTCAGATCGAACGCACCTTGGTGAGTTTGACCATCTGCGCCAACCAGACCTGCACGGTCGATAGCGAACATGACAGGTAAATCCATGATCGCAACATCGTGGATTAACTGATCATAACCACGCTGCAGGAAAGTCGAGTAGATGGCTACGATAGGGTGATCGCCAGCAATCGCCATACCTGTAGCGAGCGTCACAGCATGCTGCTCAGCGATTGCGACATCGAAGTATTGGCTTGGGAACTCTTTCGAGAAACGTACCATGCCAGAGCCTTCGCGCATTGCTGGTGTAATCGCCATTAGCTTAGGATCTTGCGCTGCCATGTCACACAGGAAGTCACCGAAGATCTTTGAGAAACTTGGCTTACCACCACTGCTTTTCGGCAAGCTATTATGTGATGGATCGAACTTTGGTACGCCGTGGTAGCCGATGGGATCTTTCTCTGCAGGTTCGTAACCTTTGCCTTTCTTGGTCATGATGTGCAGGAATTGCGGACCTTTCAGCTCACGCATGTTTTTCAGTGTTTTCACAAGCTCATTGACATCGTGACCGTCGATAGGGCCGATGTAATTGAAGCCTAACTCTTCAAACAGTGTACCAGGAACGACCATGCCTTTTAGGTGCTCTTCAGTACGACGAACCAACTCTTTGATTGGTGGTACACCAGACAGTACTTTTTTACCGCCCTCACGGATAGAAGTGTACAAGCTGCCAGATAGCACTTTTGCCAGATGGTTGTTCAGTGCGCCAACGTTTTCTGAAATCGACATTTCGTTGTCGTTCAGGATGACCAGCATGTCTGAATGTACATCACCTGCATGGTTCATGGCTTCAAATGCCATGCCTGCAGTAATGGCACCATCACCAATCACACTCACGACCTTGCGGCCCTTTCCTTCTTTTTGAGCGCTGATGGCCATACCAAGACCAGCACTGATAGAAGTCGATGAGTGACCGACAGAAAGGGTGTCGTATTCGCTCTCTTCACGCCAAGGGAAAGGATGAAGTCCATCTTTCTGGCGGATAGTTGGCATCTGGTCACGACGACCTGTTAGGATCTTATGTGGGTATGCTTGATGACCAACATCCCAAATTAATTGGTCGATAGGCGTGTTGTACACATAGTGTAGAGCAACAGTTAGCTCTACCGTTCCTAAACCAGAAGCAAGGTGGCCACTGGATTGGCTCACTGAGTTTAGCAGATACGTTCGTAGTTCATTGCACAATGTTGGCAATGTTTCTTTTGGAAGAAGACGCAACTCTTCCGGTGTATTTGCTAACGCCAGTGTCGGGTATTTTGAAATATCAAGAGTCATATAAATGCGCGCTTATAGTGTTAGTTCTTGCGCTCGATGACATATCGGGCGAACTCTTCTAGTAACTGAGTATTGTATGGAATCGCTTCTAATGCTTGAAGTGCTTCCTGTAAAAGAGTGTGAGCTTTCTCCATTGCTCCCTCTAATCCTAATAAAGATGGGTAAGTGCTCTTATTCAGCTCTTGGTCTGAACCTTGAGGTTTTCCCAGCGTTTCAGTATCACTGATGATATCAAGAATATCGTCTTGAACCTGAAACGCCAAACCGATTGCATTTGAATAGCGTTCAAGGTGTGGTAACACTTCCAATCCTTTCTCGCCAGCTGACAACGCGCCGAGTTTTACCGCACAGTTAATCAGAGCTCCGGTTTTGTTGCGATGAATTTCTTCCAATTCTGCGAGAGAGACCTGACGGTTTTCCGCACCTAGGTCAAGCGCTTGGCCTAAACACATCCCGCGAGCACCTGATGCTTGAGCAAGGGCTTGCACCATTTTTATACGGTATTGCTCGGCATTTGAGTTCAGATTACCCTCAGCTAGGATCGTAAAAGCAAGAGTTTGCAACGCATCACCGGTTAGTATTGCCGTCGCTTCATCAAATTTGATGTGGCATGTAGGCTGACCGCGGCGTAACTCATCATCATCCATAGCAGGCAGATCATCATGAATGAGAGAGTAGGCATGAATGCACTCGATCGCAGAGGCAGAGGTATCCAGATCCTCTGGCTTGCAGCCAAGCATTTGGCCTGTAATGTACACAAGAAATGGACGAACGCGTTTACCACCAAGTAAAAGGCCGTATTTCATTGCTTGGATCAGTGGCTGTTGTTGGTGAGGCAAGTGCTCTAGCCATAGATTCAGTTGTTGATTATTTCGTTGTTGATAAGACGTCAATGTCTCTTGCATCACATTGCTCACTACTGATAATTAATCCGACTCAGGGGTGAAGTCACTCAGTGGTGCTTCGTCATCTTCACTAAGAAGAATGCTGACGCGCTGTTCTGCATCGCTCAGCTTCGTTTGGCCTGCACGAGCCAATGCAATACCACGTTCAAATTTGCGTAGAGCATCGTCTAAGGCAAGATCGCCACTTTCTAGTTGATCAACCAAGCTGTCTAGCTCTTCAATGGTTGCTTCAAAGGTCATGTTTTCTGGTTTTTTGACCGCCATCTTTTATCTGCCTTAATCAAGCCTCTAATCGAATGCACGCAAGTTACCTTAGCCTAGTAACTTGGTCAAATTTAACCTCGTATAATTGTCACAAATTTAGCGCTAGATAAGGCTTGGTGACCATCGGATTACAATAGAAAACAACCCAAATGATCTTTTTGTGACCTGTTAACCAAGATTTTTCTAAAAATTCTGTTTTATCTGTCGATACAAGTAATAATTCGCCCGTGTAGGCAACTTTTGAATATTGCGTGAGGAGTGCTTTGTGGATTTAGCAACCTTAATAGGTCTGATTGGTGGTTTTGCGTTTGTCATTATGGCGATGGTACTTGGTGGTAGCATCGGTATGTTTGTCGATGTGACCTCAATCCTTATTGTTGTTGGCGGCTCTGCATTTGTGGTGTTGATGAAGTTCACCGTTGGGCAATTCTTTGGAGCGACAAAAATTGCTGGCAAGGCGTTTATATTCAAAGCCGATGATCCAGAAGACTTGATTGCTAAGATCGTTGAGATGGCAGATGCGGCCCGTAAAGGCGGATTCCTTGCGCTGGAAGAGATGGAAATCAACAATAGCTTTATGCAAAAGGGCATTGACCTATTGGTCGACGGTCATGACGCTGATGTTGTTCGTGCCGCTTTGCAAAAAGACATTGCATTGACGGACGAGCGTCATACACAAGGGACGGGGGTATTTCGGGCATTTGGTGACGTTGCTCCTGCGATGGGGATGATCGGTACGCTGGTCGGCTTGGTGGCGATGCTTTCAAACATGGACGATCCAAAATCGATCGGGCCGGCAATGGCCGTTGCGCTTTTGACGACGCTATACGGTGCGGTACTCTCTAATATGTTGTTTTTCCCGATAGCGGACAAACTGTCACTTCGTCGAGATCAAGAAACGTTAAATCGTCGTCTTATTATGGATGGCGTGTTGGCGATACAAGATGGCCAGAATCCAAGAGTTATCGATAACTACTTAAAGAATTACCTCAATGAGGGTAAACGTGCTCTTGAAATTGATGATTAGTCAGGGGCCTGATAATGGATGAAGATAATAAATGTAAGTGTCCCCCACCTGGCTCACCGGCATGGATGGGGACGTTTGCTGACTTGATGTCTCTTTTGATGTGTTTCTTCGTGTTGCTACTTTCATTCTCAGAAATGGATGTACTGAAGTTCAAACAGATCGCGGGTTCGATGAAGTTTGCGTTTGGTGTGCAAAATCAACTGGAAGTGAAAGACATTCCCAAGGGAACCAGCATCATTGCTCAAGAGTTTCGTCCGGGCCGTCCGGAGCCAACTCCGATTGATGTCATCATGCAACAAACGATGGACGTAACGCAGCAAACCCTTGAGTTCCATGAGGGAGAATCCGATCGCGCGGGTGGTACAAAGCGTGATCAAGGTAAGCTGACTGGGGGACAATCGCCAGAAACGTCAACACAGAATAATCAATCAGCAGAAACAGACATGCAACAGCAGCAGTCTGAATCCACCTCGCAAGAGATGGAAACCTTGATGGAAAGCATCAAGAAAGCGTTAGAGCGTGAAATCGAGCAAGGGGCGATCGACGTTGAAAACCTTGGTCAGCAGATCGTTATTCGGATGCGAGAAAAAGGAGCATTTCCTGAAGGTTCTGCATTCTTACAACCTAAGTTCCGTCCTTTAGTGCGTCAAATCGCGGAATTGGTGAAAGACGTGCCGGGCATAGTGCGTATTTCGGGTCACACGGATAACCAGAAGATTGACTCGGAGTTGTATCGTTCAAACTGGGACTTATCTTCCCAACGTGCGGTGTCTGTTGCGCAAGAGATGGAGAAAGTCAGAGGTTTCTCCCATCAACGTTTGCGTGTTCGTGGCATGGCGGATACTGAACCATTGGTCCCGAATGATTCTGATGCCAACCGTGCGCTCAATCGCCGTGTTGAAATTAGCATCATGCAAGGAGAACCACTCTATAGTGAAGAAGTGCCCGTCATTCAATAGTCGAACATTGGTTACTGCGCGGAACTGACCTAACGATGCGGATTTAGAGTGTAATGACGGATCGCCGTTTGTGGAATACCACAGAGTAGAGTCGTCAGTTGCTTCCAACGTATATACTAAAAGCGAGCGTGAGCTCGCTTTTTTTGTCATTCCATTTCGCTTAGGTGTATAATCTTGCGCCTTTAAAGTGAGCACATGAAAGTACGTGTGAACAACACGCGCTTTGCTGCGTATAAATGCTTTATGCAGAGTGTCACTCATTGTTGATTGCGAAACTAACCTGCGAACAAAACTATGAAATTTATTGTAAAGCCCCATCCAGAAATTTTTGTTAAAAGTGAATCGGTGCGCAAGCGCTTCACAAAGATTTTAGAGTGTAACATTCGTAACATCGTGAAGAACCGTACCGAATCTGTTGCGGTATTCAACCGTCGTGATCACATTGAAGTGACGTCAGAGAAAGATGATTTCCACGCGGAAGTCTTGGAAATCCTGACACACACGCCAGGCATTCACCATGTTCTAGAAGTAAAGCAGTCTGATTTTACCGACCTGCACAACATCTATGAGCAAGTGTTAGAGCTAAGCCGTGAAACGATTGAAAACAAAACGTTTGTGGTACGTGCGAAACGTCGTGGTAAGCATGACTTCACGTCTATCGAGCTAGAACGTTATGTTGGCGGCGGTCTTAACCAAGCGGTTGAAAGTGCACGTGTGAAACTGCATAAACCAGACGTAACGATCAACGTTGAAGTGAATAATGACAAACTAAATCAAGTATTGGCGCGTCATAAAGGTCTAGGTGGCTTCCCTCTAGGAACGCAAGAAGATGTATTAAGCCTGATTTCTGGCGGTTTCGACTCTGGTGTATCAAGCTACCTTCACATCAAACGTGGTTCTAAAGTTCACTACTGTTTCTTTAACTTAGGTGGTCCTGCTCACGAAATCGGCGTTAAGCAGGTTTCTCATTACCTATGGAACAAATACGGTTCTTCAGCAAAAGTACGTTTTATCTCAGTAGATTTTGAGCCTGTCGTGGCTGAGATCCTTGAGAAAGTTGATGATGGCCAAATGGGCGTTATCTTAAAGCGTATGTTCATGCGTGCGGCTGGTAAGGTTGCAGAGAAGTTTAAGATTGAAGCATTGGTGACGGGTGAGGCGCTAGGCCAAGTTTCAAGCCAAACGCTAACTAACCTTCGCCACATCGATAACGTCACTGATACGCTGATTCTGCGTCCGCTTATTAACTGGGATAAAGAAGACATCATTAACCTAGCGCGTGATATCGGTACAGAAGACTTCGCGAAGACAATGCCAGAATACTGTGGCGTTATTTCTAAGAAGCCTACGGTAAAAGCGATCAAAGGAAAACTGCTCGCAGAAGAAGAGAAATTCGACTTCAGCATTCTTGATCAAGTGGTACAAGAAGCGCGTGTTATGGACATTCGTGATATCGCGAAAGAGTCTGAGCAAGCAGCACCTGAAGTAGAACAAGTTCAAGCGGTAGAAGATCACGCTATTGTGTTGGATATCCGTAGTCCTGAAGAGGAAGACGATAACCCACTGGAAATTGATGGTGTTGATGTTAAGCACATCCCATTCTATAAGCTAAGTACTCAATTTGGTGATTTAGATCAGTCTAAGACTTACCTATTGTACTGTGAGCGTGGGGTGATGAGCCGTCTGCAAGCTCTATACCTGCAAGAGCAAGGGTTTAACAACGTAAAAGTTTACCGCCCGTAAGCTTGTTGAAAAACAAATAGCTAAAAAGCGCAAACTGAGAAATCAGTTTGCGCTTTTTTCGTTTCATAATCTGAAAAACGGGTCGCAATGAGATGGTAATATTGAACGCAATCGTATCTTTTGGAATTAGTATTGATATAACGATAATTAATCCGAAATCGAGATGGAAAAGTGATCTTAGTGCCAATATTTTGTTGCGGGCGGGGAGAATTGTGCAGATAAAAAAACACCGCCAAAAAAAGGCGGTGTAACAAATTTGACAGACAGGTCAAAATAAATACAGGAAGTATATGTTTTGTCACAAGAGTCATGCACAAAACATCATGGTAGAAATCTACCTAACTCGAAATACGAGTTTGCAAACACAACATCGCAACAACGAACCAATTGATTCACAAATAGAATCAAGCCGTTCAGGCTCGTTTTGCGGGGTGAAATATAGAATTTATCTGGCTGTTCGACAACGGACATTTTATAATGTTTCAGATAAAAAAAACTAATCCTACTGAGGTCCTATATGTCTCGCAGATTGCCTCCACTAAATTCACTTCGAGTGTTTGAAGCGGCTGCCCGCCATCTTAGCTTTACTCGAGCTGCCGAGGAGTTGTTTGTGACTCAAGCGGCCGTGAGTCACCAAATTAAAGCTTTGGAAGAGTTCTTGTCTTTGAAACTTTTTCGTCGTCGTAACCGTTCGTTATTGTTGACGGAAGAGGGACAAAGTTACTTCTTAGACATAAAAGATATCTTTACTTCGATTGCTGAAGCAACTGATAAGGTGTTGGAACGCAGCGAAAAAGGTGCATTGACGATCAGTTTACCACCAAGCTTTGCCATTCAGTGGCTTGTTCCTCGGTTAGCGCATTTCAATGCTCAAGAGCCAGATATTGATGTTCGTATCAAAGCGGTAGATATGGATGAGGGCTCACTGACAGACGATGTCGATGTCGCTATCTATTATGGTCGAGGTAATTGGCCAGGTCTGCGTGCGGATAAGCTCTATCAAGAGTTTTTGATCCCACTTTGTTCACCTTCGTTACTTTTAGGTAACAAACCATTAGAATCTTTAAGTGATCTCAAGTTACATACTTTGTTGCACGATACCTCACGTAAAGATTGGAAACAGTTCGCACGCCAGCACAATGTGGATGGTGTCAATGTGAACCATGGTCCTATCTTTAGTCACTCGACGATGGTGCTACAAGCTGCTGCTCACGGACAAGGGGTCGCACTGGGTAACAACGTGCTTGCTAAGCCAGAAATGGAAGCGGGCCGTTTGATTGCACCATTTGATGAAGTGTTGCTATCGAAAAACTCTTTCTACGTTGTCTGCCATGAGCAGCAAGCTGATATGGGGCGTATCGCCACCTTTAGAGACTGGATGCTTGCAACGGCGAGAAAAGAACAAGAGGAAGTACTGGATGAGCCATTGGATAGTTGAGGGACCTAAAAACGGACCACTGTTTATTTTTGCTCATGGCGCAGGTGCAGACATGGATCATGATTTCATGAGTGCCGTTGCCAAAGGGTTAGTTGAGCAAGGGGTACGAGTGGTGCGTTTTAATTTCCCTTATATGGTTAAGCGCACTGAAGATGGTAAAAAGCGCCCGCCAGATCGAGCCCCCAAACTGTTAGAGGCTTATGAAGAAGTGATCACTCACTTTACTTCCCAGCCTATCGTTATTGGCGGTAAATCGATGGGCGGTAGAATGTCGAGTTTGCTCGCTGACAATGCGTTGGTGGCTGGTGTTGCATGCTTGGGGTTTCCATTCCATCCGCCAGGTAAGCCTGAAAAATACAAAGGTGAGCACCTAGCGACAATCAACAAACCGACCCTTATTTTACAAGGTGAGCGAGATACCTTTGGTAAGCGAGAAGAATTCGAAAGCTTTACGTTTTCTGAGAAAGTTGCGGTGAGTTTTATGCCTGATGGTGACCATAGCTTTAAGCCTCGTAAGCGTTCAGGCTATACAGAGGCGGGTAATATTGCACTCGCTGTTGAGCAGCTAGCCGCCTTTATTAAAGAGGTGTACAGTGAAAAGTAAGTGGTTACTCTCATTTACAGGCATTTCAGGTCTAATATCTGTGGCATTAGGTGCTTTTGCTGCGCATGGTTTGAAAGCGAAATTGTCGCCTTATTTGCTTGGTGTTTTTGAAACCGGCGTTTTATACCAATTCATCCACACCTTGGCGATCGCGTTTTGTGCGGTTTTGGTGTTGGTCAATTTGGGACAAAAAGCACAAAAATATTTTTTCATTGCCGCGATTTGCTTTATCATCGGCATCTTTTGTTTTAGCGGCAGTCTTTACGCGCTGGCGCTGACGGGCATTAAGTGGTTCGGACCAATCACTCCAATGGGGGGATTCATGTTCATGATCGGCTGGTGTCTGTTCTTTATTGCTGCGTTTAATATCAAAGAGGTCTCCAAGTGAAACAACTAATGCTCTATTGCCGTGCTGGCTTTGAGAAAGAGTGTGCTGGTGAAATTCAGGACAAAGCAACACAGTTGGAAGTGTATGGCTTCTCTCGTGTGAAGAAAAACTCAGGTTATGTTGTCTTTGAGTGTTACCAGGATGGAGACGCCGATAAACTAGCAAAAAGCTTAGATTTCAGTGCGCTGATTTTTGCTCGTCAAATGTTTGCCGTTGCTGCTGAGTTTGAATCGTTACCAAGTGAAGACCGCATTAGCCCAATTCTTGCGGAGTTGTCTGAAGTGGCATCATTTCCTCGTTGTGGTGATTTACGTATTGAAACGCCAGATACGAATGAAGCGAAAGAGCTGTTGAAGTTCTGCCGTAAGTTTACCGTACCGATGCGCCAAGCAATGCGCGGTAAAGGTCTGATGTGGAACAAAGATAACGCGAAAAAACCAGTGCTGCACATCTGTTTTGTGGCACCAGGTCACTGTTACGTGGGTTACTCATACCCGGGTAACAACTCGCCGTTCTTTATGGGTATTCCTCGCCTTAAGTTTCCAGCAGACGCGCCAAGCCGTTCAACACTGAAACTGGAAGAAGCTTTTCATGTATTTATTCCTCGTGAAGAGTGGGATGAGCGTCTAGCACCGGGTATGTGGGGCGTTGACCTAGGTGCGTGTCCAGGTGGTTGGACTTACCAATTGGTGAAGCGTTCGATGTTCGTTCACTGTGTTGATAACGGTATGATGGCTGACAGCCTAATGGAAACGGGTCAAATCAAGCACCACATGGTGGACGGCTTTAAGTTTGAACCTGACCGTAAGAACGTAACCTGGATTGTGTGTGATATGGTTGAGAAACCAGCACGCGTGGCGCACTTGATGGGACAATGGCTGCTGAAAGGCTGGGCTAAAGAAGCGATCTTTAACTTGAAGTTACCAATGAAAGGTCGTTACGATGAGGTGCTTCAAGATCTTGAGAACTTAAAAATGTTCCTGATCGAGAATAAAGTGAAGTTTAAGCTGCAAGCTAAGCACCTGTACCATGACCGTGAGGAAATCACGATTCACATCCAGTGCCTATCGAACATTTCTCCGCATTAATTTTAACGAAATGATGCTGTAGAGATTTCAGATTCAAAAAAGCGCCCATTTTTGTCGGCGCTTTTTATTTATCTGACGTCAGGGATTGGTCAAAGAGCCTGATGGTTAATCCGAGTTTATTCCGTTTTATTTGGGCCAGTGAAACGAATATCTTGCAGGTTGAAGCCAAGCTCAATATCGCATTTAAGTGCCGCAACGCGTTTACATAAACGTGCTGACTCAATATGTTCATCAAACTTCTTACGATACTTAGGCGCAAGATCGTCACTGGCATAAGCCACTTCAATATCTTCATATTGCGTCAAGATGTCTTTCGCTGCTTTTGGTCCAACTCCAGGAATGCCAGGCACTTGGCTTGAGCTGATCCCCGTTAATCCCCAGTAATCAGTCAGTTGGCTTGGTTTCACACCAAATTCTTTTTCAATAAAAGGCTCATCCAACCAACGATGCTGAAAGTAATCACGAATTTGAAGTGTTGGGGAGAGCAGTTGGCAATAGCCTTTGTCTGTTGAGACAATCGTGACCTTTTCACCATGGCTTGCTACCTTGGTTGCCAGTGTCGCCACTAAATCATCGGCTTCGTCTCCCTCGGACAGCAAAGAGTCGATACCTTGTTCCCACCATGCCTGTTGGATGGCATCTAAACCTTGCATTAACGGTTCGGGCATTGGTTTACGGTTTTGCTTATATTCAGGAAGAATGGTTGCGCGCCAACCACGGTCTTGCTCATGGTGATCAAACACCGCAATGATATGAGTCGGTTGAGCCTCAGAAAGGATGCGTGATAGTGTTCGGCCCGTTGTTGTTATCGTTCTTGCTATGTCGGTCGGATCGGCCTGTGCAGAGTGCACGCGACGGATCAAATTTAGGGCATCGATGATAACAAGATGAATAGACATAATGACTTAGCAATAAAAAAGGGGCGTAATGCCCCTAGTGTAACGAAACTACGCTGTTCTATCGAGTCGCTTTTTCTGGATGAGCGATTCGGTAGCAAGGTTCGTAAGCGGTACCGCCTGGAAGTTTCATTCGATGTTGTTCGACGAAATCTTGGAGCAAGATATCCAGCTTGTGCATCAATGAAGATTCACCATTGATAACAAATGGGCCTTTTTGCTCGATCTCACGTATTCCCTCTGCTTTTACGTTACCCGCTACGATACCAGAGAAAGCTTGACGCAATGTGGCCGCCAATACTTGAGGTTTCTGGTTTAAGTTTAGGTTTAAGCTTTCCATCGATTCATGGTTTGGTTCAAACGGCAGTTGGAACTCAGGTTCTATTTTTAGTGACCAGTTAAAGCTGTACGCGTCACCTTTCTCTTTTCGGTGCAGTCGAACGTCTTCCATTGAACGCTTCATAATGCGAGCAACTTCCGCTGGATCATCAATAACGATCTGGTAGTGTTTCTGTCCCTCTTCACCCAGTGTATCGGCAATAAAGGCGTCAATGGAGCGGAAGTAGGCCTCACTCTCTTTTGGACCTGTCAGTACGATTGGCATTGGCTGATCAGCGTTTTCTGGATGCATCATGATGCCCAAAATGTACAGCAGTTCTTCTGCTGTTCCTGGGCCACCAGGGAAAATGACAATGCCATGTGCCATACGAACAAAAGCTTCGAGACGCTTCTCGATGTCTGGCATGATCACCAGCTCATTCACGATTGGGTTTGGTGGCTCAGCGGCAATGATTGAAGGTTCGGTTAAACCTAGGTAGCGTTGCTCGGTGTAACGCTGTTTAGCATGACCAATTGCGGCTCCTTTCATTGGGCCTTCCATTGCCCCCGGCCCACAACCTGTACAGATATTAAGTTCACGCAAGCCTAGCTCGTTACCTACTTCGCGAGTGTATTGGTATTCGGTCGCATTGATCGAGTGACCACCCCAACAAACCACAAGGTTAGGTTCAATACCGGGGGTTAGCGCACCAGCATTACGCAAAATACCAAATACAAGGTTCGTAATGTGGGTGGCGTTGGTGAGATTCAGTCGCTGGTTGTCTGCGAGGTGCATGTTGACGTAAACAATGTCACGCAACACAGAGAAAAGATGCTCTTGAATACCTTTGATTATTTCACCATCGACAAACGCGTGCTCTGGGGGATTCGCCAGCTCCAGCTTGATGCCGCGTTCGCGGCGCACAACGTTGACATCAAAAGATTGGTGTTTATCAAGCAGCTCTTTTGAGTTATCGGTATGGCTGCCAGAGTTGAGTACCGCGAGTGTACAGTTGCGGTACAGTTGATAAAGATCACTCGATGCCGTTTTCTTTAGGCGTTCTACTTCGAGTTGAGATAGCAAATCCATGCTACCAGCAGGGCTGATATGAGTAATCATAAGGCCTCCTTGCTATTGCAATATGTAGAGGAAAAACACCAGTGCTCTGACTAATTTATTCGTATGGTTAGAGTGTGTCGACTGGTGGACATTATTTTATGGTAGACAGCGATCTATAGTAGACATTGTCTTATGGCGTTTAATTAGCTTAGCAGACTTAGAGAAGAGAAATGTGATAACTCATTGAAAATTTGAGGCTATTGTAGAGTAAATGCTAAGAATATGGCTTGTTTGTTGTTTTTTTTGAGCAACCTTAGTTCCAGTCAACTTGGTTTGGACCACGCTGCTTTGCATTTCTTTGCATAACGCCTAAGCGATTTAATACATATTCTGGCGTGTCAGATTCTTTAAATGACGTAGAAACGGCAGTGAGCGTGATCATGATGTTTTGCTCACGGAACTTAAATGGCAATTTGCTGATATCCTTTTGGATATTCTTCATTAACTCAAGGGTATATTCTTCAGGTTGTTCTGGGATAAGCAGAATAAACTCTTCACCACCAAAGCGAGCCACAGTATCTGTTTTCTCTGTTCGTTTTAAAATGGTTCGCGCAATGATTTTTAATGCTTTGTCACCAGCGGTATAGCCGTAACTGTCGTTGATGGCTTTGAAGTTGTCGATATCAAACAATACGGTGCGCAAATTTTTCTGTGAGCGAATCCAACGGCGATATTCCAATTCCATACGATCGGCAAAAGCGGCTCGGTTGTATACTTTCGTCAGTGGATCTTGCAACATACGCTGCGCTTGGTCTTCTAACCGGCGGCGGTAGTCTTGCGTTGTTTCAAATACGGATTCGAGTTGGTTCTTATTGTAATTCAAACGATCTTGAAGCGCTTGTTCTCGCGCTTCCGCCATTTTAAGGCGTTCCGTTAACGAGGCCATTTGAGCGAGCAGTGGCGTCATTTCTTGCTTGAGCTCTGCGATGTCATTCGCTTGTGTTAATGACTTTTGGCTAAGGTTGACCAAATTTGTCATCTCTGCATTCAGTTCTTGTCGGTGCTCAAAATAGTTTTCATGCTGATCGACATTTTGGTGCGCGGTTTTTAGATGGTTAGCAAGAGAAGTATTGAGCTGCTCTAAAAATTGTTCTGATGCTTTTCGTTCTGCTTTGGTTGCATCGATGACGAGCTTAAGCGTATTTAAGGTTAAATCGATTAATGATTCTGCATTGGTGCCTAAAAGTAACTTTGAGCGAATCTCTAGAAGTTGATCTCCGGCATCGCCATCAAAATCCAGCTCAGTAATGGCGTGTTGTAAGTCGCTTGCCAAACACTCAAGTTGAGGTTTATCTGGACCATTTTCTAGATCGGATAGATTCAGACGAGAGTTGGTTGTGATGATCTTTAGCGCGCGTTCATAGATGCTGAGTAGCTTGATGGCTTGATCAACATTTTTATCGCTATTTACATCGGAGAAACTCATCAAGTTACGCAGTTCTCGCTTGAGTTGCGCAGGCAAACCTGTGATGCGTTGTAGGGTCGCACCGCTGTGTTTGACTTGATCGGTCAGGTATTGGTTTTGCTTGCTAACAGTTTGTGAATTCTGCTTAAGCATCCTTTCTAGGACCGCGAGGCGGGGGATAAGTGAACTGATGTCTTTTGGATGCTCGAGTTCTTGCTGAATCTCGAGCAAATAATCAGTGACGTGCGAATTTGAACCATGGCACGCAGAAGCCAAGGACGCCACAACGCGTTTGAGAACTTGTTGCTCACGTTTAAATTTGAGCGAACTATCACGATGAGTCAGGCGGAGTTGGTCAAGTTGACAACTCAGCTGATGAAGCTGTGATTGAATATCGGATTCCAAGATTCCCATGAAACGAATGCAGTTAAGTCCATGTACTACTGACAATTAAGTGATGATAACAAAAAACGTAATAGCGTCATCATTTGTTTATGCTTAACGGGCGGGTAATTATCCATTTTTTAATATTTTTTTGATATCGTCCTCATTCTTGTACGAAGAATGAACCTTTATTAGACCTTGATTAATCGCATGTTTACACGCCGTTCTAATATCATCGGTTGCAAAACTTGCTGCAGGTGCGTTATCGATCGCTTTTAAGAAGACCCAATGGCTCTGTTTATCTTTCAAGCTCACCTCACGGGCTACGTGGGTAGCAAGTAACAAGAGATCCAACAGTTCTTCATCGTTAATTGCTGTGTAAGCTCGAGGTAAGAATGGGTAGTCACTGATACCCATACGAATGGTTCTATTGACATTATGTCGCTGTGCAAATTCATCAACCCAACTTTGGAATTTCTCAAACGTTGCTTCACCAGACGTATTTCGATCGGCATTGGGTTCAATATAAAGTAAGTTCGCATCCGAGAAATGGTATAAGCGAGTCGGTTTTGTCACTCTTTCTGCTAAAAATTCACCAAAGGCTCGCTCTAGCTCTAGGCCCGCTTTGTATCCGTGTTGTACGTACATACTGCGTAAAAATGGCAAATCAATCATCACAAAACGAAGACGGTCGTTCAGTGGCTCGTGAATTAATTCCCCCATTTGCCATTGTTCGAACGTGTCGCTGGATTTCTTTAATGAATGAGACAGTTTTACATTGAGCATGCGGAGATTACGCAGACGAGAGCGTGAATGCGTAAAAAGGTCATTACGTAATTTGTCTATTTCCGCCATTTGCTTTTGCATTATCACACCACGGCGCATGATAAATAGGAACATCACCAATACGGTAATAAATAACGCAAACGAGATCTTTTGGAACTTGCGATGTTCCATTTCGACCAAAGACAGTTTATCGGTTTGACTAACATAGTGAATACTTTGCTCCGCAAACTCCTTTTGCTGACGAAACGCATCCTCACTAATTTGGTTAAGCTGCTTTTGCTCCAGGCGAACAAGATTGATGTATTTCTTAAATGCTTGTAAAGAGGTGCGGTATTCTCCGACTTGTTCGTAACCTAACCCGAGTAAACGGTAAGATTGTTGTTTAATGAAACCATCTGCGTTGGGCAGTTTTTCTAAAATATCGAGTGCTTTATTCGCATTTTCAATCACCAACCTACCATCATTTTGATGGTAGGCGAGTCCTGAATGCAATAATGCTGCCTTGGCTTTTAAGTCAGGGAAGTCAGTGTACTCTAACAATTCTGTCGCGCGATCAAGATACTGGTCTGCCAAAGGATAGTTATATAGCTGTAAGTATGTTGCCGCGAGGCTTAAGCGGAGATTGATACTGCGACCGATGTCTTTATCGGTGCTTGGGTGGTCCATGACGTTGAAATAGTGGACAAGTGCTAAGTTATATTTACCTTGGTAGAAGTAAACGTCGCCCATTTTTTCTAGCACGTGAGCCAATATTGGCGAATTTGGGTAAGTGTCATAAAAATCTGCCGCTTGAGATAAGTATTCAATAGCTTTGTCGTACACTCGGCGTTCTTTAAATAGTCGCGCCAACAATCGGTTTACTTTTGCTAACTTACCGCCGTTGTCACTTTCAATGGATTGCCAATAGGCGTATAGCAATTCTGAGAGTGCAAGGTTGTACTTTTTGCAGTTGAGATAAAATTCACCGACCGCAGTGTGATAGTCAATGAGCGTTAGCTCAGAACGAGTACTACTGAGTATTTTTTTGCTTCAGAGTAGTAACGCTCCGCACTGAACATATCTCCGCTGTGTGAAGCAAGAAGTGCACGTTGCATGATTAATCGATAGCGTATGCTGTCAGTGCGCAAAAGAGTGACATTATTGCTTTCGATTTGCTGTTCAATGTGATTAAGATTTTGTTCGCCTGTCGCATAGTCTTTATTGCTTAACCATAACATTTGATTTCGCATTAGCTGTACGTCTAGGCGCATATACGGAAGTTGATACTCCGTTGCCAACCTTTCTGCTTCATTGAGGTTTTCAATCGCACCTCGAATATCACCCATTGTAAAGTCAGCTTGAGCGATGATCTTATGTGCTTCAATCGTACTGTTGGGTGTGCGAATACTGCGGTCGGTCTCTTCGCGGGACATCGCAGATGGACTTCCATTCTCTTGACGTTCCGTTAATTCGCGTTGCAATAAGTAGTTTTTGGCGACTTGCTTGGCTTGTGACGGATCAATCTCTGCCAGCTGTTGAGCTTCATTGAGTAAAGCGGAAGATAAAATGGTCGCGTGAAGTGGCTGTGCTAATAATAAGCAAAGAAAGCCAATCAGCCTGATGAAAAGACGCGAACTGTCCCCAAACATCCTTTTCGTTCCCTCGAACTGTGTCGTTTTTGAATGTGCAATATTAGAGAAAAACACCCAGCAATCCAACTCATTGCAGGGTGTTTTAGAGCATTATTGACGAGCCATACGATTATTGTGTGTGGGCTTATCCTGTTCAGTTGAGCGGTAAGGGTTGATATCCAAGCCACCACGGCGAGTGTAACGTGCGAAAACCGTCAGTTTACTTGGTTGGCAGTATTTCATTAGGTCAGTGAAAATACGTTCAACACACTGCTCGTGGAATTCGTTATGCTCGCGGAAAGACACGAGGTAACGAAGCAGTTTTTCACGGTTTAATTTTGCCCCTTGGTAACGAATTTCGACGCTACCCCAGTCCGGTTGGTTGGTGATCAGACAGTTTGATTTTAATAGGTGGCTGTGAAGAATTTCTTCGACCTGCTCTTCACCTGCAGCCCCCTCAAGTAATGTGGCATCAAATTCGTAGTCAGTGATTTCGATGTCTTGATCGTCAATACATTCCCCTTCCATCGTGACGATAGGTTGGTTGGTGTAGTGGTTCACCGGGTTTACTTCCACAAGCACTCGCTCGCCTGCGCATGCTGACAAATCTTGAATGAGACGCTCAGTGACTTCTTCCCAGCTTGTGAAACGCGTTTGGTTGTAGCTGTTTAGATACAGTTTGAACGACTTTGATTCAATCAAGTTTGCGCTGGTTGCAGGAATGTACACTTCACCTACCGCAACTTGAGGTAAGCCTTTATCGTTTAACCAAGAAAGTTCGTAGAGTGTCCAGATGTCATGGCCCAAAAACGGTAGGCTATCGCCTAGCTCTAAGTCATCACGGTTTAGACTGCGAGGAACGGGTTGCAGCAAGCTCGCATCGTATTGGTTTGCGTACTCGGTCTTTTTACCCAGAGTCAGGCCAGCAAGCTCTTTAGCGTCAGAATATTTGCTCATACTTTGTGGTCATTTTCGATTAGAATGACGAGAATTTTACTTAATCCGCTGAACAATTGCCATCTGGCAGACACCGCTATCTGATAAATAAGGAATGAGGAGACTTTCATGACCCAGACCGTTACTCAGGCTCTACTGGAGTTTAGCCTGCGCTATCAACAAGCTTGGCAAGACGAGCACAATGAACTGCCACGCAGTGAAGAGCTTGCTGATCTTGTTTCTCCATGTGTAGAAGAGAAACGTGATGAGGCTGTATTATGGAAAGTGTGTCCTCGTGGAGACGTGGCGGATTTTACTAACGTTGAGAATGGTATTGAGCTCACGCTACATGAAGACATCAAGCTTTTTTATGGCTCTCAATACAGTGCAGATATGGACGCTACTTGGCAAGGCAATGGTCTAACACTATTGCAAGTATGGAGTGATGATGATTTTACTCGCTTGCAAGAGAACATACTTGGTCACCTAGTGACTCAGCGTCGCCTAAAACTGAAGCCAACAGTATTTATTGCAGTGACAGATGCAGAGTTGGATGTCATTTCTATCTGTAACTTGACGGGTAATGTGATTCTTGAGCGTCTAGGCACCAGTAATCGTGATGTGCTTGCAGACAATGTGATTGAGTTTCTAAACAAACTCGAGGCTGCGGTGTAAATATGTACGTTGTTGAGTTGCAGTTTGAATGTTTTGATAACACCACAGTAAGCGCAGTTGATAAAGCGATTAATGGTTTGATGGATGCTCTGCGTTACAACGGGCAGGTCCTTGGTCGTGAGTTTCCTATCGTAATGGGAGATGGCGAGTTTTATGTGCGCGTAGTGTGCCCAGAGCAAGACAGCTTGCACCCTCGTTACCATTCTGATTTCGTCAAAGTCTGCTTAAATCGTTTGTCAGAAGCGTCTTTGCTTGCGCCGAAAATGCGCATGTTAGGTCGTGACTTGAACTCAGAAGAAGCTGCAGAAGATGAAACGCCGAGCTGGCAAGTGCTTTACACTACTTACGTTCATACGTGTTCCCCGCTGCGCAGTGGTGAGACGTTGTTGCCAATTCCGCTATACCGTAATGGGGCGACACTCAACGGTGACCATAAAGCGGTGGTGAAGTGGCAAACCGAGTGGCAAGCGTGTGATGAAATTCAAATGGCGGGTGGATGCCGAGCTGAACACGCTGCGCTGCATGAAATTTGTGATGCTGACAGTGTGTTGTTCCGCCGAGGTTGGGATTTACGTGGTCGTATTGAATACCTCACGAAGATCCCGACCTATTATTACCAATATCGAGTCGGTGGTGAGTCGCTTGAAACAGAAAAGGCGCGCAAGTGTCCAAAATGTGGTGGTGAGTGGTTACTTGATGAGCCTTTGCATGACATTTTTTACTTCAAGTGTGATGACTGCCGAATTGTTTCTAACATCTCTTGGGACCACATTAAGTAGCTTAAAATAGCGCAGATCCTAACATTAATAAGAAAAGTAAAAGGGCTGATGTTTCCACATCAGCCCTTTTGTTTTATTTGCTATCGTTCTGAAAGGTGTTTTCGAGTTGGATTACCAACCTTTAACGACACCACCTTTGAAGATGTCTTTCGCTGCTTCGTAAACTTCATCTGTTTGGTACGATTTCACGAAGTTTTGTACGTTAGCGGCTTGAACGTTATCTTCACGAG
The DNA here is from genome assembly GCF_905175395.2 of Vibrio sp. B1REV9. Taxonomy (NCBI): domain Bacteria; kingdom Pseudomonadati; phylum Pseudomonadota; class Gammaproteobacteria; order Vibrionales; family Vibrionaceae; genus Vibrio; species Vibrio sp. B1REV9. The sequence continues at coordinate 757,877 of NZ_CAJIMW020000221.1, read as the reverse complement.
CTACGATTAGGTTTACGTATGGAGACTCTTTGTCTTCAACGAAGATGCCATCACGCTCAGGCGTTAGATCGATAGAACTGGCGTAAGTTGTGTTGATGATAGAAATTGCAACATCATCAAGAGAGCGAGGAAGTTGTGCAGCATCTAGTTCTACGATAGTGATGTTTTTCGGGTTGCCTACGATGTCGCGTACTGTCGCTAGTAGGTCGACGCCATCACGCAGCTCAATCAAACCTTGTTGCTCTAGAAGTAGTAGAGAGCGGCCTAGGTTAGTTGGATCATTTGGTACCGCGATTCTTGCCCCTTCTTGAACTTCGTCAACCGACTTCACTTGTTTCGAATAACCTGCAATAGGGTAAACAAAAGAGTTGCCGGCGGTCACGAGCTTGTAGCCACGGTCTTCGACTTGTTGATCAAGGTATGGCTTATGTTGGAAAGCGTTAATATCAATGGAGCCATCATCCAATGCGGCGTTTGGTGTCACGTAATCCGTGAAAGTGACAAGTTGGACATCCAGGTTGTATCTTTCTTTAGCAACTTTTGCAGCAACTTCTGCAACCTGAGCTTCTGCGCCAGCCATTACGCCAACTTTTACGCTGTTGTCATCAGATTGCTTTTCACCACAACCAGCAAGAACCAGTGCAGAAGCGGCAGTTGCAACAGTCAAAAGACTCTTAAGGCTAAATTTCATGTTTATCTCCTTATAATTGGTATTTTCAATTCTTATCTATGGTCTACGCGGCGTACGATTGCATCACCAATAGACTGAATAATTTGCACGAGTACGATAAGCATTACTACGGTTACGGCCATGATCACTATGTCGTAGCGGTGGAATCCATAACGGATCGCAACGTCACCTAAACCACCGCCGCCAACGGTTCCTGCCATTGCGGAGTAGCTTACTAAAGTGACTAGGGTAATCGTTACTGAGTTAACAATAGTCGGCATCGCTTCGGGAAGCAGAACTTTTGTGATGATTTGTACAGGTGTCGCGCCCATCGATTGCGCCGCTTCGACTAAGCCTGACGGTACTTCTAATAAGGCACCTTCAATCAGTCGCGCCACAAATGGAATGGCGCCAATAGTCAATGGAACAATGGCTGCGGTTGTACCGATAAACGTTCCCACTAACAACTTGGTGACCGGGATAATTGCCACCATTAATACGAGGAAAGGCACCGAACGACCGATGTTAACGATCGCGCCAAGTACGCGGTTCAGTTTGGTGTTTTCGAGTAAGCCACCTTTTTTAGTGGTGTGCAGAATGACACCGAGTGGAATCCCCACTGCAAAACCGACGATACCCGCGACGGCAACCATGTAGATGGTTTCCCAAGTTGCGCCCAGAAGTAGGTTGCTGTTTAGGCTCAGCCATTCAGAAATCGTATTAAAGGACATAGCCAAGTACCTCTACTTTCACGTTGTGTTCACGTAGGAATTCAATCGCTGCGTTATCGTCTTGTTCATTACCGAACAGCTCCGCGACCATCATGCCGAATTTCACACCACCGGCGTAATCGAGGTCAGAGCTTAGAATGCTGACATCAATATTAAATTTACGAGCAATTTGCGTCATGAGAGGTGCATCCACTGTAGCGCCTGTAAATTCAAGACGAACGAGAGGGTAGCTGTTTTCTACGCGTGTCGCCTGTAAGCGAACTTGATAGTCTTCTGGAATTGAAAGATCCAACGTTGAGCGGATGAACTGATGTGCGAGTTCCGTTTTAGGATGTGCAAAGATATCGCCGACTGTACCTTTTTCAACTAATTCGCCATCACCGATGATCGCCACTTCATGACAGATGCTTTTCACCACTTCCATTTCGTGGGTGATCAAAAGAATGGTGATCTCAAGTTTGCGGTTGATTTCTTTTAGTAGTTCTAGAATGGATTGCGTTGTCGCTGGGTCCAGTGCGCTGGTCGCTTCGTCACACAACAAAACACTTGGATCAGAAGACAGAGCACGTGCAATTGCCACACGCTGTTTTTGACCGCCACTTAGGTTTGCAGGGTAGCTCTCGTGCTTGTCCGAAAGGCCAACCAGTTTAAGTAGCTCCGTCACTTTTGTTGTGATTTGCGATTTCTCTTTGCCTGCTAGCTCAAGAGGGAGAGCCACATTGTCGAAAACGGTACGAGATGACAGCAGGTTAAAGTGTTGGAAGATCATCCCAATGTTGCGGCGGGTTGCACTCAGTTGCTTTTTACCGAGTTTAGTTAGGTCAACGCCATCAACGATAATGGAGCCTGAGGTCGGGGCTTCCAGCATATTGACACAGCGGATCAAGGTACTTTTACCCGCGCCCGATGCGCCGATAACACCAAAGATAGTCCCTTTAGCGATATCTAAATTTATGTCCTTAAGGGCAAGAATTTCCTTACTGCCTTGGAAGAACACTTTATTGACGTTTTTTATTTCTATCATGTTTCAACCTGCACAGAGATACTGGGAACTTCACTGTTAAAAACGGCTTTTAACAGGAGTAAATTTTGAACTTTATCTCAATTCTCAGTTGATGCTATGGGGTAAGCGAAATGAAGTCAATAGATATTTTTACGTCTAGACGTCTAAAACTTCTGGTTACTATTTTGTAAGGGATGTTACTAAGGGGGAGGAGATGTAAGAGAGAAGTGTTGCTTTTCAGATTTACAGATTCTCAAGCAATAAATCAATAGTTTTGTCCTGCTTTAACATGAATTAGATAGTGTTGAAGCGTATAAGGTATGTAATAATCTAATCAAACCGAGTAAATAGAGAAATACGTTTTGGCAAAACAGCTGTTTTTATCGATCGTGATGGCGTAATTAACGTTGATCATGGCTACGTTCATGATGAGCATGATTTTGAGTACATTGACGGTGTGTTTGAGGCGACAAAAGCGCTAAAAGATCAAGGCTACCTACTAGTACTAGTGACGAACCAATCAGGTATCGGACGCGGTAAATACAGTGAAGATCGTTTCTTATCATTAACTCAATGGATGGACTGGAACTTCGTTGACAATGGCGTCGAGTTCGATGGTTTTTATTATTGTCCACATCATCCAGAACATGGCGTTGGTGAATACAAACAAGATTGTGATTGTCGCAAGCCAAAACCAGGGATGTTTATTTCTGCACGCGATTTCTTGAAAATCGATATGGCGAAATCAGTGATGATTGGTGATAAAGCTGAAGATATGATGGCAGCTGAAGCGGCAGGCGTTGGCACCAAGATTTTGGTACGTACAGGAAAGCCTGTTACAGAACAAGGTGAAGCGTTAGCTACGGTTGTACTTGATAGCATTGCAGATGTTCCTGCGTACCTAAACAAGTAATTTTTACTATTCATTGAGATAAGGGAGGCCAGTGCTTCCCTTTTGTTTGACTCCCTCTTTTAGTTTGATCACTTATGAGCAAAAAACTCACTATTCTTGATATCGCGAAATTGGCTGGCGTAGGAAAATCGACGGTCAGCCGTGTGCTTACCAATGATCCCAAGGTAAAACCACAAACGCGTGAGAAAGTGGAACGAATCATTCATGAGTCCGGTTATATGCCATCAAAATCGGCACAGTCAATGCGTGGCGGTAGTCAAAAGGTGGTCGGTGTGATCATCTCTCGTTTGGACTCTCCATCAGAAAACCGCGCGGTCGGTACCATGTTGAATGCCTTGTACTCGGCAGGGTATGACGTGGTGATCATGGAAAGCCAATTCGATCGTGATAAAACCAATGAACACTTAAATGTGCTTAAACGTCGCAATGTTGACGGGGTGATTGTTTTTGGTTTTACCGGATGTGACGAAAAAGCCTTGGCAGAGTGGGGCAATCGCATTGTCGTGATCGCGATGGACACGCAAATGGTTTCCTCGATCAACTACGATAACCAAGGCGTTATCGACATGGCGCTTTCCCATCTGGAACAACAGTCTATTTCTCGCATTGCTTATATTGGTGTTGATCCAGAAGACCGCACCACGGGTCTTGCTCGCCTTAATGCTTACCAATCTTGGTGTGAGCAAAAGCGCATCGAACCTTGTTTTCAAACCGGCAAGCTCAACCATGAAAGTGCTTATCAGCTGGTGGATCAAGTCCTTCAATCCGATACGCAAGCCATCGCTTGTGCCAGTGACACCATCGCTCTCGGTGTGATTAAACGTCTGCAAGAAATGGGGCGTGAAGATGTGGTGGTCACTGGTGTGGGTGGCAATGAATTACTTTCTTTTCTCTTCCCGAATGTCTTTAGTGTGGATCCTGGCTACTCTCATGCCGGTGAAAAAGCCGCTAACATGCTGATTAATCAACTAAATGGCGATGATTCTGTGGTGCACTTCACCCAGCAGCCTATCTGTCGTTAATCCTCCTTTCGATGATCTGCTCTAAAATTATACTGTGATCATTCTCAATTAATGGGACTGTTCCCATTTTATTTTTGAATGCGAAATGGCACTATTAAAATCATCAAGTGGGAATGTTCCCATTATAAAAATAAAACGATGAATTGAATGTATCCAATACAGGGTGGACAAAGTTATGAGTAAGATTGCGCGTCAAGATGTACAGCGTCTTATTGAGTTGGTCGGGGGATCGGACAATATTGCCAGTGTAAGCCACTGTTTAACTCGCTTGCGTTTCGTGTTGAATGACACTGACAAAGCCGATACCAAACAGTTAGATGCACTACCTATGGTTAAAGGCTGCTTTACCAACGCAGGTCAGTTCCAAGTGGTGATCGGCACGGAAGTCGATGAGGTATACAAGGTACTGATCGAGCTAAGCGGTAAAAGTGAAGCGAGCAAAGATGAATCTAAGAACGCCGCTCGTCAAAACATGAACATCGTTGAGCGTGGTATTTCCCACCTTGCTGAAATCTTTGTACCACTGCTACCAGCGATCATCACCGGTGGTCTAATTCTTGGCTTCCGTAACGTGATTGGCGACATCAAGATGTTTGATGGCCAAACGCTCACGGAAATCAGCCAGTTTTGGGCAACGGTACACTCTTTCTTATGGCTCATTGGGGAGGCAATCTTCTTCTTCCTACCGGTTGGTGTGTGTTGGTCGACAGTGAAAAAACTCGGTGGTACTCCGATTCTGGGTATCACATTGGGTGTCACACTGGTTTCGCCACAGTTAATGAACGCCTACCTAATTGGTAAGCAAGTGCCTGAAGTATGGGACTTTGGCTTATTCGCCATCGAGAAAGTGGGCTACCAAGCGCAAGTGATTCCTGCGATGTTAGCGGGCGTTGCCTTGGCGTTCATCGAAACCAATTTAAAGCGCATTATTCCGTCTTACCTTTACCTAGTGGTCGTGCCGTTTGTTTCTATCATCGTGTCTGTGATTCTTGCGCACTCTATCATTGGTCCATTCGGTCGTATGTTGGGTGACGGCGTTGCTTTCGCAGCAAAAGCAGCCATGACGGGTGACTTCGCAATGATTGGCTCAACCATCTTTGGCTTCCTATACGCGCCATTGGTGATTACCGGTATTCACCACACCACCAACGCGGTTGATCTTCAACTGATGCAAGAGCTAGGCGGAACGCCAATTTGGCCTTTGATTGCACTTTCAAATATTGCTCAAGCTTCAGCGGTAGTCGGCATCATTATTATCAGTAAAAAACATGGCGAGCGCGATATCTCAGTGCCTGCGGCTATCTCTGCTTACCTTGGTGTGACGGAGCCAGCGATGTACGGCATCAACTTGAAATACAAATTCCCAATGCTGAGTGCAATGATCGGCAGTGCGATTGCCGCTGCTATCTGTGGCAGCGCAGGTGTGATGGCGAACGGTATCGGTGTGGGCGGTTTGCCGGGCATCTTGTCTATCCAACCACAGTTCTGGGGTGTCTTTGCTCTAGCGATGTTGGTGGCGATTGTGGTCCCAGTGGCACTGACGCTTGTGCTGTATAAGCGTGCGCAAATGAAAGGTGAGTTAGAAATTGCTAACGCGTAATTCAAACCGAGGCAGCGATTTGGCTGCCTCGTTTATCTCCTCAATTTTTTTTAAGATTTTTAAGTTTCCGTTTAATGGTAAGTGAGCGTTAGAAATGGCAATGACCAAGCATGATGAGAGCTGGTGGAAAACCGCAACCATCTACCAAATTTACCCAAAAAGCTTTTGTGACAGTGGAAGTAAAGGCACGGGCGATATTAAAGGGATCATTTCTAAACTGTATTATCTAAAACACCTTGGTGTGGATGCGATTTGGCTGACGCCGGTTTATCAATCGCCAATGATCGACAACGGTTATGACATTTCCGATTACTATACGATCAACCCAGATTTCGGCACTATGCAAGATTTCGATACCCTGTTGGCAGAGGCTCACCAACTGGGTATTCGAATCATCATGGATATCGTGGTCAACCATACTTCGACGGAACACAAGTGGTTCCAAGCGGCATTGGGTGACAAAAACAGCCCTTACCGTGATTACTACATCTGGAAAGATCCGGTTGATGGCGCAGAGCCAAACAACTGGCAATCTAAGTTCGGTGGTAATGCTTGGGCGTTGGATGAAAAAACAGGTCAGTACTATTTGCACCTTTTTGCTAAAGAACAAGCGGACTTAAACTGGGAAAATCCAGTGGTACGTGAGGAAGTAAAAGAAGTCATCGGCTTCTGGGCAGAGAAAGGTGTCGATGGTTTCCGTCTTGACGTTATCAACCTGATTTCTAAGCAGCAAGATTTCCCAAGTGACGATATTGGTGATGGTCGCCGTTTCTACACTGACGGTCCTCGCGTGCACGAATACCTTCAAGAGATCAGCGAAGCTGTGTTCCAAAAGTACGGCAGCGTGACGGTGGGTGAAATGTCTTCCACTACACTAGAGCATTGTCAGCAATACTCAGCGCAAGATGGCAAAGAGCTGTCGATGGTGTTCAATTTCCACCACCTGAAAGTCGATTACCCGAATGGTGATAAGTGGACAAAAGCGCCGTTTGATTTCATCCAACTGAAACAGATCTTCAACCATTGGCAAACCGGCTTAAATGGAAAAGGGTGGGGCGCACTATTTTGGTGTAACCACGACCAACCACGCGTTGTGAGCCGATTAGGTAACGACGAACAATACCGTGTTGAATCTGCCAAAATGCTTGCGGCATCGGTACACATGATGCAAGGGACGCCTTATGTTTATCAAGGTGAAGAGATCGGCATGACCAACCCGGGTTACACCGAAATCAGCCAATATCGTGATGTTGAAAGCACGAACATGTACGACATTATGGTCAATCGCGATGGCGTATCTCACGACGATATGATGGCGATTTTGGCGCAGAAATCGCGTGATAATTCACGTACGCCAATGCAATGGAACAGCGCGAAACATGCGGGCTTTACTGAAGGCACGCCGTGGTTAGAAGTGGCTCAGAACTATTCTGAGATCAACGCGGAAGCCGTGATTGCCGATTTGAACTCGGTGTTCTACTTCTACAAGCGCTTGATTGAACTGCGTAAACAGGTTCCGGTGATCACTGATGGTCGTTATGAGGACTTGCTGCCAGAGCACAAACGTATTTTTGCTTACGCTCGTCAGAACGATAAACAAACGCTGCTATGTATCAACAACTACTACGGTGAAGAAGTGGAGTGCGTATTACCAGATCGTTTTGATATGAGAAAAGCAAAGAACCTGCTTTCCAACTATCAAAATGCGACCAGCGCGATTGCTTCTAATCACCAAGTATTGCGTCCTTACGAAACTCGCATCTTGCTGATTGAAGAGTAAAAATTAAGCTTCCCCTAAAGATTCCGGTCCTAAACAAAAGGCTTTGGAGTGCTCCCCAAAGCCTTTTTGTCTTTAAGTCTTATGAACCGTAGCTTACAGAATAACGATGCGGTTTGTGGTTCATCGCAAGGACAAGGTTTAGCGCAAAGGCACCAAGAACCGACAAGCCGATAACCCACGGAGTGACGAAGAAGAAAGACGCAAACAAGATACAAGCATCTATCGCCATCTGAGATTTGCCTACCGAGATACCAAACTTGTCCTGAATGAATAAGCACAGTACGTTGAAGCCACCTAAACTAGAGCGGTGGCGGAATAGGATCAGCATTCCCAAGCCCATCAAGAGCCCACCAGATACGGCGCAGTAAATCTCATTGATAGATTCCAGTGAAATCAGTAAATACAGATTATCGGCAAAGATAGAAACCAAAGCACCAGAAATGGCACTGTTAATCGCAAAATGACGGCCAAAACGTTTCCAAGCCAATAAGTAAAAAGGGCTGTTGGCTAAAAAGTACAGCACGCCAAAGGTAAAAGGTGTAAATTGGCTAATAAGCAGAGCCAATCCAGTTGTGCCCCCAGTTAAGAGGTTGGCGGATTGGAGAAAAAAAACGCCTTGAGCAACCAAAAAGGTCCCCGTAAGAATTGCTATCCAGTCTTCTTTTCTTGAGTGTTTTTCCATCTAATGTGCAGTCATTGGAGATAAATTGGGCATGCATAGTAGTAAAAAGGTGACCTTTTCGGTAGCTAGAGGGTAAAATTTGCGGTAAACCTATGTAATTGTTGTTTTACAGGGTGTAAAGCGCAAAATTGACACTTAATCAAACATGGCGAAGTGCTTGCCATATCGGCATGATATTTTTTACTTGTCATCATGAAAAAACTGCATGAGAAAATTGTAAATTTCTCTTTATGACCTAGATCAAATTCTGTAGAATGCGCGCTATTAGAGTGACGAAAACGTTTGCGTTAGGTCATTATTCAGTTTTTTTGCAACTTTCAGTACCAATCTGAGTCAGGAGATACAGATGCTTAAGCGTGATATGAACATCGCAGATTACGATGCGGAACTGTTCGCAGCTATCCAGGAAGAAACCCTTCGCCAGGAAGAACACATTGAACTTATCGCTTCTGAAAACTACACAAGTCCACGTGTAATGGAAGCGCAAGGTTCACAGCTAACGAATAAATACGCGGAAGGCTACCCAGGCAAGCGTTACTACGGCGGTTGTGAGTACGTAGATAAAGCTGAAGCACTCGCTATCGATCGTGCATGCCAACTGTTTGGTTGTGAGTACGCGAACGTACAGCCTCACTCAGGTTCTCAAGCAAACAGCGCAGTTTACATGGCGCTTTTAAACCCAGGTGATACCGTTCTAGGTATGAGCCTAGCACACGGTGGCCACCTAACTCACGGCTCTCCTGTTAACTTCTCTGGTAAGCACTACAATGTGATTCCTTACGGTATCGACGAAGCTGGTCAAATCAACTACGACGAGATGGAACAGTTAGCACTTGAGCACAAGCCTAAGATGATCATCGGTGGTTTCTCTGCTTACTCGCAAATCGTTGATTGGAAGCGCATGCGTGAAATCGCAGACAAAGTTGATGCTTACTTATTCGTAGACATGGCGCACGTTGCGGGTTTGATCGCTGCAGGCGAATACCCAACACCAGTTCCACACGCTCACGTAGTAACAACGACGACGCATAAAACGCTAGCAGGTCCTCGTGGTGGACTGATCCTGTCTAATGCGGGCGAAGACATGTACAAAAAGCTGAACTCAGCAGTATTCCCTGGTGGTCAAGGTGGCCCTCTAATGCACGTTATCGCTGGTAAAGCAGTAGCGTTTAAAGAAGCAATGGAGCCTGAGTTCAAAGCTTACCAAGCTCGCGTAGTGAAAAACGCAAAAGCAATGGTTGGCCAATTCCAAGAGCGTGGCTACAAGATCGTATCTAACGGCACAGAAAACCACCTATTCCTAGTTGACCTAATCGACAAGGATATTACAGGTAAAGATGCAGATGCAGCACTAGGTGCAGCAAACATCACAGTAAATAAGAACTCTGTACCAAACGATCCACGTAGCCCATTCGTAACGTCTGGTATCCGCGTAGGTACACCAGCAATCACTCGTCGCGGCTTCACTGAAGATGACGCGAAAGAGCTAGCAAACTGGATGTGTGACGTTCTAGATAACATCGGCAACGAGGAAGTTATCGAAGCGACGAAACAGAAAGTTCTGGAGATTTGTAAGCGTCTACCAGTTTACGCGTAACGTTTTTTGAAAATAACTCAGGCGAACTCGTTCTATTTCTGCGATTCGGTTTGATTATTTGATTGATGAAAGGTCCTCATTTGAGGGCCTTTTTGTTTTTCTAGCGTATGGAAATGTCAGCTTGGAGTGCGCTGAAATCAGATTCCTGATATCGCCTAGACTCTTCGGAATGACGTGTTTTGGTTTCTGAGAAATAGGGGAGGCTTGGTGAAGTGTTTTAGACTGTGTCTACTAGCCATGTACAAAAAAGGTTGGCACAGAGCCAACCTTTGGTATTCGTAAATGAACGTGAGCTTATTTTACTTCAATGCCTTGTGCTTGCATGTCGGCATGGTAAGAAGAGCGAACAAATGGGCCACACGCTGCGTGGGTGAAGCCAAGTTCTAGTGCGATCTCTTTTAGCTCATCAAACTCTGCTGGTGGAACGTAGCGCTCGACCGGCAGGTGGTGACGGCTTGGCGCAAGGTACTGACCCAGAGTCAGCATAGTGACACCGTGTGCGCGAAGGTCTTTTAGTACTTCTACGATCTCTTCTTTTGTTTCACCAAGACCCATCATCAGGCCTGATTTAGTCGGTACATTTGGATGCTGTTCTTTGAATTTTTGCAGCAATTGTAGCGACCACTTGTAGTTCGCCCCTGGGCGAGCTTTACGGTACAGACGAGGTGCCGTTTCTAGGTTGTGGTTGAAGACATCTGGCGGGTTGTCTTTCATGAGATCAAGCGCCACGTCCATGCGACCACGGAAGTCAGGAACCAGAGTTTCAATCTTGATGTGTGGGTTGAGTTCGCGGATTTCACGGTTACAGTTTGCAAAGTGCTCTGCACCACCATCACGCAAGTCATCACGGTCTACTGAAGTAATAACGACGTACTTCAGCTTCATATCTGCGATGGTTTTTGCTAGCTTTTTCGGTTCTTCAGCTTCAACAGGAAGCGGACGACCATGGGCAACGTCACAGAATGGACAGCGGCGAGTACAGATCGCACCTAGGATCATGAAAGTGGCCGTACCGTGGTTAAAACATTCAGCTAGGTTAGGGCAAGAGGCTTCTTCACACACAGAGTGAAGTTTGTTCTTACGCATTGCTGATTTGATGTCTTGAATACGTTGGCTGTCGGCTGGTAGCTTGATTCTCATCCAATCAGGCTTACGTAGCACTTCTTTCTGCTCTGTCGGCATGTTCTTTACGGGAATCAATGCCATCTTGTCGGCGTCGCGGTATTTAACGCCCTTTTCCATCTGGATTGGTTTGCTCATGCTTTATTACCTTGAGAAGGTGCTTCTGTGCTGAATTTTACTTGCTCATAATCAAGCAAAGTAACGAGTTCTTCTATTAATTGTTTTTCTACGGTTTCGATGTTTTCTGGTCCGCCAATTTGACTGACCTGAACCATCTCCATTCCCTCATAGCCACATGGATTAATACGTAGAAATGGCGTCAAATCCATATTTACGTTCAATGCCAGACCGTGGAATGAGCACCCTTTTCGAATACGAAGACCGAGAGAACATATTTTTTTATTGTCGACGTAGACGCCTGGAGCGTCTGGTCGTGCGGCAGACTCAATATTGTATGCCTTTAGGGTGTTGATCACGAGGTTCTCAATGTGAGTAACGAGATCTCGCACGCTTAATTTTTTACGACGAAGGTTGATCAAGAAGTAAGCAACCAATTGACCCGGTCCATGATAGGTTACTTGACCGCCTCTATCGCTTTGTACAACAGGAATATCCCCAGTGTTAAGCAGGTGTTCGGCTTTACCAGCTTGTCCTTGAGTAAATACTGGGTTGTGCTCTACCAACCAAACTTCATCTGGCGTGTCGTCTGCGCGTTGATCGGTAAATTCATGCATCGCCTTCCATACAGGCTCATAATCTTGGCGTCCAAGTCGTTTCACAACAAGTTGGTGTTGCATGGGAATTCCTGTCGCTAATATATAAAGTTTTTGGATTATAAACCGGATGCCTCTGATGCTCTACACTTGAGTAACAGATTTTTAACTGAAAGGTGAGGTGCTTTTAATTATCTGTATGATAAATAAAAAGAAAGCAGCCAAAGCTGCTTTCAAAAAAATTTAATTTATCAAAAAATTATAGAACCATACGTACGATGTCAATCTCACCCAGTTCTTTGTAAAGGGTTTCAACCTGCTCGATAGATGTCGCAGTGATATTGATCGACACCGAGTGGTAGTTGCCCTTAGCACTTGGTTTTACTGCTGGGCTGTAATCACCTGGAGCATGGCGCTGGATCACTTCAAGAACAAGTTCTGGAAGCTCAGGCTTTGCATGACCCATTACCTTGTAAGTAAATGAACAAGGGAACTCAAGCAGGTCTTTCAATTTTGCATCAGAGTTGATGGTTAGCATATCGGTAACTCCAGTTGGTATTCGTTGCGGTGCGAAATAGTACAGTCAAATTAGGGGGAACTCAAGATCATACCCAAGCATCTATACGTCGCTTGAGTACAGATAACAAAGCCGCCCTCGTTGGCGGCTTTGCTGACTTGTTTGTTGCTCAGAAGCGACGCTTAGAAGAAGCTCTTAAACAACAATACGATGTAGTCCCACATGCGGCTAAATAGGCTGCCTTGGTCGACTGTTTCTAGTGCCATTAGTGGGTACTCAGCAATATCTTCACCATCAATTTGGTAGTATAGCTTACCAACTACATCACCCTTGTTAATTGGGGCTTCTAGCTCTTTTTCAAGTACGAAACTTGCTTTTAGATTCTTTGCTTGGCCACGAGGTAGCGTTACGTAAGTATCTTCATCAAGACCTAGTGCAACAGTATCTTTGTTGCCCATCCATACTTTTTCTTCTACGAACGTTTCACCCGCTTTATGTGGTGCAACCGTTTCAAAGAAGCGGAAACCGTAGCTCAACAGTTTTTTACTTTCTGCTTTGCGAGCATTCGCATCTTTTGTGCCCATCACAACCGCAACTAGACGCATTTGGCCCTCAGTTGCTGAACTTACTAGGCTGTATCCTGCATTGCTTGTATGACCGGTTTTGATGCCGTCAACGTTCATGCTTTTATCCCACAGTAGGCCATTACGGTTGTACTGTGTGATGCCGTTGTATGTGAACTTTTTATCAGAGTAAATACGGTACTCATCTGGAACATCACGGATCAGAGCTTTGCCTAATAGCGCCATGTCGTATGGTGTTGAGTACAGATTCGGATTATCGAGGCCATGAACGTTAGCAAAATGCGTGTTCTTCATGCCGATGGTGTTTGCCCAAGCGTTCATCAGATCAACGAATGCATCTTCAGAACCAGCAATGTGCTCGGCCATTGCAACGCATGCATCATTACCAGATTGAATGATGATACCGCGGTTAAGGTCATGAACTTTAACGGTTGTACCCACTTCGATGAACATTTTTGAAGAGTCAGGGAAGTTTTTCGCCCATGCATTTTGGCTGATAGTAACATCGTCGTCTTCTGAAATGTTGCCACGAGCCAGTTCTTGTCCAATGACGTAGCTGGTCATCATTTTGGTTAAACTAGCTGGAGACAATTTTGTGTTCATCTCTTTCTCAGCAAGTACTTTACCTGAATGGTAATCCATCAGTACGTAGCCTTTTGCTGCGATTTGAGGCGCGTCTGGTACCACAATTGGTGATGCAAATGCAGATTGCGCGATGGTTGCAGATAGGGCAACCGAAGATACGAGAATAGTTCTCACAAGCTTATTTTTATTCATGGTAATTCAAATTTTTGGGTTAACTGCCGACATCTTAACAGAAACCGCTCTTATGTAAGAGAGGCTCTATATAGAAATTCATGACACCATTATTTGGCGTGGTATTTTTTGATAAACGCGGACGCATAACCGAGCAACTTTACTTTATCTAGCGTGGCTTGCGTCAGAGAGTAGTCAGTATATGGACCTAACAGTAGGCGATGGGTCTCTTGAGTGCTCTCTAAGAACGTATCAGTATCGAGCTTTTGACCAAGCTCTGACCCTAAAGTTCGTGCGCGATCTTCATATTTTGATGAAGCGACTTGAATGACGTATTTAGGATGAGCGGCCAGAGATTTTTCATCGGTCGGTTTATCAACCGTGATGACTTCAATTTCAACGTTTGCTGTCCCGGTTTTGACTATGTCAAGTTTATGCGCTGCTGCGTAGCTTAAATCAATAATACGACCTTCATGGAAAGGGCCGCGATCATTAACGCGTACGATTGTTGACTTGCCGTTGTCGGTGTTGGTGACTTTGACAAAGCTCGGTAAAGGCAAAGTTTTGTGCGCTGCCGTCATCGAATACATATCGTAGATTTCGCCGTTTGACGTGAGATGGCCTTGGAATTTTTTGCCATACCAGGATGCACGGCCTTTTTCCTTGAAACCTTTTGCGTCACGGACGATTTTGTAATCCTGACCTCTTAGATTGTAATCGCTGTTACCCCCTAAGCTGTAAGGTTCGTATTTTGGGTGTGCATCCTCAATGTGCTCGACCGATAGTGGCTTATCTGGAGCAACATCGGATTCAAGTTCATAACGGCCATCCTGTGTTTTTTGGTCGGTGGAAGAGCACCCTGCCAAAATCACAGCAGAAAAAACCAAGGAATATAGAGCGCGTTTTTGCATGGTCTAGGTCGCCTTAGAGAATGCTTTTCGGTGAGTGTGAATAGACATTAGAATGCCAAAGCCAGCCATTAGCGTCACCATTGAGGTGCCGCCGTAGCTGATGAGTGGTAAAGGTACGCCTACAACCGGTAGGATGCCACTTACCATGCCGATATTCACAAAAATATACACGAAGAAGCTAAGTACAATACTGCCTGCCATCATTCGACCAAACGCGGTTTGCGCTTGGCTTGCGAGATAAAGACCTCGTCCAATGATAAATAGATAGATGGCTAACAGGCAAAGGAAGCCAATCATACCCCATTCTTCAGCAATTACAGCAAAGATAAAGTCAGTATGACGCTCTGGAAGAAACTCTAGTTGGGATTGAGTGCCATGTAACCAGCCTTTGCCGGAAATACCACCAGAACCGATCGCGATTTTACTTTGGATGATGTGGTAACCCGCGCCTAGAGGGTCCGATTCAGGGTTGAACAGCGTGCGAACGCGAACTTTTTGATATTCACGCATCAGGAAGAACCAAAGAATTGGAATAAAACCACCTAGCCCTATTGCGGCTGCGGCGATAATTTTCCAACTGATCCCGGCAAGAAATATAACAAAGATGCCCGATGCGGCAATAAGAATCGACGTGCCTAAATCGGGTTGTTTTGCGATAAGGATAGTGGGTAAGCAGACCATGATCAGTGCAACGATCAAGGTTTTGAATGTTGGGGGAAGCGGTTGGCGACCAATGTAACGTGCCACCATCAAAGGGACTGCAAGTTTGAGTAATTCGGAGGGTTGGAATCGCACAAAACCGAGATTGAGCCAACGCTGAGCGCCTTTGGATGCTTCTCCAAAGAAGAGCACACCAAATAGTAAAACGACACCGCCAATGAACATGAGAGGCGCAAGGTTCTCGTAGGTTCTGGGGGACAGTTGGGCTAAAACCAACATAACGACTAAAGAAAGGACCATACGCATAGCTTGGCGATCCATCATCGCCAAGCTTTGGCCACTTGCGCTGTACATGATGACTAAGCCAAATGCCATCAGCGCAAGTATGCCGAGTAGGAGGGGCAAATCGATATGGAAGCGTTCAAACAGGGCGCGATTCTTGCCTGTAGAGGGATCCATTTTCATTATTGCATTGCCTCCTGTTTTGTATTTGCTTGCTCTTTATCTGGCTTGATCTCTTCTGGTCCAAGAATGACACGGTCAAATATTTTTCTTACTACTGGCGCACCGTTACTTGAACCACCACCGGCATTTTCAAGGACAACCGAAACCACGACTTGAGGATCATCAAAGGGAGCAAAACCGATAAAGAGCGCGTGATCTCGCAGATGTTCAGCGACCTCATCTGCGTTGTACTCTTCGTCTTCGCCCAAGCCAAAGACTTGCGCGGTACCGGACTTACCACCAGTTTGGTAGTTCATGTTGTAGAACGAGCGTCGTGCGGTACCTTTTGGACCATGGTTAACCAAACGCATCCCTTCTTTCGCCATGTCCCAGTATTTTTCAGGAACATTTTGAATCGGAGGGTAAGTCACGTATTCCGAGTTTTTTTGATGCTCAAAGTCACTGCCGTTATCAATGGTCGCTTTTAATAAGTGCGGTGCAGTAACGGCACCGTCATTGACGAGTACAGAAGTCGCTTTAGCCAACTGCATTGGTGTTGCAGTCCAATAGCCTTGCCCGATACCGACTGGAATGGTGTCACCTTTATACCAAGGTGTTTTATGACGTGCCATTTTCCAATCACGGGTCGGCATATTGGCTTTACTTTCTTCGTAAATATCAATACCTGTGTAGTCGCCAAAGCCGAACATCATCATCCAGTTCGATATGCGATCGATGCCCATATCATAAGCGATTTGATAGAAGAACGTATCGACGGACTCTTCAATGGACTTGATGATATCAACGCGGCCGTGTCCCCAGCGAAGCCAGTCTCGGAATGGACGCGTGTCGGAGTTAGGAATGCGCCAGTAGCCAGGGTCGTTTCGTGTTGTTTTAGGCGTGACTACCCCCTCTTCCAAAGCAGCGACCGCCATAAACGGTTTAATCGTCGAAGCTGGCGGGTAAATACCCAGCGTAGTTCGGTTTACCAGTGGACGATTCTTATCGTTCAATAGGGCACGGTAGGCTTTACCTGAAATGCCATGCACGAATGCATTTGGATCGTAAGATGGGCTTGAAACCATCGCGAGAACGCCATTGTCTCTCGGATCGAGAACTACCGCACTGCCTCGTCGCCCATCAAGTAGCTGATGCACGTAAAGTTGCAAGTTAATATCAAGGTTCAAGACAATGTCTTTTCCCGGGACCGGCGGAACGTATTTTAAGGTACGAATGACGCGACCACGGCTGTTAACTTCTACTTCTTGGTAACCCGCAGTACCATGTAACAAGTCTTCATAATACTTTTCGATACCTAATTTACCAATGTCACGTGTGGCTTGGTAGTTTGCGTCTTTATCTTCTCGAATAAGACGCTGCATATCGCGATCATTGATCCGAGACACATAGCCAATCACGTGAGTGAGTACTTCACTAAATGGATAGTAGCGTTTTAGTGTGGCGCTGATTTCTACCCCGGGAAAACGGTATTGATTAACAGAGAAGATAGCGACTTGCTTTTCATCTAGCTGAGTAAGTAGAGGTACCGATTTGAAGCGACGAGTGCGTTTACGCTCACGTTGGAATCGTTCAATCTGGTCTGGTGTAATATCAAGGATAGTTTGAAGCTCCTTGATCGTCCCATCAATATCTTTGATTTTTTCTGGGGTTAATTCCAAATTGAAGACGGGGCGGTTTTCAGCCAGCAGAACCCCGTTACGGTCATAGATAAGACCACGGTTTGGGGCAATAGGCACCACTTTAATGCGATTGTCATTTGAACGGGTTTTGTAATCTTGGAATTGGTTGACCTGGATGTTGTACATGTTGGCAACCAGCAGTCCCATTAAAACCACGATACCAAGAAATGCAACAATAGCGCGGCTGGCAAACAGGCGCGCTTCGGCTTGATAATCTCGGATCTGACTGCGGCGTTTACGGATCATTAACGCAAGTCTCTAAAGCTAGGCAACGATTATTCTCGGTGGTAAGGGTGGTTGGCAGTGATGCTCCACGCTCGGTATAAACTTTCCGCCATGACGATACGAACAAGCGGATGTGGTAGCGTCAATGCAGACAAAGACCAGCTTTGATCGGCTGCGGCTTTACATGCAGGGGCCAGTCCCTCAGGGCCGCCAATCAAGATGGAAACATCGCGACCATCTAGCTTCCAAGCCTCTAGCTGTTCAGCAAGTTGTGGGGTATCCCATTTTTTGCCTGGAATATCGAGGGTTACGATGCGGTTTCCTTTAGGCACAGCAGCAAGCATCGCCTCGCCTTCTTTTTGTAAGATACGAGCAATGTCTGCATTTTTGCCACGCTTACCTGCTGAAATTTCAATCAGCTCAAGTGGCATATCATGTGGGAAGCGACGACGGTATTCCTGGAAACCTTCCTCGACCCACTTTGGCATTTTTGTGCCAACAGCAATGAGTTGGATTTTCAAAAGATTAACCCCAAAGCTTTTCTAGTTGGTAGAGTGAGCGTTGTTCTTCTTGTAGGACGTGTAGCATTGCGTCACCCATATCTAGGACAACCCATTCACCGTCACTTTCGCCTTCCGTGCCAAGAGGTTCAAGGCCTGCCTTTTTTACTTCAGATGCGACATGGCCAGCAATTGATGAAACGTGGCGTTTAGACGTACCAGTGCAGATCACCATGAAATCAGTCACACTTGATTTGTCTTTCACGTCTAGAATGACAATATCTTCAGCTTTCATGTCGTCAGCTTTATCAGCTAAAAAGTCTTTAAGTTCTTCGCGAAGCACTCAATTTTCCTCGGGTTATTCTCTTAAATCTGTCATCGTTTTAATCATTCAAGTTAAAACGGGTGCGCACTATACCATGCTTTGAAATCTAAATTGCCAGCTTAATATCAGGAGAGCAGGTTTCTAAACTCAATTGATGGATCGTTGGCCACACTGAAATCTCATACTGCGTCTTCGCTTTGATTTCAGCATTGGTCAGTAGCGACAGTAACGCGTAAATTCGGTTTGCAGAAAGGCGGGTCAGTGCGGCATTGTAAAATGGGCGCTTATTTTGCCAAACGCGATGTTTTTCGAACACTTGAATCATGCTCATTTGAGTCAGATCTTGGTGCATTGTCAGCAGTTGGTTAAACTCTTTTTGTACGCTTCGGATCAAAATAATCGTTTCGACACCCTCAGCTTCCAACTGACGCAAGATTCTCTGTGCACGATTTGCTTTACCCGCAAGCAGGGCATCGATCCAATGGAAAGTCGTAAAATGGTTGTGTCGACTTAACGCTTCTTCTAAACGAACAACCGTTAATTCGCCATCTGGGTAGAGTAGAGCCAGTTTTTCTAAACTTTGGGCAAGCGCAAACAGGTTCCCCTCGTGCCATTGCGCCAACATTTGCAGTGATTGTTGGTCTGCTCTTAGCCCCAAAGTGCGGCAACGAGCTTGAATGAACATCGGTAGACGTTGAAGATCGGGCGTTAAACAACTGATCCAATCCCCTTTCGCACTCAGTGCTTTAAACCATTTTGCATTCTCTTGTGCTTTTGTTAGCTTGCTGCCGATGAGCACCAACATGATGTCATCGTGTAACATCTCACATAGGGCTTGAAGTTCTTTGCTTACGGTTGTGGTAACGCCACTTTCAGGTAACTCAAGCTCAATGATTTGGCGACTAGAAAATAGGCTCAACGCTTGGAAGCAGTCATACACTTGGTTCCAATCTAGGCTCGCATCTACCGCAAAACGGTGCTTTTCCTCGAACCCTTGCTGCTTCGCCATCTCTTGGATTGCTTGGCGACTCTCTTGAATAAGCAGAGGCTCGCTGCCGAAAATGAGGTAAACCGGTTTTAGGTGTTTCGCTAGTTGTTCAGCCAGCTTGTCGGCAAAAATTCGCATGTTATCTTACAAAGTTGTCTTTTTTGAGGCATTAACAGCCGTGTCTGCTTCGTATTCTGCGCGTACTCGACCAAGCTGACGCATAATTTGTGCCGCAGCTTGTTGACGCATTTCGTCTTCAATAACGTCACGCTCTACGGATTTAGCCAAGGCGGTTAGCGGGTTATCAAGGTAATTACGGGTGACCACAGTCATAAAATCCTTTGCACCAAGCTCTGGGATGGTGACTCGATATTTAACGACGTAGGTCAGCTCTTTCTC
The DNA here is from genome assembly GCF_905175395.2 of Vibrio sp. B1REV9. Lineage (NCBI taxonomy): Bacteria > Pseudomonadati > Pseudomonadota > Gammaproteobacteria > Vibrionales > Vibrionaceae > Vibrio > Vibrio sp. B1REV9. Next base: position 738,035 of record NZ_CAJIMW020000221.1, on the reverse strand, counting down.
GGCAGCGCGGCTGTTTTGGTAAAGTGAAAGTGTACGCTCTTCTAATTCCGCGCTGACCAAATAAAGGTTTGGAATATTTTTGGATGGTGCGACTAAGTCTACTTTATTTAACTCTAACTGCGCATGTACCGAGCGGGTGAGTGGGCTGTACTCATCGTAGCTGTTGAATGACATGGTGTGCAGCTCTTCCGGAACGGAATACTCGCCACGAAGGTGAAAACCACAGGCAGAAAGAAGCCCCGATAATACCAATACTACTGGTAGTTTAATCAAAGAGAAAAAGCGCATTGATTGTATTCATCCTAAATTGAAGGGGTTATATACCAAAGCAACCTCTGGTTCTTAGCGCAGAGCTCAATATTGTTGAAGTCACTTGGGTATATTCACCTAAACCATTCACTATGAATGGATTGAGGCAAATAAACAGGGTGATGACTCACCCTGTTAATAGACTCATACCGAACGAGTTAGTTCGTTCTTGAGTAATTGCAAGCTACATTTCGCTTATCGCGATTGGCTAGTTTGCAACGATGTTTAGAAGTTTGCCAGGAACGTAAATGACTTTGCGGATCGTTAGGCCATCTAGGAACTTCTTCGCATTTTCATCGTTTAGACCAAGCTCGCGAACTTGCTCTTCTGTTGCGTCAGCAGCAACCGTTAGTTTCGCACGTAGCTTACCGTTGATCATAACAACGATAGTTTTCTCGTCTTCAACCAGTGCTTTTTCGTCAAATGTTGGCCAAGTTGTTGAATCAACATCAGACTCACCCAGTGCTACCCACATTTCGTAAGAGATGTGTGGAGTGATTGGGTAAAGCATACGAACAACGGCTTTCAGTGCTTCATCAAGGATTGCACGGTCTTGCACAGATTCTTGAGGTGCTTTCGCAAGCTTGTTCATCAGTTCCATGATCGCAGCGATTGCCGTGTTGAACGTTTGACGACGAGCGATATCGTCCGTTACTTTCGCGATAGTTTTATGAACATCACGACGAAGTGCTTTTTGGTCGCCAGAAAGTGCGCTTGCATCTACTGCTTCTGCTGCACCTTTTGAAGAGTGCGCATGAACCAGTTTCCAAACACGTTTCAGGAAGCGGTTCGCACCTTCTACGCCAGATTCTTGCCATTCAAGCGTCATGTCTGCTGGAGATGCGAACATCATGAATAGACGCACGGTGTCAGCGCCGTACTTGTCTACCATTTCTTGAGGGTCGATACCGTTGTTTTTCGACTTAGACATTTTGATCATGCCAGAGTGTGTTACATCACGGCCTTCTGTGTCTTTAGCAGAAGTGATGCGACCTTTACCGTCACGCTCAACAGCAACATCTGTTGGTGCAACCCATTCTTTACCGCCTTTCTCGTTCTCGAAGTAGAACGCGTCTGCTAGTACCATGCCTTGACACAGTAGTTGCTTGAACGGTTCGTCAGAGGTCACGTAGCCTGCATCACGTAGCAGTTTGTGGAAGAAGCGAGAGTACAGTAGGTGCATACAAGCGTGCTCGATACCACCGATGTACTGGTCTACTGGTAGCCAGTAGTTTGCTTTTTCTGGGTCTAGGATGTCGTCAGCCTGTGGTGAACAGTAACGTGCGTAGTACCAAGAAGATTCCATGAACGTATCGAACGTGTCAGTCTCACGTAGAGCTGGTTCACCGTTAAATGTTGTCTTCGCCCACTCTTTGTCAGCTTTGATTGGGCTAGTTACACCATCCATTACCACGTCTTCTGGAAGAATCACTGGCAGTTGGTCAGCAGGTACTGGGTGAACTTCACCATCTTCAGTCGTTACCATTGGGATTGGAGCACCCCAGTAACGTTGACGAGATACACCCCAGTCACGTAGACGGAAGTTAACGGTCTTAGTGCCTTTACCCTCAGCTTCTAGTTTCGCTGCGATTGCGTCGAACGCCGCTTGGAAGTCTAGGCTGTCGAATTCGCCAGAATCAAACAGTACACCCTTTTCAGTGTATGCCGCTTCAGATACGTCTAGCTCGCTACCATCAACAGGTTTGATGACAGGCACGATGTCTAGGCCGTACTTGGTTGCGAATTCGTAATCGCGTTGGTCGTGTGCAGGTACTGCCATTACCGCGCCTGTACCGTAATCCATCAGTACGAAGTTTGCGACGTAAACAGGGACTTCACGGCCGTTTAATGGGTGAATAGCAGTAAGGCCAGTCGCCATACCTTTCTTCTCCATTGTCGCAAGTTCCGCTTCCGCTACTTTGGTGTTTTTACACTCGTCGATGAATTTAGCTAGCTCTGGGTTGTTCGCTGCTGCAATAGTTGCAAGAGGGTGGCCTGCTGCAATACCCACGTACGTTACACCCATTAGGGTGTCAGGACGCGTTGTGTAGACTTCTAGGTCTTGCTGACCATTTACTGCAAATTTCAGTTCTACACCTTCAGAGCGACCAATCCAGTTGCGCTGCATGGTTTTAACCATTTCTGGCCACCCATCAAGCTTATCTAGATCATCAAGAAGCTCTTGTGCGTATTCAGTGATTTTAATGAACCACTGTGGGATTTCTTTTTGCTCTACAGGCGTGTCACAACGCCAGCAACAGCCGTCTTCAACCTGTTCGTTTGCAAGAACGGTTTGGTCGTTTGGACACCAGTTAACAGAAGACGTTTTCTTGTAAACCAGACCTTTTTCGTACAGTTTAGTGAAAAATTCTTGTTCCCAACGGTAGTACTCTGGAGTACACGTTGCGAATTCACGATTCCAGTCGTAACCAAAGCCAAGTAGCTTAAGCTGGTTCTTCATGTATTCGATATTTTCATAAGTCCAAGGAGCAGGCGCAGTGTTGTTTTTTACTGCTGCGTTTTCTGCAGGTAGACCAAACGCATCCCAACCGATAGGTTGCATCACGTTTTTGCCTTGTAGGCGTTGGAAACGAGATACTACGTCACCGATGGTGTAGTTGCGCACGTGACCCATGTGCAGTCGACCACTTGGGTATGGGAACATGGATAGACAGTAGAATTTTTCTTTATTTGGGTCTTCACTTACAACAAAGGTCTTGTTGTCATCCCAGTGCTTTTGAACTTTTTGCTCAAGGTCTTGTGGATTATATTGTTCTTGCATCGATGGTATCCGGTTATCTTGGAATTTGTGAGTTCGGTTAGAACAGACTTTAATAGATCATCATAGAATACCTAAAGCTAGGGATCACAACAATAGCCAATCTATACCCATGTACCTTGAATTGGTGCTGGCAGTAGAAAGATGGAGGTCAGTTATGCCTAAACGTAAAGCAGGTTATGAGGAAATGTTTGAGGATGTGATTGAAACCTTGAAACATAGTCCGGATGAAGTTAACAAAGTATTCGAAACGTCGGGTAAAGTCGTTGATGCTGCCAATGATATGACCAAAGATGAGCTCTCACTCATATCCGCTTATGTAAAAGCCGATTTGAAAGAGTTTTCGGACAGTTATGAAGAGGGGAAAAGTGGGCCTTTCTATCTCACGATCGCCGATTCAATCTGGCAGGGGCTGCTTGATATTACTGATCGAACCAAAGTTGAATGGGTCGAGTTATTTGATGATTTAGAACATCAAGGATTATATGAAGCGGGAGAGGTGATTGGCCTCGGTACTTTGGTCTGCGATGAGTGTGGCCATAAAACCACATACAATCACCCGACGGTAATAATTCCATGTATTAAGTGCAATCATACGGGCTTTAGTCGTCAATCATTAAAGCCGTAACGTACGTTAACCATCAATGAACAAAAAATGCACATAAAAAAAGAGGCGTTTGTCGCCTCTTTTTTCATTTTATTTATGATCTTTTTTTCTAGGTAACCACCAAGCCAGCAATAAACTCAGGGCTGTCCAAGCATACAGTGGCCAAGTACCAACGATACGGTAAGGGGTTTGCCCATCTGTTGGTGTTAACTCTGCACGCAGTACGGCGGTTTCAAATTGAGGGATTTGCTCAATGATTTTACCTTTATGATCGGTGACTGCCGTAAGTCCATTGTTAGTTGAACGGATCAACGGCTTACCCAACTCAAGTGCACGCATACGTGCGATTTCCATATGCTGAAGTGGACCAATAGAATGACCAAACCATGCATCGTTAGATAAGGTAAGAATAAAGTCAGTGTCTGCAGTGACGTTTTGACGTACCTGATCGCTAAAGATTATCTCATAGCATAGCGCCGGGTCCATGTGCTTACCATTCGCAACAATATTTGGCTGAATGAAATCGCCACGACTGAATGATGACATAGGCAAATTAAAGAACGGAGCCAATGGTCGTAAAATTGCTTCAAATGGGACAAACTCACCAAATGGCAGTAAGTGATGCTTGTGGTAGCGCTGGCTCATATCAAAGCTGTAGTCACCATATGGCGTGACACCTAGCGACAGAATGCTGTTATAGAACTGGCCGTCTTTGCCTTGATTGACGATACCAGTGATGATCGCGCTGTTATTCATCTTAGCGGCAGCATCAATATTTCTTAAGAAAGATGGCACTTCGATTTCAAATGCAGGAATAGCAGCCTCTGGCCAGACGATGATGTCGGCATCCCAGTTTTCACGCGTGAGATCCGCATATTTCATGATGGTTGGCCAACGTTGGCTCGGTAGCCATTTTAAATTCTGGTCCACATTACCTTGGATCAGCGCAACTTTGGTGATGTCTTCTGTGCGAGGGGTAACCCAATCGTATTGGCGAATACCAAAACCAGTACTTAATAACACGGCAGGGATGATGATCATTAACCACTGCTTGTGAATCCACGCGTAAGCCAATGCACCAGCACTGATCATGATGAACAGGGTTAATAGCTCAACCCCACCAATAGGCGCGAAACTGGCAAATGGCGCGTCAATTTGACTGTAACCAAGCCATAACCAAGGAAAGCCAGTCATTACCCAACCACGTAGCCAGTCTGTCACTAGCCACAATGCAGGTACGGCAAGTAACGCTTTACTTAGGGTAAATTCAGGGAAGAATTTGTTGCTGAGCCAAGCAAACAAACCGGTGTATACCGATAGGTAAGCGATAAGTAGGCCCATGAGGAATAGGTTGGCGATCAGCGGCATTCCGCCAAAGCCGGCTATGCTGACGTAAACCCAACTTACACCTGTTGAGAATTGGCCAAGGCCCCAAGCGTAACCAATCCATAACGCACGCTTAGGCGATTGGTTTGCAAGAAGGATAAGAAGGATGGCTGGGCTCAATATGGCAATAGGCCACAATTGATATGGAGCAAAAGCTAGGGTAGTTAAAGCGCCAACAAAAGCGGCCACTAAGGGCCGCTTGAGGCGATGAAAGAGTACATTCATCATTATTGTTTTTTCTGATATTCCCGAAAGGGTATCGCGTTACTCTTGAGTGGCTTCAACCAGAGTTTCTTCGTCTGGAATCGTCACTTGAAGTTGAATGACACGACGGTTATCGGCTGCGGTGACTTTGAAGTTGTAACCTTCAATTTCAACCAATTCGCCACGAGTTGGTAAGTGGCCAAAGGCCGTCATAACCATGCCGCCTACGGTATCCACTTCTTCATCACTGAAGTCGGTACCAAATGTCTCATTAAACTCTTCAATGGTTGTCAGAGCTCGGACAGCAAACGTATGTTTGCTTAGCTTGCGAATATCGGATTCTTCTTCGTCATCGAATTCATCTTCAATATCCCCAACGATTTCTTCAAGGATATCTTCAATGGTGACAAGACCAGATACGCCTCCGAATTCGTCGACAACAATCGCCATGTGATAGCGTTCTTCACGGAATTCTTTGAGCAGGCGGTCGACACGTTTACTTTCCGGTACGACAACTGCAGGTCGAATTACTTCTTCGATATCAAATGGGTTACTGCCTGAGCCCAAGTATTTGAGTAAGTCCTTCGCTAATAGAATGCCCTCCACATGGTCTTTATCTTCGCTAATAACTGGGTAGCGAGAGTGCTGAGCATCCGTAATCAGAGCAATCAAAGTATCAAGATCGTCTGTGCGCTCAACCGTAACCATTTGCGAACGCGGGATCATAATGTCACGCACACGCATTTCGGAGATTTCCATCACACCCTCAAGCATGTCGCGGGTGTCATGGTCAATTAGGTCATTGATTTCTGAGTCACGGATAACATCCACAAGCTCTTGGCGATCTTTAGGTTCGCCTTGAAATAGTTGACCTAGACGTTCAAAGAAGGACTTTCTACTCGGACCTTCTGCCTTTTCTTTCTTACCTTCTTTAGAAGAGGGAGAATTATCTTCGTTCATTGTTTCTCAATTAAGTAACGCTACCAAAAGTGTGATAGCTCACATAGAAAGATGAACACGAGGTTTTCACCTGGGTGAGCATCTTTCACAGCAGAGCAACGTAAAGTTACTCTTTTTCAGCAATGTATGGATCTTCGTATCCCATACCTTGCATGATTTCTGTTTCGAGGGACTCCATCTCTTCAGCTTCGTCATCCTCGATATGGTCATAACCTAGCAGATGCAGGCTGCCGTGTACAACCATATGAGCCCAATGTGCTAGTAGAGGCTTATTTTGCTCAACTGCCTCTTTTTCAACAACTTGGCGGCAGATGATTAAATCGCCTAATAAGTCCATTTCCATACCTGGTGGCACTTCGAATGGGAATGAAAGCACATTGGTTGGTTTATCTTTACCACGATATTCGTAGTTTAGCTCGTGACTTTCTTTTTCATCAACAATTCGGATCGTTAATTCTGCTTGTGGTTGAAAAAGTGGAATGGTTTTATCTAGCCACAATTGGAAGTCTTGCTCAGAAGGTAACCCCTCTTCATTTTCGACTGCCAGTTGCAGATCAAGTTCAACTGCCATGGTTATTCCTTAGTTGCCGTTATTTGAGCGCTCAGTTCTGCTTTAGCGGCTTCGAGCAGTTGTGCATCACGTTCTTCACGACGGCGTTTTTCGAACTCTTTACGTTCTTTCTGGTCTTGTGCTTCCCATTTCTCGTACGCGTTAACGATACGGGCAACGACTGGGTGGCGAACCACATCGTCGGCGAGGAAGAAGTTAAAGCTGATGTCATCGACTTCGCTTAGTACTTCAATCGCGTGACGAAGACCTGATTTTGCGCCTCGAGGTAAGTCAATCTGCGTCACGTCACCTGTGATAACGGCACGAGAGTTGAAGCCGATACGTGTCAGGAACATCTTCATCTGCTCAACGGTCGTGTTTTGGCTCTCATCAAGAATGATGAATGCATCGTTCAATGTGCGACCGCGCATGTAAGCAAGAGGGGCTACCTCAATGACGTTACGTTCAATCAGTTTTTCTACGCGCTCAAAGCCCAGCATTTCAAATAGGGCGTCGTAGAGAGGGCGCAGGAATGGATCGACCTTCTGGCTCAAATCACCAGGTAGGAAACCCAATTTCTCACCAGCTTCAACTGCTGGACGAGTTAATAGAATTCGACGGATCTCTTGGCGCTCTAGTGCGTCGACTGCTGCCGCAACCGCGAGGTAAGTTTTACCAGTACCGGCGGGACCAATACCAAAAGTGATGTCGTGCGTCACCATATTGACCAGGTATTGAGCCTGGTTTGGAGTTCGTGGCTTGATCACGCCTTTTTTGGTTTTGACGAAGACTTCTTTACCGTGCTCGATATTTGATTCGGTATTTTGTTCAAGAACGCCAGACTCTTTGATTGCCAGATGGATTTGCTCTGGTTCAATGTCAGGAGTGTTACCGCGAACAGGGGCAGTGTCTACGTAAAGGCTTTTAAGGATATCTAATGCTGCGGTGGCGGTATGAGGTTTACCGACGATAGTGAAAAGGTCGCTACGATGGTTAATTTCGACGCCTAAACGACGTTCTAATTGCTTGATATTGTCGTCGAATGGACCGCACAGACTTGCTAAACGGCGGTTATCAGAAGGTTCTAGGTTAATTTCTAGAGTTACGATTTTATTGCTCAATGTTGCCTCTCATTTTTTGCCATTTTACGAGAGCCTGATAACGACCAGGCTCTCAATGGCTTTGATACCAATACCATCAATCATATTGGTATATTACGAGCTTATGGCGTAAAAGTCGCTACACCTAGCTCATCTTCGCGACGTGTTTTCGCCATCATTTGCATTGGTGAAATCACACTACGAAGGTCCATGTCTTTTTCTGTACGTACGAGCTCACCACGTAGTGAGTTAGCAAATACATCGGTAATTTTCACGTCAACGAACTGACCAATTAGGTCTGCGTTACCTTCAAAGTTTACTACACGGTTGTTTTCTGTACGAGCACGAAGCTCCATTAGATTCTTCTTAGAAGGACCTTCAACCAAAACGCGTTGCTCAGTACCTAGCATTAGGCGAGAGTAGCGCATTGCTTGTGTATTGATGGTTTGTTGCAGTTCGTATAAACGCTCTTTTTTCACTTCTTCAGCAAGGTCACAAGGGTAATCTGCCGCTGGTGTACCTGGACGAGGAGAGAAAATAAAGCTAAAGCTCATGTCAAAGTCTACATCTTTGATTAGCTTCATTGTGTCTTGGAAATCTTTGTCTGTCTCACCAGGGAAACCAACGATAAAGTCAGAACTGATTTGAATATCAGGACGAGCTTTACGTAGTTTACGGATGATTGACTTGTACTCAATCGCAGTGTGAGGGCGTTTCATCATGGTAAGAACGCGATCACTACCACTTTGTACAGGAAGGTGCAGGAAGCTTACTAGCTCTGGCGTGTCTTCGTATACTGCGATGATATCATCTGTAAACTCAAGTGGGTGGCTTGTTGTGAAGCGAATACGGTCAATACCATCGATAGACGCAACCAGACGAAGCAGTTCTGCAAATGAACAAATTTCACCGTCGTGCATTGGGCCACGGTAGGCGTTTACGTTTTGGCCTAGTAGGTTTACTTCACGAACGCCTTGCTCTGCAAGCTGCGCGATTTCGTAAAGAACGTCATCCATTGGGCGGCTAACTTCTTCACCACGAGTGTATGGTACTACACAGTAAGTGCAGTATTTAGAACAGCCTTCCATGATAGATACGAATGCAGTTGCACCTTCAGCACGAGGCTCTGGTAGGCTATCGAACTTTTCGATCTCAGGGAATGAAATATCCATAACAGGGGCTTCATCCGACAGAGATTGTTTGATCATCTCAGGTAGACGGTGAAGCGTTTGTGGGCCAAAGATCACATCAACGTATGGTGCACGTTCACGGATATGGTCACCCTCTTGAGTTGCTACACAACCACCTACACCGATAACAACGCCAGGTTTTTTATCTTTAAGTGTTTTCCAGCGGCCTAGCTGGTGGAAAACTTTCTCTTGCGCCTTTTCACGGATCGAACAGGTGTTGAGTAGAAGTACGTCTGCTTCCTCTGGCTCTTCAGTCAGCTCATAGCCGTTTGCAGCATTAAGCAGGTCGGCCATTTTTGATGAATCGTATTCGTTCATCTGGCAGCCCCAGGTTTTAATTAGCAGTTTCTTACTCATCTCACTTTCGCTCGTTCAGTTGTACTTAAATCGGAGAGCTTTTGCTCAAATAATAGCCGCCATCTCGGCGGTAAGCGGCGTATTGTACTGCTTTAAAAAGCACCTGACTAGTGATCTAACAAATTCTCTGCAAGCCCTGATGAAATCTAGGCTTTTGCCTTATACAAAGCAGGGTTTTTGGGTGAATTAGCATAGATATACGGGTGAGTTTTACATTGAATGCGGCTAACTAACTGATTCTTTGTAAGCTGGGCAATTCAGTTCACGCAGGGATAAAGAATTTTGTAAAAACTGCACTGGAACGTACAATTAAAAAACGCCAGTTAATCAATACGATGAAGAGCAAGAAAATGAACAAGTATGACATCGCCGTAATCGGTGGCGGTATGGTAGGGGCAGCCGTTGCCCTTGGATTTGCCAAGCAAGGCAGAAGCGTTGTGGTGGTGGAAAGCATGGCGCCACAAGCATTTAATGTTTCCCAACCGTTAGATATTCGAGTGTCGGCGATCTCTCATCAATCTGTGAAGCTACTTGATTCATTGGGCGTATGGTCTGCGATAGAAAGCATGCGCGTATGTCCTTATCGTCGTTTAGAAACATGGGAACATCCAGAGTGTCGTACGCGTTTTCATTCTGATGAGCTTTCATTAGAACAGTTGGGTTACATTGTTGAAAATCGCTTAATCCAACTCGGTCTTTGGCAAGCGTTCGCACAATACGATAACTTAACGGTAATGTGTCCAGAAAGATTGCAAGGTATTGAATTTAATGACGTAAACCTCGTGACGTTAGAAGGCGGTCAGCAGTTCGAAGCGCATTGGGTGATCGGTGCCGATGGTGCGAACTCGAAAGTTCGTCAATTGGCAGGTATTGGTGTAACAGCATGGGATTACCGTCAGCACTGTATGTTGATCAATGTGAAAACTGAATCCCCACAACAAGACATCACTTGGCAACAATTTACCCCTTCTGGCCCTCGTTCTTTCTTGCCTTTGTGCTCTCTGCATGTCGATGGAAAAGAAGCGGGGCAGGGGTCGCTTGTTTGGTATGACTCTCCAAAGCGTATTAGGCAATTGTGTTCAATGACGAAACCTCAACTTAGAGAAGAGCTCCTCCGTCATTTCCCATCAGAACTTGGTGATGTCGAGGTTTTACAGTTTGGCTCATTCCCACTGACTCGTCGTCATGCTCAAAGCTATTCAAGTAAGAATTGCGTACTTGTAGGTGATTCTGCTCATACGATTAATCCACTAGCCGGGCAGGGCGTCAACCTTGGCTTTAAAGATGTTGATGTATTGCTTGCGGTTACGGATCAGCAAGAGCAACTCAACGATGTGTTGTTAGCCCAGTATGAACGTGCTCGCCGTCCAGATAACTTATTAATGCAAACGGGTATGGACGTTTTTTACAAAGGCTTTAGCAACGATCTCGGGCCATTGAAGTTTGTTCGTAATGCAGCCCTAAAGCTGGCTGAAAACTCTGGGCCGATCAAAGCACAGGTATTGAAGTACGCGTTGGGTATGTAAGCGCCAGATAGATAAAAGTAACAGATAGAAAAAAAGCGAGCCATGAGCTCGCTTTTTTAATTCGATAAATCAGAGATCTACCGAGTCCAGAATCGGAAAAAAGAAAAAACCCAGCAAATTAATGCTGGGTTTCTTAATCATGGTGCGGTCGGAGAGACTTGAACTCTCACACCTTGCGGCGCCAGAACCTAAATCTGGTGCGTCTACCAATTCCGCCACGACCGCATCGTGTTTTTTAGTTACTAAGGCAATTGGTATAACCTTAACAACGTTTTGTAATGGCAGGGCTACCTGGATTCGAACCAGGGAATGGCGGCATCAAAAGCCGCTGCCTTACCGCTTGGCGATAGCCCTACAGGTCTTAGTCTTTCAACTAAGTGCTCTCCAATTAAGGAAAGTAATGGTGCGGTCGGAGAGACTTGAACTCTCACACCTTACGGCGCCAGAACCTAAATCTGGTGCGTCTACCAATTCCGCCACGACCGCGCTTTGAATTTACGGAATCAATAGTTAATAGTATAAACTATTTCTTCAAATAAATGGTGGCTACGACGGGATTCGAACCTGTGACCCCATCATTATGAGTGATGTGCTCTAACCAGCTGAGCTACGTAGCCAAATTTTGTCCTGTTCATTAAGATGGTGCGGTCGGAGAGACTTGAACTCTCACACCTTGCAGCGCCAGAACCTAAATCTGGTGCGTCTACCAATTCCGCCACGACCGCATCTTAATGTTTATTGTTGAGAGAATTGGTAAAACCTCAACAACGTCCTTTTTCAAGGAGAATAATGGCAGGTCTACCTGGATTCGAACCAGGGAATGGCGGCATCAAAAGCCGCTGCCTTACCGCTTGGCGATAGACCTACAGCGCTCTAATAAAAGAGACTTTAATAATGGTGCGGTCGGAGAGACTTGAACTCTCACACCTTGCGGCGCCAGAACCTAAATCTGGTGCGTCTACCAATTCCGCCACGACCGCATAATTACTGAGTAGACTCAATAATCAAAATAGTGGCAGGTCTACCTGGATTCGAACCAGGGAATGGCGGCATCAAAAGCCGCTGCCTTACCGCTTGGCGATAGACCTACAGGCGATAGTCAAAAGACATATCAATTTCAGAAAAGTATGGTGCGGTCGGAGAGACTTGAACTCTCACACCTTGCGGCGCCAGAACCTAAATCTGGTGCGTCTACCAATTCCGCCACGACCGCGACTTTTCTTTCAATGTTTAGATCAATTGGTGAGATCTAAATATTGTTGTAAATGGTGGCTACGACGGGATTCGAACCTGTGACCCCATCATTATGAGTGATGTGCTCTAACCAGCTGAGCTACGTAGCCAAATTTTGTACTGTTCATTAAGATGGTGCGGTCGGAGAGACTTGAACTCTCACACCTTGCGGCGCCAGAACCTAAATCTGGTGCGTCTACCAATTCCGCCACGACCGCATCTTAATGTTTATTGTTGAGAGAATTGGTAAAACCTCAACAACGTCCTTTTTCAAGGAGAATAATGGCAGGTCTACCTGGATTCGAACCAGGGAATGGCGGCATCAAAAGCCGCTGCCTTACCGCTTGGCTTGATAGACCTACAGCGCTCTAATAAAAGAGACTTTAATAATGGTGCGGTCGGAGAGACTTGAACTCTCACACCTTGCGGCGCCAGAACCTAAATCTGGTGCGTCTACCAATTCCGCCACGACCGCATAATTACTGAGTAGACTCAATAATCAAAATAGTGGCAGGTCTACCTGGATTCGAACCAGGGAATGGCGGCATCAAAAGCCGCTGCCTTACCGCTTGGCGATAGACCTGCAGGCAATAAATATATGGTGCGGTCGGAGAGACTTGAACTCTCACACCTTGCGGCGCCAGAACCTAAATCTGGTGCGTCTACCAATTCCGCCACGACCGCATATATTTATTTAAATTGTTTCAAGATGGTGCGGTCGGAGAGACTTGAACTCTCACACCTTACGGCGCCAGAACCTAAATCTGGTGCGTCTACCAATTCCGCCACGACCGCATCTTGAATTTTATAATCATTAGTTAATTGGTAAAAACTAATGATTTTGTATTCTTATAAAAAGAATGGTGGCTACGACGGGATTCGAACCTGTGACCCCATCATTATGAGTGATGTGCTCTAACCAGCTGAGCTACGTAGCCATCTTTTTGAGCGAGACAATATAAACCTTCGCGCTCTAAGTGACAACCCTTTATTTAAGGAATCTCACTTTGAAATAGTGGCAGGTCTACCTGGATTCGAACCAGGGAATGGCGGCATCAAAAGCCGCTGCCTTACCGCTTGGCGATAGACCTGCAGATAGTAGTATTGCTACTACTTAAAACATGGTGCGGTCGGAGAGACTTGAACTCTCACACCTTGCGGCGCCAGAACCTAAATCTGGTGCGTCTACCAATTCCGCCACGACCGCATCTATTCCTAACCATTCTTATAAAAAGAATCTTTAGGAATGGTGGCTACGACGGGATTCGAACCTGTGACCCCATCATTATGAGTGATGTGCTCTAACCAGCTGAGCTACGTAGCCATAACCATGTTTTTCGTTCTCGTCGCCTTGTTGCCTTGTCGTCGGGAACGGCGCGCATTATGCGAATTTGAGTGAGAACCGTCAACAGTTTTTTTTAATAAATCTCTTAAAATTCATCGTTCGCTTCCTTTTTAAACAAAGAGGCGCGTTTATGATCTAAAACTGGAAATAAAATGGCTTGTAGCCGGAGACTTAATATATCGTCATTTCATGAGACAATAAAAAAGCCAGCACTGAGGCTGACTTTTTGGATTAATAAAGCGGTTGAATTATATCCACTTAATTATACGTTGAAGCGGAAGTGAACAACATCGCCATCTTTAACGATGTATTCTTTACCTTCTAGACGCCATTTACCTGCGTCTTTCGCACCACTTTCACCGTTGTATTGGATGAAATCGTCGTAACCAACAACTTCTGCACGGATAAAGCCTTTTTCGAAGTCAGTATGGATCTTACCTGCTGCTTTTGGTGCTGTTGCACCTACAGGAATCGTCCAAGCGCGAACTTCTTTAACACCAGCTGTAAAGTAAGTGTGTAGGCATAGTAGTTCATAACCTGCACGGATAACGCGGTTCAGACCTGGCTCTTCAATGCCTAGATCGGCTAGGAACTCTTCACGCTCGTCGTCTTCAAGTTCAGCCATTTCTGACTCAATTGCAGCACAAACAGGAACAACAACGTTGTTTTCTTTTTCTGCGAACTCTCGAACAGCGTCAAGGTATGGATTGTTTTCAAAGCCATCTTCGTTCACGTTAGCGATGTACATGGTAGGCTTAAGTGTCAGGAAGTTTAGGTAGCCAACAGCTGCTAGTTCTTCTTTTGATAGCTCAACAGTACGTGCCATACCACCTTCTGTTAATACAGGCAGTAGTTTTTCTAGTGTTGCTAGCTCAAATTTTGCGTCTTTGTCGCCGCCTTTTGCTTTCTTTGCGTTACGCTGAATTGCGCGTTCACAAGAATCAAGGTCAGCCATTGCTAGTTCTAGGTTGATAACTTCAATATCTTCGATTGGAGATACTTTACCTGCAACGTGAACAATGTTGTCGTTTTCAAAACAGCGTACAACGTGACCGATCGCATCAGTTTCACGGATGTTAGCTAGGAATTTGTTACCTAGACCTTCACCACGAGATGCACCAGCTACTAGACCAGCAATGTCAACGAATTCCATTGTGGTAGGTAGTACTCTTTGTGGGTTAACGATCTTCGACAGTGCATCTAGACGTAGATCTGGCACAGGTACCACGCCTGTGTTTGGTTCGATGGTACAGAACGGGAAGTTTGCTGCTTCAATGCCCGCTTTAGTTAGTGCGTTAAACAGAGTTGATTTACCAACGTTAGGTAGACCAACGATGCCACATTTAAAACCCATGATAGTAACCTTATTCAGCTTTGAACGTGTGTAGGCGATTTTGTGCTTTAGATAGGCCATCCTTAATTAGGATATCCAGACAGCGCACTGATTCATCAGCTGCGGCATCTAGTAGCTCTTGCTCTTTTGCTGGAGCTTTGCCTAGTACAAAACCTGCCACTTTATCTTTGTGTCCCGGATGGCCAATGCCGATACGAAGACGATAAAAATCTTTGTTATTGCCCAATTTACTAATCGTATCACGCAGACCATTGTGGCCCCCGTGACCGCCGCCTTTCTTAAACTTAGCCACACCTGGTGGTAAGTCTAGCTCGTCATGCGCGACCATGATCTCTTCTGGGTTAATTTGATAAAACTTCGCTAATGCAGCGATCGCTTTGCCCGAAAGGTTCATAAAAGTCGTAGGGATCAGCAAACGGAGATCCTCGCCATTGACCATAATGCGCCCAGTTAGGCCAAAGAATTTTGGTTCGTTCTTCAGGGTAACATTGTGGACGCGTGCTAATTCTTCTACCACCCATGCGCCCGCATTATGGCGAGTTTTGGCGTATTCAGGCCCTGGGTTAGCAAGACCGACGAGAAGTTTAATTTGTTGAGTCAAGGTTAGGATCTCTCTGGAATCTCAAAAAAGCGCAGTATGATAGCACAGAAAAGTCGCAGGGTGCGACCAAGTGATTTTATGTTTGTAAATATACCAAAGTCATCTCTAGGGGGAGGTTAACCTATCTCTAGAAGTGACTTAGGTATACATAGAAATAAAAAACACCCCAAAGAGGGGTGTTTTTTAAATCAGGTCATCTGAAACGTTCGAATTAGTTGAACATTGCAGAGATTGACTCTTCGTTGCTGATACGACGAATCGCTTCAGCTAGCATGCGAGATAGGCTTAGTGTTGTCACTTTGCCTGTTGCAGCCATCTCTTTAGATAGAGAGATAGAGTCCGTTACGATAACTTGGTCAAGAACAGAGTTCTTGATGTTGTCCGCAGCGTTACCAGAGAATACAGCGTGAGTTGCGTAAGCGAATACACGCTTAGCACCGCGCTCTTTTAGTGCTTCAGCTGCTTTACATAGAGTGCCACCTGTATCGATCATGTCATCAACGATCACACAGTCACGACCTTCAACGTCACCTATTAGGTTCATTACTTCTGACACGTTTGCGCGTGGACGGCGCTTATCAACGATAGCAATGTCGATGTCGCCTAGTGCTTTTGCTGTTGCACGAGCACGGACAACGCCACCTAGGTCAGGAGAAACCACAACAGGGTTTTCTAGACCACGAGATTGCATATCTTCTAGAAGTACTGGCGTACCGAAGATGTTATCAACAGGTACATCGAAGAAGCCTTGGATTTGCTCTGCGTGTAGGTCGATAGTTAGAACGCGGTCAACACCAACGTTAGATAGGAAATCAGCAACAACTTTTGCAGTGATTGGCACACGAGCAGAACGTACACGACGATCTTGGCGAGCGTAACCGAAGTAAGGAATTACTGCAGTGATACGGCCTGCTGAAGCACGGCGCATTGCATCAATCATAACAACCAGTTCCATTAGGTTGTCGTTAGTCGGTGCACAAGTGGATTGAATGATGAAAACATCGCTACCACGAACATTTTCATTGATTTGAACTGCTACTTCGCCATCAGAAAAGCGAGAAACAGATGCATCACCAAGAGAAATGTAAAGACGATCAGCAATACGTTGGGCTAGTTCAGGTGTTGCGTTACCAGCAAATAGCTTCATATCAGGCACGGTGGAAACCTCAGGTTTGCGTCCAGTTTTAATTAGGTCGGTTTTGGGCTGATTGGTATTCAGCCAAAGTCTCTTTTAGTGGCGAAACATTGCGCCCTTGGGCGACGAATGCCGAGACATTATCAGAGAGTTGTGCAAGGATGGTTTCTGCTTCGGATTTGCTCGAAAATTCTGCAAAAACGCAAGACCCGGTCCCCGTCAATCTTGACGGCGCGTATTGTAGCAGCCATGAAAGTTGCTTATCAACCTCTGGGTAGAGCATTCGTACAATTTTTTCGCAATCGTTTACGCTTGGAGCGTTCAAAAGCGTCTTTAAATCACGTTTTGGTGTGTTTCTAATCAAGTCTGGGTGACGAAATATGTCGGCAGTTGCAATGGAAACGTTAGGTCGCACGACTAAATACCATTTTTCTTTGGGTTCCGCCGGTGAGAGTTTCTCTCCAACGCCCTCCGCGAAAGCAGAAAAACCTCGTACAAACACGGGGACGTCTGCGCCTAATGCCAAACCAATCTCTGCAAGTTCATCATCGCTAAGGTTCAGTTGCCATAAATAATTGAGGGCAACTAAAGCCGTAGCGGCATTCGAGGATCCTCCGCCAATCCCACCCCCCATCGGCAATATTTTATGCAGATCAATATGGGCTCCGTATGAACAGTGTGCGTAGTGTTGCAATGCGGTGGCAGCTTTCCAAATTAAGTTGTCTTGCAGAGGAACACCCTCGATCGCAGGGGAAATGGTGATCTCCCCAGAGTCGTTAGCTTGTATTGTCAGTTCATCGCCGTGATCGAGGAATTGGAATAGAGTTTGTAATTCGTGGTAGCCGTTTTCAGTGCGGCCATTGATATAAAGAAAGAGATTCAATTTCGCCGGTGATGGCCAGCGGGTTGAAAGATCGATCATTGGGTGATGTTCCATTTTGTGATCACTAGATTAATTTTTACGTCTGAGGTGGTCAGTTTTAGCCTATTTGGCAGGGGAAGTGTTTGTTGATGCCATTCGACATCAGCATAACGTTGGTAATTGATGTTCCAATCATTCAAACCAATTTGTTTATCTAGCGCTTGTAGAGTGTTGGTTGAAGACAATTGGAACGAGTCTGCGTCTGTTGGCAAGCCGAGTAACCAATTCGGCATATGATCGACAGGAATCATTAATCCTGTTAAACGATAAATCAGTTGGTTTGCGTCACGGGCCGTGAGCACTTGGTCGTCATAAGTTTCAACGGTTGCACCTTGCGGGGTAATCGTGAGTTTTAATGCCGTTTGGCCAAGTAGGGTGGTTAAGCGTAATTGACTTAACGTAGAAGAATGCTGCCAAAAAAAGTTTAAACTTTGTCTTTGGTCTGGCCCAATGTAGCCCAGTTTGCCGGTAGCTTGAAAGTGATTGATGGCTTCCAGGCGTTGTTCGTGTGCTTGCCACTCTACACTGGTGACACTTTCAGGAACGGAACTACAGCCCGCGAGTACGATGCTCGACAAGAGCATGATGAGAAAGGAGCGTAAGGTCATGTTTGATGGCTTATTAGTCAGTTTCATCGGTAATCGCTCACAACTATAGCATTGAAAAGCGGAGCGAAGGAAAACAAATCCGGGTTACCCTTTCAATAAATGCGTGCTTACAGTAAAATTCTGAACCTATTTTATAACCGATCTCAGAGATACCACGTTAGATGTCCTTGCTTGCTATTGGAATCAATCACAATACAGCGTCTGTTGACTTGCGAGAGAAAGTGGCGTTCGGACCCGATAAATTGGGACCAGCACTTGAGCAACTCAGAGACCACGAAGCCGTAAACGGCAGTGTGATTGTTTCAACCTGTAACCGTACCGAAGTGTACTGCGACGTTAAGCAAGGAGCGCGAACTAAGCTTATCGACTGGCTTGTCCAGTTTCATCAAGTTAATCAAGAGGACTTGATGCCGAGCCTTTATGTCCATGAAGAGCAAGCGGCGATTAAGCACTTGATGCGTGTTTCTTGCGGCCTTGATTCGCTGGTACTGGGTGAACCTCAGATTTTGGGCCAGGTAAAACAGGCGTTTTCAGATGCACGTAACCACCAAGCGGTGGATGCATCGATCGATAAGTTGTTCCAAAAAACATTCTCAGTCGCCAAACGTGTTCGAACCGAAACGGATATTGGCGGTAATGCGGTCTCTGTCGCTTATGCAGCCTGTACTTTGGCTAAGCACATTTTTGAGTCTTTGGCTGATTCAACCGTTTTGCTCGTTGGCGCGGGCGAAACCATCGAGTTGGTGGCGAAACATTTAGCGTCGAACGGCTGTACCAAAATGATCGTCGCAAACCGAACCAGAGAACGCGCGTTAGGTTTGGCAGAACAGTTTGGCGCTGAAGTCATTAGTTTGACTGAAATTCCAGACCATTTACCAAGAGCAGACATTGTTATCAGCTCTACAGCGAGCCCATTGCCTATTATTGGCAAGGGAATGGTTGAAACGGCCTTGAAAAAGCGTCGTCATCAGCCAATCTTGTTAGTGGATATCGCCGTGCCACGAGATGTAGAGGCACAAGTTGGCGAATTGAGCGATGCTTACTTATATTCGGTGGATGATTTGCAATCAATCATTGATAGCAATATCGAACAGCGTAAAGTTGAAGCGATTCAAGCTGAAGCGATCGTAAGTGAAGAAAGTGCCGCATTTATGACTTGGGTGCGTTCACTGCAAGCGGTCGATAGTATTCGAGACTATCGCAAGTCAGCCAACGAAATTAGAGAAGAATTGCTAAGTAAGAGTTTGCAATCATTAGCAATCGGCACCGATCCAGAAAAAGTGCTGCGCGAACTTAGCAATAAACTCACAAATAAACTGATTCATGCCCCAACTCGCGCATTACAAAGTGCGGCAGAGCAGGGTGAGCCAGCAAAATTAACGGTTATCCGCCAAACTCTTGGCTTAGATGATC
The DNA here is from genome assembly GCF_905175395.2 of Vibrio sp. B1REV9. Taxonomy (NCBI): domain Bacteria; kingdom Pseudomonadati; phylum Pseudomonadota; class Gammaproteobacteria; order Vibrionales; family Vibrionaceae; genus Vibrio; species Vibrio sp. B1REV9. Next base: position 718,456 of record NZ_CAJIMW020000221.1, on the reverse strand, counting down.
TATAACTCACGCTTTTTATTAAGAAAACGACACTATGAAAGCCTCTATTCTAACTAAGCTAGAATCGCTAGTAGAACGCTACGAAGAAGTTCAACACCTTCTTGGTGATCCTGATGTAATTGGTGATCAGAACAAATTCCGAGCTCTGTCAAAAGAGTACTCTCAACTTGAGGAAGTCACCAAATGCTTCCAAGCTTACCAACAAGCTCAAGATGACCTTCTAGCCGCTGAAGAGATGGCAAAAGAAGACGACGAAGAAATGCGTGAAATGGCGCAAGAAGAGATCAAAGACGCGAAAGCGGCGATTGAACGCTTGACCGATGAATTGCAAATTCTACTTCTTCCTAAAGATCCAAACGATGATCGCAACTGTTTCTTAGAAATTCGCGCTGGTGCGGGTGGCGATGAAGCGGGTATTTTTGCAGGCAACCTATTCCGTATGTACTCCAAATTTGCGGAGAAAAAAGGCTGGCGCGTTGAAGTAATGAGCTGCAACGAGTCTGAGCAAGGCGGCTACAAAGAGATGATCGCGAAAGTGAGTGGTGACGGCGCATACGGCGTGCTGAAGTTTGAGTCGGGCGGTCATCGTGTACAACGTGTACCTGAAACGGAATCTCAAGGCCGTGTGCATACCTCTGCTTGTACCGTTGCAGTGATGGCTGAAATTCCAGAAGCTGAATTGCCAGAAATTAAAGCGGCTGATCTGAAAATAGATACGTTCCGTGCTTCAGGCGCGGGTGGTCAGCACGTTAACACCACAGATTCTGCAATCCGTATTACCCACTTACCAACGGGCACCGTTGTAGAGTGTCAAGACGAACGTTCACAGCATAAAAACAAAGCGAAAGCGATGCAGGTGCTCGCCGCTCGTATCGTACAGGCTGAAGAGGCTCGTCGCGCAGCTGAAGTATCGGATACTCGACGTAATCTACTTGGTTCTGGTGACCGCAGTGACCGTATCCGTACATACAACTACCCACAAGGTCGAGTCTCTGATCACCGCATCAACTTAACGGTATATCGTTTGAATGAAGTGATGGAAGGGGATCTTGCTAGCTTGATTGAACCTGTGATTCAAGAGCACCAAGCAGATCAGTTAGCGGCGCTAGCAGAGCACGGTTAATCGATGAGCCCAGTTCAATCTATTGAGCAAGCACTGAAAAGTGCGACGGCAACGTTGACAGAAGGCGGCAAAGAGTCGCCTTCTCTTGATGCTGCTGTACTTCTTTGTCATGTTCTGGCTAAGCCACGATCGTATCTCATGACTTGGCCAGAAAAATTATTGGAATCAGAGCAACAAGCTCAATTTGAAGCTCTGTTAGAAAGACGCATTGCTGGTGAGCCAGTGGCTTACATCATCGGCGAGCGTGAATTCTGGTCTCTCCCGTTAAAAGTGTCACCATCGACGTTAATCCCAAGGCCAGATACCGAACGTTTAGTTGAGCTGGCACTGGACAAAACGTACCAACAATCTGGGCCTATCTTAGATCTAGGCACGGGTACAGGGGCGATTGCTTTAGCGTTAGCTTCAGAGTTACCGGATCGTCAAGTTATGGGGGTAGACCTAAAGCAAGAAGCGAAAGAGCTTGCCCAGTTAAATGCAGCGCAACTGAATATTAAAAATGTGACGTTTGCTCAAGGTAGTTGGTTTGAACCTATTGCCTCTGGAACAAAGTTTGCTTTAATTGTCTCCAACCCACCGTACATCGATGAACAAGATCCGCATTTGTCTCAAGGTGATGTTCGTTTTGAGCCAAAATCGGCATTAGTTGCGGATGAAAATGGCTTAGCGGATATTCGTCATATCTCTGATCTTGCTCGTCAATATTTGGAAGAGGGTGGGTGGCTCGCCTTTGAACATGGTTATGATCAAGGTGAAGCCGTTCGTGAGATTATGGTTGATTTCGGCTTTGACCAAGTCGTGACAGAAAAAGACTATGGCGACAATGATCGAGTGACACTTGGTTGCTATCAGCCAAAATCATAACGAGCAAGTCAGCAGTCACTTATAAAAGAGAAATGAAATGTACGTAGCTCTAAAACACATTCACCTAGTCACGATCGCATTGAGTGCGACGTTGCTATCGATCCGATTCGCGTTGTTGATGATGGACTCTCCAAAACGCAATAATCGCTTCCTGAAAGTTTTTCCACACATCGTGGATACGGCATTATTGCTGTCTGGTATTGGCTTGATCATGGTGACAGGGTTTATTCCGTTTACGGATGCCGCGCCTTGGCTAACCAATAAAATCACGTGTGTGCTTGCGTACATTGCTCTTGGGTTCTTTGCACTTAAGATGGCTAAAAACAAATTATTAAGAATTTTTGCCTTTTTCGGTGCGCTAGGTTGGCTAGTGATGGCTGCTAATATTGCAGTATCTAAAAATCCAAACTTATTTGGGTAATCTTCATGCTTGAGTTTTTTGACGAAGATTTTGACAACATGGCGTTGGTCGAGGGAGCGCTGGAGCTAAACCGTTCCATTAACCCAGATACCAATGTGCACTGGGCGAAACTAGAATTGGAACGCCTTTACCAAGAAGCAGAAGCTATCCTCGTTCATGAAAGTGATGAAGAACAACGTTTTGATTCATTCTTACGCCTGTTCTTCTATGAGTGGGGCTTTAAAGGGGATGAACAGGAATACTTCATCTCTGATAATAGCTTTATTGATAAAGTGCTGGAGCGTAAAAAAGGCATTCCGGTTAGTTTAGGGGCTATCTTACTATACTTGGGTAATCGCTTGGGCTTTCCAGTAAAGGGGGTGACTTTTCCTACCCAGTTCTTATTGAAAGTTGATTGGATGCACAAATCTCCGGACTATATTAACCCGTTTAACGGTGAGTATGTCGGAGAACGAATTCTTCAAGCTTGGTTGATTGGTCAAGAGGGACCTCTTGCAATTTTAAAACCGGAGCACTTTGAAGAAGCGGATAACCCGACGGTTATTGGTCGCTGGTTGGCGTTGATTAAAAGTGCTTTACTCAGAGAAGAGCGATATACGCTGGCTCTGCGCTGTACGAATTTGGCATTGACGTTTGTACCTGATGACCCGTACGAAATTCGAGACCGTGGCTTTATTTTTCAGCAACTCGAGTGCCACCAAATTGCGGTTTCTGATTTTCAGTACTTTATTGACCAATGCCCAGATGATCCGTCTTCAGAGCTACTAAAATCACAAGTTAATGTGATGAGCGAAAAGGCAGTCACACTTCACTAATTTTATCGATGTGCTAAATAATCAGCGTGTCGAGGACAGAACAAAGAGAATCAAAATGGAACAGAAAATCGTTAATATTGGTGACATTCAAGTTGCTAACGATAAGCCGTTTACCCTATTTGCAGGTATGAACGTGCTTGAATCACGCGATCTTGCTATGCAGATCTGTGAACACTACGTGAAAGTGACAGATAAGCTAGGTATCCCATACGTATTTAAAGCGTCGTTTGATAAAGCTAACCGCAGTTCTGTTCATTCATACCGTGGTCCTGGCCTAGAAGAAGGTATGAAAATCTTCCAAGAGTTGAAAGACACGTTCGGTGTGAAGATCATCACAGACGTTCATACTGAAGCACAAGCTCAACCAGTCGCTGATGTGGTTGACGTAATCCAGCTTCCAGCATTCCTTGCTCGCCAAACTGACCTTGTTGAAGCAATGGCGAAAACAGGCGCAGTGATCAACGTGAAGAAACCTCAATTTATGAGCCCTGGTCAAGTGGGTAACATTGTTGAGAAGTTCGCAGAGTGTGGAAATGAAAACATCATTCTTTGTGAGCGCGGTTCTTGTCACGGCTACGACAACCTAGTGGTTGATATGCTTGGTTTTGGTGTGATGAAAAACGCATCGAAAGGCAGCCCAATCATCTTTGACGTAACGCACTCACTACAAATGCGTGACCCATCGGGCGCTGCATCTGGCGGTCGTCGTGAGCAAACAGTTGAACTTGCGAAAGCAGGTCTAGCAACTGGTATTGCAGGTCTATTTATTGAAGCGCACCCGAACCCAGATCAAGCGCGTTGTGATGGTCCATCAGCACTGCCTCTAGACAAACTAGAACCGTTCCTGGCGCAAATGAAATCGCTAGACGATCTCATCAAGAGCTTTGCAGACATCGATATCAAATAATCGATTGTTGTGAATGTTTGATTGAAATGGTCAGCCTGTGTGCTGACATTTTTGTATTGTAACGGATAAAACAGAGCTCTGTTCGTTAGTTGACTACGTAACGCAGTAAACCCCAGACAATAAAAAGGTAAAACAATGAAGCAACGCCTGATTGTAAAAACCGCTTTAAGTGCCGCTATCTTAGCGAGCCTTGCAGGATGTGCCACACAACCCGCACATGAATGGAATGAAGACACAACTTACAAACTGACCGTACTGCACACTAATGACCACCATGGCCGTTTTTGGCAAAACAAGTACGGTGAGTACGGCATGGCGGCACGTAAGACGCTGATTGATGAACTGCGAGCAGAGATTCAAGCCGAAGGCGGCAGCGTACTTCTATTATCAGGCGGCGACATAAACACAGGCGTTCCAGAATCTGACTTGCAAGATGCAGAACCAGACTTTAAAGGTATGAGCAAAATTGGCTACGATGCGATGGCGCTTGGTAACCACGAATTCGATAACCCACTGGAAGTACTGTTCAAACAGCAAGAGTGGGCAAACTTCCCAATGCTGTCTGCCAACATTTACGACAAAGAAACTGGCGAGCGATTGTTCCAACCTTATGCCATGTTCAACAAGCAAGGCATCAAGATTGCGGTGATTGGCCTTACGACAGAAGACACGGCAAAACTGGGTAACCCTGAGTACATCGGCGAGGTTGATTTCCGTGATCCTAAAGAAGAAGCGAAAAAGCTGATTGTTGAACTGAAGAAAACTGAAAAGCCAGATCTTATCTTTGCAGTGACACACATGGGTCACTACGAAAATGGCAACCGTGGTGTGAACGCGCCAGGTGATGTTGCATTGGCGCGTTACCTGAATGAAGGCGATTTGGACATGATTGTGGGTGGTCACTCACAAGAGCCTGTATGCATGGAGGGGCCAAACGTCATCAAGAAGAATTTCCAACCAGGCGACGAGTGTAAGCCGGACGAGCAAAATGGCACTTACATTGTGCAAGCGTACGAGTGGGGCAAGTATGTTGGCCGTGCGGATTACGAATTCCGTAACGGCGAGTTGTCGATGGTGAGCTACGACCTGATTCCCGTGAACTTGAAGAAGAAAATCAAAGTGAACGGCGAATCTCAACGCGTGTTGGTTCAAGGTGAGATCGTACAAGATTCAGCAATGCTGGATTTTCTTCGTCCTTACCAAGAAAAAGGTCAAGGCCAACTAAACGTAAAAATTGCCGAATCTAACGGCAAGCTGGAAGGTGACCGCAATGTCGTTCGTTTCCAACAAACCAATCTTGGTCGTTTGATTGCAACAGCTCATATGGAGCGCGCTAAAGCAGACTTTGCCGTGATGAACTCAGGCGGTGTCCGTGATTCGATTGAAGCGGGGGATATCACTTACAAAGACGTGCTGACGGTTCAACCATTTGGCAATATGGTTTCTTATGTCGACATGACGGGTAAAGAAGTGCGTGATTATCTGAATGTTGTCGCAACGAAACCGGCTGACTCTGGCGCGTATGTTCAGTTTGCGGGTATTTCAATGACAGTAGAGAACGGCAAAGTATCGAACGTATTGATCGGTGGTAAGCCACTTCGTCTCGATGGTGAGTACCGTTTTACGGTACCAAGTTATAACGCTTCTGGCGGTGATGGTTATCCGAAAATTAATACTCATCCAGGTTACGTAAACACGGGCTTTACCGATGCAGAGGTATTGAAAGAGTACTTAGAGTCACACAGCCCAATTGACGTGAACAAATACGCACCGTCCGGTGAGATGGTATATAAGTAATCGAGAGAGTTGATGTAAAAAGCGATTGACTCAAACTTGTTGATCCCATTAACTTAAAGCGCTGTTTCCAACGAGGAGCAGCGTTTTTTGTTTTATGAGGAGAATCTTGATGACTCCGGCCATTAATCTTGCGAAAAAGAAAAAAGTGTCACACACCATTCACCAATATGAGCACGATCCAAGAGCAGACAGCTATGGATTAGAAGCGGCAGAGGTATTGGGACAAGATCCGAAGAAAGTTTTTAAAACCTTATTGTTCTGTTTGAACGGTGAGCCAAAGAACCTTGCGGTTGCGATTATCCCGGTTGATCAAAAGCTAAACCTAAAATTGGCAGCGAAAGCGGCGAAGGGCAAAAAGGCTGATATGGCCGATCCGGAAATCGCGCAAAAGACCACAGGATATGTGGTTGGTGGGATCAGTCCATTGGGACAAAAGAAAGCCCTGCCAACATTTTTACATGAAAGCGCAATAGAGCAAGATACGATTTGTGTGAGTGCGGGTAAACGCGGGTTAGAAATTGAATTAGCGCCTAAAGATTTGTTGCTTTTAACTCGAGGTCAATTTGCCCCTTTGTGTTTGTAATTGACGGCAAGATAAAGAAAAAGGACGCGATTTAGCGTCCTTGTTGATTTTTGAGTATCTGAGTTATTTTTTCAAACTCAATGTTCCGCCTGAGCGTTTTGTAGGCTTACTTGGCTTAGTGGAATTTGGGTTCATGTAATGCTGCTTAGGCTTACTCGGTGTGTGTGGTTTGCCGTGATCGTCTTTCGCTTTGCGATGTTCGCCTTGAGGTTTCGCTTTGTAATGCTCTCTTGCTGGGCGTCCATTTTCATTATCATGCTGACGACGCTGCTGGCCTTTTTTCGAGCTAGGTGCGTGACGGAACTCATCAGCATTGTTGCCACGGAATGTACGTGTTTTTTGGTTACGACGTGCTGTAGAGCTTTGGTTTTCTTCACGGCTATCAAACAGCTTTGCATCTGTTGCTTTGCGTATGTGACGACCTTTAGCGTCATTTTTTGAGGCTTCTTCTGTACCGACCGAACCCTCGCACATTGCAAGTATCTCAGAGACTTCGTCATCGGTTAGGTAACGCCATTTACCATTTGGAATGCCATCAATTGAGATATTCATGATGCGCACGCGGCGTAGCTTGAATACTTCATAACCCAGTGCTTCACACATTCGGCGAATCTGACGGTTCAATCCTTGCGTTAAGACAATACGGAAAGAGAATTTTGTCTCTTTTGTGACCTTACATGGCAAAGTGATGGTATCAAGAATATTAACGCCACTGGACATCTGCTTGAGGAATTCGCCAGTAATCGGTTTATCGACACGAACCACATATTCTTTTTCGTGGTTATTCCCTGCGCGAAGGATTTTATTGACGATATCGCCATCGTTGGTCAGAAAAATCAAACCGTCTGATGGTTTATCTAAGCGACCAATAGGGAAAATGCGTTTTTTGTGGCCGATAAAGTCCACGATGTTTCCGGGAATATCACGCTCAGTGGTACAAGTTATGCCCGTTGGTTTGTTCAATGCAATGTAAATAGGCTTCTCTTTTGTCGCCACTGGTTTGCCATCGACACAAACATCATCACCTGGCAGAACTTTTGTTCCCATTTCAGGTTGCTGACCATTAATAGTCACTCGGCCTTGCTCGATCAAACGGTCCGCTTCGCGACGTGAGCAGAACCCGGTTTCACTGATGTATTTATTTAAGCGTTTTGCGTTGTCTTGGGACATGTTGTACTCCTAACGTTTCACAACGGCGGTTAATTGAAGTTGCTTGCTCTGTTATGCAGGTCAAGCAGAATAAGGTCGGGCATTCTAGCATTGAGCATCTTGTTAACCTAACCGTTTTTGATGGCGCTCTCGGGTTTCCATCTTCTTCTCAGCACTTTTTCTTAAAAGCACGTAAACGGCCCCACTACCACCATGAAACTTTTGTGCAGTATGCACACATTGTACTTCTCGTATCTGTTGCAACCAACTACTTACAAAGCTTTTCATTAATGCTGGTGGATTAGAGCGCTCACCGCGGCCATGTACTATTGTTACGGTGCGAATATCCATTTCAATGCATTGCTTGAGGAATTTTACAACTTCATCGCGTGCTTCTTTTAATGTCTTACGGTGCAGATCAAGGCGAGCTTGAATTGGGTACTTACCAAGGCGTAGTTTGCGGTACACACCATCTTGTACACCATCACGCTTGAACTCGATGAAGTCATCGGGTTTGAGCATTTCAGCATGATCGATAGACAGGTATTCGGGGTCGTCTTCTGTCAACCAAATTGCAGCTTCACGCTTTGCAAGGTGAGCATCGGTGACTTGGTGCACTTTTTTATGTTCAGCGGTATCGTGGCTGATTGGCTTCACGTCGCCCATCATCTGTTGAAACAGATCAAAATCGTCGTCTTGAGACATAACGGCAATCTCATAAAGATTAGGATAAGTAGAGGTAATTATATCAAGGACGAGTGTGATTGGATCAATAAAAAACCGGAGTAGGCAAGTGACCCACTCCGGTGCAAAGCGTATCTAGAGCTAAGCGAGATCTAGTGAGGAGATTTGTCGTTCATAACCTTGTATATGAAGAAACCGCCGTAAAACAACATCAGACTAAATGCCCCAAAGATGACTACCATTGATGACAGTCCAACCGCATTACCAAATAGGAGATCGAGCCAAAAGTCCATGTGTTTCCTCCAAGATTGTTCCGACAAGACTCAAGGTAATTGCTGGTGATTTTTTATACACTGATCTGGATCAATAATGTTGCCAAGGTTAATAAACTGTGTTTTATTGTGAGTTCTTAGTCACATTTTACGTGCTAGTGTTTAGTAATTAATCAAACGCACCAGTGGGTTAATTTTTTTTGTAAAAAGCACTTGCGTCTCTCCGGATAATCCGTAATATACGCATCCGTTGACGGGGGTAAGTCCTCAGTTAAACATCTCGGTGAATAGCGCAGCTTGGTAGCGCATCTGGTTTGGGACCAGAGGGTCGGGGGTTCGAATCCCTCTTCACCGACCACTTTTAGAAAGCCTGCTCAATGAGCAGGCTTTCGTCGTTTCAGCGGTAGCAAATGACTTTGATAGTATCGAACCAAATGGGGTTCACCTGAAGTTAGAATATGGCTCTTTACCGACACATATTGAGAAAAAGGCTCTACAGAAATGTAGAGCCTTTTTCATATTTGGTGATATTTGTTTGGGACCAGAGAGTCGGGGTCTGGTGTGCCAGTCCGATGAAAGCTTAGTCCTCTGAAAGCCAAAGCGCGCCGAACCTCTAGTTCACGACCATACTATGACTCAATGACTATTATATATCACAATGAACTTTGTGAGTTTTTCCTAACGGCTCGATGTTAAAACCTTGCTTTTCGAGCAGTTCGATCAAATTGTCTTTCCCTAGTAAGTGTAAACTCCCGACTACAATCGTATAGCGTCCCATTTTTTGAGGCAGTACAGATCCTGTGGTTAACTTTTCTGCCCAATCGCGGTTACGTGCATACAGAAATTCTTCGTTAAACGTGTCACTCGACTCCTCATTCATAGCAACTTGTTTAAGGGACTGACCATCTCCGCTTTTCCAACTATCTATTAAACATTGGACAAGTTTTTCACCACCGTCGAATTCATCAATCGACGCCAGTAGTAACTCTTTCCCACCATCTGGTTGGCCGGTTAAGAGGTCGATTTGAAATTGCAATGATTCTAAAGGAATAACGTCGATATGTTTGGTTTCCGCAAGGCCTATGAGGTGCATATCGACCCCTTGATCTGGCTTATAGCCAAGCTGATTCATCAGTGACATTTGAATGGTGAGGGCGGAAGCCCAGGGTGGTGCATCAAGCAATTGTTTTTCTTGAAAACCGAGCTCGGTTGCAATTGCCGCTAAATGTATTCGTTCTTTTTTACTTAGCACATCTTTCGCATAAATGGTCGGTGCTGGATAAATGACATTTTTTGCATCATGGATATTCGCTTCGATAATCAAGCCATCACTGTTATCAAGAAACTGCGTTACGGCTTTTGGCAGTGGGTACATGCTGCTATCGCCCACATGAACCGACCCAATGATCATGTATTCAATCCCCCCTTTTTTTGCTAACCAATGCTGAGGTTCTGCATGAGCGCCATGAGATGACAAAAATACAAAGAGAGATGAGATAACTGACAAGAGTCGAAACATATTTTGCTCCTCGAATTCAATATGCATCTTATCTATATCATGCTTCGGCAAAAACGTCATTTCTAAAAATATTGACGAGTTTTGACGATAAGGAAATGAGAGTTAATTCACAAAAGTTCGCTAATTGAGTTTATTGTAAATGAAACGCTAAGTGGCAGTTCGTGATCAAAATCTTATAAAACCCATGCTATAACAAAGGAATTTGTGATGTATCTCGCAACAAACTCGTCAAAAAAATATATTCGTTTTTGACGTTTTTATTAAGCTGTTGAATTTATTTGTTTTATGTTTTTGTGTCATTAGCCAAGTTTGATCTGGATCACTTCTTAATTTTATTAATTTTACGCTTAGAAATAACTGCTTGTATGTTGAATGCAACTGTTAAGCACCTCGTATTTAGGTGCACATAATTTTTGATAAATGTCGTTTTGAACCACTGACTTTTTGGGGAAAGTAAGATGTTGAAACATAGTCTGATTGCTGCTTCTGTTATTGCTACATTGGCAGGCTGTTCTTCACTACAGAGCTCTGAGCAACAAGTTGTAAACTCTCTGGCTGACAACCTTGATATTCAATATGAAGTACTAACCAACCACGGCGCTAACGAAGGTCTTGCATGTCAAGACATGGGTGCAGAGTGGGCGTCTTGCAATAAAGTAAACATGACGCTAGTGAACCAAGGTGAAGCGGTTGACTCTAAAGATTGGGCGATCTACTTCCACAGCATTCGTCTGATTCTGGATGTTGATAACGATCAATTTAAAATCTCTCGTGTAACTGGCGATCTACATAAGCTAGAACCAACAGACAAGTTTGATGGCTTTGCGGCAGGTGAAGAAGTGGTTCTTCCTCTTGTTGCTGAATACTGGCAGTTATTTGAAACTGACTTCATGCCGGGTGCATTTGTTGCAGCACCAAACGCTGAACCTAAGATGATTGCGTCACTGAACACAGAAGATGTGGCATCTTTCGTGACTGGTCTTGACGGTAACAACCTAAAACGTACTCCGGATGACAACAACATCATGGCAAATGCTGTCTCTCGTTTTGAGAAGAACGAAGATCTAGCAAAACAAGATGTATCTACGACGTTACTACCAACGCCAATGCATGTGAAAGCGGGCCAAGGTACAGTAGACATCGCAGGTGGTATTGCGCTGCCTAAAGACGCATTCGATGCGGCTCAATATGCAGCAATTCAAGATCGTGCAGAAGTGGTAGGTGTGGATGTTCGTGGTGATGTTCCTGTTAGCATCACGCTAGTTCCTGCAGACTTCACCGGTGAATTAGCAAAATCTGGTGCTTACGATATGAGCATCAACGGCAATGGTATTGTGATTAAGGCGTTTGACCAAGCTGGTGCGTTTTACGCAGTACAATCTATCTTTGGCCTGATAGATAGCCAAAATGCTGATTCTCTACCACTACTGTCGATTCAAGATGCACCTCGCTTTGATTACCGTGGTGTGATGGTGGATGTCGCTCGTAACTTCCACTCTAAAGACGCAATTCTTGCAACGCTCGACCAAATGGCGGCGTATAAGATGAACAAACTGCACCTTCACCTAACGGATGATGAAGGTTGGCGTTTGGAAATCCCGGGTCTGCCTGAGCTGACTGAAGTGGGTGCTAACCGTTGTTTCGATTTGGAAGAGAAAAGCTGTTTACTGCCTCAGCTAGGCTCTGGTTCAACGACAGATAACTTTGGCTCTGGCTACTTCAGCAAAGCAGACTACGTGGACATCCTAAAATATGCGAAAGCACGTAACATCGAAGTGATTCCAGAAATCGATATGCCAGCGCACGCTCGTGCAGCAGTAGTATCAATGGAAGCACGTTACGACCGTCTCATGGAAGAGGGTAAAGAAGCAGAAGCGAACGAATACCGCCTGATGGATCCTCAAGATACATCGAATGTAACGACGGTTCAGTTCTACAACAAGCAAAGCTTTATTAACCCATGTATGGAATCTTCAACTCGCTTTGTTGATAAAGTGATTTCAGAAGTAGCAGCAATGCACCAAGAAGCGGGTGCGCCGTTAACGACGTGGCACTTTGGTGGTGATGAAGCGAAGAACATCAAGCTAGGTGCGGGCTTCCAAGATGCTAACGCAGAAGATAAAGTAAGCTGGAAAGGTACGATTGACCTGTCTAAACAAGACAAGCCATTTGCACAGTCTCCACAATGTCAGACGCTAATTACAGACGGTACAGTAAGTGACTTTGGTCACCTACCAAGCCACTTTGCTGAACAAGTGTCTAAGATTGTTGCTGAAAAAGGTATCCCTAACTTCCAAGCTTGGCAAGATGGTCTTAAGTACAGTGAAGGAGAGAAAGCGTTTGCGACAGAAAACACGCGCGTAAACTTTTGGGACGTTCTTTACTGGGGCGGTACTTCATCAGTGTACGAGTGGTCTAAGAAAGGTTACGACGTGATCGTTTCTAACCCAGACTACGTGTACATGGACATGCCATACGAAGTGGACCCGAAAGAACGTGGTTACTACTGGGCAACACGTGCAACTGATACTCGTAAGATGTTTGGTTTTGCACCAGAGAACATGCCACAGAACGCAGAAACGTCTTTAGACCGTGATGGCAACGGCTTTACGGGCAAAGGTGAAATCGAAGCGAAACCTTTCTACGGTCTATCAGCACAGCTTTGGTCTGAGACAGTACGTAATGACGAGCAATACGAGTACATGGTATTCCCTCGCGTACTAGCAGCCGCTGAGCGTGCATGGCACCGTGCTGATTGGGAAAACGACTACAAAGTAGGTGTTGAGTACTCGCAAAATTCTAACCTAGTGGACAAAGCTGCGCTAAAGCAAGACTACAACCGCTTTGCGAACGTACTTGGCCAACGTGAACTGGCTAAGCTGGAGAAATCTGGTATCGATTACCGCCTACCTGTACCAGGTGCGAAAATTGAAAATGGCAAGCTTGCAATGAACGTTCAGTTCCCAGGTGTGAAGCTTCAATACTCCCTAGACGGCAAGAACTGGCTAACTTACGCAGACAATGCTCGTCCAAATGTGAAAGGTGAAGTGTTTATCCGCTCTGTATCTGCTACGGGTGAGAAAGCAAGTCGCGTGACTAGCGTGAAGTAATTCTGCTCATCACTCACTAAAATCATTGTTTCTTACGCAAAGCCCTCAACTTATGTTGAGGGCTTTATTTATTTTTAATCAGAAAATAAGTGTGACCAATGTCTTGTTATTTTTCATCAATAAATAAGTTAGCCATTTAGAACCTGAAATTTATTGTGAACTTGGTTCTGATTTGACGTAAAAACAAACAACCTATCTCGATCTTTATCACGTTTTTATTTTTGATGTATTTTTAGATAAATTCGCAAGTGTCTGTATGTAAAGGGTTTATTTTGAATAGAAAAATATGAATTTGAAATGGATCACTGTTCCAAATGATTTATTTTCCAATGCGAATTAATTCTAGCAGTATTGCCGGCGTCAGGGAGGCACATCCCAAAGTTTGCGGTGGTAGGGAAGTGATACCCCATTATACAACCGCATAACGTGAACAAATAAAGGCAGTAATTATGAAAAACGTTTTCGCACTAAGTGCACTTTCTCTTGTTTTCGCTTCTAGCGCTTTCGCTGGTTCTTCTTACGTAACAGGTAACGTTCAGTTCCACTCTGATCTACAACCTAATGCGACATCTACTTTGGAAGCTGGCCACACTTTCGATACAGGCACCACGATTCTAACTGAGTTTGACGGTATTTCTCTTGGTAAGTACGACAATAAAGCAATTCAAGACTCAGGCCTTGGCAATTCACCATACATCACATTAGGTATCGAGCAGAGCTACTCTTTTAATGACAACCTATGGGTTGCTGTTGGTTACCACCACTTACTAAACAATGGCGAGACTGTGCAATACCGTCCGCTGGTTAAAATTGGCTACAACTTCGATAACGGTATTGCTATCAGCAACCGAACTCGTTACCACGACGTAAAAGATGGTAATGATCAATTACGTTTTGATAACCGTATTGGTTACGCAGTGAATGAAGAGCTAGCATTAAGCTACAACAACGTTTACGTACGTACAGACAACGCTGACAACTCGATGGACCACGAGCTACGTGCAACGTGGACACGCAGCGGTGTTCAACCTTACTTCGAGTACCGCAACCAAGGTAATGGCACTGACTTCACTAACAACGCGTTCGTATTTGGTGCGTCTTACGGCTTCTAATGAGTCCTAGTTGTTCATAGTTAATGAACACATTATAAGCTGAGCAAATGCTATTAGCTTTACGAGCGACCTTGATACGATAGAGGTCGCTTTTTTCATTTTGTGAAATGAAGAAAGGAGCGCCCGAGCGCTTGGTTGTTCAGTGGCTTGGGGTTTTAGTGGATAGGCACGGATTTAATTAGAATAACCACGTTAGGGAAAATGGCCCGCTAAGGGGAGTTGCGAGCCATAATCTAAAAGAGGCGCGTTAACGCATTGGTGTTTCAAGCAACTGAATGGCTCTGTCTACCGCGTTATTGATCACTTCGTTGCTGTCTAGCTTTCCAGAACCCGCAGGACCAAGAGCACAAGCAAATAACGCCAACTGTTTGTCAAAAGGCAAATTCAGTTGATCATATAAATTTTGTCGAATCTTGGCATGTTGTTCTGGTTCCTGATTAGCAAGGCTAACAAGCGTGTCATAAATAAGTGCTTTCATAAATTTTCCTTTTTATTGCACGGGGTGCATATCCATTTTATGGTGTTATGCGCAATAAATCAGGAGAGTCAGTCACACAACCACACCTTGCTGTAAGAAACTTTCACAATAATCGTGATCTTACTATACCCAAACAACTTGAGGTTACTTGGGGATGTGAATTACTGGTCGTTCCCTTTGTGGTAGCGATATTCGTATACTTGACCTTTTTCGTTGTAGGCGTATACAGCGTAACTGTCTTTTTTATCACCATATTCCATGCCAGGAGATCCCATTGGCATACCTGGTACAGCTAGACCTTTTGCATTTTTAGGTGGGTTTTCCAAAAACGCTTTAATATCGTCGGCAGGAATATGACCTTCAAATACATAGCCATCGATCTCTGCGGTGTGGCAAGAATAAAGCTGTTCGTTCTTGATGCCTAAATCGCGTTTGATCGTATTCATATCATCATGCAGCTTTTCCTCTACACTAAAGCCGTTCTCTTCCATGTGTTTTGTCCATTCGCCACAACAGCCACAGTATGGCGATTTGTGGTTGATGACATCAGCGGCTAAGACGTTCGCTGATGTGGCAGCAAGCATTGTAAAGGTTAATAGTTTCAACTTCATAGTATCCTCGAGAAGAAGTGTCGCTTACTTAATGGTAAACAGTCGTAGTCGGTTTGCATTACTGACGACTGTGATTGAAGACAGTGCCATTGCTGCGCCAGCAACGACAGGACTGAGCAAAAATCCAAACGTTGGGTAAAGCACGCCTGCGGCGATAGGAATACCCAACGAGTTATAAACAAAGGCGCCAAACAAGTTTTGTTTCATGTTCTTAAGTGTAGCGCGAGAGAGCTCAATCGCATGAACTACAGCCATAGGTGACGTATTGAGAATGGTCATTTGTGAACTTTCAATAGCGACATCACTGCCGCTTCCCATTGCGACACCAAGATCAGCCAGCGCAAGGGCTGGAGCATCATTGATCCCATCACCGATCATTGCAACCGTCCGGCCTTGAGACTGCAGTAATTTGATGTGTTGCGCTTTTTCATCGGGCATCACTTGAGCGATGACGTCATCAATACCGAGCTCTTTGCCGATCGCATTGGCAACGTGTTGGTTGTCACCTGTGAGCATGACGGTTTTTATGCCCTGCGATTTTAATGCAGACACCGCTTGTTTGGCATCAGATTTAATTGGATCAGCGATGGCAATTAAACCAATCAGTTCATTGTTAAGCGCTACAGCTACTGGTGTCCAGGCGTTATTAGCACAATCTTCAATTGCTTGCGCCATTGGGCTGGTATCCACCTGTTGTGCCTGCATAAATTGCAACGAACCAATGAATAGCGGCTGTGCTTGATAATGAGCAGTGATGCCACGGCCACGAATGTTCTCGAATGTGCTTAACTCAACATTTTCAGTATTGTTCTTTTTCGCGTAATCACACACGGCTTTTGCTAATGGATGCTCCGATTGACGTTCTGCTGCGTATGCCAGAGCTAGTAAGTGCTCTTGGCTGGTGGCGTGAGTAAACAATTGCTGCACACTCGGTTTACCTTGAGTCAGCGTCCCCGTTTTATCGAATACGACGGTGTCGATTTTGCTCGCCAGTTGCAGTGCATCGGCGTCTTTAATCAAAATGCCTAGTTCTGCTGCTTTACCGACACCAACGGTGACTGACAGCGGTGTTGCCAAGCCTAGCGCACAAGGGCAGGCTATAATCAGCACGGTGGTAGTGACCACAAGCATGTAGCTGGCTTTAGGCTCTGGACCTACAGCGAACCAAACCAAAGCGGCAAGAATCGCAATGCCGACTACGACAGGAACAAACACCGCTGAAATCTGGTCTGCTAGTTTGGCAATGGCTGGCTTACTGCTTTGTGCTGTACGAACCATGCGAATGATGCGAGCTAGCATGGTGTTCGCGCCGATGCCCGTTGCTTCAATGACTAATCCACCATCGGTATTTAATGTACCAG
Source organism: Vibrio sp. B1REV9 (assembly GCF_905175395.2). NCBI lineage: Bacteria > Pseudomonadati > Pseudomonadota > Gammaproteobacteria > Vibrionales > Vibrionaceae > Vibrio > Vibrio sp. B1REV9. The sequence goes on along the minus strand of NZ_CAJIMW020000221.1, from coordinate 701,650 downwards.
CAGACACTTGCGCATCTTGTGCTTTTAATACTGGTACTGGTTCACCGGTGAGCATCGACTCATCAATGTACGATTCACCCTGAATCACTACACCATCAACGGGCACTTTTTCCCCCGGTTTTATGCGAAGTTTCATGCCTAGCGTGATTTGCTCAACCGCGATTTGTTGATCGCCTTGTTGTGTAATTACAGTCGCTTGCTGAGGTTGCAGGTTTATCAGTGCTTGCAATGATCGTGTTGTGTTTGCTTTGGCTTTGGCTTCTATATAGTGACCAAGAGAAATTAAGCCGATGATCATTGCACTGGCTTCAAAATACACATGGCGTGATGCAACCGGAAACCATTCAGGAAAAACGACGACTAGCATAGAGTAAAACCATGCCGCACCCGTACCTAAAGCCACGAGCGTGTCCATAGTGGCGCGTTTGTGAGTGGCTGCTAACCATGCGTTAGTAAAAAAGTGTTTACCTGCTGTCGCGAGTAGCAATAGACATAGCACCCCAATGACGCCCCATGTAAGTTGATCATTGGTATTACGAATCATCATATTACCGCCGAATAGCCCCCATAACATCAGTGGTGCACCTACCACCAAGCCTGCAATGGCATCAAGCTTAAAGCGTTTTTGTTGTGCAAGTTGCTGAGCCGCTTGCTTCTCCTGCTGAGTTGCAGCGTCTTGTAGGATCTCTGCTTGGTAACCTGCTTGTTTTACAGCATCCATAATCGCTTGTTGAAGCGCATCTGAATCTTCAACGGCAAAGACGAGTGCGCTTTGCTCTGCAAGATTCACTTGCGCTTTTTCAATGCCTTCTACGTTAGTAAGTGCTTTTTCTACCGAAGAGACGCAACTCGCACACGTCATGCCTTGAATCAGCATTTGCAGTTGAACACTGGAAGGTGCTTGATGGGAAGGCTCTGTGTGGTTTTCTTTGATTTCTGTTGCAGGTTCTAATAAGGCTTCTGTTTTTTCTTCTATCGGAACAAGGCTAGCGGTGTAACCCAGTGTTGCGACAAGAGCGATAACTTGTTGTTCTGATAATAGCGTCGAGATGTTGAGCTGTGTGGTGGATGCCTCAAAGCTAATGACATTTTGATTTTCTTCTAATAGAGAAGACAGCTTTTTCACACAGCCACTGCAACTCAATCCACAGAGGTGCATTTGGTATTGATGTCCTGCGTGATAACCTAACGATTCAATGGATTCAACAATGGCAGAAAGCGATGCGTCGGTTTTTAGCTCAACCATTGTTGGGGACAAATTGATGATCTCCACATTGTGATTGGCATGTAAAGCGCTCTCCACTTTTCTCGCACAACCCATGCAGTTGAGCCCCGACATAGGTACAACGAACTGATACATAATTTGTCCTCATTAATACGAATGAGAAGAGCATAAACCTTACCTCAAGGGGAAGGTCAAGTGCCATGTTGGGAGTGCAATGCTGTTTGGTTAAGGTTCATCCATCGCTGCAAACCTATGATTGTTATCTGGGAGAGAAACAAAGGCTCAGACTTATTGGTATTTCTACCGCCAATCGGCACTGAATGATTGTAGAATTGACTTACGGTGGTAAAATGTCACCACTTTTATCCTTGACATAACAATGAGCGCAGGCTTGTTGATCATAATCCTAAGGAACTCAAATGACGGTTAAAACTCGTTTTGCTCCTAGCCCAACTGGCTACCTTCACGTTGGTGGTGCTCGCACAGCACTATACTCTTGGCTATTCGCTAAAAACAATGGCGGTGAATTCGTACTACGTATTGAAGACACGGATTTAGAGCGTAACTCTCAAGAAGCGGTTGACGCGATCATTGAGGGTATGGAATGGCTAGGTCTTGAGTGGAACGAAGGTCCTTACTTCCAAACTCAACGTTTTGACCGTTACAACGAGATGGTTGATAAGCTACTTGCTGAAGACAAAGCCTACAAATGTTACGCATCTAAAGAATTACTAGATGAAGTACGTGCTGAGCAAGAAGCAAACAAAGAGATGGCTCGTTACGATGCTAACCATCCAAAGATCAAAGCGGCAAATGATTCAGCGAAAGATGGTGATCCATGCGTAATTCGTTTCCGCAATCCAAAAGACGGCAGTGTTATATTTGATGATCAAATCCGTGGTCGTATTGAAATCAGCAATACTCAAATGGACGATCTGATTATCCGTCGTACTGATGGCTCACCAACGTACAACTTCTGTGTAGTAGTTGATGACTGGGATATGGGTATTACTCACGTTATTCGTGGTGAAGACCATATTAACAATACACCTCGTCAGATCAACATCTATGAAGCGCTTGGTGCACCAGTACCAACATTTGCTCACTGTGCAATGATCCTAGGTGATGATGGTGCAAAATTGTCTAAGCGTCATGGTGCGGTATCAGTTATGCAATACCGTGATATGGGTTACCTACCAGCGGCATTGAATAACTACCTAGTGCGTCTTGGTTGGTCTCATGGTGACCAAGAGATCTTCTCTCAAGAAGAGATGATTGAATTCTTCAGCCTAAATGCAATCTCTAAATCTGCGTCTGCATTTAACACTGATAAACTACTATGGTTGAACAACCACTACATTAAAAACTCTGACCCAGCGTACGTTGCAGAACATCTGCAATGGCACCTAGATGAGCAAAAACTGGATGTGGCTAATGGTCCTGCTATCACAGAAGTGATCAAGCTTGTGGGTGAGCGTTGTAACACACTAGTAGAACTTGCTGAGCAAATCCGTTACTTCTACGAAGATTTCTCTGAGTTTGAAGCGGGTGCAGCGAAGAAACACCTACGTGGTGTTGCAAAAGAGCCTCTAGAAGCAGCACTAGCGAAAGTTGAAGCTATCACTGAGTGGACAACAGAAAACCTACACCAAATGATTGCAGACGTATGCGCTGAGCTTGAAATTGGTATGGGTAAAATCGGTATGCCACTACGTGTAGCGGTAACAGGTGGTGGTCAATCTCCATCGGTTGATGCAGTAATGCAGCTTGTTGGTCAAGAGCGTTGTATCGCTCGTATTAAGATGGCACTTGCATTCATTGCTGAGCGTGAAGCAAACGCATAATTACCCATCTATTATGAAAAACCGCGGCAACTTCCGCGGTTTTTTTATGCCTGTTTAACTAACATTAAACAAAATTGAATTAGTTTTTCTAATTAATACATAATCCAACCAAATATCTCCACGTTATTTATATTCATGCTATCTCTCTGAAATAAAAAATAATTCTAAAAGTTCCATTATTATCGTCTCATTAATGAGAAATAAATTTGCTTTACGTAATCTATTTCGATCTTTTAGGCAAACGTTTGCTTGCTTGTAATTGCTAGGGTTAGCGTGTTCCAGATCACATAAAAGTAAGCTTTTCGATGACATTAAATTGACAGAAATGGGATTTGTCTTGGGATTTCCTGGAGTTATAGTGCTCGCCGTCAGTGAGACATACCCAAGTGACTTTTATGAATATCAACAGAAGTTACTTCGGTATCAAACTCAAAGGAACTGAATAAAAATAGAAATACAACGTCAGTTAGGCGACGCATTTCGTTAACGAACAAAAAGAACTTCTTTTAGAGGAATCAATAATGAAAAAACTAGCAGCGGTAATTTCAGCGACACTACTTATGGCATCTGCAGCACACGCAGAAGTGTACGTAGGTGGTAAAATGGGTAAATCATGGATGGACGACGCTTGTGTTGCTGGTCATGCATGTGACAAAGATGGCTCTACGCTAGGCGCTTTTGTTGGTTACGAAATGAATGACTACTTCTCTGTAGAAACTGGTTTCGAAAACTTAGGTGATTTCGACCAAACTGGTTTTGGTGGCCATGTTGAAGCGATTACACTTGCACCAAAATTCAGCCTACCAATTACTGAAGATATCGCACTGTATGGTAAAGTTGGTGGTGCCTACCTAATGACTGAGGGTAAAAATGATTACTCTTACTTAGGCGCAGCAGGTGTAGAATTTAACGTTAGCCATAACGTAACAGCTCGTGCGGAATACCAAACAATCACAGACATCAACAACGATGTGGTTAAAGCAGCGGGCAACACAGCAACACTAGGCGTATCATTCAAGTTCGGCGGTAACGATGAAGTTGTCGTTGAAGAAGAGCCAGTAGTAGCAGAAGTCGTTGAAGAAGTGGTTGTTGCACCAGTTGTTGTAACTAAAACTTTCGAAACTCAAACTGTTGGCACTGATAGCTTTGCTTTAAACAGTACAGAGCTTAGCGCAAACAGCGCTGATAAGTTGAACGATCTTGTTGCATTCCTAAATGAATACCCACAAGCAAATGTTGATGTGATTGGTTACACAGATACGTCTGGTTCAGCGGCTTACAACCAAAAAGTATCTGAGAAGCGTGCTGAGTCAGTGGCACATGCTCTAGTAGCGAAAGGCATTGATGCTTCACGTATCCACGCTCGTGGTGAGGGTGAAAACAACCCAATCGCTTCTAACGATACTCGTGAAGGTCGTGAGCAAAACCGTCGTGTTGAAATCGTAGTACCTGAGTTTGATTACCAAGTTCAACAGTAAGAATATGGTTATCGCAATAAACGTATTTATTAGCGAATAATAAACAAACATACTCTCGCCCCAAAGTGTTCGCACTTTGGGGCTTTTTATTGCAGATAGCCTTACCAACTCACCTACCTATCAGTTTAAGAGAGGTAGGTGGTTGTAGGTAGGTAAGATTATGGAATTACTTTAGGTCTATGCTGCTCAGGCGTCCCATAAAGGTTAATATTTCTAAGTTGTCTTTATGTGCATCAAGCAGCGCTTTCTTCGTCTGCATGTATGCCGCTAATTTTCCGTATTTGTTGATGGAACGAACAACCGTTTTGTATTTGTATTCACCAGCTTCATTAAACTCACGCCATTTCGCGATATAACACGTGTCACGGTTGTTTGGGTTTTCGAGCGTAGGATTGGGCTTATGGACGATCTTTGGTTCAACGCTGTGCGGTAGGCGAGTCATTAAGTATGGATCTTTTAATAGCCGACGCCAAAATTTCCCCCACATTTCGCTGCCTAATTCATTGCGCAGTTTAATGGCTTTCTTGAGTCCTTTTTTTTCACCAATACGCACAAAACCGACGGAACGATGCAAGACGGTATCTTCAGGTGTGTGAATATGAATCTTATAGGCAGTCTTGCCTTTAGATATAAAACGGTGACCTGTATTTGTAATTAAATTGCTTTTAGACATAGTGCTAACTAATACTTCTATTAATAGCTGAAAGGGTAAGCAAAACTCATAGATAATTAAAGTAATAAAACATAAAACTGTAAACAGTGTGGGCGCGAATTCTTTTTGAGGTGTGAAAGTGAAAAAGCTCACTTGCAGAGAAAACCGTACTTCTAAAGAAAACCGCACTTACAAAGCCCTTTCACTTACAAAGAAAAGGGGTCTTCAAGTTATATACCCAAGTGGCGTCAAGGTACAGGGTTCAGTGGTACGCCCGTGAGACTATTTAGAGATAGAAAAATATTAATTTTGCTAATATGTGAGTGGCGCCCCCAGCAGGATTCGAACCTACGACCTGTCCCTTAGGAGGGGACTGCGCTATCCAGCTGTGCCATGGGGGCGAGAAGTTTAATGCCTATGATATTAAAAATCTATCTTATTAAAAAGCAATGTTATTAAAAACATCGCAGTAAGCAACATCGCAGTAAACAACATCATCGCAGTAAAAAAAACAGAGCTGCTAAAAACCGAGGTTAATAAAACTTAAGTCACTAGACCATTAACCGATAAGAAACAGGCCCAAAACAACGAGCGATGAGTTTTACTCAATAATCTTATTCAACACATCGCCAATTTGAACACTTGATGCGAGGTTTGATTGATCAATAGTAAGCTCCGCTTCGTGTTCATAGACGCGTGAAACCGTCATTGTAATCTCACTTTGAGAGACTTTATTGCGTGGTAGTCCATTTTGGTCGATAAACGATGCAGTGTGCCAAAGTTGTAGCTTATCACCGTCTTTTACGCCATGCATGCGGCCAAGATCGATAGTCACCGTGTTGCCAAATACTGCAATCACCTCAGGAAGTGTGATTTTGCAAGAAAGTTCAGATTCTAAGTCCAACATAATGTTACGGCTCACTCGAAGCATCATTTCACCATAGGTGGACGCCCAAAAGCGAGCACTGCTAGTATCAACTTGACTGGTTTTTGCAAATGGCCAGCGTGCAACTTCGCGGTAATTTTTGTGGTAAACCTCGTGTCCGGTCTTACCATCGTAGACTTTCATTTCCAAAGCAAATTGGCGATTGATCACATCGTCTTTCAGTAATTTTGCATCAATGGTTGCCGTTAGGTCGGTGATTTCACCGCCAATAATGTACTGGGCACCATTATCTTTTGCGATCATAGTAGTGCGTTCTGGATGGCGACTATTGATCGAGTAATCGGTGGTACCGACGGATACAAAGCTTCGCGATGTTTGGTCTAACTGACGATTGATGACTTTACTGAAATCATCTCCTACACGATAGATTTGTCCCATCACGGCCTGCTGAGGCGAAATGACATCGATGTTTCCAACGAGAACCGTTTTCTTGTACTGATTTACGTGGCAACCCGTTGCCGATGGGTAAATGTCCACACGAATCCTTAACTCCATTTTGCCGCTGCGTTTTCGCTCTGACTCGACAAGAATGTAGCGGACTTCATGGTTGGTAAATAAGTATTCTTTGCGGTTCTCTTCAAGTAAGGGCATTAAGTTACTGATACTGCCAATATCCGCACCTGAAAAGTTAACCGCTTTAAATAGTGCATCTTCTAAAGCGTGTAATCTTGCCGCCTCATCTGAGGATACAATGGTGGCAACGCCAGTCACTTCATACCAAGAAGCAGCCGCACGAAAGGGCATAAGAAGTATCAAAGCAATTGAAATGGTGCTTAAAAATAATTTTTTCATGGTTTATGACCGTTTGGGTATAGATATTGCTTTACCAATTTCAATGAAGTTTGGTGGCTTGTTGTCTGTTTGATTACAAGAAGAAAAGCAAAGACTGTTCCAAGATTACGTTTCTTCAGTAGAGATGCAATGAAATAACAGTCACACCTAAGATTATCTGGAGAATCAAACCATGAAAAGATGGCTTGTTGCCGCATCGATGATGACGCTATTAACATCGTGTGCGTACTCACCGATTTATAATGGTAAAGAACCGTATTCCGGCAGCCAATTTATGCTGATGGACAGTCCACGCCATACGATGGACTTCTTTATTGAAAGCATGACCGAAGAGTTGATGGTATCGAATGTTGCTGTTTCATCGCGCACGCCGATTGCGATCACTTCTTTTGTTGATCTGCAAAATATGGATGCCACCAACTGGTTAGGTAATTCGGTTTCTGAAGGTTTTATTCATCAGTTTCAACGCCGTGGTTTTAAGGTGGTTGATTTTAAAACGACGGGTTCAATCCAAGTAACCCAACAAGGCGACTTTGCCTTAAGTCGAGATTGGCAAGATCTTGCTCACGAACAGCAAATTCAATACGTTCTGACAGGTACTATGCTGCGCCAAGAGGGCGGGGTATTGGTGAATGCTCGCGTCGTCGGTATGCAAAGTCGTATCGTCGTTGCTACGGCGCAAGGTTTTCTGCCTGCCGATCGTATTGGCCGTGATTTAGATACGCTCAACAGTATTCGTACTCAAGATGGCGTACTTATCCGCTCTGATCCAACGATCCGTCAACCGTATACCGTGATTCTCCGCCCGTAGGAAAACAACATGAAAAAGTTATTATTTATAGTAGCGACATTGGTGCTAGTGGGTTGTCAGCCACTTCAACAGATGCGACAAGATGAAATTTTAGTGGCGGTGGGCTACGCAAGCGTCAGCGAACAAACGGGTCGTACTGTTGAAGAAAAACGTGTTCGCGCAATGCGTGCATCAAAGATCGATGCTTACCGAGAACTTGCTGAGCAGGTGTATGGTATGCGAGTCAGTGGTCGTGCGGAACTCGCCGATCAACGTTTGGGTGAAGAAAGTACGACTGGTGCCGTGGATGGTGTGATTCGTGGTGCGGAAGTGGTGCGCAGTTACTTAGTCGAAGACAGTTATGTTACAGAACTGCGTTTAGATATTCGTAAAATGGATAAACTTCGAGACTATGGAGAAGTGCAACAAGTGCCTGAGAAGCGTCAGCAGACTTTGTTCTAGTACTCTTTTGTTCTACTACTTCACAAACAGATAATCTATTTGAGCGGCGGGTTGGCAACAATCTGTCGCTTTTTTATGCGCGGTACTTTTTGTTTGTGCTCGGTGCATTTTGTGTATGTTCGATGCTTTTGGCTTTTTGGTTATAGGTTATTGGCTAGAGATTAGCGTTTACTGGCTGAAAGGTAGTTTCGATAGGTTTTGATAGACTGATAGTTAAATCGTGGGATTAACGGAAAGCATTACGCTTTGATGTTGGTGCCTAACGTAGAGATGGTGTGTGTTTTTCCACCGGCGTTGTACGTCATGCCGATTTTACCATGCGTGTGTTGAAGCATGTTGTTGAGTTTATTGAAGCTCAATTGCGCGCGATTAAGCGATTCACCATTTGATTGATTGACTTTTTGGCAATCCAAAACGATCGATTGAATCTTTGCGACAACCTGACTTAGGTTTTCATCTTCGGTAAGTTGATTGACATGCGGGTGAGAGGCGATTCGCTGATCAGTGGTTCGCAGTTGATCAATGAGCGTCATTTTTTCTTTAGCCAGCTTTTCGATCTCAGTAGAGACACGTGCGGTGATCGCTTGTGTTTCTTTGCGCAAAACATCAGAAAGTGCCTTAGCATTTTCTAATTGAAAGTTCACCAGATCGACTAATGCTGCCATAAATACTTACCTTGAGCCTAAGTCAGTTAGTTGTTGTTGTGCAGTTCGTTTTCAAACTTGATGATGTTGTCAGCCAGTTTCTCTGGATCAACTTTGTAAGAACCGTTCGCAATGGCTTCTTTTATTGCTGCCACCTTAGCGGTGTCATACGCTGGTGACGCTGCCATATCCTGTTGGAGTTTACTGACGGCTTTACCTTGTTGGCTTAGTGATACTGCATCTTGTTGAGCTGGCGCTCTTTTTGATTCTGTCGCGCTAGATGCCGAAGAATCGTTACGCGCAGGCGCACGACTGGTCGTCGTCATCATTTGTCCTGAGCGTATGTTGTCTATACCTGCCATATTTCAACCTTATACTTGAATCGTACTAGTGGTATCCAGATTATCGACGGTGAGCAAAAGAACTTTAGTGTTTTTTTGCATTTTTATCGGTTTTTACACTTTGATGAGAGAAGCTGAGCCATTCGAATTAAAGCATTTAGAATGTCACGGTAATTTCCGCAATACCAGTCACAATCCCCTCTATTATACGTTGAGACTTATCATTTTTCACTCTTACTTGATCACCGGATGATCCATCTTGAAGGGCTGTGCCTTGTGTTGTGATCGTCATGCCTGATTTTATGGCTTTTATCGTCACTTTTTCATTGCGGCACACGACACAGACGTCATTACGTTCGACCACATCACCCAAGCGTACGTTGCGCTTAAGTTTTGAGCCCACGACTTGTTCGTAGTTGGTGAAGCCGTCTTTACGAAAACGCTGCAGTTCTATCATGGAGGTAGTGACATCGGAGGCACTGATGATCTCGCCTCGACCAAGTTGGCGAGTAGAAACGATCATGGGTACGGATGCTGAGATCCTGACAGGGACATACACTTTCCAATTGTCGGCAACACACTCAACGAGAACATTAATGTTACTTCGTGTGCTACTGGTTGATGATGCTGAAGTTTCAAGTGGTTCGGGGCAATCGGTGGCTTTGATACGTGGATCAATATTTGCCGCATTGGCTGATAATTCTCCTCCCGCTGGTTGCTCTAGCGTGCTAAGAATGTGCTGTTCTGCCGCGGTTCTAATTTGATCAAGTTGGTTTTCCGTTGCTGAATGAACAAAAAAGCTAAACATACTGAGCATAATGCCGATAGACTTAGCGTACTTTATAAAGACCGCTCTACATATTGTCATGGTTAATGGTGTCGACATTATATTATGGTGCGCCATACTGTTTCCTTGGTATTATGCCTGCCAGTGGTAGAGTATCATTTAAAAACAAAAAGTTTGAGATGGAGTTGAGCATATGACGGGGATTCTTGATTCGGTGAATCAGCGTACGCAACTCGTCGGTCAGAACCGATTGGAGCTATTGACTTTTCGGCTGATGGGACGACAGCGCTACGGTATCAACGTATTCAAAGTAAAAGAAGTGTTGCAGTGCCCTAAGTTGACAATGATGCCAAATCTTCATCGATTGGTGAAAGGTGTTGCTCATATTCGTGGCCATACCGTATCTGTTATTGACTTGAGCTTGGCTATCGGCGGTCGCCCAACGACAGACATTGACAAGTGTTTTGTTGTGATTGCGGAGTTCAACCGCACTATTCAAGCATTTTTAGTGTCTTCGGTAGAGCGCATTATTAATATGCATTGGGAAGCAATTTTGCCACCACCAGATGGTGCAGGCAAAGCTCATTACCTGACGGCAGTGACGAATATCGACAATGAATTGGTTGAGATTCTCGATGTAGAAAAAATCTTAGCTGAAATTGCCCCTGTCGACGAAACCATGGATTCGAGCATTGGCGAAGAGATCGCAGTAGCAGAACAAGCGAAGCCAATCGTAAGACGTATTTTAATTGCGGATGACTCCACCGTTGCTCGTAAGCAAGTTGAACGTGCTATTACTTCTATTGGTTTTGAAGTTGTCTCTGTGAAAGACGGGAAAGAAGCGTACAATAAGCTGCTTGAAATGGCTCAACAAGGCAGTATTTACGACCAAATTTCATTGGTCATTTCTGACATAGAGATGCCTGAAATGGATGGATATACCTTAACGGCCGAAATTCGCAGAAATGCGGAGTTGAAAGATCTTTATGTTATTCTCCACTCCTCATTGAGTGGTGTTTTCAACCAAGCAATGGTTGAACGCGTAGGAGCTAACAGCTTCATTGCAAAATTTAACCCAGATGAATTGGGTAACGCGGTTAAATCTGCATTAACACAATAAAAGAGACATTAATGACTGCTATTACAATCAGTGATCAAGAGTATCGTGACTTTAGTCGTTTTCTAGAATCACAGTGTGGCATCGTGCTTGGCGACAGCAAGCAATACCTTGTACGCAGTCGTCTGAGCCCGTTAGTATCAAAGTTCAATTTAGGTTCTTTATCCGACTTACTGCGCGATGTTGTCATCGGACGCAATCGAGAGTTACGCATTGCTGCGGTGGATGCCATGACGACGAACGAAACACTGTGGTTCCGAGATGCTTATCCGTTCACGGTTTTAGCTGACAAACTTTTACCTGAAGTGGCGGCAAGTAAGCGTCCAATTAAAATTTGGTCTGCCGCTAGCTCTTCGGGGCAGGAGCCATATTCGATGGCAATGACGATTCTGGAAACGCAGCAACGTAAGCCAGGGTTATTGCCAAGCGTGTCGATCACGGCAACGGATATTTCTGCAAGCATGTTAGATATGTGTCGTGCGGGGGTATACGACAACCTCGCATTAGGACGCGGTCTTTCGCCTGAGCGTCGCCGTACGTTCTTTGAAGATGCTGGCGATGGCCGCATGAAAGTGAAAGACAATGTGAAACGATTGGTGAACTTCCGCCCGCAAAACCTAATGGACAGTTATGCTCTGTTGGGCAAGTTCGACATTATATTTTGCCGTAATGTACTGATTTACTTCTCACCAGAGATGAAGTCAAAAGTGCTTAACCAAATGGCAAACAGCCTCAACCCAGGTGGTTACTTACTACTTGGGGCATCAGAATCACTGACAGGATTGACGGACCGATTTGAAATGGTGCGCTGCAATCCAGGCATTATTTATAAATTAAAATAACTGCCTCCAAATAGCGGATTACCCATTTTGCTCACAAAGCCTGACCTTGCGTCAGGCTTTCTCTTTTCTGTCTCTTTCCTTTTTATTGCTTCGCTTCTTAATTTCCTTGTCCCATCATTCAACACGTTTTTACCCAATTCAAACAATAGGGTGTATATTTTGAAAGGATCGAGCTGATTACTCGATTTGATATGACATTCTATTAATCAGCCTGGCTTATAACTCGCTTGGCTTTTTACTTGCTTGGCTTTTTAATTGCTAAGTAACGACTTAAAAGTAAAGCGAGTTGAAGTAATGAACCAGCAGCAGGAGTTTTGTTTTAGCTTTAACTTTAACTTTAGTTTTTGGCACGCTACTTGCTATTTAATTATTAGTGACGGTCAGTTCTTAATGTAGAGGCGCAAATGGCTATATCTTTTGACAATGCACTGGGCATCCATCAACACACAGTGGGTGTACGTGAGCGTAATGCGGAGGTGATTTCCACCAACATCGCACAAGCGAACACTCCGGGTTATAAATCAAGAGGTTTAGACTTTGCTAAGGAATTACAGGCGGCAACATCTGGGGCAAGCATTGGTCTTAGCCGTACGGATGGTCGGCATATTCCTGCCACTGCAACGTTGACTGGGGATAAGTTATATCGCCTTCCAACACAACCTGATACGGGTGATGGCAACACCGTTGATTTGGATTTAGAGCGTAATTTGTTTATGCAGAACCAAATTAGACACCAAGCATCACTCGACTTTTTAGGTGGCAAATTCAAGAACTTAACCAAGGCAATCAAGGGACAATAATTTAGATGAGCTTATTTAACGTTTTTAATGTAACTGGTTCTGCAATGAGCGCTGAGTCTGTTCGTCTGAATACGACCTCAAGCAACTTGGCGAATGCGGATAGTGTTAGTAGCTCTGCGAAAGATACGTACAAAGCGCGCCATGCTGTCTTTGGTGCTGAGTTAAGTAACGCCATGCGTGGCGGTGATACGGTGCCAGTGAAAGTGTTAGGTATTGTGGAAAGCGATAAACCGCTAAGTGCGGAGTACAACCCAGATCACCCACTCGCGAACGAAGAGGGTTACATTTATAAGCCTAACGTTAATGTGATGGAAGAAATGGCAAACATGATTTCAGCTTCTCGTGCATACCAAACCAATGTGCAAGTGGCCGATTCAAGTAAACAAATGCTGCTGCGTACGCTGCAGATGGGTCAATAAGGATAAGGGGGTAGCGTATGGCCGGAATTAATAACGTTGGTCAAAGCGGCTTGTCCTATCTCGACCAGCTTAAAAGTTTACAAGAGAACAAGAAAACTGAAGAGAGCACAGGTAAGCAGGACCTAAAACAGGAAGACTTCCTATCTTTGCTCACTAAGCAATTGTCTCAACAGGACCCTTTTAAGCCGGTAAGTAACGACCAAATGATTGCCCAAATGGCATCATTTGCGACCGTTGATGGCATTGGCAAGATGAATTCTCAGTTTGAGAGTTTGAACTCATCAATGACATCAAACCAAGCGTTGCAAGCTTCTTCTTTGGTAGGGCGTGACGTATTGGTTCCTGGCGCGGCGGGTGTGAAGCAAGATAACGCCACGATGGCGGCAATGGTTAAGCTAACGCAACCTATCGACAACTTGTTTGTTCGTGTGGAAAACGAAGCTGGCCAATTGGTTCGTACTTTTGAGGTAGGTGCGAAACCCGCTGGTGACACTCGAGTGCTTTGGGACGGAAAAGATGAAAGCGGAAATCCAATGCCTGCTGGTAAATACAATGTGAAAGCATCGGGATTGGTAGAGGGCGCATCGCAAGAGTTCCCTGTTTCTACTTACGCCAATGTAAATAGTGTATTGCTAGGGAAAGGCGACGGAAACGTATTACTCAATTTGGCTGGTTTTGAATCGCCAGTTCGACTTGCAGAAGTTTTGGAAGTTGGCAAAGCGTAATCGATAGCCGCCCAGATTAGGAGAATTTAGAATGTCATATGTATCTTTAAGCGGGTTGTCCTCCGCTCAATTGGATTTGAACACCACCAGTAACAACATTGCGAACGCCAACACATACGGCTTTAAAGAGTCACGTGCAGAGTTTAGCGATGTGTACTCAAACTCTTTGTTTACCAACGCAAAAACTACCCCAGGTGGTGGTGCGCAAGCGAACCAAGTTGCGCAGCAGTTCCATGAGGGGTCGAGCATCTATACGAACAACCCTATGGACTTGCGTGTTGCGGGTTCTGGTTTCTTTGCCGTCGCGAAAGATCGTATGGTGCCGCAACAAAATGAAATGACGCGTAACGGTGCATTTCATTTAAACAAAGACAACTACATGGTGACAGCAAATGATGAGTTTTTGCTCGGTTATCAAGTAAATAAAGACACTGGTGAAGTGACATCTTATGAGCCTCAACCACTAAAAATTCCAGCTGAATTTGGTAAACCAAAACAGACGGCGAATATTGAAGTGGGGGTGAACCTACCTGCAAATGGCGATTTGAAAGATCCTACGCAGTTTGATTTTTCAGACCCAGATACATACAACCGTTCGACTTCTTCGACCATTTATGACTCGATGGGTCAGTCTTACAAGTTAACAACCTACTACTTGAAAGACCAAACTCAGCCAAATACATGGCAAACGTACTACACCGTGACAGATAAAGCGGGTGAAAAGCCACTCAATATTGCTAACGGTGACGCAGCAACACCAACGGGTCATGTTGGCCACACCATGAAGTTTAACAACGATGGTACGTTGGCAAGCTTGAATAATGGCCAACCGATTACTTCGGTAGCATTGGGCGATCCTGCAAGTAACCCTGCACCAATTGATTTAAATGGTGCAGACGCAATGCAAACATTGAACTTAGGTTTGGATTCGGCAACGCAATTTGCAGCCCCATTCGAACTGACTAAATTTGATGAAGACGGTGCAACAACAGGCTTCTTAACGAAGATCGATTTTGACGAAAACGGCAGCGTATTGGGTACGTACTCAAACGGTGAAAACGTAACATTAGGCCGTGTAGCACTAGTACGTGTTCCTAATGAGCAAGGTCTAGATAAGAAAGGCGGCACTCAGTGGGATTCAACGCAGTTCTCAGGTGATAAGATCTGGGGTGAATCAAACAAAGGTTCTTTTGGTACGATCAACAATGGCATGCTTGAGCAGTCAAACATTGATATGACTCAAGAGCTGGTGGACCTGATCTCTGCTCAGCGTAACTTCCAAGCAAACTCACGTGCGTTAGAAGTTCATAATCAGCTGCAACAAAATATCCTACAGATTCGCTAGTACGCTAGTCCGATAATCTGTTTGATCAAGCGAAACGAGCTGTTCTTCTTATCGCTTGATAACATCATGACATTCATCTGATGCTCAACCTGAACAAACCTCAATTCGGGTTGAGCATGCTTTTCTCTCTCACTTGCCGCTATTGCCGCTTTGTGGATCAAAGTTTTGCCTCTCTTGCGATTTATCCCTCTTCATTTTTTTCTTAAACGTCTCTTTTTACATTTAAGTTTTTGATTGATAAAATAATTTTTATATTGGCATAACTCTTGCTTCTTACTCCTTGTACAGAGAATTTTGGAGTAATTTATGGATCGCGCACTGTTTCTCGCAATGAGTGGCGCCAAGCAAAATATGCAGGCCCTGCAATTGCGTGCCAACAACTTGGCAAACGTGAGTACAACTGGCTTTCGTGCTGATTTAGCGCAAGCTCGTTCGATGCAAGCTTATGGTGATGGCTTACCGTCACGCGTATTCAGCATGACAGAACGTCCGGGGCACAACTTTGCTCAAGGCAGTGTGATCACAACCGGTCGCGATCTTGATATTACGGTTGAGGGCAGTGGTTGGATTTCTGTTATGGACCAAACTGGCAAAGAGGGTTTGACGCGTAACGGCAACCTAAAAGTCGATCAAAATGGCTTGCTAACTAACGCGAGCGGTCATGTAATTTTGGGCGAAAATGATGCGCCAATCACCCTGCCAATTCCTGTATCCAAAATCGAAATCGGTCGTGACGGCACCATCTCTGTACTGCCTCAAGGTGCGCCGGCTGAAGAACTAGAAGTGGTTGATCGTATTAAGCTTGTACGCACAGACGATCAAAACTTGTTTAAAGATACCAATGGCTTATTCCGCCATAAAACTCCAAACCAGCCTTACGAAGCAGATGGCTCTATCGGTATCCAAACGGGTGCGATTGAGGGTAGTAACGTCAATGCCGTAGGTGAAATGACCGCTCTGATTGACCTACAACGTCAGTTTGAAATGCAGGTCAAAATGATGAGCACCGCTGAAGAGATGGATAAATCTTCAGATTCATTGCTTCGTATGAGTTAACAGAGTTAGAGGTTCACAATGCATCCAGCACTATGGGTAAGTAAGACGGGTTTAGATGCCCAGCAAACCAATATCGCAACGATTTCGAACAACTTGGCGAACGCTTCTACCGTTGGGTACAAAAAGAGCCGTGCAGTATTTGAAGATTTGTTTTATCAGAACATCAACCAACCAGGTGGTCAGTCTTCTCAGAATACTGAGCTTCCAAGTGGTTTGATGCTGGGTGCGGGCTCTAAAGTGGTTGCGACGCAAAAAGTACACACGCACGGTAACGCACAAACCACCACTAACGCGCTCGACATGATGGTGGAAGGTGATGGTTTCTTCCAAGTGACGTTGCCAGACGGCAATATTGGTTATACCCGTAATGGTCAGTTCACGCTAAACGGCGAGGGTACATTGGTAACGGCTGGCTCTGGCTACGCAGTTGAGCCTGAGATCGTGATCCCAGAAGATGCGATTTCTATTACGGTTGGTACCGATGGTGAAGTATCTGTTCGTATTCGTGGTGAACAAAACAACGTGGTTGTGGGTCAGTTAACGATTACCGATTTCGTAAACCCTGGTGGTCTTGAGCCAATCGGTCAGAACCTTTACCTACCAACTGGCGCGAGTGGTGATCCACAAGAAGGCGTTCCTGGCCTAGATGGTTTGGGGGAGATTCGCCAATCCATGCTTGAAGCTTCAAATGTGAACGTAACGGAAGAACTGGTCAACATGATCGAAGCGCAGCGCGTTTACGAAATGAACTCAAAAGTGATCTCATCTGTCGACAAGATGATGAGCTTCGTAAACCAGCAACTGTAATAGCTAGGATTGGGATTTAAGGAGCCAATGATGAAACGTTTTTCTCTACTTGCACTTATTGTCACCATGTCGGGTTGTGCGATGCTAGAACCGATTGATACCGATGAAGTGACTCAAGCGACCACAGTGGTGGATGCCGTTGAGGGTGATAAGTCGAAAGAAGAGAGTAGTGGCATCATTGACACTTTACGCGGTAGGACCGATCCGCTGGCTGGCGATCCTGCTTGGGCTCCAATTCACCCAAAAGAAAAGCCAGAGCACTACGCTGCTGCGACAGGCTCGCTATTTAGCGCTGAGCATATCACCGATCTTTATGATGATTCCAAGCCACGCGGTGTTGGTGACATTATTACCGTCACGTTAGATGAGACGACACGCGCAACGAAGAGTGCTAACGCCGATTTATCAAAAACCAATGATGCGAAGATGGAGCCTTTGTCCGTCGGTGGTCAAGAGCTGCAAATTGGCGGCAAATACAACTTTTCATACGATCTGAACAACACCAACACCTTTGCGGGTGACTCTTCTGCTAAGCAGAGCAACAGTATTAGTGGCTACATTACCGTAGAAGTCATTGAAGTGTTGGCAAACGGCAACCTTGTGATCCGTGGTGAGAAGTGGATGACACTGAATACTGGCGATGAGTACATTCGCCTAAGTGGCACCATTCGTCCAGATGACATCAACTTTGATAATACGATAGCGTCAAATCGCGTCTCTAATGCAAGAATTCAATACTCTGGCACTGGTCTACCACAAGATATGCAAGAGCCGGGATTTTTGGCACGATTCTTTAATGTAGCCTTGTAAGACGCCGCATTGACGGCAATTTGACAGCAAGAGATTAAGTAAGCATGAAGAAAATCCTATTAGCACTGTTGAGCGTTGCGCTATTTGCAACCACGGCCCAAGCTGCACGTATTAAAGACGTCGCGCAAGTGGCAGGTGTGCGTAGCAACCAACTTGTGGGCTATGGTTTGGTTTCTGGCTTACCGGGAACGGGGGAATCTAACCCGTTTACAGAGCAAAGCTTTGCGGCAATGCTGCAAAACTTCGGCATTCAAATGCCGCCTGGCACAAAACCGAAAATCAAGAACGTTGCCGCAGTTATGGTCACAGCTGAGTTGCCTCCGTTTTCGAAGCCGGGTCAGCAAGTCGATGTGACGGTTTCTTCTATCGGCAGCGCAAAAAGCCTGCGTGGAGGGACCTTGCTACAAACTTTTCTAAAAGGTCTCGACGGCCAAGTCTATGCGGTCGCACAAGGCAACTTGGTGGTAAGCGGTTTCAGTGCAGAGGGCGCGGACGGTTCTAAGATCGTTGGCAACAACCCAACCGTCGGTCTTATTTCTAGTGGGGCAACGGTAGAGCGTGAAATTCCCAACCCATTCGGTCGAGGTGATTACATCACCTTTAACTTACTAGATTCTGATTTCACCACCGCGCAGCGATTGGCGGATGCGGTAAATAATTTCCTTGGTCCACAAATGGCAAGTGCCGTTGATGCCACTTCTGTGCGTGTGCGAGCTCCGCGTGACGTCAGCCAACGTGTGGCTTTCTTGTCGGCTATCGAAAACCTAGAATTTGATCCCGCAGATGGCGCAGCAAAGATTATCGTTAATTCTCGTACTGGCACGATCGTTGTTGGTAAGCATGTCCGTCTGAAACCTGCTGCGGTAACGCACGGTGGTATGACAGTGGCAATCAAAGAAAATCTCAATGTGAGCCAACCAAATGGCTTCTCGGGTGGTCAAACGGTTGTTGTGCCTGACTCAGATATCGAAGTAAATGAAGAGAAAGGCAAGATGTTTAAGTTCGAGCCGGGCTTGACGCTTGATGATTTGGTTCGTGCCGTCAATGAAGTTGGCGCAGCACCGTCGGATTTGATGGCTATCCTGCAAGCGTTGAAACAAGCAGGTGCCATTGAAGGCCAGTTGATCATCATCTAATCGATTAGGAGGCAAACTATGGTTAACAATCCTAACGATATCGGTTTTATTCATGACATCAGCTCTCTGGATACCTTGCGCCAAAAGGCGGTGAAAGAGGGCAAAGAGGGAGAACAAGAAGCGCTACGTGCGGCGGCGCGTCAGTTTGAATCCATTTTTACCTCGATGATGTTGAAATCGATGCGTGAGGCAAATGAAGGTTTTGAATCAAACTTCATGAGTAGCCAAAACGAAAAATTTTACCGTCAGATGTTAGATGACCAAATGGCGAGTAATTTGAGTGCTTCTGGCTCGATGGGCTTAGCTGACATGATTGTTAAGCAGCTATCTGTTGGTCAAGGCGACGACAAAAGTGAGACGGCGATGCGCGATGCAGCAAATAATGCCGTGGAATACCGTCGTGTGGATCCGAAGAAAGCACGTGAAATCGAGCAGCGCTTGATTGAATCGGGTCAGCTAAGTCGCTCAACGTCAGAAACAACGCGAGCAGGAACTGAACCCTCACGATTTGATACACCAGAATCTTTTGTTCATTCAATGAAGCCATACGCAGAACGTGCAGCTAAAGCTTTGGGTGTCGAACCTTCACTATTGCTTGCTCAAGCCGCGCTAGAAACCGGTTGGGGACAAAAAGTGGTGAAGAACGCGCGTGGCAGCAGTAACAACCTGTTTAACATCAAAGCAGATCGCAGCTGGCAAGGTGATAAAGTGACCACTCAAACACTTGAGTTCCACGACAATACACCTGTAAAAGAGACCGCTGCGTTCCGTTCTTACTCGAATTACCAAGACAGCTTTAACGACTATGTTCGCTTTTTGAATGAGAACCCGCGTTACGAAACGGCTCTCCAGCAACGTGGTAATTCAGAGTCTTTCATCCGTGGTATCCATAATGCGGGGTACGCAACGGACCCCGATTACTCAAATAAAGTACTGCAAGTGAAGCAGAAAATTGAGAGTATGTAATTCAATCCGATCTTGGATGCTGAGATACTTTTTGAGAAGGCTTGCCGCAGTGCAAGCCTTTCTTTTTGTGCGCTTTCTCGCCCACCCTTAAACTGGCACATCTTTTGCTAATTGCTAACTAGGTGATCGGTCAATACCGATTTTATTTCGTTTTTGGAGGCATGTATGGCGTCAGATTTGTTGAATGTGGGTACACAAAGTGTGCTTACTGCTCAGCGACAGTTGAATACAACTGGCCATAACATTTCTAATGCTAATACAGAGGGTTACAGCCGTCAGTCTGTTATTCAAGCTTCTAATGATCCGCGCCAGTTTGGTGGTTCGACTTATGGTATGGGCGTGCATGTGGAAAATGTTCGCCGCTCTTGGGATGAGTTTGCCGTTAAAGAGTTGAATCTTTCTACCACAGAGTACGCCAATAAACTTGATAACGAAAAGAACCTTGATTTGTTGTCGGGTATGTTGTCATCCGTATCATCAAAGAAAATCCCAGAAAACTTAAACGAATGGTTCAATGCAGTCAAAACCATGGCTGACACGCCAAATGATATGGGTGCAAGAAAAGTGGTGTTGGAAAAAGCGGGTCTGCTTAGTGACACACTTAATGAGTTTCATGAAACCGTTCGTCAGCAATCAGACATTGCCAACAAGTCCTTAGATATGGGGATTGAACGAGTCAACCAACTGGCGATTGAAATTCGTGATATGCATCGTTTGATGATGCGTAATCCTGGTCCACATAATGACTTAATGGACCAACATGAAAAGCTGATCAAAGAGCTGTCGGAATACACCAAGGTCACTGTAACGCCACGCAAGAATGCGGAAGGGTTCAATGTGCACATTGGTAATGGCCATACGTTGGTTTCTGGTACGGAAGCCAGTCAGTTAAAAATGATTGATGGCTCACCAGACGTTCATCAGCGTCGTCTTGCGATGGTTGAGGGTGGCGGTATTAAGGCAATCAAAGCGGATGATATTGATGGCAAGATTGGTGCCACTCTAAGAATGCGAGATGAGCACATTCCTCAGATTATGGATGAACTAGGACGCCTAGCGACAGCATTCTCTAGTGAAGTGAATCATTTGCAATCGCAAGGTTTAGATCACTACGGCAAGGTTGGGGATCCATTGTTTACTGACGTAAACTCAGAGCGATTAGCAACCTCACGCGTTATTACTGGACCGCAATCGACAGCAGATATGGCGGTTTATATTGATGATATTAGTGCACTGAAAGGCGGCGAATATTCATTACGTTACGATGGTGATCGTTATAGTGTGACCAAGCCAAATGGTGAGACGGTCAAAGTGGACACCGACTCATCGGGTAATGCCTTTTATCTCGATGGGATGCGTGTAGAAGTGCGCAATGAGCCTAAAGTGGGTGAGCAAGTGCTTCTTCGCCCTACGCGAAGCGGTGCCGCGCAAATGAAAATAGAAACGACAGATCCAAAGGCGATTGCCGCACAAAGTTACGAAGCGTCCACCACGTTTGCTCAAGGTAAGGCCAAGTTCGAGATCATAGATGCCGGTGATTTACGTGAATTTGAAGTTGTTGTGTCGCCAACGGGCGATCAATTTGCCGTTACGGATACTCAAGGGAATGTGGTGTTGGCGCCCCAACCATACCCACCGACGGAGCCAGTTTCCGTGTCACTACCAAGTTCACACCCCAATTATAAAAATGGTGCTGCAACCGTATTTGAACTGACGGGTGGTGCATTGGCAAACGATAAGTTTACCGCCAACTTAGTCCCATCGGAGGGTGATAACGGTAACTTGCGAAAAATGCTAAACATTCAAACAGATAAAAAGATGAACGGCAACGAGTCAACAATGCTGAGTGTGTACTTTAACCTCAATACTGATGTTGGTTTGAAAGCGTCTACGGCGACCCGTTTGTCTGATGTTGCTCGACTTGAGAATGAAGCCGCGCAAGAGCGTGTTGCGTCGATTTCAGGGGTAAACTTGGATGAAGAAGCGGCCAATATGATGAAGTTTCAGCAAGCCTATATGGCCTCATCACGAGTGATGCAAGCTGCAAACGACACCTTTAATACCATTTTGCAGTTGCGATAAAGGAGGCTGTAGATGTTAACGCGAATTTCTAGCTTCCATAATTACCAGTCGGTTCAAAATGACCTGCGTCGTCAAGAAAACAAGGTCCATCATAACCAAGCGCAACTTGCCTCAGGTAAACAGCTGACCAAGCCAAGTGATGATCCGTTAGCCACCCACTACATCCAAAGTATTGGGCAACAAGAAGAACAACTTAAACAGTATCTTGATGCGATTGTATTGGTACGTAACCGCTTAGAAAACCAAGAAGTCGTTATTGCCAATGCTGAGCAGTTTACCGACGAATCTAAGCGTATTTCAATGGAAATGATTAACGGTGCGTACTCTGCTGAAGATCGCGCGGCAAAAAAGCGTGAACTTGAAGAGTTAGCGAACAACTTTTTGGCGCTGGTGAATACACAGGACGAAACCGGAAATTACGTGTTTGCGGGTACGAAGCCAAAAAGCCAACCGTTCTTCCGTGATTATGATGGTACAGTGGTTTACACCGGCGATGACTATCAACGAAAAATGAAAGTTGCGAGTAACATAGAGCTGGGAATTAACTACCCGGGCAATCACTTGTTTACTGAAATACCAAACCCATTTGGTGATTTTGAACCGCAGTATGATTTGAAAGATGGTTCGGAGTTGTTGCTTGCTCAAGCGAACACACGTTCACGTGATGAAGCCAATTATAAGGTTACATTCGTTGATATGAGCAATGGTAAGTTTGGTTACCAGCTAGAGAAAAACGGCGATGTGGTTCAAGTGGATGATTACTCACCTATTGATGGCATTCAATATGAGGGCGTTAATATTCAGCTTAAAGGTCAAGTGACGGCTGGAGATAGTATTACGCTCGAGCCAAGAAAAACATTCAGCGTTTTTGATTCGTTTAAAGAAGCCATGACATGGTCAGATAGCTCCGTTTCGGATGCATCGGCAACGGCAAAATTGCATCAAATGACGGATGAGTTTCAAGCGGCATTCATTCATATGAACAAAGTGCGCACGGATATTGGTGCAAAGTTAAGCACGCTAGATATCCAAGAGCAAAACCATGAAGACTTCAATTTGTCTTTAGCGAAAGCCAAAAGTAACTTTGAAGATTTGGATTACTCAAAAGCAGTGATTGAATTTAGTGAAAACTCTAGAGCGTTACAGGCGTCTCAGCAAGCATTTGGTAAAACGAAAGATCTTACTTTGTTTAACTATATCTAAATTTAATTATATCTAAGTTTAGTTATTTCCAAATTCAATGGTTATAAATTCAAAGACATATATACCCAAGTAAAGAGTAACGCTCATTGCGTTAGTAACTTTGATGATTTCGAGTTTTATTCCATGCCTTATGTGCTATGCCTTAAGTGCGAAGTGATGATTCATCAACAATCGTTGAGTTTTGACGCGGCATATTTTTACCGAAAGCGGCAATCGGAAAAGTGGCAAATTCAGTGGCAAGAGAAAAAACTGAATCGCGCGCGACGATTTGAGTGTATCTAGCAAGATGAACATCGAATGCAAGGTTTTCTGTTTGTTTTAACTTGTTGTTTTTAGTTGGTTTTACGTTTTTGTTTGGTGGTTTGTATAAACTGGCACGCTAATTGTATTTACCATGTAAGAACCGATTTACTAGATTCTAATTCCTGCATTTAGGCAGAGTTTTAGTAAGAAATTTTCGGCTAGCGCTTATCAAATAGAGTGAAAGCAAGGCTGGCCGCTTCGCATAAGCTTGCGAACTCAACAGGAGAGTAAAATGGCTGTAACAGTTAGTACCAACGTCTCCGCGATGACCGCGCAGCGTTACTTAAATAAGGCGACCAATGAGCTCAATACCTCAATGGAACGTCTATCATCAGGTCACAAAATTAACAGCGCGAAAGACGATGCTGCAGGTCTGCAGATTTCTAACCGTCTAACCGCACAATCTCGTGGTCTTGATGTAGCAATGCGTAACGCGAACGACGGCATCTCAATTGCACAAACTGCTGAAGGTGCGATGAACGAAGCAACCTCAGTGATGCAGCGCATGCGTGACTTGGCACTTCAATCTGCGAATGGTACGAACTCTCCTGCAGAACGCCAAGCGATCAATGAAGAGTCAATGGCTCTGATTGATGAACTCAACCGTATTGCAGAAACGACGTCATTTGGTGGCCGTCGCTTGTTAAATGGCTCATTTGGTGAAGCCGCATTCCAGATTGGCTCCAACTCAGGTGAAGCCATGATCATGGGATTGACCAGCATCCGTGCTGATGACTCTCGTATGGGTGGCACAACATTCCTAAGTGACCTAGGCAAGGGTAAAGATTGGGGTGTGCCTGCAGATAAATCTGATCTTACGATTACTTTGCCAGATATGGGCGAAGATGAAGACGGCAACGTTCAGGATTTGACCATTAACATTAACGCGAAAGCGGGTGATGATATTGAAGAACTGGCGACTTACATTAATGGTCAAAGTGATTTGATCAATGCTTCAGTAAGTGGTGATGGTAAGCTGCAGATTTTTGTTGCAGAACCAAATGTAAAAGGCGCAATTGATATCTCTGGAGGTCTTGCATCTGAGTTAGGTTTCAAAGGTGTACCTATTGATACCACCGTTCAAGATATCGATATGACTACCGTTCAAGGTTCTCAAAATGCGGTTGCGGTTTTGGATTCTGCGCTGAAATATGTGGATTCGCAACGTGCAGATCTGGGTGCGAAGCAAAACCGTTTGAGTCATAGCATCAATAACTTGGCAAACATCCAAGAGAACGTTGATGCATCAAATAGCCGAATTAAAGATACTGATTTTGCGAAAGAAACAACGCAAATGACTAAAGCTCAAATATTGCAACAAGCAGGGACGTCGATTCTTGCTCAAGCAAAACAATTGCCAAACTCTGCGATGTCACTATTGCAGTAGTTTACCTAGCCTGCATTCAATTTTTCCAGACGTGGTTAAGAATACAGGCTTATGGCAAGCAACGTTATAATAGAATGTGCGGCTCTCTCATCTCTCACCTGCCAATCATTTTCAATGTAAGGTTGCACTCGGTGTGCCGGAAATGTGTTTATTTCTCTTGATCTCCACATAGGCTCTGGCGACCAACCTAGCCCCAGTTCTCTCAAAGGAAAAGGGGCTTTTTCTTTCCTATCGCTCTACCTAACGATCTAACCTGCAAATTTCATTAATGATGTTCCCTAACTAATGGTTGCTCCAACTAACTGCTGCCCTAACTAACTGCTGCTGGTTTTGTTTGTTTTTTGCACAAGTTACCACTTGGCGTACATCTGAGAAACTTGAGCGATTTTTTCTACTTTTCTCCCATTTTTCTAGCTAAATCTCACTAATCCACTTTTTTCGATTTTTTCCTAAAGCTTCTGATATACGAGTCGTTAATAAAAGTAACTTTGAGAGAACTACTTGGTTTTCCGAGACGTCGGAAACCGCTACATCGGAAAATCAATTGGAGAAATCACCATGGCAGTGAATGTAAACACAAACGTATCAGCAATGACCGCTCAGCGTTACCTAAATAGCGCAAACTCAGCACAACAAACGTCAATGGAACGTTTGTCTTCAGGTTCAAAAATCAACAGCGCAAAAGATGACGCTGCGGGTCTTCAAATTTCGAAACCGCTTGAACGTGCAAAGTCGTGGTCTTGATGTGGCAGTTCGTAACGCGAACGATGGTATCTCTATTGCACAAACGGCTGAAGGTGCAATGAATGAGACAACCAACATTCTGCAACGCATGCGTGATCTTTCTCTACAATCGGCAAACGGCTCAAACTCAAAAGCAGAGCGTGTTGCGATTCAAGAAGAAGTGACCGCGCTAAACGACGAGCTAAACCGTATCGCTGAAACGACCTCTTTTGGTGGCAACAAGCTACTGAACGGCACGCACGGCTCTAAATCTTTCCAAATCGGTGCAGACAACGGCGAAGCAGTGATGCTTGAGCTAAAAGACATGCGCTCAGACAACAAAATGATGGGTGGCTTGAGCTACCAAGCAGAAAATGGCAAAGACAAAAACTGGAATGTCGCTGAGGGTAAAAACGACCTTAAAATCAGCCTAAAAGACAGTTTTGGTCAAGAGCAAGAAATCAGCATTAATGCGAAAGCGGGCGATGACATCGAAGAGTTAGCAACTTACATCAACGGTCAAACGGATCTAGTAAAAGCATCGGTAGACCAAGATGGTAAACTGCAAATCTTTGCAGGTAACAACAAAGTTGACGGCGAAGTATCTTTCTCTGGCGGTCTATCTGGTGAACTAGGCTTCGGTGAAGCGAAGAACGTAACGGTAGATACGATTGACGTGACATCCGTTGGTGGTGCACAGGAATCTGTGGCGATCATTGATGCGGCATTAAAATACGTAGATAGCCACCGTGCAGAGCTAGGTGCTTTCCAAAACCGTTTCGATCACGCTATCAACAACCTAGACAACATCAATGAGAACGTGAACGCGTCGAAGAGCCGTATCAAAGATACTGACTTCGCGAAAGAAACAACTCAAATGACCAAGTCACAAATTCTATCGCAAGCGTCTAGCTCTATCCTTGCGCAAGCGAAACAAGCGCCAAACTCAGCGCTAAGTTTGTTAGGTTAAGCCTTAAAGATCATCGACGATATCAAGCAAAGCCAAGCACAATGCTTGGCTTTTTTATGCTCTGAATTCTGCACCTTGAAAACACTTGGGCATGTTATCTGAATTGAAACGATGTTTTCATAATCAGGTCGGGTGGCATTTCTTTCACCCATAAAAAAACGCTGCCAATGGCAGCGTTTTTCGTGTTCGACGAAGTAAAAAATTACTTAGTTACACGTAGAACTGGAGTTTCACCAACAGTTACAGAACCAGAAAGCTTGTTTAGCTCTTTGATTTCGTCCATGTTAGAGATAACAACTGGAGTTAGCGTTGATTTCGCTTTCTCTTCTAGAAGAGCAAGATCGAATTCAATGACAGTGTCGCCAGCTTTAACAGTTTGACCTTCTTCAGCGATACGCTTGAAGCCTTCGCCTTTTAGTTCAACAGTATCGATACCGAAGTGAACGAAAAGCTCAACACCGTCGTCAGACTCGATAGAGAACGCGTGGTTCGTTTCGAAGATCTTACCGATAGTACCGTTTACAGGAGCTACCATTTTGTTACCAGCAGGTTTGATAGCAATACCGTCACCAACGATTTTCTCAGCGAAAACAACATCTGGCACATCTTCGATATTCACGATCTCACCAGACAGTGGTGCGATAATTTCGATTGCACCTGCGTCAGCGCTGTCGTCAGATACTAGCTTCTTAAGTTTGTCAAACAGACCCATTGTGTCATGCTCCTAACGTTTTATTTAATTCTGTCGAATTATAGTATACCAATCTTACGAGATAGACGACTTTTTTTAACCGTCTATCTCATTGGAATTCGTTGATTATTGAGTTTTCTCTGCGATGAACTTCTCTACTACTGCTTCGATTTCCGCCGCTGTAGGTAGTGCAAGCGCTTCTTCAGCCATTGCTTTCACTTCTGCAAAGTTAGAGTTACGAATAACTTTCTTCACAGTAGGGATAGAGATACCACTCATAGAGAACTCATCTAGGCCCATACCTAGAAGTAGAAGCGTTGCACGCTCATCACCTGCAAGCTCGCCACACATACCAGTCCACTTACCTTCAGCGTGAGAAGCGTCGATTACTTGCTTGATCACAGTAAGTACCGCTGGTGATAGTGGGTTGTATAGGTGAGAGATCATCTCGTTACCACGGTCAACCGCTAGTGTGTACTGAGTTAGGTCGTTTGTACCGATAGAGAAGAACGCAACTTCTTTCGCTAGGTGGTGTGCGATAGCTGCTGCTGCTGGCGTTTCAACCATAACACCGATTTCGATTTCTTCGTCGAATGCGTGGCCTTCAGCACGTAGTTCTGCCTTGTACTCTTCGATCGCTTTCTTAAGCTCACGAATTTCTTCAACAGAGATGATCATTGGGAACATGATGCGTAGCTTACCGTGTGCAGATGCACGTAGGATACCACGTAGTTGGTCACGTAGGATTTCACGACGATCCAAGCTGATACGCACTGCACGCCAGCCTAGGAACGGGTTCATCTCTTTTGGAAGATCCATGTATGGTAGATCTTTGTCGCCGCCGATATCCATAGTACGGATGATCACAGCTTGACCGTTCATTGCTTCTGCAACTTCTTTGTAAGCGTGGTATTGCTCTTCTTCAGTTGGAAGTGCATCACGGTCCATAAACAGGAATTCTGTACGGTACAGACCAACGCCTTCACCACCGTTACGGATGATGCCGTCACAGTCTTTAACAGTACCGATGTTACCGCAAACTTCTACGCGGTGACCGTCAGTTGTTTCTGCGTGTAGGTCTTTTAGCTTCGCTAGCTCTTCTTTTTCAGCAAGGAATGCAGCTTTAACCGCTTTTGCTTCTTCTACTTCTGCATCTGATGGGTTTACAACAATCTTGTTGTTCATCGCATCAAGAATCAGCATGTCGCCGTTCTTAACTTGCTTAGTGATGTCGTTAGTACCAACGATCGCTGGAAGTTCTAGTGAACGAGCCATGATTGAAGTGTGAGAAGTACGACCGCCGATGTCACAAGCAAAACCAAGCACGTAATCTAGGTTGATTTGTGCTGTTTCTGATGGCGTTAGATCGTAAGCTACTAGGATAACTTCTTGATCGATATCGCTTAGCGAAACGATGTTGATGCCTAGTGCATTTTTAACAAAGCGAGAACCGATATCACGGATGTCAGTTGCACGTTCTTTTAGGTATTCGTCATCAAGAGACTCAAGAGCACAAGCTTGCTCTTCGATAACTGTATGGATAGCGTGATCCGCAGTCATCTTGTCATTTTTGATAAGTGCTAGGATTTCCTCTTCTAGCTCTTCGTCTTCAAGAAGCATGATGTGACCTTCAAAGATCGCTTCTTTTTCTTCACCGAACGTTTCAAGCGCTTTTTGCTTGATGGTTTCTAGTTGAGCAGAAGATTTGTTACGAGCGTCGAAGAAACGCGCAACTTCAGCTTCTACTTGGTCGTCAGAAATAGTGTTTGTGTTTAGGACAATTTCATCTTCTTGAAGTAGTAGTGCTTTACCGATTGCAATACCAGGAGATGCTAGGATGCCTGAAATCATAGCTTTACCTTAAGTTTGGTCAACTTTATAAAACGGGAGAATAATGGTGCGCTAACGAATAGTCTTAGCTTAATTTTGAGTCTATTTCCAACAAAGCCATTTTGCTTTCACAAAATGGCTTCTGAAAATAGGAGACCGTATTAGTGTAGCTCATCCATTAGAGCAACTAGGTGGTCAACAGCTTGTTGAGCTTGAGGGCCTTCAGCTGAAATAGTAACTAGAGTACCTTTTACTAGGCCTAGTGTTTGTAGCTTGAATAGGCTCTTAGCGCTAGCGCTTTTACCGTTAGAAGTCACAGTGATGTCCGCGTCGAATGCTTTAGCTTCTTTAACGAACTGTGCAGCTGGACGAGTGTGAAGACCGTTTTCTGCTGTGATTTCTACTTGCTTCTCGTACATGTGATATACCCCAATAAATGTATTTTTTTGTTAGTTGTGACTAAGTTTTAGCTTAACCGCTTTATATCTTGTGCGCTAGCACGGGAGAGTTCAAAGCGTTTCAGAACTGATACTAGTCAAAAGTTTGGTGATTACGCAACTGTTTGCGTGCGTGACCACACTGAAACCTTTTTTGTTAGATTCTTTATTTTGAACCTTAAAATAAAACACCCCGATATTACCAAAGGTGAGGCAAGGATCAACAAAAAAGCCCCTGACCGGGGCTTTTTTAAACGAAAAATTGATTTGACCACATATTACTGTTGGTTCTCTTTCTCAGTAAATATGCCTGCAAAAAGCGCGGTACTTAGGTAACGTTCACCAGAGCTTGGAAGCACGGTGACAATTGTTTTTCCTGCAAATTCAGGTAGTTCCGCGAGGCGATTTGCGGCAACGACAGCTGCACCAGAGGAGATGCCTGCAAGGATGCCTTCTTCTTCCATTAGACGTCGAGCCATCTCAATGGCTTCTTCTGAAGTCACTTGCTCTACACGGTCGATAAGCTCTAAATCTAAGTTACCAGGGATGAAGCCGGCACCGATACCTTGGATTTTGTGTGGTGCTGGTTGGATTTCTTCACCTGCTAGTGCTTGCGCAATAACTGGAGATTCTGCTGGCTCTACCGCAACAGAGGTAATCGCTTTGCCTTTTTCGCCTTTGATGTAACGGCTTGTACCAGTGATAGTACCGCCTGTACCTACACCTGCGACAAATACGTCGATTTCACCATCGGTTGCTTCCCAAATTTCAGGACCAGTCGTTTTTTCATGAATTTCTGGGTTCGCTGGGTTGTTGAACTGCTGAAGAAGCAGATATTTTTCAGGGTTGCTTGCGACAATTTCTTCCGCTTTTGCAATCGCACCTTTCATACCTTTCGCGGCTTCTGTAAGTTCAAGGTTTGCACCTAGTGCTTTAAGAAGTTTACGACGCTCAAGACTCATGGACTCAGGCATCGTCAGTGTTAGTTTATAACCGCGAGCTGCTGCTACGAATGCAAGTGCAACACCTGTGTTACCACTGGTCGGTTCAACGAGCTCTACACCTGGCTTAAGTGTGCCAGCCTTTTCTGCTTCCCAAATCATGTTCGCACCGATACGGCACTTAACGCTGAAGCTAGGGTTACGTGCTTCGATTTTTGCGAGAACTTTGCCTTTGCTCACTTTGTTTAGGCGAACGAGAGGGGTATTACCAATAGTAAGAGAGTTGTCTTCGTAGATCTTGCTCATAGTGATGTTCCTTCATTACACGATTTGTGAATATGATTAGAAGAATATGCCGTATGAAAACATGGGAAAAGGATTAAAAAGTTATATCTTATGAGGTTGGTCGAGAAACATACAAAATAACGGGGGAGTGCATCATCACTCCCCGTATTTTTAGAAAAACTGTCTATCGCTGATGTTTAAACTCAGCCACCCACATTGCTGTTGCACCACAGACAGCCACAGGCATAACAATGAGGTTAAGAATAGGAATGGTGGTAAATATCGAGACCAATACACCGAATCCATAGGCTTTGCCTTGTTTCTGTTTCAATTTGTAACGCATATCATTAAATGAAACTTTGTGATTATCGAATGGGTAATCGCAGTATTGAATGGCTAACATCCAAGCCGTGAAGATAAACCACAAGAATGGGCCGACTGTCTGACCTAGTGCAGGGATCAGTAATAGCAAAAACAGACCAATTGCTTTTGGTAATACATAAAGTAGTTTGCGCCATTCACGGGCCATCACGCGAGGTACATCCTTGATGAGTGCCGCAAAGCCGTCGTCATTGACTTTTTGTCCTGTGAGGGACTCTTCTACTTTCTCTGCCAACAACCCATTAAAAGGCGCGGCAATGAAGTTTGCTAATGTACTGAAAAAATACGAGAAAGTGGCAAGAATAGTCAGTACCAAAATCGGCCACAAGAGATAAGTTAACCAAGATAAGAATTCTGGTAGTTGTCCGATCCAACCATCAATCCACACGTCGAGATGCGAGAATAGGTAGAAGATCGCACCACCTACGAGCAAAATATTGGCTAATAGGGGCAACATGACAAAGCGTCGGATTTCTGGTGAGAGTGCAATCTGTATTCCATACAGAAAATAACCGAACCCGGTTCTTGATTGATTGTTTAGAGTCATATTGGTTTTGTTCTTTGTAAGTGAAAATTCATTGTACTTAAGCCAGTAATTCTTTCAATGCTCTAACAAAAGATGCCTTGTAAAGTGGAATCGTGGCAAGAATCACAACAAAAAAATGGAACTTCTTGCATTAAGTTGTTCTAAACCTACATATAGTTTTGGTAAAGTAAAAGCATCATTCGGATTTATTACACTTGAGTGACCACTTGAGGATGTATAAGTGGTTAGAACAAGTAGATTGAGAGTAAATAATGCAGGAATTGCGATTCGTACTCATTGTTGTTGGCGCACTAGCCATCGCCGCATTGCTATTTCATGGCTTGTGGACAAGCAAGAAAGAAGGCAAAGCAAAATTTGGTAACAAGCCATTAGGCAAGTTGGACGTTGACCAGATTGATAAAGAAGAGCAAGAGCGTGATTTTGCTCATGGTCCAGAAGACGATTTTGAAATCATTCGCAAAGACCGTAAAGAACCAGATTTTGGTGTTGATAACGACAATGTATTCGACAATAAGTTCGTTGCTGACCCGCTTATTGACGATGTTCTTGAGGCAAAAGAGAAACCTCGAGAAGAAGAAGCTATTCCAGCATTCATCGCAACAAAATCGGTTGATGATGTAGAGCCGTTAATTGCAGAACCATTAGTTTCAGAACCATTAGCTTCAGAACCATTAGCTTCAGAACCATTGATGACCGAGCCTGTTAAACCTTTTGTCGAAGATGAAAAAGTTGAGCCGGTGTTTGCCACGCGCGAAACGGTAGAGGTGCCGGACATTAAAGAGTCACCGGGAAGTATCGAAACTCCAGTTGCCGTAGCATCAGTTGAAGCGGTTGAAGAGCCTAAGCCGGAGCCGGAAATGCAAGTGATTGTGCTGAACGTTCATTGTGCCGGTGAGGAAGCATTTGTCGGCACGAAGCTTTTTGACAGTATGCAGCAAAATGGATTGATCTATGGTGAAATGAACATTTTCCATCGCCATGAAGATTGGGAGGGGAATGGTAAAGTTCTCTTTAGTGTGGCGAATATGATGCACCCAGGTACATTGGAACACGATGACCCTGCAGACTTTTCTACAAAAGGTATTTCATTCTTTATGACTTTGCCATGTTACGGCCAAGCAGAGCAGAATTTTAACCTCATGCTGCGCATTGCCCAGCAGATAGCTGATGATATGGGCGGTAACGTGCTTGATGATCAGCGAAACTTGATGACACCAGATCGATTAGCATTATATCGTCGTCAAATTGTTGAGTTTAATGCCGCTAAGGCATAACCTTAACACCAAATAATGATAGGGCTCCGTTAGGGGCCCTTTTTCTTAGATTTACATCCTCATTGATGACCATACACAGGGCTTTAATATGTCTGAATCAGTTTTTCAGCGACTAGAAGAGCTAAAAGAGTCGCTGCACTACCACGCAGTTCGTTATTACGTGGAAGATAACCCAGAGATCCCAGATGCTGAATACGATCGTATGATGCGCGAACTATTGGATATTGAAGCTGAACATCCAGAGTTGATTAGCGTGGATTCTCCTAGTCAGCGTGTCGGTGGAAAGCCGTTGTCTGAGTTCAGTCAAGTGACCCACGAAGTGCCAATGCTGTCGTTGGACAATGCCTTTGATGATGAAGAGTTGAACGGTTTTCAGAAGCGAGCGCAAGATCGAGTCGTTGGACAAACTATTAAGCAATATTGCTGTGAACCCAAGTTGGATGGTCTTGCTGTTAGCTTGTTGTATGAAAATGGTGTACTTGTTCAGGCAGCAACACGTGGTGACGGTACTACAGGGGAGAACATCACAGAGAACGTACGAACCATCAGTGCTATTCCGTTAAAACTGCAAGGTAATGATTGGCCAACGCGTTTGGAAGTCCGTGGTGAAGTATTTATGCCAAAAGCGGGGTTTGAAAAGCTTAACGAGATTGCCCGTAAGAAAGGCGAAAAAGTCTTTGTTAACCCTCGTAATGCAGCAGCAGGCAGCCTACGTCAATTAGATTCGCGGATTACCGCTTCGCGCCCACTGAGCTTTTATGCATACAGCGTAGGTGTGGTAGAGGGCGCGACGCTTGCAACTAGCCACTATGAGCGTTTTCTACAAATCAAATCTTGGGGCTTGCCAATGTGCCCAGAAACCAAGCGCGTAGATAGCTTGGCAGAAGTAAAAGCGTACTATCAAGACATTCTTGCGCGTCGTGAAACGCTGGCATATGAGATTGATGGAGTAGTAATCAAAGTTGATGATATTGCCATTCAAGAGCGTCTTGGCTTTGTTGCCCGTGCTCCACGTTGGGCTATTGCTTACAAATTCCCAGCTCAAGAAGAAATCACAACACTGAATGAAGTTGAATTTCAGGTTGGGCGTACTGGTGCAATCACGCCTGTGGCGAAACTGGAACCTGTATTTGTCGGTGGCGTAACTGTCAGTAATGCAACGTTACACAATGCTGATGAAATTGAGCGCCTACAAGTGATGGTGGGTGACCAAGTGGTGATCCGTCGAGCTGGTGACGTGATTCCACAAGTGGTGTCAGTGATCAGAGAACGCCGACCTGACAACGCCCGCGAAATTATTTTCCCGAATGCTTGTCCGGTGTGTGGTTCTCATGTTGAGCGCATTGAGGGTGAAGCAGTAACACGTTGTACCGGTGGTTTGGTGTGTCAGGCTCAACGTAAAGAAGCGTTAAAACACTTTGTGTCTCGTAAGGCTTTAGACGTAGATGGCTTAGGTGAGAAAGTTATAGAGCAGTTAGTCGATCGCGAAATGGTGGAAACACCTGCAGACCTGTTTAAACTGTCTGCGGGCGTACTAACGGTTTTAGAGCGAATGGGGCCAAAGTCTGCGACCAACATTGTCAATGCGCTTGAAAAGTCAAAGCTGACGACTCTGCCACGCTTTTTATACTCACTAGGTATTCGTGAAGTAGGGGAAGCAACGGCGGCAAATTTAGCTCAGCACTTTAAGAAGCTCGATGTCATTCAACAAGCAACAGAAGAACAGCTTATTGAAGTGCAAGACATCGGTGTGGTTGTAGCAAAGCACATTACGACTTTCTTCGGTGAAGAGAAAAACCAAGCAGTGGTGGGCGACCTATTATCTCAAGGCATCCATTGGCCAGAAATCTCGGCTCCTCAAGCGGGGATTGAGCTGCCATTGGAGGGCAAAACGGTAGTGTTAACGGGCACGCTTTCTCAGCTTGGCCGTAGCGAAGCAAAAGAGGCATTGCAAAACTTAGGCGCGAAAGTGACAGGTAGCGTCTCGAAAAAAACCGATATTCTGTTTGCTGGTGAGAATGCAGGTTCGAAGCTGGCAAAAGCTCAGGAGTTGGGTATTGAGATTAAAACGGAGCAAGACTTACTCAATTTGATGAAATAACCCACAAAATAGATTTATAAACAATCATTAGAGCCCCAAGTGCTGGTCATTTGGGGCTTTTTATTTGCGATTAAAAAGTCCCCGCTTTTACGCCAAAAGATTTGCTAATTTCTTTTCAGTGATCAGGGTCTCTCAATCAATTATTGTTTTTTTTTGAAATATCACTCTGCGACCAACTTCAAACTTAAGGTGCGATATTGGTATTAAGTTGTTGAATTTAAAGCATTTAACTTTTTATGTAAATCAAATATTAAAAATAAGATCTAGATCAACAAGTTATATGGAACTTTGGCGTGGCTCATATTTTTTTAGAAAAAAAATAAGTTCCATTTGGATGTTTTTAGTTGCGAAGTTAGTCTTAGACACATGGATACACGGTGTGTATGCAGGAACTAAAAAAAAGAACCGATTTAGAAATGATGAGGTTCAGATAGGAATTTACTTCTCTCCTTCGGCGGCCAACTAAAGGTGAGAAAGAAAAATACAGCTATATCCATTTTTAGGAGTTTTTCCATGGACAAATTTTTTAAAGTATCTGCTATTACTGCTGCAATGATGGGCGCAGTAGCAACAGCTCCAGCAATGGCGAATGAAGACCCAATGGGTCCTGCTTATGCAGCAGAAGTGTCAGAGTTTTTCTCTGAGTCTACGATCAGCGGTAATTTTAACCTTTTCATGCGTGCTCGTGACCGTGCTGGCAAAGATGGTCACGGTAACGATACATCAAAGGGCACTAACCTAGACCATGGCTCAATTTTTGCCAACTTAGGTTTCCACTCTGGTTATGTAGCAGATACCGTTGGTTTTGATGCTGTAATTTACTCGACATTTGATATGTGGGCAGGTGAAGAAACAGGTGGTTCATTCGAACATGAAATGAACTTCTTTGATTGTAGCTCTCCATACGGTGCTGCAACATCATGTGATTCATACAACACTGATAACGGCGTATCATACGCTACTGCTGCTCTTAAATTTAAGTTCGGTGAAGACTTCAATGCTAAGTTGGGTTACTTCCAACCATCGGTTCCTAGCACATTAGGCGTTAACTGGTCATTCGCTCCTGGTACATACCGCGGTGGTGAGGTGGGTGCAAACTTTGATGCGCTATCTCTAGGTTTTGTTTACGCGGACCAATACAAAGCACCTTGGTTTAAAGAAACTTATGAATTCCGAGATGGTTCGTTCTGGGGTTCTGCTGGTAAAGATGTTGGTGACGTTTACTCATTCGGTGCACGTTACGCATTTGAAAACGGCATCTCTCTTGACGCAGGTTACGGTGGCCTAACAGACGGTGATCGTAAAAACTTCCACGTAAAAGTAAAAGGCACAACAGATGGCGGTCTATACTGGTCTCCACAACTTTACGTAGTAGATGATGATAACCAATACGATAGCACAGCATTCCAAGCAGCGTTATTGACAAGCTTCTCTCAAGGTCAATACTCATACCGCGCTGAAGCAACGTACACATCAGCAGACTCTGATAAAAAACGTGGTCAAGTGGGTAACATGGCTTACCGTCTGACTGAGCAATACGGTGGCTCTAACGGTGCTTACGAAATCTGGTGGAACAACCGTTCTGACTTTAACCACGATGGTGAATACGCATTCTTCCTATCTGCGACTCGCGACTTCTCTGACATCGGTGGTACAGGCTTCAGCGCTGGTCTAAGCGGTGCATACGGTGCAGGTGCAAAAGCTGCTGGTTACGATGAGCTAGTAGAATACGCATACAGCTTCTTTGCGAACTACGCAATCCAAGGTGGTGCATTGAAAGATGCTAACATTAGCTTCTACTACACTAACTTCTACAACGATTCTGATGCGTCTGATTGGGGCCCTTACTCTAACGCATTTAACGATGAAACAGACTTTAAACTAATTCTTACAATGCCATTTGGTGTTAAGTAACTAGTAAGTTGATATGATTAAAGCTGAGCAATCGCTCAGCTTTTTTTATATCTGAATTTAGGGAGCATACAATGAAGAAATTTCTAGTTATTCCTTTTGTATTATTCACACTCCAAGGATGCAGCAGTACCCCACAAACCCCCGCAGAATATTGGTTTTCTCAAGGTGAGCGGTTTGGCGCAAATGGGTACCAATATGACAATCACGTTTTGGCAAACTTAAAAGAAAAGACACCTTTTGATGAAGCCTCATACAAGCAAGGTTATGAGGCTGGAAAAGCAGAATACTGTGACCCATTTAAAGCGTTTGATAAAGGGATTCAAGGTATTCGCTACACGGACCAATGTGTTGGTCAACCACAGGAAGTTATGATCAAGGCGGAGTGGCAAAGAGGATGGGATGCGTTTATCGGTTCCGATTTTTACAAGCTCTAATTGATATCAATGAACATGTTACTACCGGCGAAGCTTATCTGATAAAACTTAGAATCAGATAAGCTTTTTAACTTGCAATAACCGTAAATTATTTAAATTTACCACCATATATGGTACATAGCTCACGTGGAAGATGTTTCACTGTTCCATCACTGAACGTACAATCAACCCCTGTTCCGAAAGCATGGCCAGAATTATTTTTTGCAAAAGAAATTGGAGCAGCAAAAATGAAACAAGCGATGATTAAAGATGTGATTTTTTTCATGATAAGTCCTCTTTCAAAGAAATTGGCCTAGCACTAACTTCGTAAAACTATCCATCCATTTTAAATATAAAACCCACTCTTTCTTTAATTATAATCGGGCCAGCAGTATAGTCGATTGAATGGTTGTATTTTCAAGTGGTCTTTCTTGTTGATATATCCTAACGTTATTTACTCGTTGTAAGAGAAAAATGATCATAGTAGCGTATCAAGACGGCCTTTGTGGCGTTTGCTACGTACCTACGTACCTACATGCATACTTGCAAGCACGTTAAGCAAATTAATTCTCATGCAATAAGTATGTATTCAGACCCGGAAAGATCAAAAATAAATTCATCAATATTTAATTTTTTAAATTAAATTAGTCATGATTGTCTTGTGTGGTTATTATGTAGGTTATTGATTGTTGGAATGAGGTTGAGAAATTTAAATGTGACCTGAGATAGAAAGGTATTAATATTTCTATTACTTAATTATTGTTGGTAATTAAATAACATCTTAATAAATATGGATTAGATGGGTGATGTATTGGAGGGACTTTGTTGACCCCCTATGTTTTGGCATAAATTGGAATAAACTATTTTTAACCCAGCAACACCGATCGTTATTTTGGTTCAATTAATAAAGTAATACCGTCAATGTCGATGATTTCTACTTTTGTTCCTGCAGATATGGCATGTTCGGTGTATGCAGACCACGTACTGTCCCCAATTCTAAGTCGATTAATGCCAGCTTGAAAATCCTCTTCGAGTACGATGGTAGTACCAATGAGTTGCTTATGCTTTTGATTAAGATTTCTTTGCTGATCGTGCTTTTTGTCGTTGGACCATTGTCTTCGCCACCATAGCCAAGTGGTCAGTAAGCTAAAAGCGGCAAAAGAAAACCACTGAACCTGCCAACCAATCGGTAGTATTGAAAGAATCAGCCCTACAACTAATGCGGAGAGCCCTAGCCAAAGAAAGTACCCAGCAGTGCCTAGTAACTCCATCGCAAGTAGGGCTAAACCAAATGCAATCCAATGCCAATAATTGATGCTTTCTAATATGCTAAACAAATCCATTATTCTTTGCCTTGTTTAAACATTTCTGCGACACCTGCAATTGAGCCCATTAAGCCGGTTGCTTCTATTGGCAACATAATGATCTTCCCGTTTTCTGCTTGTCCTATACTTTTTAATGCCTCGGTATAGCCTTGGGCAATAAAGTAGTTAACCGCTTGCATGTCACCTTGTGCGATGGCATCAGACACCATTTGTGTTGCTTTTGCCTCTGCCTGTGCTGCACGTTCTCGTGCTTCGGCATGTAAGATTGCAGACTGCTTTTCACCTTCCGCCTTTAAGATCTCTGATTGTTTTTGACCTTCAGC
This sequence comes from Vibrio sp. B1REV9, assembly GCF_905175395.2. NCBI lineage: Bacteria > Pseudomonadati > Pseudomonadota > Gammaproteobacteria > Vibrionales > Vibrionaceae > Vibrio > Vibrio sp. B1REV9. The sequence continues at coordinate 662,536 of NZ_CAJIMW020000221.1, read as the reverse complement.
ACGTAAGATCTCTGCTTGACGCACACCTTCTGCCTCTAGAATTTCCGCACGCTTGTTACGTTCGGCTTTCATCTGGGCATTCATCGCAGCAGTCAGGTCCGCTGGTGGTTGCACATCTTTGATTTCTATGCGAGTCACTTTGACGCCCCAAGGATTAGTTGCTTGGTCTACAATAGTCAGCAACTTGGTGTTGATCATGTCACGTTGACTCAGCATTTCATCGAGCTCCATAGAGCCGAGAACAGTACGAATATTGGTGAGCGTTAGGTTTCGGATAGCGTGTTCTAAATCATTGACTTCATAAGCTGCTTTAGCTGCGTCGATGACTTGAACAAAACCGACGGCATCAATAACGACATTTGCGTTGTCTTTTGAGATGACTTCTTGTGCTGGAATATCAAGCACTCGCTCCATCATGTTGATTTTTTGTCCGACTTGGTCAATAAAAGGGATAATGAGGTTGAGGCCTGGTTTCAAGGTGTGGGTATAACGACCAAATCGTTCTACTGTCCAATTATTGCCCTGTGGAACCGTCTTTACCGCAGAGGCAAGGATGATTACGGCAAGGACAACGAAAAACCCGATGGTAATCAATGAGTCAATTGGCATAAATTATTCCCTTAATCGCATATGAATTGGTTCATTTTTGCGCATATTGAATCATTAAACAATCGAAGAAATGCGAACTGGCGCTTATTCCAGACAGAATAAAGGCCGGAATAATCCAGCCTCAGTACGACATTACTTGTTGTTTTTACTCTCTTCCATTTCGCTCATCAGTAAAGGATTGAGTAGAGTTGACGGCGATATTTACTAGCTAAAGTATTGCCTTGACCAAGAGCACTCAGGATATCCATAAAGGTTTTCTTTACTTCCCCATCTTGCGCGCCCAGATTGGTCTTTAGAATGTTCCAAAGCAGTTCAAGCGCTTCTTCATCTCGGCCTACTTGATTGTATTGCACTGCGAGTTCACAGGCTAATTCAAGGTTGCTAGGGTTAGCAGTGTGCTCTTGTTCAAGTCGTTGCAGTTCTGGGCTATCTGCCGCTTGAAGATGTAAATCCAATTTAGCAATTAAGCCTTTGTAATAGTTGTCTTGGTATTCAAGAGGGATGGCAGCTAATAGGTTTTGTGCTAAGTCGAACTGTTTGGTTTCTAGTAAACAATCTGCGGTAGCTAGCTTTACATCACCACGGTTTTGGAGTTCTTCTGAAAGTGTCTGCAGAATCGTTAGTGCTTGAGCATGTTCGCCCTGCTGTAGTAACTCGCTTGCTTGTTTTAACTGCATTTCATCTTGGCTTGGAAGATGTTTGGCAAGCATGGCGGAAATCGCGTCGATAGGTTGTGCTCCGCCTAAACCATCTACAGCCTGACCATTAATGAACAACGCAACGGTAGGCAGTACTTGAACACCGAACTGAGAGGCGAGCGCTGGTTGCTGTTCGCAGTTAAGTAAAGCAAGTGTAAAAGCGCCGTTGTATTGCTGAGCTAGCATTTGTAGATCTGGTATCACTTGTGCGCTCTCAGGCTGAGCATTGGCCCAGAAGTGAACGACTACCGGAGTGTTCATTGATCCTTCGAGCACTTCACGGAAATTTTGTTCTGTTAACTCAACGATAAATGGGGATTGCATCAGAGTATCCTTGCTTTTGTTCTCATCTTTGATTGTAGATATGGAGTTGATCTTTGGGAAATTCAAGTGAGATGTTTCGCGTAACCTCACACACTGTTAAAGAGGTTATTTAGGCACAAAAAAGTAGGCGCAAAAAGGAAAAACGCTGCCGAAGCAGCGTTGTCCTAATAGCAAGCGAAGATGCTAAGAAATGAAAAATTATTGCCTTTCGCTAAGTGTGGTATCAAAAGAGGATGAACATGGTCAACACTACACCCACACTAAGCCAGTTAAGCTGATTTAATGTCATTGTTGTCTCGCAAATGTACAAAACAGAAATGGGTGTCGATACCAACTCTAGAGTGAGTATCTACATCATGTTCAGGCAACGGTAGATGTAAACACTAACTAGAAATTGATTCGAATGATGAGGTTTTTTAACCTACATGCTTAGAATGGCATCACATTGTTACGTTAAAATTACATGAGGACAAAAAGTATTTATGCTGCCTGTCGCAAAATTTTATCAAGGATGCGAGTCGGGAGCAGTCGCTTTAGTACCGCAAAGACTTTGGTCGGGGTGGTGATACGATAACGTATTTTAGGATTATCATTGGTTAAAGCATGCAGAACGGGTTTGATACAAGACTCGGGAGGGAGGACGAATTTGTTGTTTGACTTATCATTGTCTAACCGTCGTTTTTGGCCATCATAAGCCGCTTTGTGCGGGCTGTTTTCCACATCTATCCATTGCTCAAAGGCTTTTAATGCATTTTGTCTGAATTGCGTTTCAATTGGGCCGGGTTCAATCAATGCAACCTTAATGTTGGTGTCCATGAGTTCTAGGCGAAGGGTGTCAGTCCATCCCTCTAGGGCAAATTTAGAAGCATTGTAAGCTCCTCGATATTTCATTGCGGCAAAGCCGAGTACGGAACTGTTCTGAATGATGCGACCTTCCCCTTGTGCTCGCATATGAGGCAGAACTTCTCTGACAAGTTGGTGCCACCCAAAAAAATTGGTTTGAAATTGCGCTTGTAATGCTTGTGTTGGAAGATCTTCGAGTGCGCCAGGTTGACCGTATGCACCATTGTTAAATACCGCATACAAATTACCGTTTGCTAGTTCAAGCGCATGACGGACACCATGGGTAATACTTTGTGGATCATTGAGATCAAGTTGAATACAGGTCAATCCCTCAAGATTTAAGCGTTCGACATCTTGTTCATTTCGACAAGACGCAATGACATGGAAGCCATATTTTTGTAATGCATGGGCACACACGTAACCAATGCCAGTTGAGCATCCGGTGATAAGAACTGTTTTTTCATGTGATAAGGCTCATTGAGGGGCAATGAGCCTTATCATTCAATAGCTTCGGTCTTGAAGCAAGTGTTTAAGTGCGGGTTCTACTCTCGAATAACTGAACTTAAATCCGAGTTCGGTCAGTTTTTTGGGTTTTGCGCGTATGCTGTCAAACAAGAGACAAGAAGATTCGCCCATTGCGATACTCATTACCCATTTCGGCGTAAACAGAATGTGCGGGCGTTTGAGTGTTTTTGCCAGTGTACGACTGAAAATACGATTACTAACAGGGTGAGGTGCGCATAGATTGAATTCTCCATGAGCATGTGGTGTTTCGAGGAGGTACATAATGGCGCGAACCATATCGAGTATATGAATCCAAGGCATGTATTGCTGGCCATTGCCGATAGGTCCACCTAATCCAAGTTTGTAGGGCAACAGCATTTTAGCTAGCGCGCCGCCATGGGAGCCAAGTACAATACCGGTTCTGAGAATACATACGCGAGTTTGTTCTGATTCAGCACGTTTAGCTATTTGCTCCCAATGGGCACAAACGGAATGGGCAAAACCATCGCTGTTGACGTGTAAGCATTCATCAAATGGGTGGTCTTGTTGATCGCCATAATAACCGACAGCTGATCCGCTAATAAAAACAGATGGTGGCTCGGTACTGGCATGAATTAATTCAACAATTCGCTCAGTGACTTTCCAACGGCTCTTGCAAATGATTTCTTTTTGCTCTTGCGTCCAACGTTTATCAGCGATGGGCTCACCAGCAAGGTTGATGATCGCATCAACATCATTTAAATCTTCTATCGAGTCAAGAGAATCTAAATATTCAATATTGCCGACATCAGCATGCTGTAGACGTTGTTTTGCTTGTGCAGGGGTACGAGTTAACAACATGACTTTATGGGTGGTGAGAAGCTTTAATAATTCGGACCCAATAAAGCCAGTTCCTCCCGTCAGTAATATTTTCATATCTATCCTTTGAACATAAAAACTATGCACACAGTATAGCTGTTGTCTATCAAAAGTGATCAATTCAATGACTTGTGATGTTGATTTTATTACTAATTCTTGCTTGTTTGGTGCAAAGCAGGGTTTAGTACAAAGTAAGGTTTTAGTGTAAAGCAGGGCTTAACGGGCTTAAGCTCCCATTTGAGTGAAGATAACAACGTATTATGTAGTCTTTAGTTTGCTCATATTGTGTTTGGGTAAGAACCTAGCTCAAAGAGCGATGGGATCTTTTGTTTGAGACAAAGGACAAACGATGTTGAAATTAACCGTGAGTGCGTGTGATTTGGCTATAGGTGTCATTGCATATCCGTATTCAGAGGCTTATTCTTTGATAAACAAAGAATCATTAAGGATGTCATAACATGCCGTTAGTTGCGTGCCCTGTATGTGAGAAGCAAATATCGAAACGTGCTCATACTTGCCCTGGTTGCGGAGAACCCGACCCTCTTAATCATCTAGCGAAATCCAAGTTTGTTTCGTTTGTTTTCTGGACAATTGTTTTGGTTGGAGCGGCTTACATCGCCTGGTTTTATCTTGTACCGATGCTGGTGGAGATGCTTCGACATAAGTAATTAAGTGGTACAAGTAATTAAGCGTCATAATTAGCTAAGTGCCATAAGCCGTTAAACAATGTAGTCCCGAGTCGAGGCTAAGTCGTATGGGACACCAGTTGAGCTTCTGCAGGAATATCGTAGAATACCCTCAAACTTTTTGAGGAGACGATGTCGTGAAACTCTTTTTTGCCTCAGATTTGCATGGTTCATTACCTGCAACAGAAGAAACGATTCAGCTGTTTTTAGCATCTGGTGCGCAGCACTTGATTTTGCTCGGTGATACATTAAACCATGGCCCGAGAAACCCGATCCCTGAGGGCTACAACCCAACTCAAGTCGCGGAGTTACTCAATCAGTATAGTGAGCACATTATTTCTGTTCGTGGTAACTGTGATAGTGAAGTGGATCAGATGCTATTGAACTTTCCAATGATGGCAGATTACGCTTGGCTCTTACTTGAATCAGGGCAACGTATGTTTTTAACGCATGGACACTTGTACAACAGCGCTAAGCGTCCACCATTGCGTAGCGGTGATATTATTGCTCACGGGCACACCCATGTACCGGTCGCTGAAATGCAAGAGGAAGCTGTGATTTTCAATCCAGGCTCAATGACGTTTCCCCGTAATGCTTTACCACGAAGCTATGGCTTGCTGGATGGGAAAACTCTCACGGTGAAAACGCCGGATGGTGAAGTCTTGGCTCAGACTATGATTTGAGAATCGTTTAATCGTTCGAAAATAATGGGAGCAATGCGCTCCCTATTTTGTATCTGAATGTCCTAGATGACGTTCTGGATCAATGAGGTCTCTTACGCGTTGCTTGAGTACCTTTGCTTCAGGGAAGCCGCCGTCTTTCTTGCGTTCCCAGATTTGATTGCCATTACAAAAAATCTCAAAACGTCCTCCTGTGTCTGGATGCAGACTGACGGTTTCAATCTCTTCACTAAAAGTATGCAGTAGCTCCTGTGATAACCAAGTTGATCGAAGCATCCAATTGCACTGCCGGCAGTAATAAATGTCGATGATGGCTTTATCCATGATTTCTTTCCTTTATTTAGAGTCTGTGGCTCTTTAAATCTGAGTCTTGCAGCGGTTTGCTAATCGTTAAAGAAGCAATTTAAAGCCGACCGCAAAGGTAAGGATCTCAAATGCTACCTTGATGATTCGATTACTGTATTTCATTGCAGCCCAAGCACCTAAACTGCCACCTAAAAATGAACTAAATAGCAATACGGGTAACCAAGCCCAATGAATGGGTGCACCTGCTTGTATGACAGCGATACCCCCAATACCATTCCAGAATAAACCAACACAAATCATCGTGTAAGCGACGGCTTGTTTGTAATCGTAACCGAACCAACGGACAAGGAATAAGGTGACGAGTAACCCTGATCCTGCGGTAAGGGAGCCGTTAATTATTCCAATTATCATTAAGCCCAAACCGCCCAAAACATAACCCAGAGTATCGCGATGAGTGGCCTGCTCAGTTTGTCCGAGTTCTTTTTTGAAACGGGAGTAAATACCAAGAGCAAGAATCATCGCACCAAGCATTTTTTCAGCGAGATGATCTGAAATTTGAACAATGATGTTTGCGCCGATGATAACGCCGATACTGCCAACGAAAATGAGATAAAGTGCCGTGTTTAGTTTTATGGTGCCTGCTTTTAGGTGCGTACTTGCGGCCCCTAATCCAAGGGCGACGGAAGCAACTTTGTGCGTACCAAGTGCGACCGAAAAGGGTAAGCCGAGAAAAATCAAAAGTGGGAATTGCAACAATCCAGCGCCACCACCAGACAGTGATGCGAGGGTGTTGGCAACAAGAGAGCCGAAGAAGAGTGTAAGCGTATTTAGCCAATCCATGTGCAAAATAAAAGGGGCATCATGCCCCTTTCTCATTGAATCGTTATCAATTTCTAAACAGTACCGTAGAACCGTGGTTCAAACTAGTCAGCAGGAGTGTTTTTTCGTTAACGACATCGATACGACGGCTTTGCTCTGCATCCAATTTAAATATTTGAGTGATTAAACGTAATTGTGCTTCTGAGAAATCTTTGGATTGAGAAGCTGAAACGTCCTTAAACTCAGATGGTGATACTAACAAGTAATTGTCACTGATTTCCCATCGTCCACGTTCGGATATGTTGATGGTTGAGTCAGCGGTATCGCCATCCTGAGCAAACAATTTGATATTAGCCACGCGGATATAATCACCGTTTGGTAAATACTTAACGTTTGATTCCACATTCACACGGCGTAGTGGGCCGACTTCGCTATCAGAGGAAACATCATCGACAATCAACGTCACCATGTTTGATTGCCACTCATTGGATGTTAGGACTTGCTCCAGTTTGAGGTCGCTGCCCCAATACAACCAACAGCTAAAAAGAACGGACACTGCGAGTAGCGCAGATGCAATTTTAATTTTCATCTCATCTTCCTCTAATTACAGATGTCTGCTGGGTCAGCTTGATTAGCAAAAATGCGCAGCGTAACGTTCTCATAGGAGTGTTCGCTACCGTGGATATAGTTGAGGATCAACTGGTTGTTCTGTCCTCCAGTTGCGATCACTTTCGTTGGTGAGGAGTCTTCAACGTGGTGTTCAACATAACTTTTTATGCATTGCTCAATCGATGGAAGCCAAGCGTTAAGTTGAGGATGGTTGACGGGCGTCATAATTGGCACATTGTGATACTCGCCAAGTTGACGGAATTTAGATTCGACAGGATTAGTAAATAAGATGACGCACAGAGGTAGTAAAAGAGCAAATAGTACGAGAATGCGTGCTACCCATTTTTTAGATGATACTTCAGATGGGGCTGGTGTTGCTTCAACGGACACCGTATCGGCACTCTCCAGAGCGTCGAGAGAAACATCCGATGGGTTTGATGTCTCTAGCTCAGCAGTAGCGGTGTCATTTTCAATTTCTTCGTCATCGTTGGAGAGTGATGTATCTGAAGACAATAGATTTAAACGTTCGACAGAACAAATGAGTTGGTAGCCTCGCTTTGGTACCGTTTTGACAAACTCAGGTGATTTTGTCGAATCTTTCAACATCTTGCGTAGCGTCGAGATTGCTTGAGTGAGGCTTGAGTCGTCCACTTCAAAACCTTGCTCACGCCACACGAACTCGTGTAGTTCGTTACGGCTAATTACTTCGTTAGGTCTCTCAGTCAACATGAGAAGTATGCGGCTTTCGTTACTTCCTAGTCGTACAACTTCGTCGCCACTCTGTTGATCTGCGAGCGAATTGCTATTTGGGTCAAAGACAAATCTTTGAGCAAGTAGAAATTTGGTGCCGATGTTTGTCATTTAGCTCTTCTTAGGTGGTGATGTTTTGATTTAATGTGACTCTCATCACAAAGGTGGGGAGCGCAATGGGCTCTCTTTTCGTTTTAGATACTTTTAGATCCGTAGGATAATCAAAAATATCTAAAAAACACTGTTTTTGCTAACATTGACCTTGAATTTACATTTGTCAGCCGCATGTTAATGACATCTTAGTTAAGCAATTTGATTTAAATTTTGCTGTTCGGGCTAGGTTAATTAAGCCCCCTTAGTTTAGATGTTATGGAGTAAACATGAGCGAAACCGTATCTCAAAACAAAGAAACTCGTGGCTTTCAGTCAGAGGTAAAACAGTTACTTCACCTGATGATTCACTCTCTTTATTCAAACAAAGAGATTTTCTTGCGTGAATTGATTTCTAACGCGTCAGATGCATCAGATAAACTTCGTTTCCAAGCACTATCAAACCCAGATTTATATGCGGGTAACGCTGATCTTGGCGTTAAGCTTGCGTTTGATGAAAGTGCAAATACGCTGACCATCTCTGACAATGGTATCGGTATGAGCCGTGAAGATGTCATTGAGCACCTTGGTACTATCGCCAAATCAGGAACAGCAGAATTTTTCTCAAAACTGTCTGATGAGCAGAGTAAAGACTCTCAGCTAATTGGCCAGTTCGGTGTCGGTTTCTACTCAGCGTTTATCGTAGCGGATGCGGTTACCGTTCGCACTCGTGCAGCGGGTCTTGCGGCTGACCAAGCGGTTCAGTGGCATTCTGCAGGCGAGGGTGAGTACACCATTGAGAACATTACAAAAGATTCTCGCGGCACTGACATCGTGCTTCATATGCGTGAAGAGGGTAAAGAGTTTCTCAATGAGTGGCGTCTGCGTGATGTGATCAGTAAATACTCTGACCATATCGGTATCCCAGTTTCTATCCAAACTGTAGTTCGCGATGAAGATGGTAAAGAAACGGGTGAGAAAAAGTGGGAGCAAATCAACAAAGCTCAAGCACTTTGGACACGCAACAAATCAGACATTTCTGATGAAGAATACCAGGAGTTTTACAAACACGTTTCGCATGACTTTGCCGATCCGCTTACGTGGAGCCATAATCGTGTAGAGGGCAAGAACGACTACACAAGTCTTCTTTACATCCCAGCGAAAGCGCCATGGGATATGATGAATCGTGACCATAAATCAGGCTTGAAACTGTATGTTCAACGCGTGTTTATTATGGATGATGCAGAGCAATTCATGCCATCTTACCTACGCTTTGTGCGTGGCTTGATTGACTCAAATGATCTACCTCTGAATGTCTCGCGTGAAATCTTGCAAGATAATAAGGTCACTCAATCACTGCGTAACGCATGTACTAAGCGTGTGCTGACTATGCTAGAGCGCATGGCTAAGAATGATGAAGAGAAGTATCAATCATTCTGGAAAGAGTTTGGCTTGGTCATGAAAGAAGGTGTCGCAGAAGACATGGCCAACAAAGAAAAAGTGGCTGGCCTATTGCGTTTTGCTTCAACAGAAGTCGATTCAGCAGAACAAACCATTAGTCTTGCTTCTTACATCGAACGCATGAAAGAAGGCCAAGATAAGATTTACTATCTAACAGCAGATAGCTACGCAGCCGCGAAAAACAGCCCTCACCTAGAGCAGTTCAAAGCAAAAGGCATCGAAGTGATTTTGATGTTCGACCGCATTGATGAGTGGTTGATGAACTACTTGACGGAGTTTGATGGTAAGCAGTTCCAATCCATCACTAAAGCGGGCTTGGATCTCAGTAAGTTTGAAGACGAAGCAGAAAAAGAGAAACAGAAAGAAACCGAAGAAGAGTTTAAGTCTGTGGTCGAGCGTACGAAGTCTTACCTAGGCGATCGTGTGAAAGAAGTACGCACAACGTTTAAACTTGCTACAACACCCGCTGTTGTTGTGACGGATGATTTTGAAATGGGTACGCAGATGGCGAAGCTTCTTGAAGCCGCAGGTCAAGCAGTACCAGAAGTGAAGTACATTTTTGAAATTAACCCTGATCATGCACTTGTTAAGCGTATGGCTGATGAATCGGATGAAGAAGCGTTCGGTCGCTGGGTCGAAGTTTTGTTAGGTCAAGCAATGCTGGCTGAGCGAGGCTCGATGGAAGATCCAACGCAGTTTGTTGGTGCTATCAACAAGCTTTTGACTAAGGTTTAATAGTAAAACATCGGCAAAAAGCTCGCGATCTGCGGGCTTTTTGTCTGTAAACGCATAGATTCACACTAAATGTGTTGAGTTAGTAGTCAATACGATAGGAAAGCTGGCATCGCTAACATTCTTTAGTCTTAATCTGCTCATTGCTCAATAAACCTGTGTTAGAATCTCAAACTTGAATGTGATTAATAAGGCGTGTATTTTTGTTCGCCAATACGTTATACCGAAACTTATCGTCGCAAGTGCTTCCAAGGCAAGATGTCGCAGAAGCCCAGCAGTTGTGAGCTTCGGTATAAATCTTAAATATTAAAGAGGATAAATCATGCGCATCATTCTTCTAGGTGCTCCAGGTGCAGGTAAAGGCACACAAGCAAACTTCATCATGGATAAATACGGTATTCCACAAATCTCTACTGGTGATATGCTTCGTGCTGCTATCAAAGCAGGTACAGAGCTTGGCAAACAAGCTAAAGCTGTTATCGACGCTGGTCAGCTAGTTTCTGATGAAATCATCCTTGGCCTAATCAAAGAGCGCATCGCTCAAGATGATTGTGCGAAAGGTTTCCTTCTAGATGGTTTCCCACGCACTATCCCTCAGGCTGATGGCCTAAAAGAAATGGGTGTAGACGTAGATTACGTTATCGAATTTGACGTAGCTGACAACGTGATCGTTGAGCGTATGGCTGGTCGTCGTGCTCACCTTCCATCAGGTCGTACTTACCACGTTGTTTACAACCCACCTAAAGTGGAAGGCAAAGATGACGTAACTGGTGAAGATCTTGTTGTTCGTGATGATGACAAAGAAGAGACAGTTCGTGCACGTCTAGGTGTTTACCACGAGCAAACTGCACCACTTATCGAGTACTACGGTAAAGAAGCAGAAGCGGGTAACACTAAGTACCTGAAATTTGACGGTACTAAACAAGTTGCAGAAGTAAGTGCAGATATCGAGAAAGCACTAGCATAAATTGCTACCAGCAAAATTTGATATTTTGATATATTTGAAAGCGGCCTTAGGGTCGCTTTTTTATTTTGTTTGTCGATGTGGTGAGCGATTTGCTTTAATGCTCCGTACAAACAACGCATGTTTACCATGAATAGGATGTTATGAAAAACAATAATAAACAAGGCGTGTTACTGGTGAATCTTGGAACGCCTGATGAGCCAACAGCCCCTGCGATAAAACGCTTTCTGAGCCAGTTTCTCCACGATCATCGCGTTGTAGACATGACGCGTTGGCTTTGGTGCCCAATTCTTCACGGAATCATATTACCTGTTCGAGCCCCAAAAGTAGCCAAGCTATATCAATCGGTATGGATGGATGAGGGATCGCCTTTGATGGTGTACTCTAAACGACAAGCAGAGAAGTTGCGATTGGCTTTAGACATGCCAGTTGAGCTTGGTATGACTTACGGTAACCCAAGTCTGCAGTCGGGCTTTGAAGCACTGCAAGCGCAAGGCGTAGAGCATGTGATTGTCCTGCCATTGTATCCACAGTACTCGGGCACAACGACCGCTGCAGTATCCGACGGTATGACTAAGGCATTCAAAAAGATGCCTGTGATGCCTGCGTTTAGCTTTATTCGTGATTATCATAACCATCCAAAGTACATTGCGGCATTAGCTCAGTCAGTGCGTGAACATTGGGAGGAAAATGGTCAAGGTGATTACTTGCTGTGCTCCTACCACGGGATTCCGAAGCGCTATGCAGACAACGGTGATATTTACCCTAGACATTGTGAAGAGACGACCCGTTTGTTGGGAGAAGCGCTAGGTTTGAATGCAAATCAAATAGGGATGACCTATCAATCACGCTTTGGACGTGAAGAGTGGCTACAGCCTTATACGGATAAGACGTTAGAAGTGTTACCAAACCAAGGTAAGAAGAAGCTCAACGTGATTACACCAGCTTTCTCAGCAGACTGTCTTGAAACGCTTGAGGAGATTTCAGAGGAGTGCCGTGAGATCTACTTAGAAGCTGGTGGTGATAGCTTTAGCTACATTCCTTGCTTGAATGACAACGATGAGCATATCGAGATGATGGTCGAGTTAGTCCGTTCTAAGCTTTGACGCCAATTTGTTTGACATTTATCTATCCCGAATTAATTCCAAAGTCGTTTGGGGTGGTCGAAACGAAAAAGGGCCGCAATCGCGACCCTTTATTTTATGTGTACTTTATGCCAACCATATTAAGCAACTTGAGTTTGTTGCTCTTCAATTTGTTCTGCTGTGCTGTGTGTATTCTCTGCACCGTGCATCCAACGTACTAGCGTATTGGCAAATAGCAGTAGAATAACACCTGAAATGGTCGCAGTGACTGCAATACCACTGAAGATAGCTAAGGCACCAAGTTCGCCAACGTGTGAACCAACATAACCAGCAACGTAGTTTGCGATAGCATTACAACCAAACCACGCACCCATCATCAACGAAGCTAGACGAAGTGGAGCAAGCTTTGTTACTAGAGACAAGCCAATTGGGGATAGGCACAGTTCACCAAGAGTATGGAAGAAGAACGCACCGACTAGCCATAGCATTGATGTTTTCGCAGTAGTGTCGCCACCCTGTTCCATCACAGCGCCAACCATACATAGGAAGCCTAGTGCTAGGAAGAACATTGCAAATGCAAACTTCATAGGTGAGTTTGGCTCACGTTTACCGAGTTTCACCCATAAAACGGCTAATACAGGTGCAAGAGTAATAATGAAGAATGGGTTTAATGATTGGAACCACGCCGCAGGTACTTCGAAACCACCAATCATGCGGTCAGTGTACTGCTGTGTGTAAATATTCATTAGACCGCCAGCTTGTTCAAAACCAGCCCAGAAAACGATAGTGAATAAACTCATCACAAGGATAACTTTAATGCGGTCTACTTCTTCTTTCGTTAGTGGCTCTTTTTTCGCTGACTTTTTCAGCGCAAGATCGCGCTTAGCTGCTGGTTCACGGCCAATATCACCAAGCCATGATTGAGCCATTGTCATTTGCATTACAAGGCTGATAAGCATACCAACACCAGCTGCCACAAAGCCTGCTTTCCAACCGAATTCGTTTGTTACTGTACCAGATACCACACCAGCAAGTAGCGCACCAATATTAATACCCATGTAGAAGATAGTGAACGCGCCATCACGACGGTTGTCACCCTCATTATAAAGGTCACCAACCATAGTAGAGATATTTGGCTTGAATAGACCATTACCTGCAATTAATAGCCCAAGACCTAGGTAAAATGAGTGTAGAGATCCCAGTCCAAGTGCATCTGCTGGTAGTGCGAGGGTAAACTGACCGATCGCCATTAATGCACCACCAATTAAGATAGAGCGGCGTTGGCCTAAGTAGTTATCCGCAAGGTAACCACCAATAAGAGGCGTGATGTAGACTAGTCCAGTATAGATGCCGTAAAGGTCTAGAGCATCTTTAGTCGACCAGCCAAGGCCACCGTTCATTGTTGCATCAGTGAGGTACAGAACGAGGATGGCTCGCATTGCGTAGTAAGAAAAGCGTTCCCACAGTTCAGTACCGAACAGTAAGAACAAGCCACGTGGGTGGCCAAAGTATTGATGTTGGTTTGACATAAGCTCTTCTAATAGTAGTTATTACATTTTTTAACGGAAACTACGTATACATCGCAAATTTGGCGCTGACAAATAATAAAATTTCATGTGTCGATTCAAAAATATTGTTAAGTCGCTGTTTTAGGTTGTTTTTGTGGATAAATTGTCGGTGCTTTTGGTGTGTTACAAACTTACATTTCATTTTTGGTTGTAGACGCGGAGGAGGATTTTGACATCAGACTAATCATCTAAATGTTCAATAGTTGACCGTTTTGTAATTGATTGTTTTAATGCCCATGACTCATCTTTGGCTTAATGCTAGGATGAGAAAAAAGGAATTGGCTAGAAGAATATGAAACGTTGGTATTTATTATATTGTAAGCGCGGTGAGCAGATTAGAGCGAAGCAACACCTTGAAAATCAAGGTGTCGAGTGTTTCTACCCAACGGTTGATGTAGAGAAAATCTTGCGAGGCAAGCGTCAGAAAGTCGAAGAGCCGCTGTTTCCGTGTTATATATTTGCTCGATTTGACTACGAGCAAGGGTTGAGCTTTACGACGGTACGTTCCACTCGCGGTGTGGTGGATTTTGTCCGATTTGGTGCGCAGCCAAAAGAGATCCAAGGTGACCTGATCTATGAGCTGAGGTTATTGGACAAGTGTACTGATGAACACGCCAGCTCAGAGAGTATCCCCCAACCAGGAGATGAGATTCGCGTTAAAAGCGGTCAATTTGCTGGTATTGATGCGATCTTCCAAGAGCAAGACGGTGAGAAACGATCCATTATGCTTGTCCAAATGATCACTAAACGCGTGCCAGTGAGCATCGATAACAGCGATTTAGATTTAAAATAGCTTATACCTATCCAGATTGATGTTACTTCATTCAAACATAAAAAAAGAGGTGCGTTTGCACCTCTTTTTGATCGTATCTATCTTGTCTGTCTTTTTTGTTTGTTTTTCTTTCAAGGGTTGATGGAACGGAACCAACCCTTATTGATATTACTTAACACTAGTAAGCATCGTTGTGAACGGTCTGTACGGCACGACCAGATGGGTCCACGCAGTTTTGGAACGATTCATCCCACTCAATTGCTTTCGCTGAAGAACACGCTACAGACGGCCCACCAGGAACACATTCAGCCGCAGATTGTAATGGGAACAACTCTTCAAAGATCTCACGGTATACGTAACCTTCTTTTGTGGTTGGCGTGTTGTAAGGGAAACGGTATTGTGCGGTTTCCATTTGCTGGTCTGTCACTTTTTGTGTAGCGACTTCTTTCAGTGTATCGATCCAGTTGTAGCCGACACCATCAGAGAACTGTTCTTTCTGACGCCATGCAATCGCTTCTGGTAGATAGTGTTCAAAACACTCACGCAGAATGTGTTTCTCCATTTTGCCGTTGCCACACATTTTGTCAGCAGGGTTTAGACGCATTGCGACGTCAATAAATTCTTTATCTAGGAATGGTACTCGTCCTTCAACGCCCCATGCTGCCAATGATTTGTTTGCTCGGGCACAATCGAACATGTTCAAGGCAAGCAGTTTACGTACGGTCTCTTCATGGAATTCTTGCGCGTTGGGTGCTTTATGGAAATAGAGGTAACCACCAAAGATTTCATCGGCACCCTCACCAGATAGCACCATCTTAATACCCATCGCTTTGATCTTACGGCCAAGCAGGAACATTGGCGTCGAAGCTCGGATCGTTGTCACATCGTAAGTTTCAATGTGGTAAATGACATCACGAATCGCATCCAACCCTT
Source organism: Vibrio sp. B1REV9 (assembly GCF_905175395.2). Classification (NCBI taxonomy): domain Bacteria; kingdom Pseudomonadati; phylum Pseudomonadota; class Gammaproteobacteria; order Vibrionales; family Vibrionaceae; genus Vibrio; species Vibrio sp. B1REV9. The sequence continues at coordinate 647,246 of NZ_CAJIMW020000221.1, read as the reverse complement.
CTTGAATAGTGTAAGTCATTTCATGGTGAACGGTACCAATTTGCTCTGCAACTTCACGTGCAGCTTTTAGATCTGGTGCGCCCTCAAGACCAATCGCAAATGAGTGCAGTTGAGGCCACCACGCTTCAGATTTTTCATCATCTTCAATACGCATTGCTGCGAATCGTTTTGCTACCGCAGACGTGATAGAAGAATCCAATCCACCCGATAGAAGCACACCATAAGGTACGTCAGTCATGAGCTGGCGTTTCACTGCCGCTTCTAATGCTTCAGTCAGTTCTTCCTTGCTTGTGGTGTTGCCTTGTACCGCAGCGTATTCATTCCAATCGCGAATGTAGTAACGTTGTGGTTCAGAATCTGAGCTACTGTAGTGACTACCAGGAGGGAACTCGCTCACGGTTTTACATACTGGCACAAGCGCTTTCATTTCCGATGCGACGTAGTAGTTACCATGTTCATCATAACCTTGGTAAAGAGGAATGATACCAATATGGTCACGGCCGACTAGATATTCATCTTTTTCTTCATCGTATAGTACGAATGCAAAAATACCGTTTAGTTCTTCAAGTAAGTCAGCGCCCATGTCTTGGTAGAGTGCCAAGATCACCTCACAGTCAGAGTCCGTCTGGAATTCGTATTTGCCCTCGTAGCGTGCGCGAATTTCTTTGTGGTTGTAAATTTCACCGTTCACAGCAAGGATGAGTTTTTTATCAGGGCTGTATAATGGTTGCGCGCCACTATTCAAACCTACGATCGCCAAACGCTCATGCGCTAGAATTGCGCGATCTGATGAATAAATACCAGACCAATCTGGGCCACGATGACGAAGCTTTTTCGACATCTCAAGTGCGATAGGGCGCAATGCTGCGGCATCGCTTTTAATGTCTAAAATGCCAAATACTGAACACATACAACATCCTTTTTAAACTAAACAATATTTAATCGGTATAGATTCAATTTGCCATTCTTAGTAAAAAAAGCAACGTTTTGTGATTAAAAAAATGATAAAAAGGCTTGTTGGTTAGATAGTATTTAATTTATTGGCTTATTTAATGGATGAAATCAAAGTTTGGTATAGAAAGCGTACAAAAAAAGCCCTCTTTATTGTCAGAGGGCTCAATAAGTGGTCAAGTGAATAACGTTATTTCATCGGACTAAATTGAGGTTGGAGCTGTTCGCAAACATGGCGAGCGAAACCGCTACCTGCCTCATTATAGATATTAAATGCGGCATCAACGCCATTTTCGAGTAAGCCCTCAAGTTGGTCGGGATACTCGGCAATTGCGGCAATTTGGCCTTTGTAATTCCGACTGTGCAATTGTTCGAGGGCGGTTTGGTTACCCTGATGGTGTGGCATTGCAAGTAACACCATTTTCACGTTGCCAGTGTCTAAGATTCGTTCCCAAAAATCCGGGTCAGTTGCATCGCCAGCAATAACATTACGACCTTCGGATCTATGTTTGTGCGCCGCATCTTCGCGAACCTCGACCCCGAGAGAAATCTTGCCATAGCGGGCGCGTAGTTCATCATAAGCACCTGTACCAATTCGTCCCATTCCTAAAATTAGAACTTGTGCATGACCGGGATTGATCAACTGATCGCGTTGATTGAGTTTTTCTGCTGCGGTTTCTTGCAGCCATTTTCCAGAGTGTTGGTAAATCTGATGACCAAGTCGATTGAGTGGGGCTGAGATGATAAAGGAAATAGAAACTGCTACCGCAATCGCGGCAAGCATGTCGTTAGACATCCATCCCATTTTGTAAGCCAAGCCACCAACAATTAAGCCAAATTCACTGTAATTGAAAAGCGATAGCGACGTCAGCAAAGAAGTGCGTACGCGGAACTTAAAGTGATTAATGGTTAAGAAGTAGAGTAGACCTTTGATTGGTAGGAGCAAGATAAATAATAGAGCTAAGCCAACACCAGTAAAACTGAGTGATGCGGATAAACCAATGTTCAGGAAGAAGCAAACCAAGAACAGTTCTTTCATATTGAACAGTGACTTGGAAAGTTCTGATGCTTTTCGGTGCCCAGCAAGCAGCATTCCAAGGATCAACGCACCTAAGTCCGGTTTCATTCCCACGAGTTCAAATAATCCAGCACCAACAACTAGCGCAAAGAAGATGCCAAACAATACCAACAATTCGCCGTGACCGACTTTGTCTAGCAGTTTGAAGAACAATGGGCGCGCAAGCGGCAGTGCAAACAACCCAATCGCGTACCATTCTGGAATTTTTCCTGTTGAAGCGGTCAGGAAGACGACGGCAAAAATATCCTGCATAACGAGGATACCAATGGCTAGCGTGCCGTATGTGGCGTTCATTTCACCTTTGTCTTGCAGCGTCTTAACGGCAAAAACGGTACTAGAAAAAGAGAGGGCAAATGCCAATAGTAGGATCTGGGTGTTCTCCATGCTTGCTAATGAAGATAAACCCAATAGTTTTAACCCGATCAGAACCAATGCAAAAAAGAGAGTAGAAAGAATATTGTGTGCAGTGGCGCCTCCCCAAATTTCTTTAGAGAGTAGAGTTTTGACATCCAGTTTTAAACCAATGGTGAAGAGAAGGAGTGTTACACCAAGGTCTGCGAGAGTGATGATGACATCGTTACTTTGAAAACCGAAAGTATGCAAGCCAAAGCCAGCGAGTAAAAAACCAACTAAAGGAGGAAGGTTGCATTTAAGCGCAACGAAGCCCGCAAAGAATGCGGTTGTTATCAGAATTATTTCCATACTATTGAGTGATTGTCCTTATAAACAAAAACGGGCTGTAAAACCACAGCCCGAATTGTAACTCAATTAGTTGTATAAACTTAGTCTTCTAGTAACTTTTGTAACAAAACTCCGTTTAACATTGCACGTTTTATCATTGCAAATGCCCCCATGGTTGGTTGCTTATCAATATGAGATGCGACGATAGGAAGCTCGTTATGGAATGTTTTTAGAGACTGGTTTTCAACGTTGCGTCGAATGGCAGGGAAAACAATATCTTCAGCGGCCGTAATATCGCCTGCGATGACGATTTTTTGTGGGTTAAATAAGTTAATGGTGATAGCAACGGCTTTACCCAATTGATTACCCACACGCACTAAACTTTGTTTAGCCAGTTCGTCGCCGTTGATGGCATGGTTACACACGTCTTCGATAGTAATATGTTCAAGTTCCGTTAAGCTTGATTCGTAGCCCTGTGAGATGAGCTGTCTTACTCGCTGCACAATCGCGGGGTTTGCTGCCACGGTCTCAAGGCAACCAAAGTTGCCACACTGGCACTGCTCTCCAAGTGGATCAATTTGAATATGGCCAATCTCACCAACGTTACGGTTAAAGCCTAAGAATACTTGTCCATTTACGATGATGCCCGCACCAGTACCACGGTGAACGCTGACTAAGATTGAGTCTTGGCAATCTTGGCTTGCACCGAAGTAATGTTCAGCTAAAGCCATGCCACGTACATCGTTACCAACAAAACATGCCGTATTGAACTTCTCACGAATGATTTCACCCAATGCTAGGTTGTCGATATCCGTATTTGGCATGTACTCAACAACACCCGTTGTCGGGTTTACTAAGCCTGGTAAGGTAATACCAATCGCAATGAGCTGCTCGATTTTGTCTTGGCAACGGCTTTCGAAGTCTTTAAGCAAGTCAATCAAACCAGAGATAAGATCGGCTTGGTTAGAGTAGTGCAATTCATGCTGGTCAGACGCTAATGCGGTACCGCTTAGGTCGTATAAACAGAATTGAACATAATCACGCCCTAATCGAACGGCGATAGAGTGGAAAGGCTTGTCTTCGGTGGTTAAAGAGATCGCTCTTCGACCACCGGTTGAAGCTTGTTGGGCGACCTCTTTGATAAGGCCGCGCTCGAGTAATTGACGGGTTATTTTGGTAACACTTGCAGGTGCAAGCTGGCTTACATCGGCTACCTGTATGCGGGAGATAGGACCTTGTTGGTCAATCAACCTATAAACAGCAGCACTGTTTAACTGTTTTACTAAATCTACGTTACCAATCTGTCCGCCATTCATGCTTAATTTTGCTCGTATTGTCCGTTAACAACCGTCGCTTTTACATTGAAGTCACGATCGAAAATGGTCAGGTTTGCCACCATTCCTTTTCGAATTCGGCCAAGACGATCCTCAACACCGATTGCGGTAGCTGGGTACAACGTAGCCATTCGTAGAGCTTCATCTAAAGCGATGCCCGCGTGCTCAACCGAATTCTGAACTGCTTCGATCATTGTTAGGGCTGAGCCGCCTAGTGTGCCGTTTTCATCAACACACTTACCATCCCTGTAATATACTTTCTTACCAACAAAAATAAAGTGATCCATGTCCGCACCTGCTGGAGCTGTGGCATCGGTCACCAAAACTAGCTTTTCACCTTTGATTTTGTGGGCAATTCGGATGTTTGCGTAATCAACGTGGAAACCGTCAGCAATGATACCTGCGTAAACTTCAGGGGTGTCATAGATTGCACCAACTACGCCAGGTTCACGGCCAACCATCGGTGTCATCGCATTAAATAGGTGAGTCGCGAATGTAATACCCGCTTCAAATCCTTCGCGTGCTTCCGCGTAGGTTGCGTTAGTGTGACCAATTGAAACCACGATACCTGCCGCTTTTAGACGGGCGATATGTTCAGGATCATTTTGCTCAGGGGCAAGGGTTACTTTCGCAACGATATCCGCATTTGCACAGATTAGGTCGATCATGCCGTCGTCTGATGGACGGATAAAATCGACGCTGTGAATGCCTTTTTTCGCGACATTTAGGTAAGGACCTTCAAGGTGCAAACCTAGAGATTGGTTTTGGTACTTATTGTGGTATTCACGCGCAGCGCTTAGAGCCGCTTGCATGTCTTCATCAGAAGAAGTGATTAAAGTAGGAAGGAAACTTGTACAGCCAGACTTAAGGTTAGCTTGGTGCATGATCTGCATGGTTTCTGGAGTGATTTCATCATTTAGCATCACTCCGCCACAGCCATTAAGTTGAAGGTCAATAAAACCTGGGCTTAGATTCGCACCGTTCAGGTCTTTAACTTCAATACCGCTAGGTAGTTGGGCCTCTGGCACTACAGATTGGATTTGACCGTTTTCAATGATAACCGCATGGTTAGTTAGAACGTCACTACCGGTATAGATTTTACAGTTACTTAGCGCGTACATAGTCAGCTAATCCTTATAAATGAGAATTCAATTTATGACGTGCTATCTAGGTGATGACTGTGTGAGTCATATGGATTACTTAGTTTGTATCACTGATTTAGATAGCAGGTCACATACAGCAAGCCGCGTTTTATCAATGTTGTTGTCATTGTAACCATCTGAAAAACTGGGCTTTAGTTCGATTTTATGATTATTTCTCAGAGCGAAGTTACAGTGATCGAGCTTTAATATACATAAAGTAACACTGATTCTTTCTTGCATAAAGTGCGAGAATATTATCTTTAAAACGCCATTTTTTCGTATAATAAAATAAGTTTTATGATCTCGCTAGCAAAAACCTTTGGTGAGGGCAAAATCTGGTGATTATGATCACAAACAATGAGGTTTTAATTTGCGGAGCAAAATTAATATCATAAACTGATAGCGACTAAATTGAACGACTGAAATAAGTCATTCGACAAAACATAAAATCCTATAGGGGGAACTTAAGGTGAATATTCTTGGATACGCGCAGAAGTTAGGTAAAGCTCTTATGCTTCCTATCGCAACGCTTCCAGTTGCAGCGCTTTTACTACGTTTGGGTCAACCTGACCTGTTAGATATCGCGTTTATGGCATCTGCTGGTAACGCAATCTTTAGCCAACTACCACTATTATTCGGTTTAGGTATCGCGATCGGTCTTTCTAAAGATGGTCAAGGTGCAGCTGGTCTTGCTGGTGCAGTTGCTTACTTCGTACTAACGGCAACTGCAGCTACAATCGATGCAAGCGTTAATATGTCATTCTTTGGCGGTATCATTGCAGGTATCATCGCTGGTCACTCTTACAACGCTTTCCATGCTACTCGTCTTCCTGAGTGGTTGGCATTCTTCTCGGGTAAACGTCTAGTACCTATTATGGCTGGTCTGTTTGCTCTAGTAATGGGTGCAATCATGGGTGTTGTATGGCCTTCAATTCAAGGCGCACTTGACGCTCTAGCTCACGCAGTTTCTACTTCTGGCGCTATTGGTCAATTCGTTTACGGTACGCTTAACCGCGCACTTATCCCTGTAGGCCTACACCATGTATTGAACTCTTACTTCTGGTTCGGTATGGGGTCATGTCAAGAGATCGTGATTTCAGCAGCATCTGCAGCTGGTCAAGCTCTACCATCACTAAAACAGTTGTGTGTTGACCCAGCTCTAGCGAAAACTCTAGTAGCAGGCCAAGAGTACACGTTCAACTTTGTTAACACAGTAACGCCTGAAATCACTGCAACTGTTAACACTGTAACAGATACTATCAAGTCTGGTGACCTACACCGTTTCTTCGGTGGCGATAAGTCTGCTGGTGTATTCATGAACGGTTTCTTCCCTGTAATGATGTTTGGTCTACCTGGTGCAGCTCTAGCAATGTACCTAGCAGCGCCTGCTGAAAAACGCAGCCAAGTTGGTGGTGCACTATTCTCAGTAGCATTCTGTTCATTCCTAACAGGTATTACAGAGCCTCTAGAGTTTATGTTCGTGTTCCTAGCGCCTGCACTATACGCAATGCACGCGGTATTTACTGGTCTATCTTTAGTCGTTGCGAACATGTTTGGTACACTGCACGGCTTCGGCTTCTCTGCAGGTCTAATTGACTTCCTACTAAACTGGGGTCTAGCAACTAAACCTCTAGTTTTACTAGTAATCGGTCTAGGTTTCGGTGCTCTATACTTCTTCACATTCAGCTTCGCAATCCGTGCTTTCAACCTGAAATCGCCAGGTCGTGAAGACGACGACGAAGCGCCAGCGGCACCAGCTGCAGGTGATGCGAAAAAAGGTGACCTAGCACGTCAATATCTAAAAGCGCTAGGTGGTCACGATAACCTAACTTCAATCGACGCGTGTATCACTCGTCTACGTCTAACGCTGAAAGACCGCTCTGTTGCTGACGAAGCTGTACTTAAGAAATTAGGCGCGAAAGGTGTGGTTAAACTAGGTGAAAACAACCTACAAGTAATCCTTGGTCCTCTTGCTGAAATCGTTGCTGGTGAAATGAAAGCAATCGGTGCAGGTGAAGACCTATCAGATGTAAAACTTCCTTAATTACATCTTAATGACTCTCTGTAAAGACCTCCCTTGGGAGGTCTTTTTTTGTTTATATGAATGAAATCGGCGTTGCAGCTTAGTTAAGTAGAGAAATATTGTCGTTTTAACGACGGTTCTTGTTGTCTAATCGACAAGAATTGTGGATCATTAGGAACAATGCACTCTGCAAAACCAACCTTGGTTGCAGAGTACCGTTTTCTCTGACAATACTAATATTTGAGGTGCTATAGATGAGTGAAACTGATGCTCGTCCATCAAACTTTATTCGCCAGATCATTGATAAAGATCTAGCGGATGGTAAACACACTAGCGTGCATACTCGATTTCCGCCGGAGCCAAATGGCTACCTGCATATCGGTCATGCTAAGTCTATCTGTTTGAACTTCGGTATTGCTCAGGACTACCAGGGTCAATGTAACTTGCGTTTCGACGATACAAACCCTGAAAAAGAAGACATCGAATACGTTGAGTCTATCAAGAAAGATGTAAACTGGTTGGGCTTCGAATGGGATGGTGAAGTATGTTACTCATCAAACTACTTTGATAAGCTTTACGAATATGCAATTGAATTGATTAATAAAGGCTTAGCGTATGTTGATGAGCTAAGTCCAGAGCAGATTCGTGAATACCGTGGTACGCTAACGGCGCCGGGTAAACCAAGCCCTTACCGCGATCGCCCAATCGAAGAAAACCTAGCGCTATTTGAAAAAATGCGTGCAGGTGAATTCGAAGAAGGTAAAGCGTGTCTTCGTGCGAAGATCGATATGGGTTCGTCATTCATGGTAATGCGTGATCCTGTTATCTACCGTGTACGTTTCGCGACTCACCACCAAACGGGTGACAAGTGGTGCATTTACCCAATGTACGACTTCACACACTGTATCTCTGACGCATTAGAGGGCATTACGCACTCTATTTGTACGCTAGAGTTCATGGACAACCGTCGTTTGTACGATTGGGTACTTGAGAACATTACGATTGATTGTCGTCCACACCAATACGAATTCAGCCGTTTGAATCTTGAATACACGGTGATGTCTAAACGTAAACTAAACCAACTTGTGACTGAGAAATTAGTTGATGGTTGGGATGACCCTCGTATGCCAACCGTTTCTGGTCTACGTCGTCGTGGTTTCACACCTGCATCTATCCGTGAATTCTGTAAGCGTATCGGTGTAACGAAACAAGAGAACATGATTGAGTTCGGTTCACTAGAATCTTGTATTCGTGACGATCTAAACGAAAATGCACCACGTGCAATGGCGGTTTTAGATCCAGTGAAAATCGTTATCGAAAACTTCGAAGAAGGTGCGGTAGAAACACTGACCGTCGCTAACCATCCAAACAAGCCTGAAATGGGCGAGCGTGAAGTACCATTTACTCGCGAAGTTTGGATTGAGCGTGAAGACTTCCGCGAAGAAGCGAACAAGAAGTACAAGCGTTTAGTTCTAGGTAAAGAAGTTCGTCTGCGTGGCGCATACGTTATCCAAGCGGAACGTATCGAGAAAGATGCAGAGGGTAACATTACAACGATTTACTGTACTTATGATGCGGATACGCTAGGTAAAAACCCTGCAGATGGCCGTAAAGTAAAAGGTGTTATTCACTGGGTATCTGCGGATAAAGGCTTACCAGCTGAAATTCGTTTATACGATCGTTTGTTTACTGTTGCTAACCCAGCGGCTGCAAATGACTTTGCTGCGACAATTAACCCAGAATCACTTGTGGTTCTCAACGGTTTTGTTGAGCCAAGTTTGGTGGCGGCAGAAGCTGAGCAAGGCTTCCAGTTTGAACGTATGGGCTATTTCTGTGCAGATTCAAAAGATTCTTCAGCAGAGAAGTTAGTGTTCAACCGTACGGTTGGTCTACGTGATACATGGGCGAAAATTGAGAATCAATAATCTCAGTTAACTGCTGAAAAAATAATTGCTACAAAAACGCCAGCTTAATCGCTGGCGTTTTTTTGATATAAAAAAACGCTGACCATTGCCAGCGTTTAAAATATTTATTTTAGAAACGTTCTCGATTCTATTTGTTTGGCTTGTGTGCGTCAGGGTTCTGTTTACACGAACCGTCACCACATTTACCGTAAAGGTAAAGGCTGTGGTTTGTTAGCTTCACGTTGTATTTAGCCGCAATTTCGCGTTGACGTTGTTCAATCACGTCATCAGAAAATTCAATAACTTCACCGCAATCAAGACACACAAGGTGGTCATGGTGATGTTGAGTTGACAATTCAAATACGGATTTACCACCTTCGAAGTGGTGACGAGTGACAATACCAGCATCATCAAACTGGTTGAGTACACGATAAACTGTTGCAAGACCTATCTCTTCACCTAGATCAATCAACTTTTTGTACAAATCTTCAGCACTGATGTGCTGGCAGTCTGGCTGCTGAAGTACTTCTAGAATTTTTAGCCTTGGAAGGGTTACTTTTAAGCCCGCATCCTTCAGCGCCTGATTATTATCTGACATATACTTTCCCGTTGGATCATCTGCAGCGATTTAACAGAATTTATTATGCTTACCATTATAGGCGAAGCACCGTGAACATTAAACCACGAACTTCAAAGGGTTAATAGATTCTTTTTGTAAATTGGAAACGGGTCGATTATATTACAGATCAGACCAGTTACAAATTGATAACATTGAATCGAAAATACTATGGATAGGTATGAATAAGCGACTTGAAAAAATATATAAGCCAGGGATAGTTAAGTTTTCGCTTAATATTTGGCCGCCATTTTGGGGGGCAGGTATTAAAATCTTACATATTTCTGATGATTTTAGAGTGGTTAAAGTTCGTCTGAAGCTTCGATGGTGGAATAAAAATGCGAATCGGACTCAGTATGGGGGGAGCATTTTTTCACTGACTGACCCAATTTATTCATTAATGCTGATGGGTATTTTACGTGAGGAATATTACGTATGGGATAAAGAAGCTAGCATCAATTTTATTAAGCCTGGGCAGAGTGATTTGTTTGCTGATTTTGAAGTCACAGACAGTATGCTTGATGAAATCTACCAATTGACGCGAAATGGTGAGAAGTGTTTCCCTGAGTTCATTACACATGTAAAAGATAAAAACGGAAATGTGGTTTCTGAAGTGCAGCGCAAGTTGTATGTGAGGAAAAAGCCTCAGTATCGTGAAGAAGAGGTCGCCACAGAGGCGCAGTAGTTGTTAACCGTAATTGTGAGTAATTGCGAAAACTATCAAGTTGAGGCTAAATAACGACCATACTTACGATATTTTGCATAAAAAAAGACCTCCGAAATAGAGGTCTTTTGATGTCAGAATGTATTCTTAACCTTCGAGTTCAGCTAGGCACATTTCTTCGTAGATTTGTTTTACCCAGTTCTCAACGCGTTGTTCTGTTAGCTCTGGTTGACGATCTTCGTCAATACATAGACCAACAAATTGGCTGTCGTCGCCTTCAACTAGCGCTTTCGATGCTTCGAACTCGTAACTGTCTGTTGAAGTGTGGCCTAGGATAGTGCCGCCTTTCGCTTCAACGATGTCGCGTACAGTACCCATAGCATCACAGAAGTACTCTGCGTAATCTTCTTGATCACCACAACCAAAGATTGCAACCAGCTTGGTTGAGAAGTCGATTTGCTCAAGTTCTGGGAAGAAATCATCCCAATCACATTGCGCTTCACCGTAGTACCAAGTAGGGATACCTAAAAGAAGAAGATCAAAGCTATCAATGTCTTCTTTGCTGCTTTTTGCGATGTCTTGAACGTGAACTAGTTGTTTACCTAGTTGCTTTTGAATCATCTTTGCAACGGCTTCAGTATTACCTGTGTCGCTACCGAAGAAGATACCTACACTTGCCATAGAGTCTATACCTTTACATTGTTTTGTTACTGGCGATGGCGGAGCGGTAATTAGCCTAGCCCCGAACCTTCCCAACTGAGTTGAATAATGCCTTTAGCAATGAAACCAGCACAGCCAAGGAAAAGAACTAACCACACAATACGACGACCGAAAACCGGTACATTACCTTCTTTCAGAACATCTTTTATTGCCATCCCAATGAAAAAGAAGATAGCAGCAAAAAGAAGATCAAGCCCAATAGACTCGAGCATATCCATATAGTCGTATAGCATAGTCATCCTTTATGCCAAAAATTCTTGGCCGCACTATACCACTGTTAATCCGTAAAGTTAATGGACTACGAGAGGGGTTATTTCAATATTCTGGCGTTGTTTTTCTAATTTGTTAACTTGAAATGTGTTTCCTGATCACGCGTAGAACTTCAGCTGGTTTTTCTGCATGTAACCAGTGCCCAGTATTGGCGATAATGTGCGCTTTTGCATTATTAAATTGTCGCTTCACTGCTGGTTGATGCTCGGGCATGAGATAATCTGAATCGCCACCTTTAATGAACAGAGTGGGGATACCAGTTGGAGTAATCTCTTCCCATCCGATAATGTTGGTGTAATTTCTAAGTAAGCTACCTACATTAAAACGCCAATCCATTTTGCCGTCATTATTAAATAGTGATTTAGATAAAAACTGCCTAACGCCGTCGATCTCGATATGTTGAGCGAGAATCGTCATCGCCTGTTGTCGGTTAGTCGGTTGCTCTGCGATTACCGCTTGAAGTCCACTAAACACATTCTCATGGCGATTCGTATCGTATGCCACTGGAGCGATATCCAAGACCATAAGCTGTTTGACCAGTTGTGGAGCAATATCAGCGACTTTCATGGCGACTTTGCCTCCCATAGAGTGTCCTATCACGAGTGCAGATTGGACGTTTAAATGGGTAAGTAAATCAACGACATCTTGCGCCATGGAAGGATAATCATGAACATCGGTATGAAATGACAAACCATGATTTCGCAGATCAATACTGATCACGGAATGATCTTGTGAAAGATCGCGTGCCAGTAAGCCAAGATTACTGAAACTTCCAAACAATCCATGAATCAAAACAACCGTTTGGCCTTGGCCTTCTTGTTTATAGTTGAGCAATGCTGACATTTTATCTTATTCGTGATGGGTTTAACGTGGAGTATCCGTGAGGATCTCGTTATAATCCCCCAGAGTTTAAACATTGAGAATGTGAAAAGCGAATGAAAACAATTGAGGTTGATGAGGATCTATACCGTTTTATTGCAAGTCAAACTATGCATATCGGTGAAAGCGCCTCGGATATTTTGCGACGCCTTTTAAACCTTGATGGCCAGTTGCAGGAAGCAGAACTTGCTCCTGTTATCGAGCAGCCTCAAGGTATTGTAGTAAGTAAAGATGCGGGTAAAACAGATTCTGTAGACTTAGTGAAAGAGATGCGTTCTCTGCTGATTTCTGATGAATTTGCCGGATTAAAGAAAGCGATTGATCGCTTCATGTTGGTGCTATCAACCTTACATCAATTGAACCCAGAGGGTTTCTCTCAGGCGACCAAAGTAAAAGGACGCAAGCGTGTTTACTTTGCTGACAATGAAGAAACGCTATTGGCGAATGGCAATACTACCAAACCAAAAGCAATCCCAGGGACACCGTTTTGGGTAATCACGAATAACAATACCAGTCGTAAACGACAAATGGTTGAACAAGTGATGGCTAACATGGAATTCCAACCGGACTTAATAGAAAAAGTGACAGGTTCAATTTAAGAAACCTGATAGAAGCCTCATAATGTGTAGCGTTTAGCGGATATTATGAGGCTTTTTTGATTTTGTAAGTATATTTTTAGAAAGGATGTCAAACATGGCTATGCACCCTCGTGCTGGGCAAAAAGCGCAGCAGGAAGATCTTCACAATATCCCAGCACTCGTTGCTAACTACTTCTTACTTCAACCAGATGCGGCGAATGCAGAACACAAAGTTCAATTTGGCACTTCTGGCCACCGCGGCACCGCAGATAAGCACACCTTTAACGAAAACCACATTTTAGCGATTGCTCAAGCGGTAGCAGAAGTTCGTGCTGAGCAAGGTACAACGGGTCCACTGTTTGTGGGTAAAGACACGCATGCGTTGTCGGAGCCTGCGTTTTCTAGTGTGATTGAAGTGCTGATTGCAAATGGCGTGAAAGTGATTGTGCAGGAAGACAATGGCTACACACCAACGCCGGGTATTTCCCATGCGATATTAACTTACAACATCTCGCACGATGACAAAGCAGATGGTATCGTAATTACACCATCTCACAACCCACCACAAGATGGCGGTATCAAATACAACCCGACGCATGGTGGCCCAGCAGAGGCTGAACTAACTCAAGCGATCGAAGATCGTGCGAACGCCCTGATTGCTGAAGATTTGCAAGGTGTTAAACGTCTACCACTAGCAGAAGCGAAAGCATCGGATCTGTTTGTAGAGATGGACTTGGTGAAACCATACATCGATGATCTAGTGAACGTTATCGATATGGAAGCCATTCAGAAAGCAAATATTAAGATTGGTGTTGATCCACTAGGTGGCAGCGGCATCGATTACTGGCGTCAAATTGGCAAGGCATACAACCTAGACCTCACACTAGTGAGTGAAGCGATTGATCCATCTTTCCAATTCATGTCTCTAGACAAAGATGGCGTAGTGCGTATGGACTGTTCTTCGCCTTACGCAATGGCAGGTTTATTGGCGCTTAAAGACGAATACGACTTGGCATTTGGTAACGACCCTGACTATGACCGTCACGGTATCGTAACGCCAAAAGGTTTGATGAACCCGAACCATTTTCTAGCAGTGTGTATCGATTACCTATACCGTCATCGTGATGCGTGGGGTAAAGACGTTGCTGTTGGTAAAACGCTAGTATCAAGTGCACTGATTGACCGTGTTGTGGCTGATCTAGGTCGCGAGCTTTGCGAAGTACCTGTTGGTTTTAAATGGTTTGTTGATGGCTTATACACTGGTAAGTTTGGCTTTGGCGGTGAGGAAAGTGCGGGTGCGTCTTTCCTTCGTAAAGATGGCACGCCTTGGTCAACAGACAAAGATGGTATCTTGCTATGTCTTCTAGCAGCAGAGATCACTGCAGTAACAGGTAAGAACCCACAAGACTACTATGAAGAGTTGGCTGCTAAGCATGGCGAGTCTAAGTACAACCGTATTCAAGCTGTAGCGAATGGCCCACAAAAAGACGTCTTGAAGAAGTTGTCACCAGAAATGGTTGCAGCGGAAACACTAGCGGGTGATGCAATCACTGCACGTCTAACGCACGCTCCAGGTAATGGTGCTGCAATTGGTGGTCTTAAAGTAACGACAGCTAATGGTTGGTTCGCTGCTCGCCCATCAGGCACAGAAGACATTTATAAAATTTACTGCGAAAGCTTTAAAGGTGAAGAGCACCTAAAACAAATCGAAGCAGAAGCTCAAGAAATTGTTAATCAAGTATTTGCAGCCGCAGGCCTGTAATCGAGACAGTATTTTCTTTAAGGGCTGACCATGTGTCAGCCCTTTTTTTTTTCGGCTCTAAGTACTAAACATTTATTTTTTTGTGTTCTCTGTATTGGCATGATTAGGCCAAGAATCTTCAACGATGAACCAAAATTGACCGTTTTGCGTTTGAGCGTGAACAAATCGATTTGATGGTTTGTCGATTGGCGTTAAGTACTCATTGGTACCAATTGCCCATTGTGGCTTGGAAAGGGCGTAGAGTGGTTCGCCGATTTGCTCCCATTGGCTTTGATAGCACCAATAGCCAATGACCTGATTAGGATCTAAGTCGTAGCCTAAGCATGCTTTAGGAACGTTTTCTCGACTAAAAGGATTGATGTAAAGCCGTCCTTGGATCAGTAAGCGTTCAACAGGGTTTTTATCCAATAACAATTGTTGATGAAATTCTTCCCTTTGGCTCATTTTGAGCTGATGAGTCAACATGCGATCTAACTTTTTGTGCAATTGATCGTGAGCGTTCGGCCCATACCAAATCCCCTGATGCAACAAATAGAATTTAATCGCAACTTCCCAGTGTTCGTATTCTTCGTCTTCAAGATTTTTAAGTATCAAATCAACCGCCCCAATCGTTCGACCCTTTGAGTCATTCAGTTGAATTTCATCGGCAATGAACTCATACCGTGATGAATCAGTCAGGAGTTTGGTGCAAAGGTGTTGGTATAAAAAACCGAGCCGAGGGTTGCCATGATAGTTTTCATCTCCTGATAGGGGGGAGGTAGGGATATTATCAACGGTAATAAAAGGGGGAGTGATTTTGAAGAGTGGAGGCGTGTTAGCAATCCATTGATAAAAGCGTTGTAGTGAGTTCATCCATTGTCCTTGTAATTACGAGGAAAGCACTTATTTACCAGAGCACTTATTTACCTATGCGACGTTAAGAGGCTTGGCTAAGTGACGAGCGCTGAATCTTGTCTCTTTGAGTTACTTGAATGTATTGTATCGAAATTTTTTCAGGTTGGGGATGCCACAACTAGCATCCTGATTGTGGTTCGATATACACTTCCATTAAGCTAAAAATATTGGAAGTCACAATGAATAATTTACAGCTAGAAAAGATCCTCAACGAGAAATTATCCTCTCAACTCATTAAAGATTATGCACCTAACGGTATGCAAGTTGAGGGTAAATTAGAAATCAAACGTATCGTAACTGGCGTAACCGCTTCCCAAGCATTGATTGATAGAGCCATCGAGGTAGAGGCTGATGCATTGCTTGTTCACCATGGATACTTCTGGAAAGGTGAACCAGAGCCCATTCGAGGAATGAAAGGAAAGCGTATTCGCAGCTTGATTAAAAATGATATTAATCTTTACGGTTACCATTTACCGTTAGATATTCATCCAGAATTAGGCAATAACGCTGAGCTTGCACGTTTGTTGAATATTAACGTGGAAGGTGGGCTAGAAGGTCACCCACAGTCTGTGGCAATGTTTGGTCGTTTGAAACAAGCGATGACTGGTGCTGAGTTCGCAAAAAAAATCCAACGAGCATTAAACCGTGAGCCTCTGCATATAGAGCCTGAAAATGCCGACAAATTGATTGAGACGGTAGGTTGGTGTACAGGGGGCGGACAAGATTACATTGAGCTTGCTGCACAGCATGGTCTAGACGCTTTCATCTCCGGTGAAATTTCAGAGCGGACAACTTACACTGCTCGAGAGTTGGATATTCACTATTTTTCGGCAGGGCATCATGCAACTGAGCGTTATGGTATCAAAGCGTTAGGTGAGTGGCTCGCAAAAGAGCATGGGTTGGATGTAGAGTTTATCGATATTGATAATCCCGTTTAAATTCAAATAGAAAGGGTTGCGATTTACATTGCAACCCTTTTTTGTCTTTCTTAGAGCTTAGAGCTTAGAGCTTAGAGCTTAGAGCTTAGAGCTTAGAGCTTAGAGCTTAGAGCTTAGAGCTTAGAGCTTATTCGCGCTCATGCAGAGGAGCAAAATCGCGCTGACTTTCGCCCATGTATAGCTGACGAGGACGACCAATACGGTTTAGTGGGTCGCTGTGCATTTCGTTCCAGTGAGCAATCCAACCGATAGTACGAGAAATCGCGAAGATTACCGTAAACATCGAGACTGGAATACCGATCGCTTTTAGGATAATACCTGAGTAGAAATCTACGTTCGGGTATAGCTTCTTAGACACGAAGTATTCGTCAGAAAGTGCAATACGTTCAAGCTCCATCGCTACATCTAGTAGTGGATCTTTAATGTTTAGCTCTTTTAGCACTTCATGACAGGTTTCACGCATCACAGTAGCACGAGGGTCGTAGTTTTTGTATACGCGGTGACCAAAGCCCATTAAACGGAATGGGTCGTCTTTATCTTTTGCGCGCTCTACAAATTCAGGAATGTTATCGACACTGCCGATCTCTTCAAGCATCTTCAGACACGCTTCATTCGCACCACCGTGAGCTGGGCCCCATAGAGAAGCAATACCTGCGGCAATACAGGCAAATGGGTTTGCACCAGATGAGCCTGATAGTCGAACCGTTGATGTTGAAGCGTTTTGTTCGTGGTCTGCGTGGAGCGTAAAGATTTTATCCATCGCACGAGCCACAACTGGGTTCACTTCATACTCTTCACATGGGTTAGCAAACATCATGTGCAGGTAGTTTTCTGCGTAACTTAGATCATTACGAGGGTAGATAAATGGTTGGCCGATAGAGTACTTGTAACACATCGCCGCCAGTGTTGGCATTTTTGAGATGAGTCGATACGCAGCAATCTCACGGTGCTCATCATTATTGATGTCTAGTGAGTCGTGGTAGAACGCTGCCAGTGCACCAACAACACCACACATCACCGCCATTGGGTGAGCATCACGACGGAAGCCATGGAAGAAGCTTGCGATTTGCTCATGCACCATAGTGTGGCGAGTTACGGTTGTTTTGAATTGCTCATATTGGTCACGGGTTGGGGCTTCACCGTATAGCAGGATATAACAAACTTCTAAGTAATCTGCGTTATTGGCTAATTGATCAATCGGATAACCACGGTGCAAAAGAATACCTTTGCCGCCATCGATATAAGTGATTGATGATTCACAAGATGCAGTGGCAAGAAAACCAGGGTCAAAAGTAAAGTAACCATTGGCTCCCAGTTTACGAACGTCAATTACAGGCGTACCAATAGTACCATCCATAATTGGTAGCTCGATTGGCGCATGACCTTCAACATGAAGGGTCGCTTTCTTATCCGCCATAACAATCTCCTTTGCTTATTATTTAATCCGTCCAGGATGTTTATGTGCCATTTTTGTACTGTTGTTAAAGCTTAAAGTCAATTTTTCTCCATCTTTGTGTGCACTTGTTATGATTTTTCTCATGAAAATCGTTAAAAATCTGTTCTATGTAGCATAATTTGTTACATCAATTGTATTAGAATGTTGCTAGCCGTATATTGGCTCAGAAAATTTTGGTTAAATCCTTATAAGTTCGGGTCTAAAAACAAAAGTGAGGTTTGTTTATAGTACTCGACAGTTAACAACTCATTTACAATTATCTCTCGGATTGTTGGGGTTATTTGTTAATCAATTGTTAACTTTTGCACGTTTGGAAGCTGAAATTGGTTATAACAATAAATGCTCAATGGAGCTGAGTGAGCAAGCCCGTGAAAGAAAGAAAGTCAAGACCTGTTAATTTAGATTTACAGACCATCCGCTTTCCCATCACAGCAATCGCGTCAATCCTACACCGTGTCTCTGGTGTGATTACGTTTGTTGCGGTGGGTATATTACTTTGGTTACTGTCCATATCTCTGTCATCCCCGATAGGTTTTATGGAAGCCGCAGACATTGTTGATGGCTTCTTCGTGAAACTGATTCTATGGGGCATCCTAACTGCACTTGCCTACCATATTGCTGGTGGCGTTCGTCATCTATTGATGGACTTAGGCCATTTCGAAGAGCTCGAATCAGGCGCGATGAGCGCTAAAGTTACGTTCGGTGCAACTGCAGTGCTATCACTATTGGCGGGGATCTTGGTATGGTAAAACACGTATCTTCATTTGGTCGTAATGGTGTGCACGATTTCCTACTTATTCGTGCTTCAGCCATCATTATGACGTTATATACGATTTATCTGGTGAGCTTTTGTGCTTTCTCGGATATCTCTTACGCATCTTGGACCCAATTCTTTGGTGGTACATTCACTAAAGTCTTCACCATGTTGGCCCTTGTTTCCGTTCTTATCCATGCATGGATTGGCCTGTGGCAAGTGTTAACTGATTACATTAAGTGCGCGAAACTTCGTGGCGCACTACAACTTGGTGTAATTGCCGTGCTATTCGGTTATGTCTTCTCTGGTCTATTTATTTTGTGGGGTGCGTAAGTGTCTATTCCAGTTCGTGAATTTGATGCCGTAGTAATCGGCGCTGGTGGTGCGGGCATGCGCGCTGCACTGCAAATTTCAGAGCAAGGCCTATCTTGTGCTTTGCTGTCTAAAGTTTTCCCAACTCGTTCTCATACGGTTTCGGCACAAGGTGGTATTACCGTTGCGCTAGGTAACTCGCATAAGGATGATTGGCAATGGCATATGTACGACACAGTAAAAGGTTCAGATTACATCGGTGATCAGAATGCGATTGAGTACATGTGTAAGAACGGCCCTGAGTCTGTTATTGAGCTAGAGAAGATGGGCTTACCATTTTCTCGTTTTGATGATGGATCTATTTACCAACGCCCATTTGGTGGCCAGTCTAAAGAGTTTGGTGGTGAGCAAGCTGCACGTACGGCAGCGGCAGCGGACCGTACTGGTCACGCGCTTCTTCATACTCTCTACCAGCAAAACGTAAAACACAAGACCACGATTTTCTCTGAATGGTACGCACTAGACTTGGTGAAAAACCAAGATGGCGCAATCATGGGTTGTACGGCTATTTGTATGGAAACGGGCGAGATTTGTTACTTCAAATCGAAAGCAACCATCCTAGCAACAGGTGGTGCGGGTCGTATCTATGCGTCTACAACCAATGCTCATATTAATACCGGTGACGGCGTTGGTATGGCGCTGCGCGCTGGCGTTCCAATGCAAGACATGGAAATGTGGCAGTTCCACCCAACAGGCATTGCTGGCGCAGGTGTTCTAGTAACAGAGGGCTGTCGTGGTGAAGGTGGTTACCTTCTAAACAAAGACGGCGAACGCTTTATGGAACGTTACGCACCAAACGCGAAAGATCTTGCGGGTCGTGATGTTGTTGCGCGCTCAATGATGATTGAAATCCGTGAAGGTCGTGGTTGTGATGGACCTTGGGGACCACATATTAAGCTGAAACTGGATCACCTAGGTAAAGATGTTCTTGAGTCACGCCTACCAGGCATCTGTGAACTTTCACGCACGTTCGCTCACGTTGACCCAGTTAAAGAACCAATTCCGGTTATTCCTACGTGTCACTACATGATGGGCGGTGTACCGACTCAGGTTTCTGGTCAAGCGATCAAACAAATGGCTGACGGCAGCGATGTTGAAGTTCAAGGTTTGTACGCTTGTGGTGAAATCGCATCAGTATCGGTACATGGTGCGAACCGTCTAGGTGGTAACTCACTGCTTGACCTTGTGGTATTTGGCCGCGCAACAGGCCTGCACCTTGGGGAGACATTGGCAGCGCAAGCTGAGGCACGCCCAGCAACAGAATCTGATATTGAAGCATCTCTTGCACGCACCATGCGTTGGGAAAACAGTAAAGGCGGCGAAGACCCTGTTCAAATCCGCAAAGATTTACAATCTTGTATGCAAAATAGCTTCTCGGTATTCCGAGAGGGTGACGCAATGGCGACCGGCTTAGAAGAATTGAAAGTCATTCGAGACCGTCTGCAACATGCACATCTTGCTGATAAGTCCTCAGAGTTCAACACGCAGCGTATCGAGTGTCTTGAATTGGATAACTTGATGGAAACCGCTTTCTCGACAGCGGTCGCAGCAAACTACCGTACAGAAAGCCGTGGTGCACATGCCCGATTCGACTTCCCAGAGCGTGATGATGAGAACTGGCTATGCCACTCAATTTACAACCCGGAAACAGAAGCGATGACCAAGCGTGATGTAAATATGACGCCGACCCACCGTGAGGCGTTCCCACCAAAAGTACGTACATACTAAGAGGAGGAAATGACGATGAAACTTAACTTCTCTTTGTATCGCTACAATCCAGATGTTGATACAAAACCATACATGAAAGACTATGTCCTTGAAGTGGATGAAGGTTCAGACATGATGGTTCTGGATGCACTTATTCTGCTAAAAGAGCAAGATCCAACGATTGCATTTCGTCGCTCTTGTCGTGAGGGTGTATGTGGTTCAGATGGCCTCAACATGAACGGCAAAAATGGCTTGGCGTGTATTACTCCACTTTCTGCTTTATCTGGCGAACAGATTGTCATCAGACCGCTACCAGGGCTACCAGTAGTGCGCGATCTTATCGTTGACATGACACAGTTCTATGATAACTATGCAAAAGTTAAACCTTTCTTGATTGATGACGGCGCGTTGCCACCATCAAGAGAAAACTTACAGTCACCAGATGAACGTGCACATTTAGATGGATTGTACGAATGTATAATGTGTGCATGTTGTACGACTTCTTGTCCATCTTTCTGGTGGAATCCAGACAAATTTATCGGCCCTGCTGGTTTACTCGCGGCCTATCGTTGGTTAATTGATAGCCGAGATACGGCAACTGATGAACGTTTGTCCGATCTTGATGATGCATTTAGCGTTTTTCGTTGCCATGGCATCATGAATTGTGTAAGTGTTTGTCCTAAGGGGCTAAATCCAACGAAAGCCATCGGACATATTAAGTCGATGCTGGTAAATCGTTCGATTTAATTAACAACAAAAATTGCCGACCTACTTAGGTCGGCTCTTAATAGCTCGGCGCAGACCGAAGCAAACGTGAAAACTACTGGTTAAGGGAAAATATGCACAACGGCGTGATGAAGGCATGGCTCGAGTCTTCACACTTGGCTGGCGCCAATGCAACGTATGTAGAGGACCTCTACGAACTGTATCTAAGTGATCCCGATCTGGTAAGTGAGGAGTGGAAACGCGTATTTGATGAGTTGCCTAAGAACTCAGAAGAAGTGGTTGAACAGCCACATTCGCGTGTCCGTGACTACTTCCGACGACTCGCTCAAGAAACAAAGCATTACAGTGTCCAAGTT
This sequence comes from Vibrio sp. B1REV9, assembly GCF_905175395.2. Taxonomy (NCBI): domain Bacteria; kingdom Pseudomonadati; phylum Pseudomonadota; class Gammaproteobacteria; order Vibrionales; family Vibrionaceae; genus Vibrio; species Vibrio sp. B1REV9. The sequence goes on along the minus strand of NZ_CAJIMW020000221.1, from coordinate 625,441 downwards.
AGTGATCCAGATGTCGACGCTAAGCAAGTAAAAGTTCTTCAGCTTATCAACGCATACCGCTTCCGCGGTCATGAAGCTGCAGAGCTCGATCCTCTAGGTCTATGGCAACGTCCACCTGTGGCGGAGCTAGACCCTGCATTCCACAATCTCACCGAAGATGACTTCGCAGAAACTTTCAACGTAGGTTCTTTTGCCATTGGCCAAGAGACGATGCAGTTGAAAGATATCTACTCAGCACTGAAGAAGACTTACTGTGGTTCTATCGGTGCCGAATACATGCACATGACTGACACAGAGCAAAAGCGTTGGATTCAACAACGTTTAGAGTCTGTCGTAGGTCAGCCATCTTTCGATAAAGACGAAAAACGTACATTCCTTGAGGAGCTAACGGCTGCTGAAGGTCTTGAGCGTTACTTGGGCGCTAAATTCCCAGGCGCAAAGCGTTTTTCACTAGAGGGTGGTGATGCACTGATTCCGATGACAAAAGAGCTGATTCGTCATGCTGGTAAGAGTGGCATGCGTGAAGTGGTTATCGGTATGGCTCACCGTGGACGTTTGAATATGCTGGTCAACGTTCTTGGTAAGAAGCCACAAGATTTGTTCGATGAGTTTGCAGGTAAACACGATGATACATGGGGTACGGGTGATGTTAAGTACCACCAAGGTTTTTCTGCTGACTTTGCGACACCAGGTGGCGATGTTCACCTTGCGTTAGCCTTTAACCCATCTCACCTTGAGATTGTAAACCCAGTCGTTATCGGTTCTGTGCGAGCTCGCCAAGATCGCTTAGGTGATTTTGAGGGCAGTCGCGTGCTGCCAATCACTATTCATGGTGACTCAGCGATTGCTGGTCAAGGTGTGGTAGCAGAGACATTCAACATGTCTCTTGCGCGTGGTTTCTGCGTTGGCGGTACAGTGCGTATTGTTGTAAACAACCAAGTTGGTTTTACAACCTCTAACCCTCGTGATACGCGCTCGACCATGTACTGTACAGATATTGCGAAGATGGTGCAGGCGCCTATTTTCCACGTTAATGCTGACGATCCAGAAGCGGTCGCTTTCGTAACACGTATCGCATTGGATTACCGCAACGAGTTTAAGCGTGATGTTGTGATTGATTTGGTTTGTTACCGTCGTCATGGTCATAACGAAGCGGATGAGCCGAATGCGACTCAGCCGTTGATGTACCAAAAAATCAAGAAGCATCCAACGCCTCGTAAGCTATACGCAGATGTATTGATCGACAAAAACGAATCAGACATTGAAGTCGCCACACAGCTTGTTAATGAATACCGTGACGCACTGGATAAAGGTGAAGTTGTGGTAAAAGAGTGGCGTCCAATGGCATTGCATTCGGTTGACTGGTCTCCGTATCTAGGTCATGACTGGGATGTTGCCTGGGAAAGCAAGTTCGATGAAACACGTCTAAAAGAACTTGGTCAGCGTCTCATTCAATACCCGGATAGCCATAAGCTACAAAGCCGTGTAAACAAGCTTTACAACGATCGTGCCGCCATGATTAGCGGTGAAAAAGCGATCGATTGGGGTATGGCAGAAACGTTAGCTTATGCGACGATCGTCGATGATGGTAAGCGTATTCGTATCTCTGGTCAGGATTCAGGCCGTGGTACTTTCTTCCACCGTCACTCGGTGCTGCATAACCAAAATGACGCAAGTACCTACATTCCGCTTGCCAATATTCATGACAAACAAGGTCCATTCCAAGTCTTTGACTCTGTATTGTCAGAAGAAGCGGTACTGGCATTTGAATACGGGTACGCAACGGCAGAGCCAAGTGGTCTAACAATTTGGGAAGCACAGTTCGGAGACTTCGCAAACGGCGCACAGGTTGTGATCGACCAATTCATCTCGTCCGGTGAGCAAAAATGGGCTCGTCTGTGTGGTTTGACGATGCTTCTTCCACATGGCTATGAGGGTCAAGGTCCTGAGCACTCTTCAGCGCGTCTTGAGCGTTACTTGCAATTGTGTGCGGAACAAAACATGCAAGTTGTAGTGCCATCTACGCCAGCACAGGTTTACCACATGATCCGTCGTCAGGTGGTGCGTCCGATGCGTCGCCCACTGATTGTTATGTCACCTAAGTCGTTACTGCGTCATCCACTTTGTACATCAACATTGGAAGAATTGTCTGATGGCACATTCCAACCTGCAATTCCGGAAATTGATAATCTGGAAGCAAGCAAAGTGAAACGTGTTGTGTTCTGTTCTGGCAAAGTGTATTTCGACCTGCTAGAGCAACGTCGCAATAACGAACAAGACGATGTAGCTATTGTACGTATTGAACAACTGTACCCATTCCCTATGGAAGAAGTACAAGCGGCGATTGCACAATATACGAACGTTGAAGATTTCGTATGGTGTCAGGAAGAGCCTCAAAACCAAGGCGCTTGGTACTGTAGCCAACATAACTTCCGTGCTGCTATTCCAGCAGGCGCAGATCTTAAATACGCAGGTCGCCCAGCTTCTGCTTCGCCAGCAGTAGGCTACATGTCGGTGCACTTGAAACAACAAAAAGCGTTGGTTGAAGACGCTCTGAATGTGAACTCAACAACTTCGAATTAAGAACTAGAAGTTAAAGGAAGAAACAGTTATGACAATTGAAATTCTGGTTCCAGACTTACCTGAATCAGTTGCAGATGCAACCGTAGCGACATGGCACAAAAAACCAGGCGACGCAGTAGAGCGTGATGAAGTTCTGGTTGATATCGAAACGGATAAAGTAGTGCTTGAAGTTCCTGCTCCGGAAGCCGGTGTTCTAGAAGCAATTATTGAAGAAGAGGGTGCGACAGTCCTTTCTAAACAGCTAATTGCAAGACTTAAGCCGGGTGCAGTTGCAGGCGAACCAACAGCAGACACGACAGAAGATACGCAAGCGTCTCCTGATAAACGTCACAAAGCAACATTGACTGAAGAAACTAATGACGCGTTAAGCCCTGCAGTTCGTCGCCTTCTTGCTGAACACGGCTTAGAGGCAAGCCAGGTGAAAGGTTCTGGGGTTGGTGGTCGAATCACTCGTGAGGACATTGACGCGCATCTTGCTAACGCAAAAGCCGCACCGAAAGCAGAAACACCTGCGGCGGTTGAAGCGCCAGCAGCGGCTCGCAGTCAAAAACGTGTTCCAATGACGCGTCTACGTAAGACAGTAGCAAACCGTCTTCTAGAAGCGAAAAACAACACGGCAATGCTGACCACGTTTAACGAAGTGAACATGAAGCCAATCATGGACCTTCGTAAGCAATACAAAGATCAATTCGAAGAGCGTCATGGTATCCGTCTAGGCTTCATGTCTTTCTACGTGAAAGCTGTAACAGAAGCGCTGAAGCGTTACCCAGAAGTAAACGCGTCAATTGACGGTGATGATATTGTTTACCACAACTACTTCGACATCAGCATGGCGGTATCAACGCCACGCGGCTTAGTGACGCCAGTTCTAAAAGACTGCGATACCCTAGGTTTTGCTGATGTTGAAAAAGGCATTAAAGAGTTAGCAATCAAAGGCCGTGACGGCAAGCTAACGGTGGATGAGCTAATGGGCGGTAACTTCACTATCACTAACGGTGGTGTATTTGGCTCATTGATGTCGACACCGATCATCAACCCACCACAATCTGCAATTTTGGGTATGCACAAAATTCAAGATCGTCCGATGGCGGTGGATGGCAAAGTAGAAATTTTGCCAATGATGTATCTCGCTCTATCTTACGACCACCGTTTGATTGATGGTCGTGAATCAGTGGGCTTCTTAGTAACGATTAAAGAGTTACTAGAAGATCCAGCCCGTCTGCTATTAGACGTTTAATATCGCTAAAACGTCGAGTTGTCTGTGATGACTCGACGTCTACGGTAGCTAAGGCTAGACTGGCTCAGCGTCTGGCCTTCACTTGAACTGCTCCGATATACAATAAGCAGTTGATTTGAGAAGACCCTACAGATGTACCGCAATCATAGCGGTGTTATGGAAATTATAATTCCCTTAAGGGAAAAACAAACGGAATATCAAAATGAATTTGCATGAATACCAAGCCAAACAGCTGTTTGCAGAATTCGGTTTGCCTGTACCGGAAGGCTACGCATGTGATACGCCACAAGAAGCTTTCGAAGCGGCGGGTCGCATTACAACAGATAAGAAAGTCGTAAAATGTCAGGTTCACGCTGGTGGCCGCGGTAAAGCGGGTGGCGTAGAGCTGCACGACACCAAAGATGGCGTAAAAGAATTCGCTCAAAAGTGGCTAGGTAAGAACTTGGTGACTTACCAAACAGACGCAAATGGTCAGCCTGTTACTAAAATCCTTGTAGAAGAAGCGTCTAACATCGCTAACGAACTTTACCTTGGTGCGGTTGTTGACCGTGCAACTCGTAAGATCGTTTTCATGGCTTCGACTGAAGGTGGGGTGGAAATTGAAAAAGTTGCGGAAGAAACGCCGGAGCTAATCCACAAAGCAGCAATCGATCCATTAGTAGGCCCTCAGGCTTACCAAGGTCGTGAGCTAGCGTTCAAACTTGGTCTTGAAGGTGACCAAATTAAACAATTCGTTAAGATCTTTATGGGTCTTGGCACTATGTTCTCTCAGTACGACCTAGCGCTACTAGAGATCAACCCACTGGTGATTACTGGTGAAGGCAACCTACTGTGTCTTGACGGTAAGATCAACATCGACTCAAATGCACTATATCGTCAGCCTAAGCTTCGTGAAATGCACGATCCTTCACAAGAAGACGAGCGTGAAGCGCATGCAGCTCAGTGGGAGCTGAACTACGTAGCACTAGATGGCAATGTAGGTTGTATGGTTAACGGCGCGGGTCTAGCGATGGGTACAATGGACATCGTAAACCTACACGGTGGCAAGCCAGCGAACTTCCTAGACGTAGGTGGCGGTGCAACAAAAGAACGCGTAGCTGAAGCATTCAAGATCATCCTATCTGATGACAACGTGAAAGCCGTTCTAGTAAATATCTTCGGCGGTATCGTTCGTTGTGACATGATCGCAGAAGGCATCATCGGTGCCGTGAAAGAAGTCGGTGTAACGGTACCTGTTGTTGTTCGTCTAGAAGGGACTAACGCTGACTTAGGTCGCGAAGTTCTTGCTAATTCTGATGTTGATATCATTGCTGCTGAGTCGCTAACAGATGCTGCTCAGAAAGTTGTTGCTGCTGCGGAGGCTAAATAATGTCTGTACTAATTAACAAAGACACTAAAGTAATCTGTCAGGGCTTCACTGGTGGGCAAGGTACTTTCCACTCAGAACAGGCGATTGCTTATGGTACACAAATGGTAGGTGGTGTATCTCCAGGCAAAGGTGGTCAAACTCACCTTGGTCTTCCAGTATTTAACACAGTACGTGAAGCGGTAGAAGTGACTGGCGCAACGGCTACAGTAATCTACGTCCCAGCACCATTCTGTAAAGATGCAATCCTAGAAGCAATTGATGCTGGCATTGAGCTCATCGTAACAATTACGGAAGGCATTCCAACCATTGATATGATCGATGTGAAAGTGAAGTTAGAGGAAACAGGCGTTCGCATGATTGGCCCTAACTGTCCGGGTGTTATCACTCCTGATGAGTGTAAGATTGGCATCATGCCTGGTCATATCCACAAGAAAGGTAAAGTGGGCATCGTTTCTCGCTCAGGTACACTAACATACGAAGCAGTCAAGCAAACGACTGACGAGGGCTTTGGTCAATCTACGTGTGTTGGTATCGGTGGTGACCCAATTCCAGGCTCAAACTTCATCGACATCCTGAAACTTTTCCAAGAAGACCCTGAAACAGAAGCAATTGTAATGATTGGTGAAATCGGTGGTACTGCGGAAGAAGAAGCAGCGGCTTACATCAAAGAAAACGTAACGAAGCCAGTGGTTTCTTACATTGCGGGTGTTACTGCTCCTCCTGGTAAGCGTATGGGGCACGCAGGTGCAATCATCTCTGGTGGTAAAGGTACGGCAGAAGACAAGTTCGCAGCACTAGAAGCAGCTGGCGTTAAGACTGTTAAATCTCTAGCTGAGATTGGTCAAGGTCTGCGTGAAGTGACGGGTTGGTAAGAGAAACCAAATAACAAGACACAAAAAGCCTGCAATGTTGCAGGCTTTTTTGTTTTTTATTTTCAATGGCTTAATCGTTTTTAATAATCTAAGCTTTGCGTCGGATTAGCTGGCTTAACATAAACAAACTTGTCGCACTAATCACAACGGATGGGCCTGCAGGTGTATCAAAGTGCCACGAGAGGCTTAAGCCCATGAGCACCGCGATCGAACCAATGATTGAAGCGAAAAAGGCCATTTGCTCCGGTGATGATGATACTTTACGAGCGGTTGCTGCTGGGATGATTAATAGGGAAGTCATAATCAGTGCACCAACAAACTTCATGCCGACTGCGATTACTACACCCACCATTAGCATTAGAACTAAACGAACCAAGTCAGTATTTACGCCCTCGACAGCGGCTAATTCTTCGCTAACAGTACTTGATAGTAAAGGACGCCAGAATATGTACAAGCATGCACTAACGGCAACAACACCAGCATAGATGAACATCAAATCTTGAGGAGATACTGCAAGTAAATCACCAAATAAGTAGCTCATTAGATCAATACGAACATTATCTAAAAAACTCACTGAGACTAAGCCGATCGAAAGTGCACTGTGGGCCAAAATACCGAGTAGGGTGTCGGTAGCAACGAGCTGTTGTTTTTGCAGAGTCACCAATAGTACAGCGAGTGCTAAACAGCAGACTAATAAAGCGAGATATAGGTTTACATTGAGCAGAAAACCAAGCGCCAGTCCCATTAAGGAAGCGTGTGCGAGTGTATCTCCAAAGTAGGCCATTTTGCGCCAAACTACGAATGAACCTAGTGGACCTGCGATAATTGCAATACCAATACCGGCCAGGATTGAGGGTAATAGAAATTCAATCATGTTGATGATGCCCATGTGAATGGTGAGTGCAAGCGTTCGCATCCCCTTTTACTGGTGAACCGGATAAATCGTGATGGTGATGCTCGTGATCGTGGTGATAAAATGCCAAAGATTCTCGTGTTGCATTGCCGAATAACGCAATGTAAGACGGATGTTGTGTAATCGTCGCAGGAGAGCCTGAGCAGCATACATGATGGTGGAGGCAAATGACGTCATCGGTTTTTGCCATCACTAAATGCAAGTCATGGGATACCATAAATACGCCACAATCAAAACGATGGCGAATGCTTTCAATGAGGTCATATAAATCAATTTGACCTTGAACATCAACACCTTGAGCAGGTTCGTCAAGCACAAGAAGCTCTGGCCGTTGCAATAAAGCTCGAGCTAACAATACGCGTTGGTTTTCACCGCCAGAAAGTCGATGCATATTGCTGCCAATCAGATGATCGGCTCCGACAAGTTTAAGTGCTTCAATACATTCTTGTTTACTGTATTTTCCTGCTAAATTTAAAAAACGGATAACGTTTAGCGGCAGTGAGTCATTAAGCTTCAGCTTCTGCGGAACGTAACCAATTTTTAGTTTGCGCTTTTTAGTCAATTGGCCACTGGTTGGCTTTTGTAGACCTAAAATAACTTTAACTAATGTCGATTTTCCCGCTCCGTTGGGACCAATTAGGGTAGTGATTTTGCCCTTTTCTAATTCCATGGTGATATTGTCGAGAACTCTACGGTCATCGAATTCGACGCACAGGTGTTCAAGACGGACTAGTGAAGACATGAATGAAACTCATTTGCAAATCAATTGTGTTATAATGTAACATTATGGCACTTTCAACGCCATACCCCAAGTAAAACTATGAAAAGAACTATAATTCTTGCAGTCTCAGTAATGTTAGCTTTGCCTGCTCATGCGGTAACGGTTTTAACCAGTATTAAGCCGATTCAAATGATCACAACTGAGCTAACGGATGGTGTGACGACTCCCGATGTCTTACTCCAGAGTAATGCCTCGCCACACGATTATGCACTGCGCCCGTCTGACGTTAAGAAAGTTTCATCAGCTGATCTCGTTATTTGGTTTGGTCATGATCTTGAACCGTTTTTGGAAAAAGTGGTGACTGATAGAGACAATACTTTAACATTGAGCCAAATCCCAGATTTGTCGTTACGTGAGTTTGGTAGTGAGCATGATCATGATGGCCACAATCACGGCACTCATGATCCGCACTTTTGGTTAGGAATTGCACCAGTTGAGCAAGTAGCAAATGTTATTGCTAACAAACTGGCGGAAGTGGATCCAAGCAATGCGAATGTCTATGCTAAGAATTTGCAAAAATTCAAGGAGCAGCTTAAAGCGACAGACGCAGAGATTAAGCAGCAGCTTACGCCTGTCCAAAATAATGGCTATTTTGTCTTCCATGATGCTTATGGATATTTTGAGGAGCGTTACCAATTAAACCAATTGGGGCACTTCACCGTATCACCAGACCGTAAACCAGGAGCCAAAACACTGATTCATATTCGCAAAACGCTTGCATCTGGTGAGGTTGCTTGTGTTTTCTCAGAACCTCAATTTACCCCGGCAGTGATCGAGAGTGTTATGCGTGGGAGCGATGTCGGAACTGGTGTGCTTGATCCTTTGGGTAGCGAGATTGAAGTGCAGCCTGGTAGTTACTTCGTATTTCTCAAAACACTGTCAAATAACTTTAGTCAGTGCTTGCAGAGTAAGCAGTAATGCGCTTTAGATCTTAAATTGAATCTGTATTTATCGTGATCTCACAGTAAGAATTGCAACCTTAGTTAAGGCGATACTTTTATCCGTCTGTATTTAAGATATTATTATTCATAATTAGCCGCTCAAAATAACTACATAGGCCTTTAGATTTACGTCTAACGAGTACTAGAGCGGCTCATCATTATTGAATAAAGGATATTCATCTTGCTGCGTTATTTGCTCCAAGTTTTCCTGGGGCTCTTACTTTCATTCCCAGTTTTTGCTTTGAATGGCTCAAATTCCATATTTTATCCTCTACCAAGCCAGGCAGAGGGGACGTTCGTTGCAGCAAAACAGCTATTTCTTGGGGCCCAAGGGGGATTGTGGATTCACGATGTCCATGGCCGGGTGCTCTTTTACGATGGTCAAAATACACTGCCGAAGTCCGGTAGTTTTCTGCATCACCAAGCTGAACAGCTAACCTTTCACAAAGGCTCCTTTTGGACATTCGTTGAAAATGAAGTTTATCAAGCTTATCCAAATCAAGAGCGACAACTAATTTTTAGTTTGAACCCAGGTGCGCAAATTCGAAAAATTGGTGCATCAGGGAATTACATTTGGGTGAGCGATGGCGCGAACTTCTACACTTATGACCTTTCAACTAACGAGCTGACATCGACCTCTTTATTGCACTTGTATCAACACAGCAACAACAGCTATGTTTACATTAATGACGCAATTTTTATAGAAACTAAGTGGGTGCTTGCTACAACATCTGGTGTTTATTTGTCAGATGGTGAGCGGTTTAACCATGTTACGAGTTCTGGTAAGAATTACATCGAAAAAGTGTATTACTCACCAGCTCGGCGTGAAATATTAGTCGGAACCTTAAAAGGCGCACTTGTTTTTAATATTTACGATCCGAGTCAGCCAGTGGTTCGAATTGGTGAATCGCATGTGCTGACGTTTGCTGAAAGCAATAAGGAATATTGGATCGGCACGGAACATGGCTTGTATTTGTACTCGTTTTTAACCGGTGACATTACTAAAGTCGCACCGGCAAGTTTTTTAGAGTTGGAACTCGCCGATACAAAGATTTACGCCTTACTCAATGACAACATGGGCGGGATGTGGATCGCAACCAATCAAGGCATTCGTTATTATTCGCTGTTCAGTAAGCAGTTTGAGCGTATTGTTTTTAGTCGCCATGGCTCTCAGTCACTCTCAGGGCGAATTCGCCAAACAGAAGTCGGTTCAGATGGTTCGCTATGGTTCTCAGACGATCATAGGTTGTACCGCTCGACACCTACGGGGATCTATCAGGTGCTTCAAGTGCCATCGAGAATTAATGTGTTTACTTTGCTTGATGGCTATCTTTGGTTAGCGACATCTGAGGGCCTAGAACTTAGGAGCATGGAGGACTATAACCTCGTTACCTTACCTTTCTTATCCCAATTTTCAGAGAAAGCTATTGATCATATTGTTTCTAACGATGCCCAGCAGATCTGGCTTTCAAGTGGCTACCATTTATTCAATCTCAATATTGAAAAACAAAAGGTGCACAGTTTGGGGAGTGATTGGATTGTAAGTCGATACTTACCAGCCAAGCTCACCCGGCTATATGCTTATGATTCCTCGCTACTTATTGGTACTGACCACGGTGTGTATGAATATGATGGTGAAAGGATTCGCTTCAATGATTTTTCTCAGCAGTATGGTGAATCAGTCGATATGGTAACCGCGGCTGATGGTGCTCAGTGGTTTGCCTCTTCTTACGGTGTATTCAAAACGGTTCCGGGGAGCAGGCTAAAAAAAGTAGTTGAACTTAGTGTGCCGAATTCTCGACCTGCTTGTATGGTTAGTGATGAAAAAGGTGTTTGGTTATCATCTTCTGTTGGTTTGAGTTATTACCGACTTTCAGGTCAATTGCTTACGCATTACCCGTCATCATCGGGCTTGATTAATAACGAATTTTTGATGGGAGTCTGCGATATACGTCATGGAGACGGACGTGAAAGAACATTATTTTTTGGCTCTCAATATGGGCTGGTTAAGGCGGACGCGTCAACGCTATTAGTCTCAAACACTCCGGAGTCAAAGTTGATCGTTAGTCAGGTCGTATTTGAAGATAACGTTGTAGAGGTTGGAAGCGCACAATTAGAGCGAATGGAATTGCCTTATGGATCGTCGTTGAGTTTTTTATTCGGAGTAATGCCTTATCCTGACCGACAAAACATATATTACCGATTGAATGAGGGAGACAATTGGCAGGTTCTTGAAGGTCGTCAGTTGACATTGGAACACTTGAATACGGGGAATTACCACCTTCAAGTGAGTAATGATGCTCAGAGAAAAGATAATCAAGTGGGCTTGGAAGCTCGGTTTACCGTATTAAAACCGTGGTATTTATCTAAGATAGCGATCATTGGGTTTGTGATAACTTCATTGCTGTTTGTCGTGGTTGTTGTGTATTGGCGTTCTCGATATGTTGTACAAGCAAACCGAGAACTGGCTGCGCAAGTAACGTTAAAAACAAATCAGTTGAGGCATCAAAGCCGGGTGCTACTAAATAGCAATCAACAACTCAGGAAACAAATTCAAGTAAGAAACTTATTGGTTGATCACGTTGCACTCTCGATTAAAGCGAGTATTGACTATATTGCGGAAAATAGACTCAACGACCTTGATACGGCCACTAGTGACCATTTGTCTAAGACATATTGGCAGCTTAATGAATTGAAGCGTGCACCTGAGAGCAATAATGGCTACAGCCAAAACTATAACTTGAGCCAAATTACCCAATCTATTGTTGATGTATGGCAAGAAGACTTCCATAAAGTGGGCATTCGTGTCGATCTTCATGATGAAGAAAAAGCCCACAGAATCGCCTTGGTAAGCTTTAATCTTGATGTCATTTTTAACAGTATATTCGCGAATGTGATTAAGCGCTCTTTTCGTGGGCAATCACTTAAAGTAATTATTGAAGACAACGATGAGACCATTTCACTGAGTTTTATTGACCATGGCAGTCAATTGTCGAATAAAGCGGTGAATTCACGCTTAATGAATAACAGTGATTTAAGCATTGATAACCTGAAAGATTTAGTCGACGCTAGCGGCGGTGATTTATCAATATTTACCTCCGATGCGCAAAATAAGATTCAGATATTCTGGCCACGAGCTCAAGAACAGGTTTCTGTTGAGGAAAACATAACGGAATTTGTTGACGAACCTCAGCAAGAAGAAACCATGACAGCGGAGAGAGAGTGGCTGTTAAAAGTCTATCAGTTAGTCGATGAACATTATCATATGCCGAGTTTGGAACGGCATCAGCGGCCAAGATGCTCTTTATGTCTGAACGAAGTCTTCAAAGACGATTTAAATCGGCTTCTTCAAGAACGTTAAAAGATTACCTGACAGAGGTAAGATTAGAAACAGCTTGTGAGCAATTGCTTGCGGGAGAGAAAATCAGCGAAGTGGCATTCAACTGCGGCTTTAATGACCCATCGTATTTTAGCCAGAAGTTTAAACTGCACTTTGGTTTGCCCCCATCAAAATTTGCAATGACTCAAGATAGCCAAGCGAGTGTGTAGATGCCACCATAGATTTCTTGTTTAGCCCAGCCTAGTCGCTGGGCTTTTTATTTTTGTAAGAGACATCATCGATGTGTGACTGTTAAAGGCCCCCTAAGCTTCGGCTCTGCATTCATATCTTAAATTAATTCATATAAATGTGTGTGCGACTTTTAGCGAGGGCTTTGCGTTGACGGGCATATTAGGTGCTAGCTTGTTTAGAGATAAAGTAGGGCAAGTTTAAATAGTGAGTACTAGAATGCGCATTGAATAGCATAGCAAGTATTAGGAAAGTTCTAGAGATAAGAGATAAGAGATAAGAGATAAGAGATAAGAGATAGAAAAAAATATCGTGGTATAGCCGGGGGGACTATACCACGGGTGTCAATGACACCTTCGCTTGCTGCCGGAGTGGCATGTTTCCATGCCACCTCTGGAATTCAATTGAGAGGTCGCCCTCTCGATGGATTAACTATACGAGGACTTACTTATTTTTCTTATAAAATTAACGACATAATTATATGATTAATCCGACAACACGCCAAATTTCACCTAAACCATTGTTTTAAAATAACTTTATTTTTATCGTTGATTGGTTAATCTTTGCATTTCCGATGTTAAAGTTTGATTTAATGTTAATTTTGACAAAAGTAACGAGGTTTTTATTTACGGTTTTGACGAGTTGCTTTACTAAATCATTCGTAAAATCTTTGATTTCACACAATGAATATTAGTGCACGGAAGAGTAAGATTGGATATTATTCTTAATAATAATATTTATCATTTTCACTACTATTGAAGGCCGTTATGAAGTTATCAGAGATTAAGCCTGGCGAAACAGCAACGATTCGACTTTTGGAAGGTTTGACTTCCGATGTTAGAAAAAAGCTGATGGTAATGGGTTTACTTCCTAATACTGAAGTGAAAGTTATTCGACGAGCTCCAATGGGGGACCCACTGCAAGTCGAAGTGCGTGGCGTTTCGGTTGCGCTGCGTGAAGCTATTGCACAAAACATCGAAGTGGAGCGCGCATAATGCAATACCAAATTCTTACAGTCGGTAACCCAAACAGTGGTAAAACGACGCTTTTTAATGGCCTTACCGGAGCGAAACAGCAAGTAGGTAACTGGGCTGGTGTGACTGTTGAGAAAAAACTGGCCAGTTTAAGCATGCCGGCGATGATTTTGCGCTAACAGATTTACCGGGCATCTACTCTCTAGACAGTGGCAACGATAGCAACAGCATTGACGAATCTATTGCATCTCGTGCGGTACTTACTCACCCTGCTGACTTGATCATCAACGTGGTTGACGCAACAAGTCTAGAACGCTCTCTATATATGACGTTGCAGTTGCGTGAACTTGGGCGGCCAATGATTGTTGTGCTGAACAAAATGGATGCGCTTAAGCGTGAGCGCCAAATCATCAACGTTGCAGAGTTAGAAAAAACACTGGGTTGCCCAGTGGTAAGTTTGTCTGCGACAAATAAAGCACAAGTTGCAGAGTTTAAAGAGAAGCTACATAAATCTGTCGTTCAAGGTGTTGCTCTTAAAGATGTGTCATTGAACTATGGCGAGCAGATGGAAGCGGCGATCGATAACGTCTCTAATCTTTTTAATGATCAAACTGTTTCTCATCGTGCTTTGGCGATTCGTGCACTAGAGAAAGATGCTCTAGTCCTAAATAGTATGTCCGACGCGGATCGTGATGTGGTTGAAAATGCGATTGCTGGGCTTGAACTTGATGTCGATTTGCATGTTGCTGATACTAAATACACGCATCTTCATGAAGAGTGTAAAAAAGTTCGTCGTAGTGAAGGTAAACTAAGCAGAAGTGTTACTGAAAAACTTGACCAGTTCATCTTGAATAAGTGGGTAGGCATCCCATTTTTCTTTGTTGTGATGTACTTGATGTTCATGTTCTCTATCAATATTGGTAGTGCGTTCATTGATTTCTTCGATATTGGCGTCGGTGCTCTATTGGTTGATGGTGGTCACCATCTTTTAGACGGTCATCTGCCTGTTTGGTTAGTGACGATTATCGCTGATGGTATCGGTGGTGGTATCCAGACGGTTGCTACCTTTATTCCGGTGATCGCATGTTTGTACTTGTTCCTAGCCGTGCTTGAAAGCTCAGGTTACATGGCTCGCGCAGCATTCGTGCTTGATAAAGTGATGCAGAAAATCGGCCTACCGGGCAAAGCATTTGTACCGCTAGTACTTGGTTTTGGTTGTAACGTGCCGTCAATCATGGCGACTCGCACTCTAGACCAAGAGCGTGAACGTAAACTGGCTGCATCAATGGCGCCATTTATGTCATGTGGAGCACGTCTGCCTGTATACGCTCTGTTCGCAGCGGCATTCTTCCCAGGATCTGGTCAAAACATCGTATTTGCACTTTACTTGCTTGGCATCGTCGCTGCGATCTTTACTGGTCTATTTCTTAAGCATACGCTTTACCCTGGTAGCAGTGATACCCTAGTGATGGAAATGCCAGACTACGAACTACCAACAGTGCAAAACGTTGTGATCAAGACTTGGCAAAAACTGAAACGTTTTGTGCTAGGCGCAGGTAAAACAATCGTCGTTGTGGTTGCGATCCTCAGCTTTTTAAACTCTCTTGGCATGGATGGAAGCTTTGGCAACGAAGACAGTGAAAACTCTGTGCTTTCTAAAGCAGCACAAGTCGTTACTCCTGTATTCTCACCAATCGGCGTTCAAGAAGACAATTGGCCTGCGACTGTTGGTATCATTACTGGTATCTTCGCAAAAGAAGCGGTAGTCGGCACGCTTAATAGCTTATACACCACACCAAGTGATGGCGAAGAAGCGGAGTTTGATCTAATGGCTAGCCTAGAGGAAGCGGTAATGAGTATCCCTGAAAACCTTGCTGGTTTGAGCTACTCTGATCCATTGGGCATTGAAGTGGGTGACCTAACCGACTCAAACGCAGTCGCGGAAGAGCAAGAAGTCGATGCTTCTATCTTCGGGAATATTAAATCTCAGTTTGCTTCTGGCAATGCAGCCTTTGCTTACTTGATCTTTATCCTATTGTACACACCATGTGTGGCGGCGATGGGTGCTTACGTACGTGAATTCGGTCATAAGTTCGCACGCTTTATTGCGGTATGGACAATGGGCCTCGCTTACCTATGTGCAACGTTTTACAACCAGTTGACGCATTTTGCAGATAGTCCAATCACCAGTGGTATTTGGATCGCGGTGATCGTGGCAATCTTCCTTGGTACTTACCGCGTATTTAAGCGAATTGGCAAGAAACAACAAGGCGCACTAGAGGTGCAAGTCGTATGATTTTAAAAGAGCTTTATCAATACATTGCAGACAAAGGAACCGTCTCCCAGTCAGATCTGGCTAAGCAGTTTGGGATGAGTGAAGATGGTGCCGATGCGATGTTAAGCGTGTGGATTAAGAAGGGTAAAATTAGCCGCTTAGTTGACACTAATAAAGCTCATGACGTGACTCGAGTACGCTACTCATTAACCAAACAAGATGGTTTATCTTTGACAGTGACCATGTAGCACTCATCGATTGCCACTAAAAAGTTATCACGTAAAAACGACAAAGCCGCATCAGCAATGATGCGGTTTTTCTTTTTCTGTTCTATGAATGTTGGTGATAACAAGCCAGATTGAACCGTTATTTACTCATAAGTATCATCTGTCTAGAGCTATTTTGTGAATTCAGGCCTTTTGGAAAATAGAGCTCAGTGACAGCACGTTTTTAATGCGACCAAGCAATTCATTTTGCTCTTCTTCTTTACGGAATTCACCTTTGGTATTGCCCCAAACCGGCCCTGGCCATGCAATGTCATCTTTAAAGCGAGCAATGTGGTGAATGTGCAGTTGTGGTACCATGTTGCCTAGAGCACCAAGATTTATCTTGTCAGGACGAAATGTCGCTTCCAGTGCTTGGCTTACCGCTTGAGATTCGAGCAAAAACTGCTGTTGCTCTTGCATTGGCAAGTGGTGCAGCTCTTTTAGGTTTGCACGTTTTGGTACCAAGATAACCCATGGTACGGCATTGTCTTTATGCAGAAGGGCCACACAAAGCGGGAAGTGACCAATGACAGTGGTATCTTTTGCTAATTGAGGGTGCAGTTCAAAACTCATTATTATTGTCCGGTTTGAATTGGATGAAATCAGTATACGTCAGATAAAACAAAAGGTTGACGCTTTCACGTCAACCTTTCTAATTATATCGAATTCTGATTCGTTTCTTACATGCGCTCTAGAGTATTGATACCTAGTAGAGACAGACCTTGCTTGATGGTCTTCGCTGTTAGTGCTGCAAGTTTCAGGCGGCTTTGTTTTACTGCTTCGTCTTCAGCAACTAGGATCGGGCATGCTTCGTAGAAGCTAGAGAATTGACCTGCTAGTTCGAATAGGTAGCTACACATGATGTGTGGTTGACCTTCACGAGCGACAGATTGAACCGCTTCTTCGAACTGCATAAGTTTTGCGATAAGCGCTTTTTCTTTCTCGTCAGTGATCTTGATTTCACCTTGTAGCTCATCCATAGACACGCCAGCTTTTGCGAAGATAGATGCTACGCGAGTGTAAGCGTATTGCATGTACGGAGCAGTGTTACCCTCGAACGCTAGCATGTTGTCCCAATCGAACACGTAGTCCGTTGTACGGTGCTTAGAAAGGTCTGCGTATTTAACCGCTGCCATTGCAACAGTATTTGCGATCGCTTTCTTCTCGTCTTCAGCCAGTTCTGGGTTCTTAGATTCGATCAGCTGCGCTGCACGAACTTCTGCTTCATCAAGAAGATCTGCTAGACGAACCGTACCGCCCGCACGAGTCTTGAATGGCTTACCATCTTTACCTAGCATCATGCCGAACGCGTGGTGTTCAAGAGAAACAGATTCTGGGATGTAACCTGCTTTACGAACGATAGTCCAAGCTTGCATTAGGTGCTGGTGCTGACGAGAGTCGATGAAGTAAAGCACACGATCTGCGCCGAGTTCTTCATAACGGTATTTTGCACAAGCAATGTCTGTTGTGGTGTATAGGAAGCCGCCGTCGCGTTTTTGAACGATAACGCCCATCGCTTCGCCGTCTTTGTTCTTGAATTCTTCTAGGAAAACAACTTGTGCGCCGTCATCTTCAACTGCAAGACCTTGTGCTTTAAGATCTGCTACGATTTTAGGTAGCATGTCGTTGTACATGCTTTCGCCCATTACGTCATCACGCGTAAGAGACACGTTTAGACGATCGTAGTTGCGTTGGTTTTGGATCATAGTTACGTCAACTAGCTTCTTCCACATTTCAGCGCAGAACTCGTCACCGCTTTGAAGCTTCACTACGTAGCCGCGAGCTTTTACTGCAAACTCTTCGTCTTCGTCGTATAGCTTTTTCGATTCACGGTAGAAGCTTTCAAGGTCAGCCAGTTCCATAGAAACTTCGCCAGACTCTTGTTGTACACGCTCAAGGTTTGCGATAAGCATGCCGAACTGAGTACCCCAGTCACCGATGTGGTTCGCACGGATCACTTTGTGACCTAGGAACTCAAGAGTACGTACTACCGCATCACCGATGATGGTTGAGCGTAGGTGGCCAACGTGCATTTCTTTAGCAACGTTTGGAGCAGAGTAGTCAGCTACGATAGTTTGTGCTTCTTCTGCCGCTACGCCAAGACGCGAGTCAGCAAGTGCTGCTTCAGCTTGCTTTGCTAGGAACTCTTCGCTTAGGAAAATGTTGATGAAACCAGGGCCTGCGATTTCTGTTTTGCTCGCAATGCCATCTAGGTCTAGAACATCCAGTACTTTCTGTGCAAACTCTCGAGGGTTAGTACCCAGTTTTTTAGCAACGCCCATTACGCCGTTTGCTTGGTAGTCACCAAATTGTGGCTTTGCTGATTGACGAACGGCTGCAGGGCTGCCTGCAGGTGCGCCAGCGGCTTCAAGAGCCTGAGATACTTTGTCATTAATAAGTGCTTGGATATTCACACGCGTTTCCTTCAAGTCAAGGACGAAGAACCCGGAAAAGTAAGTGCCGAGTTCTGTTGGAGTTCACAAAAATGGGGGTAATGATAACAACTTTCTTGCTTTTCATACAGAGAGGAATTGGGGAATTTTAGACTTTTTCGATTGAATGGAAATGTTCACGCTAGAATCCAAGGTTATACGTCAAATCTACTCGTTTTAAGTCGTTTGGGTATCGGCCATTTTAGGTTTACTATGGCGCGCAAAGTAAAGAAACAGCAGCCCTAAAAGAGAGCCATGATGACGACTCAACTTATTGAAAAACGCTTAACACCAGAATTAATGATTCAAGATCTCGATGCTTTTATGGCAAAGATAGAAGATTTGGCTTCGATGTTGAGGTTGGATCTGAGTTTTGCTCAAGCGGATCATATTGCACTTCGTATTAATGATGCTGAGACTGCAAAAGCAGCGCATCAAGCTTGGAGCCAGCATGGAAAAGTGATTTCTCAAGCTAAAATCAATGGGCGTCCAATTGTTGTGATTGCATTTGAACAAGCATTAGAAAGTCGCGGTTGGAAGATTGAGTGTTTAGAGCTTCCATACCCTGCCGAGGGTAAATCATACCCAGCAGAAAGTTGGGAACATGTGGAGTTTGTGATTCCATCCCATGCTGAAACAGCAGACGATTTTTTAGCTGACCTGAAACACACTTACCCTGCATTTGGTGAGCGCTTTGAACAGTTGGAAGAGATGGGCGTAAAGATCAAACTATCGAGTCCGAAAGGAGAGGGCGAGCGCTTAAACAACCCTACGGTTGCATTTAAGTATCAAGGTATTTGCATCAAGTTACACCCGCATTCACTCAAACGTATTGTGGAGTCTGAGCAGGTTTAATAAGCGAGCTTTTGATCGACTAGATAGTTCTTGAACGACTAGATAGAAGAAAGGGTTGCTGAGCACTGCAACCCTTTTGTATTTAAACGTTAGATGTTTAGAGAATAACCGTCTTGTTTCCGTAAACAAAAACATGGTCATTGAGCACTTTGTTTAATGCTTTACTCAATACATTCTTCTCTACGTCTCGGCCTGCTTGCGCCATATCTTGAGCACTGAATGTGTGATCAACGGGAATAACATCTTGTTTAATGATCGGACCCTCATCGAGGTCGTTAGTGACAAAATGCGCCGTTGCACCGATGATCTTTACGCCGCGCTCATAGGCTTGTTGATATGGTTTCGCACCAATGAATGCCGGTAAGAAACTGTGGTGAATATTGATGATTTTATGACGATATTTCTCCACAAACGTTGGGGTTAGAACACGCATGTATTTGGCCAATACCAAGTAATCAGCTTCATATTGACTGATGACTTCCATCATTTTCTGTTCATGCTCTTCACGAGAAAGATCTTCGTGTGTTACGTAGTGGTATGGGATGTCAAAGCGCTCAGTAAGACCTTGAAGTTTATCGTAGTTACCGACAACGGCTGCAATTTCCACATCGAGGCTACCGTCATAGGTCTTCATCAGAATGTCACCCAGGCAATGTGCTTCTTTTGTCACGAGAATAACAATACGTTTACGACGAGAACCCAATAGGCGACGTTTAGCACCTTGGGGTAAGGCTTGGTCTAAATCAGCAAGAAACGTTTGATCGTTGAAGTAACCCTCCAATTCCGTTCTCATGAAAAAGTGCCCACTGGTATTATCAACAAACTCGCTGTTGTGAACGATATTTAGCTGATGTTTATAACAAATATTGGTGATTTTTGAGATCAAACCCGGAGCATCGCTGCAGTGGGTTAACAGTGTTTTCTTTTCCATAAGTCAGATACTTCCTTGCATTAATATATTCGCTTACGACATACATACTCAGTTTGGTTGTATAAATCGTACTGCAATCTGACTTCATAAATAATCTATTCTTGCCATGGTTTCAACAAATTATCAGTGTTGAGGCATCTTCGGGTCGTTTGCAGGCTGATGTCATTCTTAAACGTCTGATATACTCACGGCAATTTTTCTCAATAGATCTCAGGCATGATCGCAAAAACATTTTCTTCTGAAGGCGCTTTGGGCAAAGCAATCCCGGGCTTTCAAGCTCGCCAGCCGCAAATTGATATGGCAGAAGCGGTCAGTCAAGCGATCAAGGAACAAACTCAGCTGGTGGTTGAAGCCGGAACGGGGACAGGCAAAACTTTTGCTTACCTTGTGCCTGCTCTACTGAGTGGCAAAAAGGTCATCATCAGTACAGGGTCAAAAAACTTACAAGAGCAGTTGTATCATCGCGATTTACCGTTAATGGTGCGTGCGCTTGGGTTCTATGGACAAGTTGCGTTGTTAAAAGGGCGCTCCAACTATTTGTGTTTGGATCGACTAAGCCGACAGATGGTTGAAAGCCATACCAATGAATCAGACCCTACATTATTGACCCAACTGGTCAAAGTACGATCTTGGTCATCGGAAACTAAGACCGGCGACTTAGGCGACTGTGAGGACTTGCCTGAAGACAGTTTGATCATTCCTACTATTACATCAACCAACGACAATTGCTTAGGCAAAGACTGTCCAAGTTACACCGATTGCTTTGTTCTGAAAGCACGTAAACGCGCGATGGATTCCGACATCGTAGTCGTTAACCATCATCTGTTTTTGGCCGATCTGGCGATCAAAGAAACGGGCTTTGGCGAATTGATCCCGGAAGCGGATGTGTTCATTTTTGATGAAGCGCATCAGTTGCCAGATATTGCGAGCGAGTACTTTGGTCAAACCGTGTCGAGTCGTCAAGTTCATGAACTGGCGAAAGACATCGAAATCGCCTATCGCACCGAAGCAAAAGACATGCGTCAACTGCAAAAAGTGGGCGACAAACTGATGCAAAGTGCGATGGATATGCGCATTGTGCTCGGTGAACCAGGTTTTCGGGGCAACTGGCGAGAAGCCATGCAGTCGGAGTCTATTAAGCGGGAATTGGTGCGTTTAATCGACAGCTTAGATTTGGCGATTGATGTATTGAAGTTGGCTTTGGGCCGAAGTCAATTGCTAGATACTGCTTTTGAACGCGCGAACCTGATCAAAGGGCGTATTGATCGCGTGTGTGATGTGGATATTACTGGTTATTCCTATTGGTATGATACCTCCCCACGTCACTTTGCTTTGCACATTACTCCGCTTTCAGTGGCGGATAAATTTCATGAGCAAATCGAAATCAAGCAAGGTGCGTGGATATTCACCTCGGCAACTCTCGCGGTATCGGGTGACTTTAAGCATTTTACTGAGCGATTGGGCCTGAAACCTAAGCAGCAGTTCTCGTTACCGTCTCCTTTTGATTACGAGCAGCAAGCTCGCCTGTGTGTACCGCGTTATCTGCCAGAGCCCAATAGCCCGGGTTTAGCTGATAAACTGGTGCGAATGCTTGCGCCGGTCATTGAAGAAAATGATGGTCGTTGTTTTTTCCTATGTACTTCGCACAGCATGATGCGTGAGCTTGGGGAGCGTTTCCGAGAAGTGCTTGATCTACCCGTGCTTATGCAAGGTGAGATGAGTAAACAAAAGACCCTTGCCGAGTTTATGGAACTGGGTAATGCACTGCTGGTGGCGACTGGTGCATTCTGGGAAGGGATCGATGTTAGAGGTGATGCGCTGAGCTGTGTTATCATTGATAAATTACCGTTTACTGCCCCTGATGATCCGCTACTCAAAGCCCGAATCGAAGACTGTCGATTACGTGGTGGAGAGCCATTTGCAGAAGTACAAATCCCTGATGCGGTCATCACGTTAAAGCAGGGGGTAGGACGTTTGATTCGAGACCAAAAAGACCGTGGAGCGTTAATCATTTGTGATAACCGTTTGGTGACGCGTGATTATGGTGGCATCTTCCTCGGCAGTTTACCGCCAATTCCAAGGACTCGGGATTTGGAACGAATAAAGACATTCCTGAAAACAGAACAATCTGTCACAGACTAAATGTGCTGTGGCATTAATAAATCAAAGAAGAATTGTAGAGAGTTACATGAGCGCAAAAATTCTTGCTATCGATACAGCAACTGAAAACTGTTCAGTTGCGCTACTGGTTAATGACCAAGTGATTTCACGCAGTGAGGTTGCTCCTCGTGACCACACTAAGAAAGTACTGCCTATGGTAGACGAAGTACTGAAAGAAGCGGGTCTGACTCTACAAGATCTAGACGCATTGGCGTTTGGTCGTGGTCCAGGCAGCTTTACTGGCGTTCGTATCGGCATTGGTATCGCACAAGGTTTAGCATTTGGTGCTGACCTACCAATGATTGGTATTTCGACATTGGCTGCGATGGCGCAAGCTAGTTACCGCCTGCACGGTTCGACAGATGTAGCTGTTGCTATTGATGCGCGTATGAGTGAAGTTTACTGGGCTCGTTACACTCGCCAAGAGAACGGTGAATGGACAGGTGTAGATTCAGAATGCGTGATTCCACCAGCCCGTCTAGCAGAAGAAGCGCAAGCGGACGACAAAACGTGGACTAAAGCGGGTACTGGTTGGGATGCCTATCAAGAAGACCTTAGCAAACTGCCATTCAATTTAACGGGCAGTGATGTGCTTTACCCTGATTCGCAAGATATCGTGATTCTTGCCAAGCAGGAACTCGAGAAAGGTAATACCGTGCCAGTTGAAGAATCGAGTCCGGTTTACTTGCGTGATAACGTGACGTGGAAAAAACTTCCGGGTCGCGAGTAGTTTTACTTTTTTATTGAGACTTTATTTTTATCAAAACTTAGTTTTCATATAAATAAGACAGGGTGAATGCCTTGTCTTTTTATGGAGTGTTATGGCGTCTATCAATGGTTTACCTCCAGCGTTAATACCGGGTGCGAATCGTACCAATAAAGTCGGTAAAAAGGGGCAGGTAAAGAAAGCGCATGAGAAGCAGAGTGTTGGTCAACCCTCGAAAGTGGCGAACGCTGTCGCGCATTCCATAAAACAAGTAGATGAATCGCAAATTCACCGTGCTCAAATCCAATATGACTTACCAGAGGGACGAGCACGTAAAGCCATGGAAGAGTATATGGACGTTATGAATCGAGCGAAAAAAGAGGAACTTGCTCAATTGCTTGGTGTCGATATCTATGTGTGAAGCGCCCCAACACCATAAATATTGTGGGGTAACATAGCGAGGTTTTATGAAGTTTTCTGGACGTATTTTACTGGTAATAGTATCCGCTTTTTGGTTATCTGCTTGCAGCTCACTCCCTGAAGAATTAAATGCGAGTACTGAGCAGGTTGTGACGGATTATAAAGTGTTCGCTCAGAAGCAAGGTCAAACAACGACGGATGTTCGCCTTGGTGGCGTTATCGCGAATGTTGAGAATCTACAAAACAAAACTCGTCTGGAGATCGTTAACCTTCCGATCAGCAAATCAGGTAAGCCGGATCTCAATCAAGAGCCAACAGGTCGTTTCGCGGTTTATTTTGATGGTTATTTGGAACCCGTTGCTTTTAGTGAGGGACGACTTATTACTGTTGTCGGTAAAGGTGCAGGGGAAGAGCAAGGTCGAATTGGTGAGCATCGCTATGTTTTTCCAATTATTCAAGGTGATGGTTATCGCTTATGGAAGATAGAAGAACGTGTGCGAATGTACGATACCCCAACTTATTACTACCCATGTTATTCCATTAACTGCCGTATGTGGCGAAATGATTTTCCACAAGATGGCAAGGTGATAAAACAGGTGAAATAATCCGAGATGAATGAACGCGATTTCACGTTACCAAGTGGGACGATGGCTGCACTTGAAATCGGAAATGAAAAAACGACTGATATTTCAGTCGTTTTTCTTCATGGGTGGATGGATAATGCTGGCAGCTTCAAAGAGTTGATGATTCACATTCATCGACTTAACCCGAAACTCCATTTATTGGCGCTCGATCTGTTTGGTCATGGTAAGTCTAGCCATAAATCGTTCGATAATTATTATCCATTTCATGACTATATTGACGATTTGCACCAGTTGTTGGTTGAATTGTCGCCAAACAGATTGGTCTTAGTAGGGCATTCTCTTGGTGCTTTAATCGCAAGTTGTTATAGTGCAGCGTTTCCTGAGCAAGTTGACGCATTGGTGCAAATTGAGGGAGCAGGGCCATTGGCAGAGCTTCCATCGAATGCAGTGCAACGTCTGCGTGATGGTGTACTGAGCAGAACGCGACAACGCCGTAAATCAGAGCGAGCTATCGCTTCCTTAGAGTTAGCGGTAAAGCAACGTATGCAAGCCAACCACCTTACCGCTGAGCAGCTATTACCTATTGTTGAGCGTGCGACTGTATTACGCGACAACCAATGGTATTGGCGACACGATGTTAGGCTGAAATGTGCATCGCTTTATCGTATGTCACAAGAGCATGCGAGTGCGGTGACTAGCCAAATACGTTGCCCTCACCTTATCGTATTGGGAAATAAAGGATTCCAGCATTTACAGTCTCATCAAGTCGATTGGGGAGCCAACCCTCCTAAAGTGGTCTCCGTTGCTGGTGGGCATCACTGTCATTTAGAGCAAACACTCGAAGTCGCAGAGCGAATTCTTGGTGTAGTTAACAAAATTTAAACAAGTGTTTGAGAGATACGTGCTCAAGCACGTTTGCTGTGCTGTAATAGTGCCCATAATAAAAAGGACGCTATTTTTTAGCCAGTTATAAACGAGGAGTAACATCGTGGATAAACCATGGCTTTCACGTTATCCAAGTGACGTACCTGAAACCATCAATCCAGAGCAATATGAATCTTTGGTTGAAATGTTCGAGCAGTCTGTGCAGAAATACGCAGACCAGCCAGCATTTATGAACATGGGTTCGGTCATGACCTTCCGTAAATTGGAAGAGCGTAGCCGAGCATTCGCTGCCTATCTGCAAAATGATCTGAAGCTGAAAAAGGGCGACCGTGTTGCTCTTATGATGCCGAACTTGCTCCAATACCCAGTTGCGCTATTTGGTATTTTGCGCGCGGGCTGTATTGCGGTGAACGTAAACCCCCTTTACACGCCTCGTGAGCTTGAACATCAATTGAATGATGCAGGTGCAACGGCGATTGTTATTGTTTCTAATTTTGCGAACACACTAGAGCAGATTGTTGAAAATACACCAGTGAAACACGTGGTGTTAACCAGTCTTGGTCAAATGCTACCGCGTGCGAAAGGTACGCTTGTCGACTTCGTGGTTAAATATGTAAAAGGCATGGTACCTAAGTATGATCTTCCTGGTGCAATCTCAATGCGTAAAGCGTTGCACAAGGGGCGTCGTCTTCAGTACGTGAAGCCGTTTATGTCTGGCGATGATATCGCATTCTTGCAGTACACTGGTGGTACAACCGGTGTGGCGAAAGGCGCAATCCTGACTCACCGTAATATGATTGCAAACGTGATGCAGGCAAAAGGTGCCTACGGCCCGGTTCTTTCTCCAGGTCGTGAGCTTGTTGTTACTGCGCTGCCGCTGTACCACGTATTTGCACTAACAGTGAACTGTTTGCTGTTTGTTGAAATGGGTGGCCGCAACCTGCTGATCACCAACCCACGTGATATTCCTGGTTTCGTCAAAGAGCTACAGAAATACCCATTTACTGCTATTACTGGTGTAAATACACTATTTAATGCACTTGTGAACAACGAAGATTTCCATGAACTTGATTTTAGTAATCTTCGTCTTGCTGTTGGTGGCGGCATGGCCGTTCAACGTGCTGTTGCTGAAAAATGGCAAAAAACAACGGGTTGCTACTTGCTAGAGGGTTACGGCCTGACAGAATGCTCTCCACTTGTTGCTGCTTACCCACACGATCTGGTTGAGTACAATGGCTCTATCGGTTTACCTGTACCATCAACAGAAGTTCGCATTGTTGATGAAGAGGGTAACCCTTTACCAAATACCGAGACGGGTGAGCTACAAGTTCGTGGCCCGCAGGTAATGCAAGGTTACTGGCAGCGTCCTGAAGCGACCAAAGAAGTGATCAACGAAGACGGTTGGTTATCAACGGGTGACATCGTTAAATTTGACGACCAAGGCTTCTTGCACATCGTTGACCGTAAAAAAGACATGATTCTTGTGTCAGGGTTTAACGTGTACCCGAACGAAATCGAAGACGTGGTTGCATTGCACGGTAAAGTATTGGAGGTGGCTGCAATCGGTCAGCCTCACGAAGTCTCTGGTGAGTTGGTTAAGATTTACGTGGTGAAACGCGATCCAAGCTTGACCAAAGATGAAGTGATTGCACACTGTCGCCAACACCTAACAGGCTACAAAGTGCCGAAATTGGTTGAGTTCCGTGAAGATCTACCAAAGACTAACGTTGGTAAGATCTTACGCCGTGTACTGCGTGAAGAAAATGACGCAGAACTTGCGAAGAAGAGCGCATAAGCGGATTTCTTTGTGCAACAATCATTTATTGCCAAATAGTGTTAGAATGCCAGCGTTTTGCTGGCATTTTTTTATAGCGAGAAGCATGTGAATTATCAGATCATTACGAAAAACAAAGACCTAGAAGAAGTTTGCGCTCTAGCCCGAGAAGCAGACGTAGTTATGCTCGATACGGAATTTGTCCGCATCAGGACTTACTACCCGCAACTAGGTCTGATTCAGCTTTTCGATGGCAAACAACTTTCTTTGATTGATCCGACAGAACTGACGGACATGACCTCTTTCATTGATCTGTTAAAAGACACGTCAGTACTGAAAGTATTGCACGCTTGTGGCGAAGATTTGGAAGTATTTCAAAATGCCTTTGGTTGTACACCATTCCCGATGGTAGACACACAATTGATGGCGGCATTCCTTGGTCACGGTCTCTCTACTGGCTTTGCTACTCTGGTGAATGAGTACTTAGGTGTTGAGTTAGACAAAAGTGAATCTCGCACCGATTGGATGGCACGTCCACTAACACAAAAACAGTTAGATTACGCGGCGGCGGATGTTCATTACCTCATGCCCCTGTACGAGACGTTACTTGATAAAGTGACGGAAGCAGGATGGTGGGATGCTGTACAGCAAGAAAGTGACTTACTAGTATCTAAACGAATTCGTAGCATCAATGAGGAAAACGCCTACCTTGATATTAAAGGAGCTTGGCAGTTAAGACCATCTGAACTTGCGATTCTTAAGCCGCTAGCAACGTGGCGCTACCGTGAAGCCATCAAACGTGATTTAGCGTTGAACTTTATTTTTAAAGAAGGCGATTTGCTAACGGTTGCTCGTTTAGGTTTAACGGGTTTTAAGAAGATGGAAGCTGAGGGTATCGACTTACGAGCGATTAACCGCCACGGGGCTAGAATTGCGGCCATCGTGAAACAAGCGAAGCAGACCCCAGCGGATGAATACCCAGCCAAACTTGAACGTTTGATGGATTACCCAGGTTACAAGCAGGTCTTCAAGAACATGAAAGATGTAGTGAAAACTGCATCGCAAAAATCAGGTTTAGCGACCGAGTTTTTAGCGTCTAAAAAGCAGATAAACCAAATTATTAGTTGGGTGTGGAAAAAAGACCGAGATCCAGCACGCTTACCAGATGTGATGCAAGGTTGGCGTCTTGAACTTCTTGGCGAGAAAATGAATAACGCTCTAAAATAACAAAATAAAAAAGGTTGGCTAAATAGCCAACCTTTTTTTGAAACACGCTCGTACCTCGCTGTCTAGAATGACGAAGAGGAGTGCTCATAGCAAAGTCGAAAAGTAATTACTTCTCATCGTCTGGCAGTTTCACGTTCAACTCAAGCACTGAAATGTCATCATCTTTGTGCTCAAACGTTAAATCGACCATATTTGGGTCAATCGCTACGTATTTACTGATCACCTTCAAAATGTCCTCTTTAAGCTGAGGTAGATAAGAAGGAGCTGGATCATTCTGGCTACGACGTTCCGCGACAATGATCTGCAAACGCTCTTTTGCTAAGTTTGCCGATGATTTCTTTTGTGGGCGGAAAAATTCTAATAGTGACATGTCTAGCCTCCGAACAGTCGTTTAAAGAGTCCTTTCTTCTCCTCAGTAAGGAAACGAAATTCTACTTGATTCCCTAGCAAGCGCTCTACGGTATCAGAGTAAGCCATACCAGCGTCAGTGTTCTCATCAAAGATCACTGGTACACCTTTGTTTGATGCGTTTAGCACCGCTTGGCTTTCTGGAATGACGCCCAGTAACGAAATATGCAGAATTTCTTCAACGTCTTGTACGCTTAGCATTTCACCTTGGTTAACACGACCAGGGTTGTAGCGTGTTAGCAGTAGATGCTGTTTAACTGGCTCTAGACCTTGCTCTGCGCGCAAAGATTTTGAGTCCAAAATACCGAGAATACGGTCAGAGTCACGTACTGAAGAGACTTCAGGGTTGGTCGTTACGATCGCTTCATCCGCATAGTACAACGCCATCAGAGCACCTTGCTCGATACCTGCTGGAGAGTCACAGATGATAAAATCAAAGCCCATGGTATCTAGCTCATTAAATACACGTTGCACACCATCTTTCGTTAGTGCGTCTTTATCACGTGTTTGGGAAGCTGGAAGAATGAACAAGTTGTCTGTGCGTTTGTCTTTAATTAACGCTTGATTTAGCGTTGCTTCGCCGTTGATGACGTTAACAAAGTCGTAAACGACGCGACGCTCACAACCCATGATCAAGTCGAGGTTACGCAAGCCGATATCAAAATCGATCACCGCAGTCTTTTTCCCTTTCAGAGCCAGACCCGAGGCGATGGCTGCGCTTGAAGTGGTTTTACCAACGCCACCTTTGCCAGACGTTACTACAATAATGCGTGCCATTTTATTTCCTTTTTAGACTAAATCGTGAGTGTTTCTAGAAGTAATGATTCTTCGGCTTTACTGATCATGACTTTCTTTTGCCAATACTCACTCTCAATTTGATCGCTAAGCCAGTAATCTCCTGCTATAGAAATCAGCTCAGCTTGTAAATCGTGACAAATAATTCGAGCTTCTTGTTGCCCGCTTGCTCCTGCAATAGCGCGTCCACGAAGAGTGCCGTGGATATGGATCGAACCATCGGCTATCACTTCGGCCCCGGCACTGACATGAGCCAGTACGACTAAATCGCCATCTTTAGCATAAATCTGCTGACCAGAACGAACAGGTGTGCGGACGATTTTTGTCGGAGCCATCTTTATTGGGGCTTGTGCTGGAGACTTGCTCGCAGACATTATGGCAAAGCCTGCTTCAGAGGCGAGGTTTTGAGTCCGTTTATCTTTGCAACCTGTGACGCCGACAGGAATAAAGCCTGCGTCAGCGATACCTTGCTTGAGTTCTGTGAAATCAATATCGCTTTCTACTTTTGCTATATTGATAACCAGAGGCGCGGATGCAAAGAAAGAGGGCGCTTGAGAAACCTTTTCTTGCAAAAATTCGACAGTTTTCGCGATCTCGCTATCAGGAAGGTGTAAAACTGACAACGTAAAACTGCTACCTTTAAGGTCTGGTGAATGGGTCATCGTGGACTTCTTGCCTTTATTGAAAGAGCGTTGCCTTAAACTAGGTCTGTCATGTTATATTTCATCCTTTGACGCAGCAAGTTCTCGAGTGAGCAAATAAGTGAATTAATCTCAAATTTGCTAACAAGTTTGCGAGAATTTTACGTTTTCAACTTAATCCACACTGAAAGTGGGTAAATCAGCACAAAAGGCTTGTCATGCTTTGTTCTATTTATAAAAGCTCCAAAAAAGAAGGCACTTATCTCTATATCCCGAAAAAGGACGATTTTTCACAAGTTCCTGACACCCTGATGCAAATGTTCGGTAAGCCTATGCCAGTAATGACCATCAAACTTGAAGGTCGTACTTTAGCGCAAGTTGATATCGAAAAAGTGAAAGCATCACTGACAACGGATGGCTTTTTCTTGCAACTGCCACCACCACCAGAAAACCTATTAGAAAAATACAAAGAACAAAAAGCCCAGCAGAAAGGCGAATAATCACTCGCGCTTCTCATCTGGGAATACTGCCTCGCTCAAGGAGGGCGATATGAAAAAGATACTGGCAGCCATGCTCAGCGTTGGTATGTGCACTTCAGCCTTTGCAAGTAACGAGGGCTTTGATGACTACCTCAATAAATTGCGTGCAGAGGCTCGTGATAAAGGCATTTCAGAACAGGTGATCAGCGCCGCTTTTGCAAATGTGGAATATAAACCACGCGCAGTGAAAGCCGATCGCAATCAACCAGAGAAAAAACTGACTCTGGATGAATATATTCCTAGGGCGGTGCCTGAATGGAAAGTAAAGCAGGCTCGAGCGCTTTATAAAGAACACTATGCTGAGTTAAAACGCATTGGTGACGAATATGGTGTGCAGCCGCGCTTTATCGTTGCACTGTGGGGCGTGGAAAGTAACTTTGGTAAGTTCACCGGTAACTTCCGCGTGATCGACGCGTTGTCTACGATGGCATTTGAGGGTCGCCGTGAGGAGTTCTTCCGTAAAGAGACCATGGCAGCACTGCAAATCTTAGATGAGGGACATATTGAGCTCGAGAGTTTTAAAGGTTCTTGGGCTGGCGCGATGGGTCAATGTCAATTTATGCCAAGCTCATTCCTACGCTTTGCTGCGGATGGTAACGGTGACGGCAAGAAAGACATCTGGCAATCAGAGGCCGACGTATTTGCGTCTACCGCGAACTATCTAAGCGAATCTGGTTGGGACGACAATTTTACATGGGGTCGTCAGGTAAAAGTACCACACGGAATCGACCATAATCTTCAAGGCCGCGAAGCTGAGAAAGGTAAGTATCTGCAAGATTGGAGTAAGCTTGGTATTACGAAATACGATGGCAGCCCACTTCCTAAGTTGGACGAAGACATCAAAGCGTGGCTGATCATGCCTGATGATGAAAATGGTCGTACTTACTTGGTGTACAACAACTACAATGTTCTGATGAAGTGGAATCGCTCTTACTACTTCGCATTAGCGGTAAGCCATTTAGCTGACCGCATTACATTTTAAGTTGATGCATCTATGAATTTTAAAGGGGCTCTTCGGAGCCCTTTGTTTTCTGTTTTTTAATGAGGTTTGCGTGTTATCTGAACGTGCTGCACAAATGGTGATCTTCTCTGCGTTGATCAAACATAAAAACTTTACCGCCGCGGCAAAGAGCCTAGGTGTGTCTGTTTCTCACGTCAGTAAACAGCTTAGCCAGTTAGAAGCCTCTTTAGGTATCAAGCTCGTACAGCGTACCACTCGTAGCTTCACTCCTACGGAAGCGGGGCAGACGTTTTATCATCATTGTCAGCAAGTGGTACAAGCGGTGAGTAGTGCAACCTTTGAGATGGAAAGTCAGCGTGATGAAGTCGCCGGTTTGGTCCGTCTTGGTTTATCGCAGTCTTTTGGAACCTTGCACATTATTCCTGCTATTCAAGAGCTCAGAGAACGTTATCCCCAGTTACAGGTAGAAGTGCATTTATTCGATTACAAAGTGGACATGCTTGAAGAGGGCTTAGACTTATGGATCACCAACAATGAGCATTTGCCAGAGGGGTATATCGCGCAGCGCTTGGCTGACAGCCAATTTGTTGTGGCGGCATCGCCAGACTACTTAATGAAGCATGACACACCGACCGAGCCTAACGACCTGTCACAACATAACTGCCTAATTTACCGCAGCTGGGAGCGAGATTACACCAGTTGGGCGTTTACCAATAACGAGCAAGATCTCAACGTGAAAGTGTCAGGTAACTATTCGGTAGATCTGGCTGAGGCGGTGCGAGATGCGGCGATTGCAGGTTGGGGGATCGCATATCTTGCGACGTACTTATTGGGTGATGAATTCCGAACGGGGAAATTGATTCAGCTGTTGCCAGATTGGCGAGCGAGCCAAACTATGCCGTTTTATGCGGTGTATCCAAGCCGTCAACACATGCCGAAAAAAATTTCTGCTGTTATTGATTTTATCAAGCAAAAGATAGGATCGCCTTGTCATTGGGATCAGCGATTAGCACCGTACATTTCATTGCCGAAATAGAAAAATCATAAGGTGACTTGCGTCACAAAATTTTTCTTATTCCAGAAACATATTTTCCATATGGAAATAATAAACAAATGCAAACGTTTATCTTAATGTATTTCAGTAATTTATCTACATGTATAAATAATATACAGCCTATGTTTTCAGGTTATTAACATCCCCGACTTGCACCAATTTTCCCACTCTATACAATCCGACGCCTTTCCTGTTCCCCCTTTTTGTCGGATTCATTTTATGAACTCAATTCTTGGTATTGTAGCCATTCTATTCGTAGCATGGCTGCTTTCGACTAACCGTAAAAACATTCGTTTTCGAACGGTATCTTTAGCATTTGCTTTGCAAATCATCTTCGCGTTGTTGGTACTGTATGTCCCTGCCGGTAAAGATGCGTTAAACGCAGTCACTGGCGCGGTGTCTAACCTAATCAACTACGGCCAAGAGGGGATTGCATTCCTATTTGGTGGCCTAGCAACTGGTGGCTTTACGTTTGCGATTAACGTTCTTGGCATCATCATCTTCTTCTCTGCTCTTATCTCTGGTTTGTACCACATTGGCCTAATGCCAAAAGTGATCAATTTGATTGGTGGTGGTCTACAGCGTTTACTTGGCACAAGCCGTGCCGAATCTCTCTCTGCAACCGCAAATATTTTTGTGGGTATGATCGAAGCCCCGTTGGTTGTAAAGCCATACCTA
Organism: Vibrio sp. B1REV9; assembly: GCF_905175395.2. NCBI lineage: Bacteria > Pseudomonadati > Pseudomonadota > Gammaproteobacteria > Vibrionales > Vibrionaceae > Vibrio > Vibrio sp. B1REV9. Next base: position 592,612 of record NZ_CAJIMW020000221.1, on the reverse strand, counting down.
AAGCACATGACGGATTCACAGTTTTTTGCGGTGATGACAGGGGGATTAGCATCGGTTGCAGGTGGTACTCTTGTGGGCTACGCATCGCTAGGTGTGGATCTTAATTACCTGATCGCCGCGGCATTTATGGCAGCACCAGCAGGTTTGTTAATGGCTAAGATCATGATGCCAGAAACGGACACTACGACACCGGATATCGATTTAGATCAAATTGAAATGCCTCGTGCAACCAACGTTGTTGAAGCTATGGCGGATGGTGCAATGTCTGGATTGCGCATTGCTGTGGCAGTCGGTGCGACGCTTTTGGCTTTCGTGAGTGTTATTGCGATGCTAAATGGTATGCTAGGTTGGTTTGGCGGCTTATTTGGCATAGACCTGAGCTTTGAGCTTGTACTGGGTTACCTATTTGCACCAATCGCATGGTTATTAGGTATTCCATGGAATGAAGCGGTTGTGGCGGGTTCGTTGATTGGTAACAAGGTTGTCGTGAATGAGTTTGTTGCTTTTATCCAACTTATGGAAGTTAAGTCTGAACTTAGCGCACACTCTCAAGCTATTGTGACATTTGCGTTGTGTGGTTTTGCGAATATTTCGACAATGGCGATGTTGATCGGCGGTTTAGGTTCACTGGTACCAGAGAAACGCGCATTTATCTCGAAATACGGTTTCCGTGCAATTGCTGCAGGCGTAATGGCAAACCTGATGAGTGCATCCATTGCGGGCGTGATTCTAAGCTTGTAATGGCTTGAATTAGTCATTAACCGATAAACAATAAAGGCTCCGTCAGGAGCCTTTTTAGTATCTAGAAAATATTACTTGTCTGTGTGGAATTGTTCACACGCTAACATGGTGTTCTCAATTAGGCTTGCGACTGTCATTGGGCCTACGCCACCAGGTACTGGTGTGATGAAACTAGCGCTCTCGCGTGCTTTATCATACTCAACGTCACCAACAAGTTTGCCAGATTCAAGGCGGTTGATGCCCACATCGACGACCACGGCACCTTTTTTAATCCACTCGCCAGGAATAAAGTTTGGTTTTCCTACGGCTACCACCACTAGATCGGCCTGACGAACGTGACCTTCAAGGTCTTTAGTAAAGCGGTGACACGTTGTCGTTGTGCAGCCTGCTAGCAGTAACTCAAGAGTCATTGGGCGACCAACAATATTAGAGGCGCCAACCACGACAGCGTGTTTGCCTCGTAGGTCAATGTTATAACGGTCAAGTAGCGTAATGATGCCTTTTGGTGTGCAAGAGCGCAGTTTAGGAATACGTTGTGCTAAACGGCCGACGTTGTATGGGTGGAAACCATCCACATCTTTCTCTGGGTGAATACGTTCAAGTACATGCGTGGTATCGATACCTGCAGGAAGAGGTAATTGAACTAAGATGCCATCAATTTCTGCATCATTGTTTAATTCATCAATGAGAGATAACAGTTCTGCTTCTGATGTTGTAGCAGGAAGGTCAAAAGACTTAGAGATAAAGCCCACTTCCTCACAAGCGCGGCGCTTGCTGCCAACGTATACTTGTGAAGCAGGATCTTCACCAACAAGTACAACCGCAAGACCAGGAGCACGAAGGCCTGCCTCTACGCGAGCTTTCACGCGTGCTGCCACTTCTGATCGAACAGTTTGGGAAATAAGAGTTCCATCTATATTTTGAGCAGTCATGACTTTCCTTTTTAAATTGAGAAGGCAAATTATTTGCGGCGCATTGTCGCAGAAAATCTATTTAACATCCATACGCAAACGTTTGCTTTGTGGTGTTTTTGAACATTCATTGCTTCGGTGGCCTTTTTTTAGGCATTCAGAACAGAATGTTATGAAAACCCATTGATTTCAGCGTTTGAACTCGTATAATCCTGTCCCTGTAGCGCGCCCTTAGCTCAGCTGGATAGAGCACGTCCCTTCTAAGGATGTGGTCATAGGTTCGAATCCTATAGGGCGTGCCATTTATTTAGAAACCCCGATAGCTCTATGAGTTATCGGGGTTTTGTTGTTTTAAGGTATTTTAACAGTAAAATTATTCAATATGGGTAAGAGCATGAATCGTTTGTTCTTTATTGTTCTTCATCAAGTTTACCCTCTCAGTATCTAGAAGTAGAAACATGTAGGGTAGAATATTAGTGTCATTCGTTCGGAATATTATTTATTGTGGCATTGTTCCTTATGGATTTTCCTCAGGTCCGTCTTACTGAAAAAACCTCAGCAGAAAATGAGGTTATTCAGGTGTGGTCAAAAAGTAAGCTTATTGATCTTGATAAGTTTGGCGCATTGTTTCATCCACATCGTATTGATTTTTGCGTACTGCTTTTTATTACTTCTCCAACCGCTCGTCATGAAGTCGATGGCAAAGTTATTTGTCTTAAACAAGGCGATATTTTATTGTTTGGTAAACAATCGGTTCACCGCTTTATCCAAGAATCAGAATGGGAAGGATTGGTTATCACCGTCAGTGACGATTATTGGTTTACTGATTTAAGTCAGAAACATGTACATCATATTGAATCTTTGTTTGATCGCTGCACTTTAGTTAAGAATAATGACGTTAATAGCCAAATGCTCCATTTGGTAGATGAATTAGCATGCCGAAAGCCAATACAGTTTCCCGTAATTAAACACTTGCTAGTATCTCTGCTGTTACTTATTACTGAGCGCAAGCAAGTAGGGCATATGACGGTGAACAGTCATCTTTATTCAAACTACTTAGCGGTACTTAAGTCACGTGTTGCGTTACAAAGCGTAGAAGAGATCGCAGATGGGCTTAGTGTCTCGATGTATAAGCTGAGAAAGGCGTGTATCTCATGTTCTGGAAAGACGCCTAAGCAGTTGAGAGATGAGTATATCGTTGCGGAAGCTGTCCGTTTGCTGAAGTATGCAGATTGGCCAATAAGTCATATTGCAGAACAATTAGGTTTTAGCGAAGCGACGAATTTTTCAAAGTTTGTTAAAGCGAAGACTAAAATGTCACCAATTGAAATACGTCGGGAGCGGTTGTGGCTTGAGCTTTTTCATAATACGGACTCGGTTTGTAATTGAAACTCTGATTTTAGATAAGATTGAGTGTGATTAATCGCCTTATTGCATATTTTTGAACTGATATTTTAGTTTTTTATCATTACTTTTAATGAATGCACCTTTTGTGTTTGTTTACCCTCTAATATCATTTGCTAAAGTCAAAAATTGAGCTATTGGTATGATAAAAGTAGGAATAAATTCGCTGTCTCATCGAGTTGCTCTCGGTATCGTTTTTATTATTGTTTTGGTGTGTATTGTTGCAGGTTGGCAGACATATCAAAATTTCTCCCAAATTGCTCGCTCTGAGTTGGTTCAAGGGATGTCAAGTACGGTGACACAACGTAGTTTGATCACTCAGGGTTATTTTGAAAGGTTCCAAGCCAAAGTAGACGCTTTCTCTAACATGCCAATGTTAAGAGAGTTTGCTACCTATCGCACGACGACAGAAGACCCTACCTCAAATTCAGATTATCGACAGATTGATGCCTACATTCAGGAAATGAATCGTCAGGACCCGCAACTTTACAGTCTGTTCTATGCCGTCGGTGCGACCGGTGAATACTTCGATAAAGCAGGGCGTTACTACGATCCAATGACGGATTTAAAATCTCGTCCGTGGTGGATACGTTCTGTTAGTGAGGGTAAATCCTGGGCAGCGACTGTAATTGATATTCGTTCTGGACAAATGAATGGCTCTATCTATATGCCAGTTTATGATGAAGATCAGCTTACTTTTATTGCCGGTGCAGACATTAAATTAGAAGCCCTTCAGACACTGCTTTTAAGCGAAACAGAATACGGAAGTGACGCCCAATTATTAGTGTTTGATGACAAGGGCAATGTGGTTCTTTTTTCTGGTATGAGAGGGGAAAGCTCGAAAGATATCACGCTTCAGAAGCTTGAACGTCAAAACCCGGGTATAACTCAACTTGCCGGCACGAGTGTAGACCCAGATGGTTTGAGAGAGCTGACATTTAATGGCAAGTCTTACTATGCTGTCGTAAATGATATCTCGGTAGAGCATCCAAATTTGTCATGGCACCTTGCTATACTAGTGCCTCAATCGGAACTTGAAGATCAATTAACGAATCTGATGTTTAATGTATTCCTCGGCTCTGTGATTGTCATTGCACTGGTGGGTGTAACGGTTATGATCGTAGTTAATCGTTCATTACGTAACGTTAATATCATTGCGGATGAGCTAATATCACTTTCTCAGGGAGAGGGCGATCTCACGCGTCAATTAGAGATCAACTCGGCTGATGAGTTAGGAGATCTAGCTCGCGGATTTAATGAGTACAACGCAAAAATTAGGGATATTATTAACGAGTCCAAATTGGTTTCGGCAGACGTCGCATGTACAACGCATAGCGTAAAGACGTCTCTAACTAAAGCTTCTCAGGATATGCAAGAGCAGCGCTCTGAGTTGGCTGTTATCGCTACAGCGACGACAGAAATGGATCATGTGGTAAAAGATATTGCACAGAACGCGGAGATTACACGTCAACACGTTTCAGAAGCGCAAGGCTATGTCGAACAAGCTCGTTTGCTTTCAGAAAATGCAAATAGGCAGGTACAAAACCTTAATGCGGCTCTAGTGCAGTCTGAATCTGGTGTCAATGCATTGCTCGCGGATGCAAAACAAATTGGTGATGTTTTACGCGTGATTCAAGAAATTGCCGATCAAACTAATTTGCTTGCTCTGAATGCAGCCATTGAAGCGGCACGTGCTGGTGAGTTTGGACGTGGTTTTGCGGTTGTTGCGGATGAAGTCCGTAGCCTAGCGAGTAAAACACAGCAATCAACTCACAGTATTCAGCAGATTATCGAGGGCATTCAAAGTAACACGCAAAGCGTTGCCAATGATATGTCCGTTAATCGAGATAGTGCTGATCAAGCATCGGGTAAAATGGATCAGATCAACGACGCATTGTTGACGCTGATGCAGTCGTTTGAAACGGTAGCGATGCAAGCGGATCAAGTAGCTTGTGCAACATCAGAGCAAGCTGAAGCTGTAAAAGAAATCGAACGCAATGTGACCCAAGTAAATCAATTGTCCCTATCTGCTGATGAAAGCATTTTAGGGTTAACTAACGGCGCCAAAGATTTACACGGTAAGAGTGACGCATTGAATGTTTTATTGTCTAGATTCAAAACTCAATAATCGATCCTGAAATCATAAACGCCGCGCAAATAATGCGGCGTTTTTAATTAATAGTAGTTTTAGGGTATTAAAGTATAGTGCCCCTTTTCTACTTAAAGGGATGGGTTCAAATTTTTATTGCATGTGGGGGCGTCTAGATAATTTTCGAACATTGACATCTAGCACTCAAGTTCCGGGTCTTTTTCTGGTGCGGTTTCGATAACTTTTACCTGCATAATACGGTTGCTTTTTACGTGTAGAATTTCAAATTGCCATCGTTGGTAATCCACCTTTTCCCCTTGAGTTGGAACGCGCCCAATTAGCCAAGTAAGAAAACCATTAAGCGTTTGGAACCCCTCACTTTCTTCGCCCTCAATGCTGCTCAACTCAAGTTTGTATTTGAGCTCATTAAGGGGAATAAGCGCATCCATAACCCAACTGCCATCTTTTTGTTTCTTTGCCCAAATTTGTTGAGGGGCCATGCCCAGTTCGCCAGCGATGGATTTTAATAAATCATAATGGGTGACAAGTCCTTGTACATCGCCATACTCATCAACAATGAACACCATTTCCGTGCTGGTTTGTTGCATGTGATTAAGTAGCGGCAAACCTTTCATTGATTCAGGAACAAATCGTGATCGTTTGAGTAGCTTCGCCAAGCGAGAAATAGAGAGATCATTATATTCATCTAACAATACCTTGGATGAAATGGTTCCTATGATGTTATCAAGTCCGCCTTTACACACGGGCCAAACAGAGTGCTGGGTTTGACGAAGATTTTTCAAAATAGTATCGAGTGGCAAATCCAAATCTAGGTAGTGCATATCGCAGCGTGGGGTCATGAGAGAGAGTGCAAGACGGTCATTGAGATGGAGCAAATTTCGGATCATTATTTGCTCTTGAGGTTCGATGGCGCCACATTCTGAGCCCTCGCTCATCACCGCAAAAATGTCCTCTTCGGTGACGATTTCTCCATTATTGTTTTGACGAAATAACTTGAGCATCGCATCAGTAGAGGTGGTCAGTAGCCAAACGAATGGCCTTGTTATTTTTGCAAGCCAGTGAATTGGATACGCAACAATCAGAGCAATATATTCGGCGTTGTTCTGAGCAAAGCGTTTTGGCACTAATTCACCAATCACTATCGCGAAGTAAGTGATGACCACCACCACAATGGCAGTGGCTAACACGGTTGCAACCTCGCGCTCTAAACCTTGGGTGACTAGCCAGTGCTCAAAAGGAACAGAGAGTGTCGCTTCACCAAAAATGCCGCTTAAGATACCAATAACGGTGATGCCAATTTGAATGGTAGAAAGGAATTGTGTGGGATTGTTTTTCAGTTGCAGGGCAAGGCGGGCAGAAGAGTTATGTTCGGCAAACTTTTTCAGTCGACCGCTTTTGGCCGTGACTAACGCAATCTCCGACATGGCGAACACACCATTGAGTGCGATTAATCCAACCAGTAATAAAATGTCCATGTAGTTTTCCAGTGATATACACACTTAAAGTTTAATTTGATTTAAAACAGAGAAATGTGAAGTGGTGAATAAATCATCACGCTGTAACAATCGAATGCCTTATTAAAAGGATAGAATTTGTTTATCATCCTTGCTTAGTGTTCTGGTGTGATTGGTTCTGTTACTTAGATTGGATTCTGATACACTACGCGCCCATTTCCTCTGTTGAGACGTTTCTATGCCATTTTCTAAGCTTGGTTTAAGCACACCTATCACCGATGCGGTGAAGGCGCTGGGTTATGAAAAACCGACTTCTATCCAACAAAAAGCCATTCCAATTGTTCTGCGTGGTCGTAATCTGATTGCCGCAGCACAAACGGGCACGGGTAAAACTGCAAGCTTTGTATTACCGATTTTAGAAAAACTCAGCACAGGCGAGACGCAACGTAAAAAACGCGCACGTGCGATCATTTTGACACCAACTCGCGAACTTGCTCTTCAGGTGCATCAAAGCATTGAAGCTTATGCTCAAAATTTACCGTTACGCTCAATGGCGATGTTTGGTGGTGTGGATTACGCGCCGCAAAAACAAGCATTGATTGAGGGGGTAGACATTGTAGTGAGCACTCCAGGCCGTTTGATTGATTTATATGGTCAACGTGCTATTCACTTCGATGAAGTTGAAATGTTGGTTCTGGATGAAGCCGATAAAATGCTTGATATGGGCTTCATTGATGCAATCGATAAGATTGTTGATTGCATGCCTGAAGATATTCAAAGCTTACTGTTCTCTGCGACACTATCGAATCCAGTTCGTGATCTTGCGAAAAATGTCATCGTTGATCCAGAAGAAATTACGATCGCGAAACACAGCGCATCGAAATCAAACATCAAGCAGTGGATCACAACAGTAGATAAAGACATGAAGTCATCGCTGCTTAGCCATATGTTGCAAGAAAATGATTGGTCTCAAGTGTTGGTGTTTATTGAAACGAAACACGGTGCTGCGAAGCTTGTCACTCAGCTAGAAAAGCGAGGTATTGTTGCCGAAGCGTTTCACAGTGGTCGTAATCAACGTGTGCGCCAAGAACTGATCGAGCAGTTTAAAGCAGGTAAGATTCAATACTTAGTGGCAACGGGTGTCGCGGCTCGTGGTATTGATATCGACAATTTACCAGTAGTGATCAACTACGATTTGCCATTCCCTGCAGACGAATATGTGCATCGCATTGGTCGTACAGGTCGTGCTGGTGCGCAAGGTGAAGCGATCTCATTGGTATCGAAAGACGACTTTAAAAATCTATGTATGATTGAAAGCCGTTTGGGGCATTTGTTAGAACGTGTAGAAATTGAAGGCTTTGCGCCAAGAAAGCCTGTGCCAATTTCCATTTTGAATTACGTGCCTAAAAATAAACGTAAACCCCAAGATAAATAATACGCTTTACTTCTTAAGCCGCATTTCGATGCGGCTTTTTTGTATTTTTTGTTTTTTATACTCTAGCTTTTTGAAAAGCGTTTTTACCGATAGAACCACGACAGTCTCACATTTGGTTTTATGTTTATGCCATTATTTTGATTTAATTGACTTTAATGGTGGAATGTTGGCGTTATTGTCTTACGCTTTATTTATCGCGTAGTAGTCTGAGTTAATGTTCTGTCAATTTTTGTCGTCTGATTTGCAGATGATAGGGAATAGGCGCAGACTTTTGCGCCTGCTATTCAATGCACAAATGAGGCACGAATGAAAACGGGTGATAAGCAATTTGCTGTAATTGGTCTTGGCCGCTTTGGCTTGGCTGTATGTAAAGAACTGCAAGACTCCGGCTCCCAAGTATTGGCGGTAGACATTAATGAAGAGCGGGTTAAAGAAGCCGCTGGGTTTGTTAGCCAAGCAATTGTGGCGAATTGTACTCAAGAAGAGACGGTTGCAGAGCTTAAATTAGACGATTATGACATGGTTATGATTGCTATTGGCGCCGATGTGAACGCAAGCATCCTGACGACATTAATCGCAAAAGAAGCGGGCGTAAAATCGGTTTGGGTAAAAGCGAACGATCGTTTTCAAGCTCGTGTTCTACAAAAAATCGGTGCAGACCACATCATTATGCCTGAGCGTGATATGGGGATTCGTGTCGCACGTAAGATGCTCGATAAACGTGTTTTAGAGTTTCATCCATTAGGCAGTGGTCTAGCGATGACAGAGTTCGTGATTGGAGCTCGTTGGATGGGCAAAACATTGGGTGATCTTGCCTTATGCAAAGTCGAGGGGGTTCAAGTACTCGGCTTTAAACGCGGCCCAGAAATCACCAAAGCACCAGAGTTAACAACAACGTTGGAGATCGGTGATTTAATCATTGTGGTCGGCCCACAGGACAAGTTGGCAAGCAAGTTAAAATCACTATGAAGCAGTTTCATCAAAGAGGCGTTTTTTACGTCCCAGATAGCAAACAAAAAAATGCGAAAGGCGACGAACCACGCATTATATTGCTGAGCTTTCTCGGTGTGTTATTGCCATCTGCGGTGCTACTGACTTTACCTGTTTTTTCTGTGACGGGGTTGTCCATTACGGATGCGTTATTTACAGCCACCTCAGCGATCAGTGTGACTGGTTTAGGGGTTGTGGATACAGGGCAGCACTTCACGCTAGCGGGTAAAGTTCTGCTCATGTTTTTAATGCAAATCGGTGGATTGGGTCAGATGACATTATCTGCCGTTTTGCTCTATATGTTCGGAGTACGCTTAAGTTTACGTCAGCAGGCTCTTGCGAAAGAAGCACTCGGGCAAGATCGCCAAGTTAACTTACGCCGATTGGTCAAAAGGATCGTCACGTTTGCGTTGGTAGCAGAGGCGATAGGTTTTGTCTTTCTTTCATTCCGCTGGGTTCCTGAAATGGGATGGCAGACAGGAATGTTCTATGCGCTTTTCCATTCTATCTCAGCGTTTAACAATGCCGGCTTTGCACTGTTTTCTGACAGCATGATGAGCTTTGTTAATGATCCCGTTGTGATCTTAACCCTATCGGGCTTATTTATCTTTGGTGGCCTTGGGTTTACCGTCATCGGTGATCTATGGCTGAATTGGCGTCGTGGGTTCCACTTTTTGCATTTACACACCAAGATCATGCTTATCGCGACACCAGTACTGCTTGTCGTTGGTACGCTACTGTTTTGGCTTTTGGAAAGACATAACCCGAATACGATGGAATCTCTACCTGTGACAGGGCAATGGCTCGCGGCGTTCTTTCAATCTGCAAGTGCGCGAACTGCGGGTTTTAATAGTGTCGATTTAGCACAGTTTACTCAGCCTGCCTTGTTAGTGATGATCGTTCTCATGCTGATTGGCGCTGGGTCCACCTCAACGGGTGGTGGTATCAAAGTCTCGACTTTTACCGTCGCGTTTATGGCGACATGGGCATTTCTGCGTCAAAAGAAACACGTAGTGATATTTAAACGTACAGTGAACTGGCAAACCGTGACCAAATCATTGGCGATCATCGTTGTGAGTGGTGCCATTCTAACCACTGCGATGTTTTTACTGATGATCACCGAGAAAGCCGCTTTCGATAAGGTGATGTTCGAAACAATATCGGCATTTGCTACGGTAGGGTTAACGGCCGGGTTAACGGCAGAGCTGTCGGAACCGGGTAAATACATCATGATTGTAGTGATGATCATTGGTCGTATTGGGCCTTTAACATTGGCTTATATGCTTGCGCGTCCTCAACCAACATTGATTAAGTATCCAGAAGACAATGTATTAACCGGTTAATTTATTTAAGAAAACGGTATTTTCTTACTCTTAATGCGGGCTTCTTTACGTGTAAAATAGTAGAGATAGCTCGCATTATTTATATGTGTTTTGCTTTATATCGAGTGAATGGCACGATTCTCATCCTCACTACATTCGGTCGCCTCTCTAAGTAGCGTAATCTATTAGCAGGTTATTGATCATCAAGGATGGACCATGTCTACAAATCTTCAGTTTTCTGTCGGGAAAATATGCTCAGAGGCACTCTTCATGGTGAGGGCGAATCTTCTTGCTATCACTATCGCATGCATTCCATTGATCGTGGTGCATGTCTTTTTTATCACTCAGTATCAATCAGCGATGACGCAAGCAGAGCCGAACTTCAGTGGCGGGTTCTTTCTCACAACACTGGTGCTTTACCCCTTGGTGGCGGCAATGGCTGCCGTGCGGATTCATCGCATCTATTTGGCTCATGAGTATATGCAGTCTGCACTGGATGTAGTGCGTTTATCAATGCGAGAGCTCCGCTTTATAGGCTGGTGGATTTTGTTCGGTACATCCATGATCGTGACGCTTGGTTTACCATTGTTTACGATTACTTTTCTTGTGGTATCAGAAAGCGGCGACGTTAACAGTGAACTATTGATAAGCATCATTACTCTGATTTCGAGTATCCCCGCATATTGGTTACTTTCTCGTTGGTCATTGGTGCTTCCGGCAACGGCATTGGATCACGAACCACGCGGCCTTGCACATTCATGGCGAAAAAGCCGTCCTTACAAAAAACAGATATTCATTTTAATGGGTGTCATTCCACTGTTGGCAGGCACAGTGAGCCAACTTGTTTTTGCTCAGTTTTCTCACATTGGCATTATGCTTGTTTCTGGTCTGCTCTTTGGTGTGTTTGGGGCTTATCAAATTGCATTGTTGTCATTGAGTTATCGAACGATTGTTGACATTGAACGATCTCGTTTAAGCAAGGAATCTGAGCCTCAACAGAATAACGAAGAGTTTCCTGCCTAATTAAAAGGCTGCGTTTTTCTTCAGGTTTATAGCGCTGTTCTTCAGATTTATAGCGCTTTTCTGCAGGTTCATTGTCGCAGAGCGCACTCTTACTCATCGTTTGTTGTTTGGATATATCTTTTCCTTTGATCACTACTCTCTTTAATTCGCGAATACCCCTGCACATTTCGTGGCTGAAAGTAGCTTGATACACGGCGTATACTCATTAGTAGGAAGTCGTATTTAAGGAATCATTATGTCCATCTGGAAAGGGGTACATTTTACCCATCGGTTCAGCGAACTGCCGTCGGCATTCTTCACGAGTATTGCTCCCCAACCTTTAGATAATACTCGTTGGGTCGCTTGGAATCGCGATCTCGCATTGCAATTTGGTTTGCCAGAACATGCAGGTGACGAGGTCTTAAATGTATTTTCTGGACAAGAGGATTTTGCGCCATTTTCTCCGTTAGCAATGAAATATGCGGGCCATCAGTTTGGGGTTTATAACCCAGATTTAGGTGATGGGCGTGGTTTACTTTTGGCCGAAATGCAGCATAAAGATGGGACTTGGTTCGATATCCATCTTAAAGGGGCAGGGTTAACGCCATACTCACGAATGGGCGATGGTCGAGCGGTTTTGCGTTCGACTGTTCGTGAATATTTGTGTAGCGAAGCCATGGCAGGTCTTGGCATCCCCACCACTAGAGCGCTGGGGATGATGGACAGTGATACGCCTGTTTATCGAGAAAAAATGGAATATGGCGCGTTGCTAATCCGGCTAGCAGAAACCCATATTCGTTTTGGTCACTTTGAGCACTTTTTCTATACCAATCAACTGAGCGAACAAAAGCTTCTTGCAGATAAAGTGATAGAGTGGCATTTCCCTCAATGCTTAGCATTAGAAAAGCCCTATGCTGAAATGTTTGAGTGCATCGTAGATAAAACCGCAGTGATGATCGCGTATTGGCAAGCTTATGGCTTTGCGCATGGCGTGATGAACACCGATAACATGTCGATATTAGGGCAGACTTTCGATTATGGTCCGTTTGGCTTCCTTGATGATTATGATCCCAATTACATCTGTAATCATTCAGACTATCAAGGTCGTTATGCATTTGAACAACAGCCCAGAGTCGCACTGTGGAACTTGTCAGCGTTAGCACATGCTTTGTCACCGTTGATTGAGCGAGAGGATTTAGAAGCCGCACTTGGGAAATTTGAAGTTCGCCTTAGTCAGAAATTCAGCGAACTCATGCGCGCTAAGCTAGGGCTTCACACTAAGGTCAGTGACGATGGACGTCTGTTTGAAACCATGTTTGAGCTGCTGCATCAAAACAAGACTGACTACACGCGTTTCTTCCGTGAACTCTCTTGTCTGGATATTAACTCTCCTCAAGCTGTCATTGATTTGTGTATTGATCGAGAGGCGGCAAGTGCATGGCTGGATCGGTATCTTGCTCGCTGCAAATTAGAAGTGGATGAACAGGGGGGACGTGTGTCAGTAGAGAGTCGCTGTGAAAAGATGCGTCAAGTGAATCCTAAATACATTTTGCGTAACTACCTCGCACAACTTGCTATTGATAAGGCCGAAGAGGGGGATTTTAGTGAAGTAAATCGACTCGCTGGACTGCTAAGGCATCCGTACGACGAACAAATGGAGTGGGATGAATACGCTAAACTGCCACCCGAGTGGGGCAAAAAAAATGGAAATCAGCTGCTCTTCTTAAATGTGTTATTTTTTTCACCCATCGCGTTTTGCAGTCGGGGGTGGTTTTTACCCTTTATTATTCCTTAGTATTGTTTCTCTGTGTCGTGGGTATCAATATGATGCCAACAATGCAAATGAGGCCAAAAAATATGACCAAGTAATGAATCGTATTGGGGATAAAAACAAAAGAGATGTGAATGTTTACACTTCTTCATCTATGGATTTGCACTCAGGTCGCCTTGGATCTGGCTTCATTCTTCTATCATAGCCAATCCATTTTTTTCTACTTTTTCGGCGGTCTTCTCTTGAACGCCGTTCTTCTTGGAACAGGCCATCGACCTCAACCGTATCTGTAATGACGGGAATTTTAGTTTTTTCGCCCATATCCATATGAATCTTTCTGCTTACACAATTCAAAGTATGGTTCAATTTTATACTGACAACAAGCGTTCATTTGTACGTTATTTAACCCGTTTCTCATTGGTTTGACAGTGTGCATTCTTTGTATCAGTTTTTTTGAGCGACATTCGATTGTTCCATGAAAAGTTGGATAAGGTTGTTGTTTTCTCGTAAAGCACGTTCAATGGCTGCTTTTTCAAATTCAGCGACTTGCACTTCCAGCTCACAACTTGCACTTCCTAATGATCCCTTTTTGATATCTATGGAATGTTAATATTTTGTAGTCATGACTGGGGCGTTAGTTTTCAACTCTATGGAGTAAAACAAGAGCAAGATCTCTTTTTGGGTTTTTCAATAAAAAAAGCTGTCGATTCTCTTGAAAAAGTCGCTATTGTCCCCATTCTAGATATGCCGGCGGGGCAAAGTGGACGAGTGTCTTGTATTTTTTGTCCAATTTTGTGTCGGTATTCGAGAATTTAGTGCAGACAATGTCCACATAGTGGCTATTGGCTCGACAGGGTAGCGACAGATCGCTAGAATGTCGCGTCTAAAAATTCTGTCCTGAGGCTAATAGGAGATACCTTTGGCAATGTGCTGAAGATATCACTGATTAGTCCGGTGTTGATTTTCAACATCGATACTCGATTTAACTTAGGTGTTCGGACAGAACACTACACAAGGATGAAGCGTGAACTCACAGAGTCTCGCTCATACGCTCGGGAAGACCGGGCCACTTTAGAGGTTTATATATAATGCAAGTTACTGTTGAAACGCTAGAAGGCCTAGAGCGCCGTCTAAACATTACTGTTCCAGCTGCAAACATCGAAGACGCTGTAACAGCTGAACTACGCAACATCGCTAAAAACCGTCGTTTCGATGGTTTCCGTAAGGGTAAAGTGCCTCTAAAAATGGTTGCTCAAATGTACGGCAAAGCTGTACGTCAAGACGTTCTTGGTGAAGTTATGCAACGCCACTTCATCGAAGCGATCGTAAAAGAGAAAATCAACCCAGCTGGCGCACCAACTTTTGCTCCAGTTGAAAACAACGAAGGCGCAGATCTAGTGTTCACTGCAACTTTCGAAGTTTACCCAGAAGTTGAGCTAAAAGGCCTAGAAAGCATCACTGTTGAAAAACCAACAACAGAAGTGAATGAAGCAGACGTAGAAGAGATGATCGAAACTCTACGTAAGCAACAAGCTACTTGGGCAGAAGTTGAAGAAGCTGCAGAAGCTGGTAAGCGCGTAAGCATCGACTTCGTTGGTTCTATCGACGGTGAAGAGTTCGAAGGCGGTAAAGCTGAGAACTTCCCACTAGAAATGGGCGCAGGTCGCATGATCCCAGGTTTCGAAGACGGTATCGAAGGTAAAACTAAAGGTATGGAATTCGAAATCGACGTAAACTTCCCAGAAGATTACCACGCTGAAAACCTAAAAGGTAAAGCGGCTAAGTTCGCAATCAAAGTGAACAAAGTTGAAGCGCGTGAACTTCCAGAACTAAACGACGAATTCGTTGCTAAGTTCGGTGTTGTTGAAGGCGGCGTTGACGCACTTAAAGCTGAAGTTCGTAAGAACATGGAGCGCGAACTTAAGCAAGCTATTAAGAACCGCATCAAAGAGCAAGCTATCGACGGCCTAGTTGAGCAAAACCCAATCGACGTACCAGCTGCACTTATCGATCAAGAGATCCACGTTCTACGTCAACAAGCTGCACAACGCTTCGGTGGTAACCCAGAAGCAGCTGCACAGCTTCCACGTGAATTGTTCGAAGAGCAAGCTAAACGTCGCGTAGTTGTTGGTCTTCTACTTGGTGAAGTGATCAAGTCTGAAGAACTAAAAGCTGACGACGAGAAAGTTAAAGCGCTAATCGAAGAGATGGCAACAGCTTACGAAGATCCATCAGAAGTTATTGCTTACTACGAGCAAAACGAGCAAATGATGAACAACATGCGTAACGTTGCTCTAGAAGAGCAAGCTATCGACGCGATCATCGCTAAAGCACAGGTTACTGAGAAAGAAGTAAGCTTCAACGAGCTACTTAACCAACAACCTGCTGCTTAATAAGCATTATCTTGCGTAGAAGGTTGACTTAGCGTTAACTATTCTGCTAACAATGGTCCGTATGATACTCATCATCCGGGCCATTTATTTTAGGGACATAAGAATATGAGCTACCAAGAAAAAAATGCAATGTCGCCAATTATTGACGCGCTAGTACCAATGGTGGTTGAGCAAACTTCCCGTGGCGAACGCTCTTACGACATCTATTCACGTCTGCTTAAAGAGCGCGTGATCTTTTTAACGGGTCAAGTGGAAGACCACATGGCAAACCTTGTCGTGGCTCAGCTACTTTTCCTAGAATCTGAAAATCCAGATAAAGATATTTTCCTATACATTAACTCTCCAGGTGGTAGCGTGACTGCGGGTATGTCTATTTACGACACTATGCAGTTCATCAAGCCAAATGTAAGTACAGTATGTATGGGTCAAGCTTGTTCAATGGGCGCATTCCTGCTTGCTGGTGGTGCACCAGGTAAGCGTTATGTTCTGCCTAACTCACGCGTGATGATCCACCAACCACTAGGTGGTTTCCAAGGTCAGGCTTCTGATATCCAAATTCATGCTCAGGAAATTCTGACTATTAAGCAAAAGCTAAATAAACTATTAGCTGAGCACACTGGTCAGCCTCTTGAGGTGATTGAGCGTGATACCGATCGTGATAACTTCATGTCGGCAGATCAAGCAGTAGAATACGGTATTGTGGATGCAGTGTTGAGCCGTCGTGGCGAGTAATTTAGCCAGCGCAATTTGGCTAAATTTGATATACACTCATTCATAAAGAGTAAAGGCTAAGAGGTTAGCGAATGACAGATAAAAGCAAAGAAAGTGGCAGCGGCAAATTGCTGTACTGTTCTTTCTGTGGCAAAAGTCAGCACGAAGTTCGCAAGCTAATCGCAGGTCCGTCAGTTTACATTTGCGACGAGTGCGTCGACTTATGTAACGATATCATTCGCGAAGAAATCAAGGATGTTCTCCCTAAGAAAGAATCTGAAGCGTTACCAACGCCAAAACAGATCCGTGAACACCTTGATGACTATGTGATCGGACAAGATTACGCGAAAAAAGTGCTCGCAGTTGCGGTATATAACCACTACAAGCGTTTACGTAATGGTGATACAACGAGCGAAGGCGTGGAACTTGGTAAAAGTAACATCCTTCTTATCGGTCCTACAGGTAGTGGTAAGACGCTACTTGCAGAAACGTTAGCTCGATTCCTGGATGTGCCATTTACAATGGCTGACGCAACGACACTAACCGAAGCAGGTTACGTAGGCGAAGACGTTGAAAATATCATCCAGAAGCTTCTGCAAAAATGTGATTACGATGTAGCTAAGGCTGAACGCGGCATCGTATACATTGATGAAATTGACAAGATTTCTCGTAAAGCTGAAAACCCATCAATTACGCGTGACGTATCTGGTGAGGGTGTTCAGCAAGCGCTACTAAAACTTATCGAAGGTACGGTTGCATCGGTGCCACCTCAAGGTGGTCGTAAGCATCCGCAGCAAGAATTCCTACAAGTGGACACATCTAAGATTTTGTTCATCTGTGGCGGTGCATTTGCAGGCCTTGATAAAGTGATTGAGCAGCGTGTAGCAACTGGCACAGGTATTGGTTTTGGCGCAGAAGTGCGTTCTAAGAACGAAACCAAAACGGTAGGTGAACTATTTACTCAGGTTGAGCCTGAAGATCTAGTGAAATACGGCCTGATCCCAGAATTCATTGGTCGTCTACCAGTAACAACAACGTTGACTGAGCTTGATGAAGAAGCGCTAATTCAGATCCTATGTGAACCGAAGAACGCGCTAACCAAGCAATATGCCGCCTTGTTTGAACTGGAAAATGCCGAGCTTGAATTCCGTGAAGATGCACTTCGTGCTATTGCTAAGAAAGCAATGGAACGTAAAACGGGTGCTCGTGGTCTACGTTCAATTCTTGAAAGTGTTCTACTTGAAACCATGTATGAACTGCCATCGGCAACCGACGTAAGCAAGGTTGTTATTGATGAATCAGTGATTAATGGTGAGTCAGAACCGCTGCTTATTTACAGCAATGCCGACAGCCAGGCCGCTGGAGCAGAATAAAATCAGCATCAATTAAAAAGGAGGTAAGTAATTACCTCCTTTTTTTATTTCTCTTATTGAATCCAAACAATTAGACCCCATATACTGGCTTAAGTAATACGTTAAACGTGAAAGCGGAAGAGAGAATTATATGAACTTGGAACGTTCCGAGCGTATCGAGATCCCGGTATTACCTCTACGTGACGTAGTGGTCTACCCACACATGGTTATTCCATTGTTTGTCGGTCGTGAGAAATCGATTAGCTGTCTAGAAACGGCGATGGAAACAAACAAACAAGTTCTGCTTGTGGCACAAAAGCAAGCTGACACTGATGAGCCGACCGTAGATGACCTATTTGAAGTAGGTACGGTAGCGACGATTCTCCAACTGCTTAAGCTACCAGATGGCACAGTAAAAGTGTTGGTTGAGGGTCAGCAGCGTGCGAAGATCAATCACTTTAAAGAAAGCGACTTCTTCCTTGCTGAAGCGGAATATATCGTTACGCCTGAGCTAGATGAACGTGAACAAGAAGTGATTGTACGTAGTGCGATCAACCAGTTTGAAGGTTTCATTAAGCTAAACAAAAAAATCCCACCAGAAGTACTGACTTCGCTAACGGGGATTGAAGAAGCAGCTCGTTTGGCTGATACCATTGCCGCACACATGCCATTGAAGTTGGTGGATAAACAGCAAGTTCTTGAAACAGTAGATATTTCAGAGCGTCTTGAGTTCCTGATGGGACAGATGGAGTCTGAGATTGATCTTCTTCAAGTTGAAAAGCGCATCCGCGGCCGTGTGAAAAAGCAGATGGAAAAATCTCAACGCGAGTACTACCTGAATGAGCAAATGAAAGCGATTCAGAAAGAACTTGGTGAGATGGAAGATGCGCCAGATGAATTTGAAGCACTGAAGCAAAAGATTGAAGAATCTAAAATGCCTCAGGATGCACGCGAGAAGACAGAACAAGAGCTACAAAAGCTTAAGATGATGTCGCCAATGTCGGCTGAAGCGACCGTGGTACGTAGCTACATCGATTGGATGGTAAGCGTGCCATGGGCGAAACGCTCGAAAGTTAAGAAGAACCTTGCGAAAGCAGAAGAGATTCTAAATGAAGATCACTACGGTTTAGAGCGTGTTAAAGAACGTATTCTTGAGTACTTAGCGGTACAAAACCGTATCAACAAGCTCAAAGGTCCGATTCTTTGTCTTGTAGGACCTCCTGGTGTCGGTAAAACGTCTCTAGGCCGTTCTATTGCGGCTGCGACAGGTCGTAAATACACTCGCATGGCTTTAGGTGGCGTGCGTGATGAAGCTGAAATTCGTGGTCACCGTCGAACTTACATTGGTTCGTTGCCAGGTAAGCTCATTCAGAAAATGTCGAAAGTTGGCGTTAAAAACCCTCTTTTCCTTTTGGATGAAATTGACAAGATGTCGTCGGATATGCGTGGCGATCCATCTTCTGCACTGCTTGAAGTACTCGATCCGGAACAAAACAACGCATTCAACGATCACTATCTAGAAGTGGATTACGATCTGTCTGACGTGATGTTCGTAGCAACCTCGAACTCGATGGATATTCCGGGGCCGTTGTTAGACCGTATGGAAGTGATTCGTCTTTCTGGTTACACAGAAGACGAGAAGCTAAACATTGCGAAGCGTCATCTTGTTGATAAGCAAGTACAGCGCAATGGTCTTAAGCCACATGAAATTACGATCGAAGATTCAGCAATCATCGGCATTATTCGTTACTACACACGTGAAGCGGGTGTGCGTAGCCTAGAGCGCGAAATCTCGAAGATCTGTCGTAAAGCAGTGAAGAACATTCTACTGGATAGTAGCTTGAAATCTGTGACGGTAACAATGGACAACCTAAAAGAGTACTTAGGTGTTCAACGTCATGATTTCGGTAAAGCGGACGACAGTAACCGCATCGGTCAAGTGACGGGTCTTGCTTGGACACAAGTGGGTGGCGATCTACTAACGATTGAAACCGAAGCGATGCCAGGTAAAGGTAAGTTGACGCAAACAGGTTCACTTGGCGATGTTATGAAAGAGTCGATCCAAGCGGCAATGACGGTTGTGCGTTCGCGTGCTGAGAAGCTGGGCATTAACTCAGATTTCTACGAGAAGCGTGATATCCACGTACACGTTCCTGAAGGCGCAACACCAAAAGACGGCCCAAGTGCGGGTATTGCAATGTGTACTGCACTGGTTTCTAGCTTGACAGGTAACCCAGTTAAAGCAGAAGTCGGTATGACAGGTGAGATCACACTACGTGGTGAAGTTCTACCTATCGGCGGTCTTAAAGAGAAGTTGCTTGCGGCGCACCGTGGTGGCATCAAAACAGTCCTGATTCCTAAAGACAATGAGCGTGATTTGGAAGAGATTCCTGACAACGTCATTGCTGATCTTCAAGTGATTCCAGTACAGTGGATTGATGAAGTTCTTAAAGTTGCACTAGAGCGAGACCCGACAGGCGTTGAGTTCGACGCTAAAAAATAGTGATGTGCAGCAAAAATAAGTAAAACTTTACGCTGATAGGCTCAAAAAGGCTTGTCAGCGTTTTTTTTGGAAGCTAACTTAAGCTCGATAGCTGTCAGCCCTTGAAATATAAGGGGTGACACATTTTTTCTTTACAATGGAACGAAAGTCATCACAAAAATAATCACAGATGACATTAAGGGGAAATCACAGTGAATAAAACTCAGTTAGTAGAACAAATCGCACAAAATGCAGATATTTCTAAAGCATCAGCTGGCCGCGCTCTAGACGCATTCATTGAAGCAGTAAGTGGTACGCTTCAGTCTGGTGACCAAGTTGCACTTGTTGGCTTTGGTACATTTAGCGTACGTACTCGTGCAGCTCGCACAGGTCGTAACCCTAAGACTGGTGAAGAAATCCAAATCGCAGAAGCGAAAGTGCCAGCGTTTAAAGCGGGTAAAGCGCTTAAAGACGCTTGTAACTAATTTCTTGTAACTCTCCTTCCTAGTGATGTCTTATTGATAACGCAAGGTAGAGTTTACAAAGGCTGTTGCGTAATTTTTGCTCAAACGGTGCGTTTGGAACAAAAATTTACAAACAAAGAGCCGAACTTTTTTAAATTATGCGCATCCTACTGATGCGCATTTCTTTTTCTGATATTATTGCGACATTATTTCTATTAGAAGCAGTTGGCTTCATTTGTGGAGAGCAGTTAAATTATGATGGATCGACTACGCGAAGGCGTGAATAGCATCGCGGTCAAAATTATCCTTGGACTTATCATCCTATCTTTCGTTTTCGCAGGTGTAGGTAGCTACGTTGCTGGCGGTAACAATAATGTTGCTGCGAAAGTTGGAAATACCGATATTGCTCGTGGTGAGTTCGAGATGGCATACCAAAATGAGCGTAACCGCATGCAAGCTCAATTGGGTGATTACTTCTCTCAAATGCTGGCTGACCCTGCATACGTGGAATCTTTCCGTAAATCCGTTCTAGATCGTATGATCAATGACGTATTGCTTGATCAACAAGCAGAAGCATTAGGTCTGCGCATTAGTGACGCTCAAGTCCGTAGCATGATTCTAGAAATGCCTCAGTTCCAATCTAACGGTAAGTTTGATCAAGAGGTCTACCAAGCGTCTCTACGTCGTGCAGGCTTCTCTCCAGACTCATTTGCAGAATACATGCGTCGTGAGTTGGTTCGTGAGCAACTATTGAATGCACTGCAAACCAGTGAGTTTACACTACCTGGCGAAGTTCAGGCTGAAGGCAAACTGCTAACTCAAACTCGTGACGTTCGCACTATCACCATCGATTTGGCGGAGTTTGCGAAGAAAGTAGATCTTACTGACGAAGAAATTCAAGAGTACTACAAAGCGAATCCAGATAACTTCACTCGTCCTGAGCAAGTAAAAGTTGCTTACATCGAGCTTTCTGCTGAAGCGCTTAAGAAGCAAATTCAAGTTTCTGACGCAGACGTTAAGAAATACTACGACGAGCATCTAGATAAATACTCAACAGAAGAACAACGTCGCGTTGCTCACATTCTTGTTGAGGGTGATGATGAAGCGAAAGCCCAAGCGATTCTTGATGAGCTAAATGCAGGCGCTGATTTTGCAACTGTCGCAAAAGAAAAATCGGAAGACTTTGGCAGTGCTGAAAACGGCGGTGATCTAGGTTGGATCGAACGTGATGTGATGGACCCATCATTGAAGAAGCGGCATTTGCACTTAAGAACCCTGGTGATATGACAGGCCTAGTCAAATCAGACTTTGGTTACCACATCATTAAGCTAGAAGAGCTTAAAGGTGCTGTTGCGAAGCCTTACTCTGAAGTTGCAGCAGAAATCAAACAAGAAATGATTGACCAAAAAGCCGTTGATCAATTCTATGAGCTACAAAGTGAGCTTGAAAAGGTGGCATTCGAATACCCTGACTCTCTAGACGATGCATCTAAAGCAGTTGGCCAGGAAGTGAAAACAACGGATTTCATCTCTCAAGTTGATGCTCCAGAAGTTCTGAAGAATCCAGCGGTAATTCAAGCGATTCTAAGCCCAGAAGTGAAAGAAGATGGTCTGAACTCTGAAGCGATTGAAATTGCACCTGAGCACATCATTGTTGTACGTGTTGAAGACGCTCGTGATGAAACGGTATTGCCACTAGACGAAGTGAAAGGACAAGTTGTCGCTGAGTTGTCTCGTGTGAAAGGCGAACAAGGCGCAATTGAACTAGGTACAAAAGTTGTTGCAGCGCTTAAAGAGGGCAATACGGATATTCTTGCTGAAAACAATCTAGCATTTGGTGAGCAAGAATCGATTGATCGTCGTTCTCCTTTAGCAACAACGGTATTTGCAATGGCAAAACCAGTTGATGGCAAGCCGATGTTCGGTCAGTCAAAAGATCTAGACGGTAACATCGTTGTTATCGAACTTGACGCCGTTCATGCAGAGCTTGATAGTTCATTAGAACAGCAAGTTGCAACGCAAATGCTACGTGCATCAGCTCAGCAAGACTTGTCTTCTGTGGTTGCTGTACTTCGTGAAAATACAGATATTGAATACTTTGTTGTGAGCAACTAAGCATTCTTGATGTAATTTGTATGTTGACAAAAACGGGCCGCATTCGCGGCCCGTTTTATTTTTTTCGGTAGTCACTTTCATGCCTAGATTGGCTTTTTTAGAGTAGTGTCGATGGTTCGCTAGCGGATACCAAGTGGAGTCAATAGCTGGCGAGATGAATACCTAACATAGCCATAAAAGGGAAAAAACATGAAATGGATTTTAACAATAAGCTTAATGTTGTTGAGCTCTTTAGCTTGGGCTACAGACAGCCAAACTGGCAGCGCAGAGACGTCAAGCAATAAAGCAGCAAAGTATGACGGTATTGAAATTACCGTAAACGTGAATACCGCTTCGGCACAAGAAATTGCGAGTTTGCTTAACGGTATCGGTGAAAAGAAAGCACAAGATATCGTTGATTACCGCAAGGAGCATGGGCCATTTAAAACGGCTGCAGATTTGACGAATGTAAAAGGTATTGGCGATGCTACCGTGAAGAAAAACGAGGATCGAATCCTACTTTAACGGTGTCGTTCGCGTAAAAATCAAGACTTAATAAGAATATCTTGATTACTGAGAAAACAGATAAATCAGCTTCATCCGATTACTGCTGTCCCGAGCCGATGACTTTTAGGGTTCGGGCTTTTTTATTGATTGCGAACGATTAGCCAAAAATACGACGCTTTAAGCCTTTTTCTATGCACACCATTGTTAAGCCACCAATCGCGCCAATCAAATGGGCGTCAATGGCAACCTTTGCACCAATCATTGTCGCAGTGCTTGCGGAGGGGCCATAGAGCTGCTCCCAAGCAATTTTCGCAATCAGGCCGACAACTAACAGCACACTGCTTCTTCTACCCTCGAAAACTTCTCTTAGTGCCCAAAAACCAAAAAGTCCATGCAATACACCGGATAGACCGACATAAATGGACAGGCTGGTAAATAGATTTATCGTTCCAACAAAAGTACACAGCAATATAAAGATAACAAGAAAGTTGCGCGTGGTAGGACGAAAAATAAAACCAATGATCCACAATGCAGCAATGTTCATTCCAAGGTGAGCAAAGTTGGTATGGGTGAGATTTCCTGTTACGATTCGCCACCATTCACCGTGGCGTATATTATAAGCGTGCCATTCGGTAAGGCTTGCCATCGGTTCGGATTGAAGTATTAAACAGATAATGCTGATGATGCTCAGCAATGTATAAAGGTTCACACTATGTCTCGTTATTGTTCTCAATGTGGAAAATCACGCAAAGCTTGTATTTGCCAATGGGTTGTACCGCTAGGAAACGAGATTGAACTTATCATTCTTCAGCATACGAGTGAAGAACATCGTCCTCTGGGTACGGCACGGATTCTCAATTTGAGTTTAAATTGTTGTACTTGTCTGATTGGTGAGGATTTTTCTAACGATGCATTGCTCAATGAATATCTTGCTGATGACCACTATCAACACTTTATTCTGTACCCATCGGAATCTTCGCTTTGTTTGTCTGAACTTACCAATAGTAGCGTGACGAAACACAAAAAAATGCGTCTTATCTTGCTTGATGGTACGTGGAAGAAAGCCTACAAAATGTGGCAGCTTTCGACTAATTTACACTGCCTACCAACGGTCAAGCTACCTGAAGATCTTCAAGGCCATTATACGATTCGTAAAGCACCATCTGAAAATAGCTTGTCGACAGTAGAGGCGGGTTACTACGCTTTAAGCTTGCTTGAGCCAAACAAAGATTTTTCACCGCTTTTGAATGCTTTTGAAAAAATGATTGAGTTTCAAATCGCCCAGATGCCTCCGGGCGTATTTGAGAAGAACTATCTGAAAGGTGAGTAGTCTATTGCAAACGCAAACAGCTTATTGTTGAATGTTTGATTTACAACACACGGTTTACAACGCGTTGTTTATAAAACATTGTTTATAACACAATGGAAGAGAACAACTGGCGATGGAGTTTTTGGGCATGGCCATCGGTCATTGCAGAAATATAGTCCGCGATAACACGCATTTTGGCACTCTCGCACTTTGCTTGTTGCCATAATGAACATGTGTGCTGTGGCAGCAGGCGTTCTGGGTCTGCACTTAGCGCTTCAAACAAATCCATGATGATCTGTTGCCCCTTGTACTCAACAATCTGAACTTGATGCACTTGAATTACATACTTACTAACGAAGTGCTTGAGCACTTCAAGTGCTTTTGCCATTTGTGGTTCTAAACATGCGTTCCATGCAAGTAATGGATTACGAAAAGGTTCATCAACGACTTTAATCGAGATACTGGTGAGCAGGGCGTTAACGATACCGCCAATCGCATCTTTACGTTCATGGTGTTTGCCACTAAATAGCATCTGGCCAATGGAACCAATGTGAGTTTCGAACCATGGGTCACCGCAATCTGCCAGTTTGCTTGCCGCTCCCTCTTGCCATTGCTGACGAGTCACCATGCCCAGTACGATGGCATCTTCTAAATCATGCACGCCATAAGCAATGTCATCGGCCAACTCCATGATGGAGCAGTCGAGCGATTTAAAACGTGTTTTGCTGTGCTCTAAATCTGAGCTTGGTCTGCAACGCATTTGACTCAGTAACGCTGTATCTTCATCCGTTAATGGGGCAATTACCCAATCAAATAAATCTTTGTCACAATCGTAAATGCCTTTTGCAGGGCTCCAGTCTTTTGCTTTGAGTTTGCGTTGATGTTCAACCGGGTTCGGTAAACACTCTGAACGCGTCTGGCTGAGTAGTGCAGGGTACTTGATGAGACCAAGTAAGGTTCGGCGCGACAAGTTCATTCCGAAGTGTTCGGTGTAAGGCTCCAATTTAGTCACAATACGAAATGTTTGCGCATTGCCCTCAAAGCCGCCGTGATCTCGCATCATGTAATTCAGCGCGACTTCGCCGCCATGTCCATACGGAGGGTGCCCAATGTCGTGAGCGAGGCACAAGGAATCTATTAAGCTGTCAGATGGCAGTAAATCTCGAAACTCTGGTTGTTTCTTCTTTAACTGTGCAACAATACCGGTTCCGAGCTGTGCCGCTTCTAATGAGTGGGTCAGGCGAGTACGATGAAAGTCCTCTAAGCTGTTGCCATGAACTTGGGTTTTTGCTTGTAAGCGACGAAAAGCTGCAGAGTGTAGGATCCGTGCGCGATCTCGTTGATACGGGCTACGGTGGTCATCACGACGGATTTTATGCTCATCATCATGGCGTTCTTGCCACTGGCTTGGTAAATCAAATGACACGGGACTCTCCGTTAACTAGCTGATTTCATCTAAAGATAACTCAAAGCTGGGCGCAAAGGTATGGAGGAAATATTCCATTTCAGGGGTTTTTCTTTCTTGTAACGTGATGTCGAGACGTTTTTTTGCCAGAGCAAATTCGTGGTTTCCTGCACTGAGTTCTTCTAAACATTTTAAGTAGGCACAAATGGAGTCGGCTTGTTTGACGATCTTAGCGTCTTCTTCATGGGCGGAATGAGAGAGGAGGTAAGGTGCAAAATCATCTTGAAACTCTTCCGGCAACATCGAGAGCAGTTTTTGCTCCGCTGCAGCTTCTATCTTCTTATATTCTTTTGCAATTTCTGGGTTGTAGTATTTGACCGGTGTAGGCAAATCCCCCGTTAATACTTCACTTGAGTCATGATACATCGCAAGAATAGCAATACGCTCTGGGTTTAGGGTACCGCCAAATTTCTTGTTTTTAATGAGAGCGAGGGCGTGAGCAACAAAGGCGACTTGCAGGCTGTGCTCAGACACGTTTTCTGGCGAGACTGAACGCATCAAAGGCCAGCGTTGGATCAGCTTCATGCGTGCCAAATGGGCAAAAAAATGGCTTTCTTTCATTGCTCTCTCCTGTCTACCCACATATTCAGCTTTATGTTGAGGTGTGGATAATAGATATGAAAAAGGAGCTCACTGGGAGCTCCTCTAAGCATATGAGAGTTCAGCAGTAATTACTACTGGCTGTACGTCGATAGGAATCGCTCAAAACGTCCAATTGCCGTTTCAAGATCTTCTACGTGCGGCAGCGTCACGATACGGAAATGGTCAGGCTTAGGCCAGTTGAATCCCGAACCTTGAACAAGAAGTACTTTTTCCTGTTTCAAAAAGTCGAGCACCATCTGTTGGTCGTTCTTGATGTTGTACATCTTCGTATCAATTTTTGGGAACAGATACATTGCGCCTTTTGGTTTTACACAAGACACACCAGGCACTTGGTTGATCAACTCCCATGCGCGGTTGCGCTGCTCAAGTAAACGACCGCCAGGCAAGATCAATTCGTTAATGCTTTGATAGCCGCCTAATGCCGTTTGAATGGCATGCTGCATCGGTACGTTGGCACATAAGCGCATAGAGGAAAGCAACTCTAAACCACTGATGTAGCCTTGAGCGAGGTGCTTTGGCCCTGTTAGGAACATCCAACCACCACGGAAACCACAAACACGGTACGCTTTAGACAGGCCATTAAATGTCATCACCAAAACATCATCAGTCAATGTTGCAACGGATGTGTGTGTCGCACCATCGTAAAGCACTTTGTCGTAGATTTCGTCGGCAAAAATGATCAGGTTGTGCTGACGGGCGATTTCAATCACTTCAAGTAGGAAATCACGATTGTAGACCGCACCCGTTGGGTTGTTTGGGTTGATCAGAACAATGCCGCGTGTTTTTGGAGTGATCTTCTTTTTAATGTCGTCTAGATCTGGGTACCAGTCCGCACCTTCATCACACATATAGTGCACAGGTGTGCCACCAGACAATGCGACAGATGCCGTCCACAATGGGTAATCTGGCGATGGGATCAGCATTTCGTCACCGTTATTCAGTAACGCTTGCATTGCCATGACGATCAGTTCAGAAACGCCATTACCCACATACACATCTTCGACATCCAGTGAACGAATGCCTTTACGTTGGTAGTGCTGTACAACGGCTTTACGTGCAGAGTAAATGCCTTTGGAATCACAGTAACCTTGAGACGTTGGTAGGTTACGGATGACATCAACCAGGATCTCGTCTGGGGCATCAAAACCAAATGGGGCAGGATTGCCGATATTTAGTTTTAGGATTTTATGCCCTTCTTCTTCCATGCGCTTAGCATGTTTGAGTACAGGCCCCCTAATGTCGTAGCATACATTGTCGAGTTTCGACGACATCCCGATATTTTGCATTGCGTAATTCCTAAAAAATCGTTAATTTCTTTATTAAAATACAGTAATTTGATATTTATTAGAATAAATATCTGTAAATTATCCTGTTGCTGGCTAAGTTTTGTTCGGCTTCAATCACAGGATTTTGCAAAAGATCGCATACCACCTTGATTTGCTTTGGGTCTAAACTTAGAGTAGCCATCAGTTATTCCTTATCCTCACGTATTTCGAGGTTGATTTGTCACAGTTCCATCAAGCCGTAAAGAGAATTATCGAGCGAGTTCAGCAAGCGGAAGGCAATCAAACACGTCTAGTCGAACCTTTAAGTGCGAAACCAAATTTCGCATTTATTGATTGGTTAGAAGCACAACCACTTTTTCCCAAGTTTTACTGGCAGTCCCGTGATACTCGTGAAGAAGTTGTTGCTCTTGGGCAACTCCATACATTCGTAGAACCTGGGCCTGCGTACACCATTCTGGGTGAGGGGCAGAGAGTTTGGGGTGGTCGTTCGTTTGATGGCCAGCATGAAAAAATCGCCGCTGTATGCCGTCGTTCTTTTTTCTACCGCAAATTGAATTGATACGCTTTGATCAGCAATGGTCTCTTGCCGTTAACATTTCTGACGATAAAACGCGTACATTAGCCGGTTTGCAGAAACTGGTTTGTGATGTACCAAGCCTAGCGCCCGTTTCGTCTCACATTTTATCTATTGAACATTCGCCATCGGAATCTCAGTGGCATGACTTAGTTGATAAGGTGCTAACTGGGATTAAAAACGATGACTTCAAGAAAGTGGTCTTGGCACGTAAATCTTCTGTTCATTTAGACACAGAACTCAGTGCTGCTCAGTTATTGAAAGCCAGCTATTTAAATAATCACCATAGCTTCCATTTTTTGTTTAGCTTAGACAGCAAGCACAGCTTTATGGGCTCGACGCCTGAGCGACTTTATTCTCGAGTTGGGCATGAACTGCATACCGAAGCGCTCGCGGGCACGATAGGACGTGGTAGTAACGCAGCAGAAGATATGGAACTGGCAAATTGGTTGTCGAATGATTCGAAAAACCTCAATGAAAATCAATATGTCGTAGACGATATTATCGAGCGTTTACAGCCTCACTCTGAAATGGTTGAAGTCGATAAAGAAGCGAGTTTAGTTCGATTAAGAAAAGTGCAGCATCTCAAGCGTCATATTCATGCGCAATTACACTCTGGAATAAACGGTGTTCAACTGCTTTCTGCTCTGCAGCCCACAGCGGCCGTAGCAGGGTTGCCACGTAAAGAGTCGATGCAGTTTATTCTTGATAATGAGCCGTTTGCTCGAGGTTGGTATGCCGGGTCTATGGGCTATATTAGCCATGAACGCGCTGAATTTTGTGTCGCCATTCGAAGCGCATTGATCCTAGGGGATCAAGTTCAGTTATTTGCAGGAGCAGGTATTGTTCCAGGTTCGATTGCAGAGCATGAATGGTCTGAGTTAGATAAAAAGATGTCGACATTACTTTCACTTATTTCAGAGCATCCACCGCTAGGGGTGGCGTCATGAACGTCGATCAAGCGGTACTTAACCGTATTTGGTCTGAAACCATCTTATTGGAATTGAACCGTTGTGGGGTAAATCATGTTTGCATCGCACCGGGCTCTCGTTCAACCCCTCTAACTTTAGAAGCGGCCGATAACCCGAACCTTACTATTCATACTCATTTCGATGAGCGTGGTTTGGGATTTATGGCGCTTGGATTGGCAAAAGCAAGCGATGAGCCGGTTGCAGTGATCGTGACATCGGGCACCGCGGTGGCGAACTTGCTACCAGCAATTGCAGAGGCGAAGCTAACGGGTGAAAAGTTGGTGGTGTTGACCGCTGACCGACCTGTTGAATTGGTGGGTTGTGGTGCAAATCAGGCGATCAATCAATTAGGCATTTTCTCAGGTCATGTCTCTGACAGCTTAAATTTACCAAGTCCGGCATTATCGACACCGTTGAATTGGTTGCTGACCTCTATTGATGAAGTCATGTTTACTCAGCGTCAAAAGGGCAGTGCCGTGCATATTAATTGTGCATTTCCAGAGCCGCTTTATTCAAATGGTGAGAAAAACGCTTATCAGCCTTATCTTGATACGGTTGCTCATTGGCGAAATAGTACAGCGACATATTGCCAACGTTTTCTGTCTCAAGGTGCAGGCGAACTTCCTAGGTACGGCGATAAAAAAGGCGTGGTTGTTATTGGTAGTTTGCCTTTGCAGCAAGCTCAGGCGGCAAGAACATTTGCAGAAACAATGGGGTGGCCAGTATTTGCTGATCCACAAAGTGGTGTGAGCTCGAATTGGGCCTACTATGATCTGTGGCTTCAGCATGAGGTGTTTGCGCAGCAATTAGGCGAGTGTGATCTGATTGTACAGTTCGGTAGTCGAATTATCTCTAAACGTTTAAATCAGTGGATTGAGAAACAAGTCTCTTTACACTCACAGGTTGATTATTGGCTGATTTCTTCTCGCCCAGAGCGTGACAACCAGAGTCACTTACCTCAGACGCATTGGGTGGCAGATCCTTGTCGTTGGGTAAATCATACGGCTTACACTGAGTCTCTGTATGCTGGCTGGGCAGACCAATTAGCGGAAGATATTCAGAGAGTTATTGAGCAGTCGAATCAACTGTTTATCTCAAATCCTAAAACAGAACTAAGCGAAATTGCATTAGCTGTCGATATTAACGTACGAGCTCAAAATACAGATTTATTCTTGGGCAACAGTTTGTTTGTTCGCTTTGTCGACATGTTTGGCAAGCTTAATGATACAGACGTTTTCACAAATCGAGGTGCGTCCGGTATTGATGGTCTGTTCGCAACGGCCAGTGGCGTGCAACGTGCACGACAAAATCCATTGCTGATCTACATTGGTGATACATCTGCGCTGTACGACCTGAATTCCTTATCTTTGTTTACACATACGAAGTTGCCGACCGTCATCGTGGTGACGAATAATGATGGTGGTGCCATATTCGATTTGCTGCCAGTTCCCCAGTCTCGTCGTGAGCAATTTTATCAGATGCCACATGGGTATGAATTTGAGCATGCGGCAAAGCAGTTTGATTTGAGTTATCTAAAGCCAAGTTCATTGGAAGAATACCAACGTGCTGTAAATGACCACTTAGCAAACGGTCAAAACGCACTGTTGGTAGAAGTGCAAACGCCGGCCAATCAGGCTGCTGAGCATTTAAAGGCATTTAATAAAAACTTACATGCTCTATTCTGAATACCATTCCGCAACTGAAAAACACCAAAGTGGCAATCAGCCCACTTTGGTGTTTTTGCATGGGTTGCTTGGCAGCGGGTTAGATTGGCAAGCATGTTTAAGTGAACTCTCTCAATATCATCGAGTAACCATTGATCTTCCTGGTCATGGACAAAGCCAATTGGTTCATTGCAGTGACCTGAGTGATTGCTGCAAACTGCTCAAATCCACACTATCTTTATTATTTCCCTCACAACAATCTTTTATTCTGATTGGTTACTCAATGGGGGGACGAATTGCAATGCATGGCCTTGCCCATCAATGTTTCCAAGATCTCAATATGAGAGGGGCAATCATTGAGGGGGGAAACTTTGGGTTGCAAACTGTGTCAGAAAAACAAGCAAGATTGAAAAATGATACTTATTGGGCTGAGCGCTTTAAAACTGAGCCACTTGAGTGCGTTTTGAACGATTGGTACCAACAGCCCGTGTTTTCTTCACTAAACCATGAGCAAAGACAAACATTAGTGGCAAAACGAAGTGCTAATCTTGGTTCGGCGATTGCGAATATGTTGCTTGCGACCTCTTTAGCGAAGCAATCCTATTTGCTGCCAACATTGCTGAAACAAGCAGTACCACTCTATTACTTATGTGGTGCGAAAGATAAAAAATTTAGCCAATTGGCCGAAAACTGCGGATTGGCGTATCGACAAATTGAAGGGGCGGGGCACAATGCCCATCAAGAGCAACCTGCGCAGTTTGCGATGCAAATAAATCAAATAATTCATTCTCACTTTAGTGAGAGCAACGAGAACAATGGGAATCACCATGGCTAAAACAGTAGGCATTTCTGAAGAAGAACTTTACGCTCCAGTTCAATGGAAAGATTGCGGCGAAAAATATGAAGACATTCACTACCATAAATCGGTAGATGGTATTGCAAAAATTACCATTGCTCGTCCACAGGTGCGTAATGCATTCCGTCCTCAAACCGTAAAAGAAATGATTGATGCACTTGCAGACGCACGTTACGACTCAGGAGTCGGCGTTATCATCCTAACGGGTCTTGGTGAAGATGCATTCTGTTCTGGCGGTGATCAGAAGATCCGTGGTGATTACGGCGGTTACAAAGATGATCAAGGTACGCATCACCTAAACGTGTTGGATTTCCAACGTGATATTCGTACTTGTCCAAAACCAGTGATTGCGTCTGTTGCAGGTTGGGCGGTTGGTGGCGGTCACGTACTGCACATGATGTGTGACCTAACGATTGCGGCTGACAATGCTCAATTTGGTCAAACAGGTCCTAAAGTTGGCTCTTTCGATGGTGGCTGGGGTGCGTCTTATATGGCTCGTATCGTTGGTCAAAAGAAAGCGCGCGAAATCTGGTTCTTATGTCGCTTCTACAATGCACAAGAAGCGGTAGACATGGGCCTAGTAAACACCGTGGTTCCTCTAGCGGATCTAGAAAAAGAGACCGTTCGTTGGTGTCGTGAAGTGCTACAGCACAGCCCAATGGCATTGCGTTGTTTGAAAGCGGCATTGAACGCCGACTGTGATGGTCAAGCTGGCTTGCAAGAACTTGCGGGTAACGCGACCATGATGTTCTACATGACAGATGAAGGTCAAGAGGGCCGTAACGCATTTAACGAGAAACGTCGCCCAGACTTCGATAAGTTCCCTCGTAACCCATAACCCGTATAAAAGAGAGGAGCCAAGAGCTCCTCTGTTTCGTTATTCGTCCTGAGCGCCTCGCTTTTCTGGGAAGCTAATGGCTTTTCTCATTGCGGTGCTCAGGTTATGTAGCATTACATAGGATTCGAATTATGCGTAAAGCGAAGATTTATCGTTACTGCTTGCCGATGG
This sequence comes from Vibrio sp. B1REV9, assembly GCF_905175395.2. Lineage (NCBI taxonomy): Bacteria > Pseudomonadati > Pseudomonadota > Gammaproteobacteria > Vibrionales > Vibrionaceae > Vibrio > Vibrio sp. B1REV9. The sequence continues at coordinate 559,733 of NZ_CAJIMW020000221.1, read as the reverse complement.
ACAGTGGCGTAATACTGCGTGATAACAAGTTAACTGAGCGTGTCGGTTATATCATTGAGTTGGTTGAGGGTGAAAAGCTGGGCCGAGGTGAAGTGGCGCCTTTGATTGGTTTCAGTCTTGAAAGCACACAAGAAGCGGGCGTTCAACTTCAAGAGCAAGCAGAACGTTGGGTTGCTCATTTACCGATCGACTACAAACATATGTTTCCGTCGGTTGCATTCGGTTTATCGATGGCCCAGTTAGAGCTAACTGGTGGTTTACCTGAGCAAGGTCAGTATCAAGTGGCGCCATTATGTAATGGCGATCCAGATGAGTTGATCCCAAAGCTGAATGAAATGGAAGGCGAGAAAGTCGCGAAAGTAAAAGTTGGGCTTTATGAGCCTATTCGTGACGGCATGCTCGTGAATCTGTTTCTTGAGTCTATTCCACAGTTAACGTTACGTCTTGATGCAAATCGTGCATGGACACCAGAGAAAGCACAACAATTTGCCAAATATGTTGCCCCGTCTCTGCGCCAACGCATTACTTTCTTGGAAGAGCCGTGTCGTTCCCCGGGTGACAGTTTGTCGTTTGCGATAAATACTGGTATTGCGATCGCGTGGGATGAAACATTACAAGATGCTGTGCGTCGTGAAGATTTTAGTTTAGAAGATCTGACAGGTGTAAAAACCATCATCATTAAGCCGACATTAATTGGTTCCGTTGATTTTTGTATTAAGCTCATTGAAAAAGCCAAATCGCTAGGGATGAAAGCCGTTTTAAGCTCAAGTATTGAATCCAGCCTAGGCCTCACTCAACTTGCCCGTTTTGCGCAATGGCAGTTGCCTGATGAGATCCCAGGATTAGATACAATAAGCTTATTCAAAGCGCAGCTCGAGCAAGGTTGGCCGAAGTGTGAACTTCCAATTGTTCCTCTATCAGAGCAGGAGTTAGTGTGGCATTCAGCATAGACACTATTGCGATTGCACCATGGAAGTATTGGGCTCAAGTGAGCCCTTTTTCTATTGCACTTGAAACCACCACAGAGTCATTGAGTTGGCAGCAACTGGCAGCTCGTGTCGACCGATATACTCGCTATCTTCAACTGCAAGGCGTGACGGCTGGGGATGTGGTGACGTTAGTGGGCAAAAACCAAGTAGAAACACTTTGGTTTTACCTGGCGAGTCAGCAACTCGGCGCGATTGCTGCGTTGACCATGCCACAGCCTATAGAGGCACTACAAGGTAAGCTAACCACTCTGTATAAATCGAATCAGCAACGCTTTGTTTGGTTTGCTGATAATGCGGCGACGGCATATTCAGAGACGCAACTATCACAACTTGATGTTACTTTGCTCTCCTATCCTGTGATTGAAAGCACCGAGCTCACTTTCTCAGCAGAAGATTATCAACACGATACACTCGCCTCAATTGTATTCACTTCTGGTTCGACAGGGACACCCAAAGCTGTTGCTCATACGCACAGGCAGCATCTTGCTTCCGCTCAAGGTTTATTGAGTGAGTTTAGATTCAATCAGCAGAACACGTGGTTGCTCTCCTTGCCGCTGTACCATGTTTCTGGACTTGCGATTGTCTATCGTTGGTTGTTTGCTGGTGCAACACTTAAGGTTGGAAGTGGCAGTCTTACTGAAGACATCATTGGTGCATCTCATGCATCTTTAGTCGCGACACAGCTCAAGCGCTTATTGGATGGGAAAGTTGAGCTGTCTCTTACGCACGTTCTGCTAGGAGGCAGTCATGTTGCCCATGAATTGGCATTAAGCGCGACTAAGCAGGGTATAGAAACTTGGCTAGGTTATGGCATGACGGAAGCGGCATCTACCGTAACGGCCAAACAAATTGACCGTGTGAGTAATGCGGGGCATCTTTTGAAAAATCGTGACATTAAGATAGTCAATGAAAGGATTTATATTGGCGGTCAGACGATTGCAAAAGGATACTTTTATCAAGGAGATCTTACATCGCTAGTGGATGATCATGGTTGGTTTGACAGTAAAGATCTTGGTGAGTGGCAAGGCAATGAACTCAAGATCATTGGTCGTGCAGATAACCAGTTTATCTCTGGAGGTGAGAACGTTCATTGTGAAGAGATTGAAGCGGTATTGAATAAGATTGATGGTGTTACTCAAAGTATTGTGGTGCCGATGGAAGATGCTGAGTTTGGTCATCGCCCGATAGCAGTGCTGCAAACCGACACGATGGCAACTAAGGACGAATACGAGATGCATTTACGAGCGCATCTTGAAAAGTTCAAATGGCCGATAGCCTACTACGTAATGCCCCAAGCCTTATTGGAAAGTGGAATTAAAGTATCGCGTAAAGCGGTGAAAGAATGGCTGCAAAGCGAGCTAAAACAGTCGATATAGGCGCAATGGTCTAAAAGGAAATGGTAACAACATAGTCAATTTTGCTATGTGTTAGTCGGAAACGGAATTTCTTATCTTTATAACTCTGAATCATAATCATGCTCAAAGATTAGGAAATTAAGCATAAGGTTCAGGATGATCAAATTCGTGTTAGCTGCATCGGTGTTTTTGCAAATAGGTATTGCAGTTAGCAGTGAGGGATTAACGCGTTCGCTCGCTGAGTTGACCGCCTTTCTCGTTGCGATTGCTTTAGTGTTAGTTCATAAAAGCCAACGTGTGCGAAAGGACGATCAAACTCAGCCTCAAAAAACGGCCCGTAATTAGCGACAGACAAATCAGCTAATCAGTAACCATCCTAATGATGTCGTTGAGATCAGTACCCACAGGGTGACACCAAACATCAGGGGTTTCGCCCCGGCAGATTTCAATTTTGATACTGAAATACTGCAACCAATTAAGAATAAACACACCACAAGCGCTTGTTTTGCGATAGCGAAGATACCTTGATAAATCGCTTCAAACTGAGGGAAGAAATCGCTGAACGCAATCGCAGCGCAGTACCAGAAAATGAAGTAAGGTATAACTAACTTACTTTTACTCTCATCCTTGTTTCCACGAGAAAAAATGACTGCGCTGATCAGAGCCACTGGAATGATCCATAATGCGCGCGCCAATTTTAGTGTTGTCGCTGTGGTTAGCGCTTCCTCTCCGTAGGCTGAGGCCGCCCCCACCACTGATGAAGTATCATGAATAGCAATTGCCGCCCAAGTGCCGAACGTGTGTTGATCAAGACCAAGTGCATGACCAATGACAGGGAAGATAAATAGGGCTAAAGAGTTGAGAACAAATACGGTAGCGAGGGCTAGCCCGATTTGTTCATCTTTTGCTTTGATCGCTGGCGCTACAGCTGCAATCGCACTGCCACCACAAATGGCAGTACCCGATGCAATTAAGTAAGCGGTGGTTCGCTCAAGCTTGATGGTTTTGGCGATCAACATACCAATGACGAGCGTGCCAACAATGGTGGCAATGATTAGGCCAATACCATCAGAAGTGACAGCGAGCGCTTCTTTAAAATGAATACCGAAACCTAGGCCAATAATGGAATAAGACAGCAGCTTCTTCGTGAATGAAGCGATAGGAAGCTCTGTAGGCACAAGGCTAAAGCTGGCTAAAAGGAAACCAATGACAAGCGCAATAGGAGAAGACACAAAAGGGGTGAAGCAAAATAGCAGTGCCAATCCAAAAGGGACATTTTTAATATTCAAAGGGGCAGTTCGAGTGAGTAAAAGAAAGTTTTAAGTATATCGCAACGCGAATGATCAGAAAGTTTTAATGATCTGAACACCCGTTCAGAAAAACTAAACGAAAGTTCAATACCATTGAATCTGTCTTTCATGATTACCGCCAATCGCCCCTTAGAGCTTTCACTTTATCAAACATCGCTTGAGCTGTGGCATCTTTTGGTGCGACAGGAGAACCTGCTTCAATTTCTAACTTAGACCAGAAGCGTGTCGGCAACCCTGAACAAGCGCGGCCTTTTGCACGACTGAAATAACTGCCCCATAAGCCTTTTAATGCCATTGGGATAACAGGCACTGAGCTGCGACGAAGAATAATGTCGATGCCTCGCATAAACTCGTTCATTTCACCATCTGAGGTGAGTTTGCCCTCAGGGAAAATACAGACGATATGTCCCTCATTGAGTGCTGTTTCTACATCGCTAAAGGCGCGACGAATGGAGGTGCGATTATTTGCAGAAATAGGGATAACCCCGGCTCGGCGGAGGAAACGTCGTAGCGGAGGTAAATTGGCATAATCTTCCTCCATGACAAAGCGAATCAAGCGTGGGCAAACGGCGCTTATTAATAGCGCATCCATATAACTGACGTGATTACACACCAATAACGCACCGCCATGTTCAGGCAAGTGATGGAGATTTTTATGTTTTACGCGGTAAATGGTGTGAGTCAGCATCCATACAACAAAGCGTACAACGAAGATCGGGATCTGCAGAAAAATATAGGTGGCCACCAAGAAGTTCAGTATGGCTAAGAGCGCAAACAGCTGAGGAATGCTCATTTCAAGCACGCTCAAGCAAATAATTCCCAGTATGGCGCTGCCTACCATGAACAAAGAATTAAAGATGTTCAGTCCGGCAATAACTTGGGCACGCTCGGTTTCTTTGGCTCGATGCTGCATAAGGGCATAGAGAGGAACAATGAATAAACCACCCGATATACCTATCATCAGTAAATAAAAGAACAGCGGCCACAGATCAGCGTAGCGAATGAACGTCAATAACGTGTGGAATCTTGGTAATTCATCCGGGATGGATGTCGCCATCAAATAGCCGAAAATCGTGATGCCTAGCGCCCCAATCGGAACAATGCCAATTTCAATGCGGTGGTTTGAAAACCAGTTGCAGGCTAATGAGCCTAGAGCAATACCGACTGAAAACAGAGCGAGCAGGAAAGATACGGCCGTCTCTGTACCGTTTAAATACACTTTGGTGAAGTTTGGAAACTGAGTTAAGTAAGCCGCCCCCAAAAGCCAAAACCAGCTAATGGCCATAATGCACTGGAAAACGATACGATCAGATTTCGCAATAGAAAGGGTATGTTTCGTTTGTTTATACGGTTGCCATTTAAATTGAATATCTGGCGCACAGGATGGTGCGAAAGGGATATGCCGACTGGCTAAATAACCAAGTAATGCAAAAATGACCACGCTAAAAGCAGCAATATACTTAGCATTGTCAGCTGAGGCGATGAAACCCGCACCAATCGTACCAATGAGAATCGCAATGAATGTACCTGCTTCAACGAGAGCGTTACCAGGAACCAATTCTTTGTCTGAGAGTTGTTGCGGTAATAATGCGTATTTTACAGGACCAAAAAAAGCGGATTGTGTTCCCATAAGGAAGAGTAGAAGCAATAACACGCTGTAGCTTTCAGTAATAAAACCAATCGCCCCGACGGCCATAATGGCGATTTCAAATAGCTTTACCTTACGAATAAACCATGATTTTTCGTATTTGTCGGCCAGAACACCGGCGGAAGCAGAGAAAAGAAAAAAGGGCAGGATGAAAAGTCCGGCCGCTAAATTTATAAATAAATTGCTCGAGATCGGAAGGGCGCTTGAACCAGCAAAAGCAACAAACAGCAACAGTACATTCTTGAAGATATTGTCATTGAAAGCGCCAAAAAACTGAGTGATGAAGTAAGGCAAAAACTTTCGTTGACGCAATAAGGATGACTGGCTGTCTGATGACATGAATGCTCCTCGATTACCAGTTAGTCAGGTAATTGGAAAGGAGGTTGTTGATGAGCTCTTTTCCATCTATTGGTTCACTAGAGAAGAACTTGTCATCAACACTGAGTAACGTTATTCCATGAACGCCGGACCACAATACACGACTTGCCTGCAGTACCTCGGATCCCGAACGGTGAGGCGCAATTTGTGTAAGCAGTGATTCGAGCATACCTGTCATGCCATCAATGCGCTTAGCATGCCACTCGGGAAGTTGTGCACCGTTCATATTGTGTTCGAATACAAGTTGCCAACGATGGGGGTGTTGCTGTGCAAAATCATGGTAACAGTAGGCAAGCTCGAAGAGTGCCTGCTGAGCATCTTTACTATTCTTGGTTGCCTTTACGGCTTCTTGCTGTAACTCATCTAAAGTTTGCGCAACCGCGTGCAGAAGCAATAAATTGTAGTTACCAAAAATATTGACTAATGTGCTTGGTACATAACCAATCAAATTGGCTATCTTGCGAAGGCTGAGTTCGTGGTAAGAATGCTCATCTAAAAACTGTTTGACCGTGGTTAAGGTCAAATTGACTAGCTCTTCTCTGGTGTGATCGTTTCTGCGCGCCATAATCTAAAACAACTTATTGAACATCGTTCAATATGATAGACAGCTACGGAATATGCGTCAATAAGATAGGGTAGTGAGATGTGTAAGGCTTTGGCAATATTCTGATACATGTCTTCTTATTTGGATTGTTTCATTGTTCCGCCATCGGGGGTATGATGCCAACATGTTCATCTTTAGCATGAGTTCATCTATTCTTTATGAGTGAGCTGAATGCTGAGACACTTATCGTCAACACTAAGGATAACGATGAAACGTTTATTTTCGATTGTTGCTTTACTGATGTTTACTGTCGCCGTTACGCCGATCGCGGAAGCGAAGAAATTCGGTGGTGGTAAATCGTTTGGTAAGAGTTACAAAACTGCGCCTGCTCCTAAACAGCAGCAACAAAACACAAATACCATTGGTAAAGAACAAGGTGCTAAATCATCAAGTAAAAAGGGCTTGATGGGTGGTTTACTTGGTGGTCTTCTTGCTGGTGGTCTATTGGCCGCATTCTTTGGTGGTGCGTTCGAAGGTATCCAGTTTATGGATATTCTTATCATCGGTTTGATTGCTTTCGTTATCTTCAAACTGATGCGCGGTATGCTTGGCGCCAAGCAAGGCAGTATGAATCAGCATCGTCAGCAACCTGCATTTGGCGGCAATGCATCTAAGTTTGAGCAACCAAACATGCAAAACTTTGAGCAGCAACCAAACACAAATGCGGGTGGTTTTGGTGGTTTCGGTTCACAAACTGATATCCCACATAATTACCCACCAGGTTTTGACCAAGCAGCATTCATCAATGGCTCTCGTGAGCACTACCGAATCTTGCAAGGTGCATGGAACCATAACCAGCTGCACACTATCGAAGAATACGTATCTCCAAGCCTGTTTGAAGACTTGAAAGCAGAACGTGCGAAGCTAGATGGTGAACAGCACACTGATGTGATGTATGTTGATGCAGAGATCGTGCGTGCAGACTACGATGCGAGCAAAGCACAATTAAGCCTACAGTTCAGTGGTCGTTACCGTGATGCACAGGAAGGTATCGAAGAAGAAATCGAAGATATCTGGCACCTAGAACGAGATCTAACCGTGCCAAATGCGCCATGGTTGATTGTTGGTATTCAAGGTTAATCACCGACAGCGTTCAATTTAGTCTTAATAAAATCCCGCTTGCTAGCGGGATTTTTTGTATCTGTACTAATCTAAACAACCTTTGAACACTCTTTTGCTCAATGGCTTGTTCAAGTCATTTATCACAACCTTCATAGCATCCTGTATTCGAATTGGTATCAATACTAGGATTAGGAACAATGATAGTAAATAACGACTTATCGATAATTCTCACCTTGTTTTGAAGCATTTTCCCTACGTTAATTCAGAGTACTTAATTTATTTGGTATTACCTTGATCACTTTGGCGTGTTTGAATCGAGTATTGCTTTGCTTGATTCTCACTGTCTTACTGAGAGAAATCTCTTTATATGAAAGGTACGTGGGTATTAATGGTATGCGGGGAATATTAAGTGAACAAGAAAGGAAAGGATTATGTCTGTGGCAAATGACAAAAATCTGGGGAAAGATCCACAAGCGTGGTTTGAAAAGTTAGGTGCACAGAGCGGAAAAAGCCAGCTCGATGAGCTGGCTTCTTAATATGGTGGAGGGGGACGGATTCGAACCATCGAAGGCGGAGCCGGCAGATTTACAGTCTGCTCCCTTTGGCCACTCGGGAACCCCTCCAGGGTATTTTTTATGCTTCACAGAGCAAACTTAAAAAGTGTTTTCCCAACGCGCTTTTCAAGCAATTTCTCACGACAAAGTCACAAGAAGAAATATGGTGGAGGGGGACGGATTCGAACCATCGAAGGCGGAGCCGGCAGATTTACAGTCTGCTCCCTTTGGCCACTCGGGAACCCCTCCAGGGTGTTTTCATGCTTCTAGAGCATGCTTAAAAGCTGTTTTCCCAACACAACTCTCAAGTGCGGAGCGAATCATAGCAAACTCGACCAAGCTGTAAAGCGTTTTTCTTGTGTTTTTACGCCGAATGCTGCCTTTTTGGGCAAAGATGATAGAAACTCACCATTTTGTCTTGGCAGCGAGCAATTTGTCACCAAGTTTCTCGTCTATAACTATTTGTTCGAATTTACACTCCTTGACGTTACTGACGATATGAACTGATAAACTGGCATCAATTTAATGACATAGACCTAATTGACTTCAAATTATGAGCATGAGAGCCACTTTATCTGTTTTAACGCTTTCTATTTTAATGTCATCACCAATGGCAGTTGCGGCACAGCGAGGTCCATCTGCTGTTACGGTTGTGACAGAGCAAGTAGAAGTACACGAAATCAACCAATCTTTATCTCTTATTGGCAAGTTAGAAGCGGCAGAATCCGTGATAGTCGCTTCTGAAGTGTCTGGTAAGGTGAAGCAAATCTCGGTGAGTGCTAACCAGAACGTCTTACAAGGGCAGTTATTGATTCAACTGAATGACGAAAAAGCGCAAGCTGCATTAGTAGAAGCCAACGCTTATTTAAAAGACGAGTTGCGTAAATTGAAAGAGTTTCAGCGTTTGGTAAAGCGTAATGCGATTACACAGACTGAAATTGATGCGCAAAAAGCCCGAGTTGAGATCGGTGAAGCCCGTCTTGATGCAGCAAAAGCCAACCTATCGGATCTTCATATTAGCGCCCCTTTTGCTGGTACCGTTGGTTTCATTGACTTTAGTCGAGGCAAGATGGTGAGCGCAGGCTCAGAACTGCTGACTCTGGACGACTTGTCTGTCATGGAGTTGGATCTGCAAGTACCTGAACGCTACCTTTCGATGCTTTCTGTTGGCATGGAAGTGCACGCTACGACTAGTGCTTGGAATCAGCAAGTTTTTACCGGCAAAGTGAAAGGCATCGATACTCGTATTAATGCAGAAACATTGAACTTGCGTGTTCGTATTCAATTCGATAATCCTGAAAATCACCTAAAACCAGGCATGTTGATGAATGCGTCTCTGGCATTCCCTGCTATTGAAGCGCCAATTATTCCAGTGCAAGCCTTGGAGTATTCAGGCACCAAACGTTTTGTTTATGTGGTTGATGAAAACAACAAGGCAACGCGTCAAGAAGTTCGCCTAGGTGCGCGAGTGGGCAATGAGGTCGTGATTGAATCTGGTGTTGAGATTGGTAACAAAATTGTGGTTCAAGGCATCGTGAACATGCGTGATGGCGTTCAAGTTAAAGAAATCACGGCGCCCGTAAAAGCTGAGGAAAAGAGCTCGAAAAATCAAGCAGCTAAGGACGTGAACTAATGTTGCTCTCTGATGTTTCAGTAAAACGTCCTGTTGCGGCGTTAGTATTGAGTTTGCTGCTCTGTGTGTTTGGTTTTGTTTCATTTACTAAACTTGCCGTACGTGAAATGCCCGACATCGAAAGTCCAGTTGTTTCGATCAGCACGCGCTACGAAGGGGCATCGGCGACCATTATTGAAAGCCAAATTACCTCCGTGCTGGAAGATCAGCTTTCTGGTATCAGTGGGATTGATGAAATCAGCTCAACCACACGTAACAGCATGTCGCGTATTACCATCACCTTTGAATTGGGGTATGACCTAAACACGGGTGTGAGTGATGTTCGTGATGCAGTGGCTCGTGCTCAGCGATCCTTGCCTGATGAAGCTGACGATCCTGTGGTGTTTAAAAACAACGGCTCGGGCGAAGCCTCGCTATATATAAACTTGAGCTCGTCGGAAATGGACCGTACACAGTTGACTGATTATGCCGAGCGAGTGCTGATGGACCGCTTTAGCTTGATTTCTGGGGTGAGCTCTATTGATCTGTCTGGTGGTTTGTACAAAGTTATGTACGTGAAGCTCAAGCCAGACCTGATGGCGGGCCGTTCAGTGACCGCGTCGGACATTACCTCTTCACTACGCAAAGAGAATCTAGAAAGTCCTGGTGGTGAGGTGCGTAATGACTCAACCGTGATGTCTGTGCGTACTGCTCGTACATATAATACACCGGAAGATTTTCAATATTTGGTTGTGAAGCGCGCGAGTGATAACACCCCTATCTATTTAAAAGATGTCGCGGATGTGTTTATTGGCGCGGAGAACGAAAACTCTACCTTTAAGAGTGATGGCATCGTTAATATCAGTTTGGGGGTGGTTCCTCAATCGGATGCTAACCCGCTGCAAGTCGCTAAGTCTGTGCGCAGCGAAGTGGATAAAATCCAACAATTTTTACCAGAGGGTACACGCCTCGCGATTGATTACGATGCGACGGTGTTTATCGAACGCTCGATAGAAGAAGTATATAGCACCCTATTTGTTACGGGTGGCTTGGTTATTCTCGTTCTGTATATCTTTATTGGTCAAGCGCGCGCGACCTTAATCCCCGCTGTTACGGTGCCAGTCTCGCTGATTTCGTCATTTATTGCGGCGTATTACTTTGGCTTTTCAATCAACTTGATCACGCTAATGGCACTGATTCTTTCTATCGGCTTGGTGGTTGATGATGCGATTGTTGTTGTAGAAAACATATTCCATCATATCGAACGAGGTGAGTCCCCACTGCTTGCTGCCTATAAAGGGACCAGAGAAGTAGGGTTTGCGGTTATCGCAACGACGTTGGTGCTTGTGATGGTGTTCCTGCCAATCTCCTTTATGGATGGTATGGTTGGACTGTTATTTACCGAGTTCTCAGTATTGTTGGCGATGTCAGTGATCTTTTCTTCTTTGATCGCATTGACGTTAACGCCAGTACTTGGCAGTAAGATCCTTAAAGCGAATGTGAAGCCAAATCGCTTTAATCAGGCCGTTGATAAGCTGTTTTCACATTTAGAAACTGGTTATCGAAAAGCCCTGAAAGGCGCACTTAAGTTACGTTGGGGGGCACCGCTGGTTATTTTGGCGTGTATGGGCGGTAGCTATGTGTTAATGAACCAAGTGCCAGCTCAGTTGACGCCACAAGAAGACCGTGGCGTTATCTTTGCGTTTGTTCGTGGTGCTGATGCAACCTCATATAATCGCATGTCGGCGAACATGGATATTGTCGAAGACCGCTTGATGCCTTTGCTTGGTCAAGGGTTCTTGAAATCATTCAGTATTCAAACGCCAGCGTTTGGTGGTCAAGCAGGCGACCAAACTGGTTTCGTTATTATGATTCTGGATGACTGGAACGAACGTAATGTGACCGCTCAAGATGCGTTGAATCAAGTGCGTAAATCACTGGCCGGTATTCCAGATGTACGTGTATTCCCGTTTATGCCGGGTTTCCGAGGCGGCTCAAGTGAACCAGTTCAATTTGTTTTGGGTGGGTCTGATTATGAAGAGTTGCTAACGTGGGCTGAATTGTTGAAGAACAAAGCGGAAGAGTCCCCAATGATGGAAGGTGCGGAAATTGATTATTCCGAAAAAACACCAGAGTTATTGGTTACGGTAGATAAGCGACGTGCTGCTGAGCTTGGTGTGAGTGTTCAAGAGATCTCTGATACCTTAGAAATCATGCTGGGTGGTAAAAGTGAAACAACCTACGTCGAACGTGGTGAAGAGTACGATGTTTACTTGCGTGGTGATGAGCACAGTTTTAGCAATGCGGAAGATTTAAGCCAAATCTATCTGCGCACCAATAGCGGTGAATTAGTGACGTTGGATTCGGTAACTCATATCGAGGAAGTCGCGGCATCCATTCGCCTATCGCATTACAACAAGCAGAAGTCCATTACGATCAAAGCGAATCTGTCAGACGGTTACACATTAGGTGAAGCCTTGGATTTCTTAGATCAACAAGCGATAGACAATCTACCGGGTGATATTTCGGTGAGTTACTCGGGCGAGTCTAAAGACTTTAAAGAGAACCAAGCGAGTGTTGCTGTTGTGTTTGCTCTAGCGTTGCTTGTTGCATACCTTGTACTGGCGGCTCAGTTTGAAAGTTTTGTGAACCCACTTGTTGTGATGTTTACCGTGCCGATGGGCGTGTTTGGTGGCTTCTTAGGGCTTGTTGTCATGAGCCAAGGGATGAACATTTACAGCCAAATCGGCATGATAATGTTGATCGGTATGGTAACGAAAAACGGGATATTGATTGTTGAATTCGCGAACCAATTGCGTGATCGTGGTATTGAGTTTGAAAAAGCAATCATTGATGCGGCGGCGCGTCGTTTAAGACCAATCATGATGACGGCATTTACTACTCTGGCAGGCGCGATTCCTTTGATTGTCTCCACTGGTGCGGGATATGAAAGCCGTGTTGCAGTGGGTACGGTTATCTTCTTTGGAATGGGCTTTGCCACCTTGGTTACGTTGTTCGTTATTCCGGCTATGTATCGTTTGATCTCGGCGAATACTCGCGCTCCTGGTCATGTAGAAGCGGAACTGAATAAAGCGTTAAGTCATGACACTAAAGGGCGAATTGCTCACCCGTAAAATGTCAATCGACTAAACCTCAATAGCGAAACCTAAGCACCGACCACGTAAGTGGCTCGGTGCTTTTTTTTGTTGTTTCTCATATATGGGGATATAAACAGGCCCTAATAATCTTAAGTGAGTTTTCCAAACTGGATAGAACGCATTCCCCTTAATATGCCTAAGAGAAGAAAGGACCTTGATGATTAATAAGGTTTGACTAAGCTCGTTTTGGAACACGAACAGGGCAGAGTGGTGCTTGGCCGGATCGAAAAGACTGATTGGCTAGCAATAAGAAAGCCCACCGAAGTGGGCTTTGATTAGATTTAGGAGTGGAAGTTCATGAGCTAAAGTTAAACTGCAAGAGCAGCACTTTGGGCCACGAGTTGATTAAACTCGATACGAGACTGTTGGGCAGTATCGGACAGTTCGAGTTTTCTCTCTTTCGCTTTCACCACATTATCAACAAGGCGTTGCAATTCATCTTGCATTTCTTGTGGCAAATGGTGATCAGCAAAATCGTTGTCGTCACTATGTTCAAGAGCGAACGCGCGGATTTTTTTACGCATTTTCAGTAATTCAGAAAGCGCGAGACGTTCGTCTTCCGCGGCTTCTTGTGCTGCATCACGAGCACGTTCGAACTTAGCCATTGCCATACCCTCGCTTGACCACGGGTCAATATCCGGTAGTTCTTCGATATTAATGGTTGGCTCTACGTAGTCTTCTTGATGTTTGATGTCTAGTGAAGTCGCACGTACTGCTGAAATCATCAGCATCACAGAAATACCCAACAGTGGTAACCCGCCTACGATTGCCGCCGTTTGTAGTGTGCTTAACCCACCCATGAACAACAACACCGTTGGTAAGAATGACAGGGTAAATGCCCAGAACATGCGGTTCCAACGCATTGGTTCTTCCGTCACATTGTTTTGCACCACAGAAGCGAGGATGTATGAAATTGAGTCAAACGTCGTTGCTGTAAAAATGATACAAAGCACAGTAAATACGGCGATCACAAGTGTGCTCATTGGTAGAGCATCTAACATGGCGAAGATAGCGGTTGTTGCGCCCTCTGCATTCAGGATACCTACAACGTCGAGTTCTCCGGAAAGCTGAAGTGATAGACCGTAGTTACCCAAAATCATGAAGAATAGGAAACAGCCGAGTGAACCAAAAAAGATTGAACCCGCAACCATTTGCTTGATTGTACGGCCACGGGAAATACGAGCCACAAATAACCCCATACTTGGAGCAAATACCAGCCACCATGCCCAGTAGAAAATAGTCCAATCTTGAGGGAAGTGCGTGTCGTCAAAGCTGCCATAGCCGCCAAATGGTTCCGCCCATGTCGCCATCACAAAGAAGTTAGAAAGCATACGACCAATAGAGTCTAAACCTGTTTCCAACATGAAGATGGTCGGGCCTGCAACTAATACAAACGCTAGCAGTCCCATTGCACCCCAGAAGTTGATATTACTCAGTACCTTGATGCCTTTTTCCATACCTGCGTAAGAAGAGTAAGCAAAGATAGCGGTACAAATCAGCAGAACCAATACTTGGCTGAATGTGTTTTTAGGCAGTCCAAATAAGTGGTGCAGGCCCTCTCCAATCAGTGGCGCAGCCAAGCCCAAACTGGTTGCCGCACCGCCAAGCAGACCAAAAATAAACAATACGTCAACAACTTTACCGGCCGCGCCTTTGCTGCGAGATTCGCCAAGTACAGGCATCAATGCGCTTGATACTTTAAGAACTGGCTGCTTACGAACATAGAAGAAGTAAGCGATCGGCAGAGCAGGAATTAAGTAGATTGACCATGCGATTGGCCCCCAGTGGAATAAGCCGTAAGTGGCCGCCCAACGTACGGCTTCTTCACTTCCTGGCTCAAGCTGGAAAGGAGGAGATTGATAGTAGTAAGCCCATTCAATACAACCCCAATAAAGAATACTTGCACCGATGCCGCCACAGAACAACATGGCAGCCCAAGATGAGGTTGCAAACTCAGGCTTTTCATCAGGATCGCCAAGTTTGATTTGGCCCATGTCACTGAATACGACATAAATCATAAAGACGAATGCTGCAAGGCCAAGAGCTAAGTAGAGGAAACCCAGCTTATCGGTCATGAATGTTTTTGCTACCGCAATCCATTCAGCGCCTTCGACAGGAAACAAAATTAGAGGAAAAACAATAGAAAGGAGAAGCGCAATAGCGCCAAAAAAAGTGGGTTTATCTATCAGAGAAAATGCATTTTTCACAGTTCATCGTCCGTTAATGAATAGTTAATCATTATGGACTTAGATGAAAAAATGGTTCAAATGAATATGATTGTCGTAACGAAAGAAAGTCTTGTTTAAACCGGTGTAGCACCATGACTCAAACAAGTGCCAGTAGAATACCGCCAACGGTCATAGCTGCGGACAGGTATTGGCCAGCAGAGTAAGAGCTGTCCTCTTCCTCTTCGATGGTATCTGGATGATCCATTCCCAGCGCGCCGTGGGCAAACGATTCAACTTTTTCGCTTACCGTTTTATTCTCGGCTTCTGCTTTTTTGCTTTCGTGGTCAATTTGCTCAAGGGCTGCTAGAAGCGCCTTTCCCTCAGCGGAAAGCGTCACTTTATTTTGCTCAGCTTTTAACGCTGACGCTTCTATATTGGTGGATGTTAGCTCACTGGAAGTAGCGGCTTTTGTTTTATCCACTTGGTTAGATTGATTTGAATAAGTTTGGACCGGTTTGCTTCCTACAGGAGTCATTTGTCACCTCATTTGTACAATGCACTCAATGGCTTGTTGAGTGTGGGTAAAAAGCAGTTGTTTTTATATCGGCTGTTTATGAAATCTCTTTAATTAATTCGATGGTGAAACATTGCCGATGTTATTTCGAAAGTGAATATAAGCAAAAATTAGGCCTGAAAAGCTCAAGTTATTGGAAGCTAAACGGAGTGACGCTTGTATCGTACCGATAACTTGAGCAAGGGTAGGGGCAATGATGAAGTCTTATTGGTTATTTACATTGGAGGTCGTGGTTGCGTTTTGCGAGATCTTTGAAAGCAGCCATGCGATGAGCGTCTTGTACGTAGCGTACTGGCGGGGCCAACACATTAAGTTGGTAATCTGAACTTGACGTTGATACGTCTGGCGTTGGCGTGATGACAACGACTTTTAAATTAGGATTTCGATTTAGGATAGACGCAGCCGTTCCCAACCCATTTTCCGTATGGAATTTACCCGCGATATGAATCACTTGTGTATCAGGGTTCATAGAAAGGAAAGTAACGATAGAGTCCGCCATGGTCTCATCCCATGTCACTTGAGCGGCATACTGTCGCTCAGTTTGTTCTGGTTTCCCATGATGCATGGAAGCCATGAACTTCTCTTTATAAGGACTCTCCCCCGTATTAATGTCTTCGGCAATAAAACGACGCTCTTCGGCATTAAGTTTTTCTATATAAGCCGTTCCCTGACGACCAATACAACGAACAATCTCTTTAGGTGCGTTAGATGCAATGACCGGGATATTTGCTTGTTTAGCGAATTCAACAAGAGGGCGGTAATCGCTTTCGTAGTTCGGCCAGGCATTGCTTTGTTTGATGAAATATTGCTCCCCAATCTTATTATTTAAGTATGCATCGACGACCGATTGTTTATTCCGTGTAATTTGCTCCATAGATAGTGCGACAGGGCGAGCGTCAGAAGCTAACTGTTTTAGCATGTCTGTTTGGAAGCGATGTATTCCGGCATGAGTGTGCCATTCACCGATCAAAATAACGTCCGCTTGTTTGAGGTCGGCAGTCAGTGAGTTAAGGGAGAGTGGCTTGCCGGAGGGGGTATATAGCTGATAATCATAAAAACTGGCAACTTCTGAAGAAGTCGCGCTAGGAAGAGAAGAAGTGGTTGATGTACAACCAGTAAGCAAGCCGGCAAAGATTAAGCTTAGAGTAGAAAAACGCATTGAAAAGCCTCCAAAAATGTCTACTGATATTAATGGAGGCTACGCATTGAATCAATGATAATGA
The DNA here is from genome assembly GCF_905175395.2 of Vibrio sp. B1REV9. Lineage (NCBI taxonomy): Bacteria > Pseudomonadati > Pseudomonadota > Gammaproteobacteria > Vibrionales > Vibrionaceae > Vibrio > Vibrio sp. B1REV9. Next base: position 543,098 of record NZ_CAJIMW020000221.1, on the reverse strand, counting down.
GAATGCTTATCTGTTTTAATTAATCTTCATTGACCACATTTACGGATTTTTTACGGTAAACACGCAACATAAAGTCTGCCTCACACTTAAATAGTGTAGTGGACTTTAATTCTTCGCGGAGTTCATCGCTCGCTTTCCAAGCTAAAGGCGTCATTTGTAGTAAATCAAAAGCGGTTGCATCTTTGAGTGCCATTTCGTAATTGAGCTGCTGTTGATACTCGAGCTCGAGCCCTCAATGGCCTCTGGCTCTTCATTGTGCATTCGGACATCTTGGTAAATACGTTCACGTAATTGATAGAGGTGACGCGCAGCAGGTGTGACGGTAATGATCACGCCATTGTCTTTGATCACGCGCTGTAGCTCTTCGGCTTTACATGGTGCATAAATTCGTAAAATGGCATCTAGCGAGTTGTCCGAAAATGGAAGTCGATGGCTAGAAGCAACGCTGAAATCACAATTTGGATAACGCTTAGAAGCGTAACGAATGGCAATCTTTGAAATATCCAAACCGTATACAGATGCATCGTCACTTTGAGCTCGCAAAGATTGTTGAACTTGGTTGGTGTAGTAACCCTCTCCACAGCCGATGTCTAATAGCTGGTGTTCAGTCCCTTCTGTATATTTCGTGCAAAGACGAGCGACTTCTTGACGCATTGGATCGTAATGGTTTCCCTCTAGAAAGCGACGACGTGCTTGCATCATCTCTTTGTTATCACCTGGATCCTTTGAGCGTTTATGGTGTGCAGGCATCAAATTGACGTAGCCTTCTTTTGCTAAATCAAATTGGTGGTTGTTTTCACACTTAAACGTCTTCTCGGTGAGTGCTAAAGACTGATGGCATAGGGGGCATTGATAGTTCATGACGATCTCTGGACAGACAGTAAGGCGGCAGATTCTATCAAAAAGGGATGCAGAGGCGAAATAAAAAAGGCCAGTCGACCTGGCCATTGTTTGCGATTACTGTGCTGAAATCGTCGTGATCAGCTCATGGCTTTCACCAGGCTGTAGGGTTTTACCTTGTTCGATGCTTGGAGCATGAACACTGGACTCAACACACATCATGGTTTCGTAACCACGGTCTGCCATGTCACCCATACCTTGTGCGCCCTCAGCCCAAGGGTTCCACAAAACGGCTGAGTTGTGGCCTTGGTTTTCTACGCTGAGCGTTCGTGCCAATACTGGGTCTTTCACCAAAATTTGCGCTTCTGGCTGAGTGTAAACTCGATCAATGGTGCCGGTGAGTTGCAATACTTCACCGCCTTGGCAGATTTCGCCGCCTTTTAGGCTATCGATATATTCTGGGCCCATCCCTGTGGTTTGAGCTTGCAGAATATCACCTACATTGAGGTACGTATGCAGCGCGCCTGAGAATGTCCAAGCCTTTTCGTCGATGTTAGTGACTTTCAGTGTCACTTTCAGCTGGTCACTAACTTCAACGATTAGACGAGCATCAAACAGGTGAGGCCAAATACTGAGCGTCTCTTTTGTTGGAAGTAGCGCAAGCTCAACGATGACACCGTTATCATTTTCGCGATGCTCGACTAACTCCCACTCAGAACTGCGTGCAAAACCGTGAGCAGGAGCTGCAATACGACCGAACCATGGCCAGCAAACAGGAATGCCCCCACGAAGGGCTGCTTTACCATCGAAAATCGCTTTTTCGCTCATCCAGATCAGGTCTTCTTGTCCCTCTGGAGCAAAAGAAATAACGTGCCCCCCATGCAGTGCAATGCCTGCGGTTGCCTTTTCGTGAATCACACGAACGACCTTTACCTGATCGATTTCGACGATCGTCACGTTGTCTGATAAAACCGCTAACGTAGGGAGAGTTTTTAATTCCATGAGTCGTTTCCTATGCTGGGGGAGGTTAGCTCCCTCAAATTTCAGATACAAAAAAGGCGACTATTCAGCCGCCTTTTATCTAAATCTTATGTATCAAACACAAGCTTGACTAACGCTAGTTAGCTAAGTAGTAATTACTTAGAAACGTGTGCGATTAGGTCTAGAACTTTGTTTGAGTAACCGATTTCGTTGTCGTACCAAGACACAACTTTAACGAAGTTATCAGTTAGAGCGATACCAGCTTTAGCATCGAATACAGAAGTTTGAACTTCACCGATGAAGTCTTGAGAAACTACTGCATCTTCAGTGTAACCTAGAACGCCTTTTAGTTCGCCTTCAGAAGCTTCTTTCATTGCTGCACAGATAGCTTCGTAAGATGCGCCGTTCTTAAGGTTAACTGTTAGGTCAACTACAGAAACGTTAGCTGTTGGTACGCGGAAAGCCATACCAGTTAGTTTGCCGTTTAGTTCTGGAAGAACAACGCCTACAGCTTTAGCAGCACCAGTTGAAGATGGGATGATGTTCTGAGAAGCACCACGACCACCGCGCCAGTCTTTAGCAGAAGGACCGTCTACAGTTTTTTGAGTAGCTGTAGTAGCGTGAACTGTAGTCATAAGACCAGATTCGATACCGAACTTGTCGTTAAGAACTTTAGCGATAGGCGCTAGACAGTTAGTAGTACAAGAAGCGTTAGAAACGATGTCTTGACCAGCGTAAGAAGCGTGGTTAACGCCCATTACGAACATTGGAGTAGCGTCTTTTGAAGGACCAGTTAGAACTACTTTCTTAGCACCAGCTGTGATGTGCTTACGAGCTGTAGCGTCGTCTAGGAATAGACCAGTTGCTTCAGCTACTACGTCAACACCGATTGCATCCCATTTTAGGTCTTCTGGGTTACGCTCAGCTGTTACACGTACAGTTTTGCCGTTAACGATTAGGTTACCGCCTTCAACTTCAACAGTACCGTTGAAACGGCCGTGAGTTGAGTCGTACTTCAGCATGTATGCCATGTAATCTACGTCGATAAGGTCGTTAATACCTACAACTTCGATGTCGTTGCGCTCTTGCGCTGCACGGAATACGAAACGACCGATACGGCCAAAACCGTTAATACCTACTTTGATAGTCATTATAGTTGCTCCACAACTTAATTTCTGATTAAAGATAACTGGTAGTAAAATTACAGAATCCAGTAAACATCTGCAAGAGATAATCGGACTTAAATTGTCTAAAGTCAAAAAAATGCGACGCTTTTTTTAACAACTCTTCTCAAATGCTCGTTTTTTAAACTTTTTGCTGGTTATTCTACATTCCAGTTGGCGTAATATAACTTTTGAGATAAGAACTCGTAGCAAATCAATTACACATGGTGTTCTGGTGAGAAAGTATGTGCTACAAATGTTACGAGAGGCAAGTTTTTGCAAAAAAGTCATAGCTAAAAAGAACAAAGAAGGAATGCCCATTAATGAAACAACGCGGAATAAAAGTGACGAAGTCTGATAAACAGTGGCGTGAGCAGTTATCAGATGAAGAGTTTCGAGTCTGTAGAGAGCAAGGTACAGAGCCGCCATTTACAGGCAAGTTGCTGCATAACAAAAAGACAGGGGTATATGCATGTACATGCTGCGGCTCGCCGCTATTTGTCTCGGAGAACAAGTATGACTCCGGCTGCGGTTGGCCGAGTTTCGATGCACCTATTAATGACAATGCTGTTCACTATATAAAGGATTTGAGTCACGGAATGGTAAGAACTGAGATTCGATGTGCGGCTTGTGACAGTCATTTAGGTCACGTTTTTGACGATGGCCCACAAACGACAGGTGAGCGTTACTGTGTGAATTCAGTGTCGTTAATTTTCAACAAATCTGACCAATAAGCGTGATATTTGGACAAAGAATGTTTCATCCTTTCAACTGATGTGTTCCATTAATCATCAATATGAAAGGGTTGAATGACAAGAAACTCCCGACATTTGCGGGAGTTTCTTAATTTGTATTGCAGCCTGCTTTTTATTGGACGCGATTTTATCGTTGCTCCGGAAGCATGCTTGGCGAATAGGTCCCTGCTTTTATCGATTTGGATAGCGACTTAGCGAGATCATCTAACTCATCGTATTTTTCTGGTTCGGCGAAGTTATACATTCGTTTTAACGCCGCCTCATCAGCAAGCGGAACATCAAAGCGTTTGGCCACCATCGCCCAAATGTACGCGCGTTCTTTATTGCCAAGTCCCTGATTAATGCTCGCCATTGATTTAAGTATCACTGGATTCACATTGGTTTCATTTGACATCGACAATGCGTTATTTAATAAAACCAGTGTTTTTTGTGGATCTCGACCAGTATAGAAAGTCGCGAGGGCATACTGCATTTCTGGCGTATTGAGTTCTGGTTTGCCCTCTTTTTGCAGAAATTGTCGACGAGCCTGTTCATCACCAGTTTGCGTCCATAAAAAGTATAAGGTCGCGGGATCATCCGATCCTTGCAGTTCGGCAACGATGCGATCCAATTCGTCAATACTGTTCACTAAAGACTCAAAACGTTTTCTTTTTAGTTCGCTTTGATCGATGGGTGATATCTGTGAAGCGAGCTCTAAACACTTTCGATATTCGGCAACGAGGCCATACTCAGTGACTTTGTTCGCCTCGGTTGGTGATTTAAGTAATTCAAACCGATGCCAAACAAGATTCGTTCTTGGTATACGGCATTGCCCGTCATCCATGTTCAATTGCTCGCACTTTAGCTTCGGGTGTTTTTGGCACAACTCTTCTGTTGTGATGTTTCCCTCTAAGCAGCCCGTTAACGTCAATGCTGCGAGGCTTGCTAGTACCCAGTATGTATATTTCATGGTTTCGCTTGTGATCCGTTACACCAATTCATTTCTGTATTCTTGACTCTGTTTACTAAGTCGCTATGTTCTGTGAATAGAATGTAATAAGAAGGTACATTATGGACACTGAACAATTATTAAAAGCGATCACGCCAGAAGTCTATGACCGATTAGTTTACGCCGTGGAAACAGGAAGATGGCCTGAGGGTACAACACTTTCTAAGGAGCAGCGAGATTCGTGTATGCAAGCTGTGATGTTGTATCAATCAAAGCACAATACTGAAGCCCAACACATGACAGTGGCGGCCGGTGGTGAAATCAGTTTCAAATCCAAGCAAGAATTGAAGAAGCAATTTAGCCAAGAAGAGCATGACATCGTTCGAGTGAACCCAAACCTTACCTGATCATCACTGACATTATGGAAAGGTTGGCCCAATCACGAGGATTGGGCCTTTCTGTTACAAGCTCATCTCGCCACGCAACACTTGCTGCATTCTGTCTTTGATTTCTTCGTAGGACAGGTTTTGGCTAAGCAGATAATGCAGTTTTGCTAGCGCAGCTTCTGGTGTCATGTCAAAGCCGCTGATCACGCCAGAGTCTGCCAGCGCACAACCTGTGGCATAGCCACCCATGTTCACTTTTCCCGCTAAACATTGCGTTAGATTGACCACGATAACCCCACGCTCAGAGGCCTCTTTTAGATGACCAAGCAATTCAGGATTTTGCGGAGCGTTACCCACACCAAAAGTCAGTAAGATCATCGCATTCACAGGTTGACGAAGTGTGTTGCGAATGACCTCATGAGAGATGCCGGGGTACATAGTAATGACACCGATAGGTTGCGGTGTGATGTTGTGTACTTTGAATTCACCATCTGGCTTTGTTCCTACCGCAACATTATTGCTGATTTGGATGTTGATGCCCGCTTCTAAAAGAGGAGGTAGGTTTGGTGATGTAAAGGCGTTGAAACCATCAGCATGAGATTTCGTACTGCGATTACCGCGCATTAATTGATTGTTGAAAAACAGCGTCACTTCATTGATCGGATAATTTGCGGCAATGTGCAGCGCATTGAGCAGGTTTGCTTGGCCGTCAGAGCGCAATTCCGCCAAAGGAATTTGTGAGCCAGTCACGATAACAGGTTTGCCAAGATTCTCTAACATGAAAGACAAGGCAGAGGCTGTGTATGCCATAGTATCTGTGCCATGCAGGATCACGAACCCATCGTAGTTATCGTAGTTATCACGAATATCATCTGCGATCTGTTGCCAGTCGGCTGGCGTCATATCGGATGAGTCGATAAGTGGCTCGTACTCATGAATGGTGTATTCCGGCATTTCTGCACGGTGAAACTCAGGCATGCTTGCTAATTGTTTTTCCATAAAGCCAGCGACAGGGACGTAGCCATGGTCGGATTTCTGCATACCGATGGTGCCACCGGTGTAAGCGATGTAGATATGTTTTCTAGTCATCGTTCTACTTTATTTTCATGTAGGGGAACAGTGGCGGGGATTATAGCGAAATGACACCTAATAAAAAGGGGCATCTCGCACAGAGACGCCCCTTTTCATCTGTTAAGTCATGCTATTGCATTTGGCAATTTAGACAAAAAGCGTAATAGCCTTTTGGATCATTGAAGCTTTGCAGCATACTTGCATCGGCTTCCAACTGTTTCGCGACAGGTTGGAGACTTTTTGGCAGTAATCTTGTCGCATCAATACCAAGAGAGACTTTAACTTGATTCATGAGCTCTTGAATAAATTGCTCTGATGGTGAAAGTGGCTCTTCAACCCAATAGATGTTGTAGTCCGTTACGTTTGCAAGTTCAGCAGCTAACTTCACTGCATCATCAAAGTCACCCATTTGATCAACCAGTCCGAACGACTGCGCATCTTGTCCGGTCCAAACGCGGCCCTGTGCAATATCATCAACTTGATCGAGTTTCATTCCACGGTTTTCTCCAACCAGTGAGATAAAACGCTTATAGCCGTGCTCAATACCAAGTTGGAATGCTTGTGACGCGCCCTCAGAAAGACCCGTTGTAATGCCCTCACCAGAGAAAGGCGAAGTGCCCACACCATCCGTATTGATCCCTAGCTTACTAAAGCCTTTTTCAAATGTCGTAATGACACTAAAAATACCAATGGAACCTGTCAGCGTGGTAGGTTGTGCCACAATTTTGTCTGCACTCATCGAGATCCAGTAGCCACCAGAGGCAGCTAAGCTCGACATCGAAACCACAACAGGTTTACCCGCGGCTTTAATCGCTTCAACTTCATTTCGGATCACTTCAGAGGCAAATGCGCTGCCCCCTGGGCTATCAACACGTAACACGACGGCTTTGACTTTGTCGTCATTACGAGCTTGACGAAGCAGGCTTGCAACCGTATCACCTCCGATCGTGCCGCGAGGTTGTTGACCATCCATGATGGTGCCACTTGCGACCACAACCGCGATGTCATCGTTAGCAACATTGAAATTTGGGCGAATGGTGGCGAGGTAATCGTAGTAACCTATTGCGTTATAGCTGTCTTTACCATCACTGCCGAACTCTTTCGCAAACAAGCCGCGGATTTGTTGACGGGTTGCTAACTCATCGACAAGACCAAGCTTGACCGCTAACTGAGCGATGTCGCCATCAACAGATTTCATCTCTGCGAGTAGCTCATCCATGGTTGGATTCAGTACTTTAGCATTGATGTTGCGGTTATTTGCGACGTCATCAACGTATGCACTCCAAAGTTGAGTGATCCAACGCGTTGCTGATTCTTTTGCGGCATCAGACATATCGTCACGAATGAATGGTTCAATCGCTGATTTGTAAGTACCTACGCGGAAAACATGGGTAGAAACGTCTAACTTTTCTAGCAGCGTTTTGTAGTACATAGAGTAAGAGCTGTAGCCCTTAATCAACACACCACCATCAGGCGCTAGGTATACTTTGTCTGCGTAACTGGCAAGGTAATACTGGCTTTGGTTGTAAATGTCACCGACCGCATAAATAGGTTTGCCTGACGACTTGAATTCATTTAATGCTTTGGCGATATAGCGTAATTTAGTTAGGTTCGTTTCTGGTAAATCTCTAAGAGCAAGCACAAGGCCGGACACTTTCGGGTCATCTTTCGCGTGGCGAATGGTATCGACGACGTCAAAAAGAACGTTCTCTTTCGGAAGTTCATTACCCAACATGGACCCTGCGACTGAATCTAATGGGTTCACGTAACGGCGCTGTTCCACGATAGGGCCAGATAAGTTCATGACCAATGCGGACTCTTTCTCGACAACAGGTAGGCCGTCACCTGAGTAGGTAAAGGCTAGGTAAACAACGGCGATAAGCACCAAAAAGATCAGGTTTGCCAATGCCAGCCTAACAAAAGTGATTGTTTTCCAAATCCCTTTAAATATCAGACCAATAAATTTGATGAGTTTTTTCATCTTGTCTCCAAAATGAGATAGTCTTTCCCTAATCCTATAAAGTATGGGTTCTTATCTCTAAGATCTCAAAAGATAACAATTTTTTTAGCTTATCACGCCCAACCGATAATTGGCATATTTTCGATTGAGATTGATCGGTGTTACAAAATTGTAAACGCCCGTTTGATTTTTTGATGACTCAGACGTACTCTGGTCAGACCACAAAAATAAAAATGGATGCTGAATGATGTCTGCCATGTACCCACATTTGTTAAAGCCATTAGACCTCGGTTTCACTCAATTACGAAATCGCGTTTTGATGGGATCAATGCACACTGGTTTAGAAGAGCACAAGGAAGGATTGCAAAAACTTGCCGCGTTTTATGAAGAGCGTGCGAAAGGCGGTGTTGGTTTGATTGTGACCGGTGGCTTTTCGCCTAATTTACGCGGCCGACTGCATCCTTTGAGTGCAGAATTCAGCAAGCCAAAACATGCTAAAGCTCATCGAGTTGTGACCGAAGCTGTACACAAGCACGGCGGTAAAATTGCATTGCAGATTCTTCACGCTGGTCGTTATGCAATGCACCCATTTGCTCAGAGCGCATCCGGAATGAAAGCGCCGATAGCCAAGTTCGCACCGAGTGAAATGAGTGAGCGTCAAATTAAAAAAACGATTGAGGCTTTCGCGAACAGCGCTGAGCTTGCTCAACTGGCGGGCTACGATGGTGTTGAGTTGATGGGATCAGAGGGGTATCTGATCAATCAGTTCTTATGTAAGCGTACCAATATGCGCTATGACGAATGGGGCGGTAGCTATAAAAAGCGCATGCGTTTCCCAGTGGAAATTGTCAAAGCCGTGCGCAAAGCAGTTGGCGATAAATTTATTATTATTTTCCGTCTTTCGATGTTGGACTTAGTCGAGCAGGGCAGCACGTTTGAAGACGTGATTGAATTGGCGAAAGCGCTTGAAGAATCGGGTGTGACCATCATTAATACCGGAATTGGTTGGCATGAAGCGAGGATCCCAACGATTGCTACGCAAGTACCTCGAGGGGCATTTACTTGGGTGACGGAAAAAGTGAAACCTCACGTGTCTGTTCCTATCATCACCTGTAACCGAATTAACACACCGGAAGAAGCTGAACGCATTTTAGCTTCAGGCCATGCTGATATGGTCTCTATGGCTCGTCCTTTCCTCGCTGATCCATATTTTGTCGCTAAAGCAGAACAAGAAAAATCGCAGTTCATTAATACCTGTATCGGTTGTAACCAAGCGTGTTTGGATAACGTATTCAAAGGAAAAAGAGCCAGCTGCTTGGTGAATCCGCTCGCTTGTTATGAAACCGAAATTGTGGTGGAAGAAGCATTTAAGAAGAAAAACATTGCGGTTGTAGGGGCGGGGCCCGCGGGATTAGCGTGTGCCACTACTCTTGCTGAACGTGGCCACAAAGTCGATTTATTCGAGAAGAACGATCGTATTGGGGGGCAATTCCGCCTTGCGATGCAGATTCCTGGCAAAGAAGAGTTTCGTGAAACCATTCGGTATTTTGCTAATCGCCTTGATGAAACCGGAGTAAACCTGCATTTATCGACAGAGGCCAATTACGATTTGCTAACCGAATATGATGAAGTAGTCATGGCATCAGGTGTCGCGCCGCGTAAAGTGAACATTGAGGGCGTTGATAACCCAGACAAAGTGGTGGATTACCAAACACTGATACGTGACAAGACCCCTGTGGGTGAGAAAGTTGCGATTGTTGGTGCGGGTGGCATCGGTGTCGATGTCGCAACCATGATCACCGAACCGGAGGGACAAACTCTGGATGATTGGCTTCACGAATGGGGTATTGATAAAGAAATGTCTCAGCCAGGTGGCTTATATCCGTATCCTGATTCTATTAGTGATAAAGAAGTATGGGTTCTTCAACGTCGTAAGGGGCGTGTGGGCAAAGGTCCGGGTAAAACAACAGGGTGGATCCACAAGCGTACGTTGGAAAAACGTGGTGTGTATCTTGTTGGTGGCGTCTCTTACGATAAGATCGACGATAAGGGGTTACACATTCATGTCGATGGTCAGGAGCGTTTGATTGAAGCTGACAAGGTTGTTATTTGTGCTGGACAAGAATCGGTTCGACCTTTTGAAGACAAATGGTCTCATCTTGGTGAAAAACTGCATGTTATTGGTGGTGCTGACCAGGCGGGTGAATTGGATGCTGTACGTGCCATTCGTCAAGGAGTAAAACTGGCCGTGAAACTGTAGTAAAGCCGTGTTCACTAGTCCTAGCGTTTTCATAAGCTCTAGGCTGCACTTTAAGAGGCCGCACATTGCGTGTGGCCTTTTTTATTCTTTTGTTTAATGCCTTAAGAAATAAGTAGTTATTCGTATTTTTGGATTATGCTAAAGTTAACCAATAATAATGCTTTTGCTGTATAAGGATTTGTTCATGGATGCTCTGGAGCTTTTGCTTAACCGTCGTTCTATCGCTAAATTGTCTGCCCCTGCACCTGAGGGGAAAGCGTTGGAGAATATTATTCGAGCGGGCTTACGCGCGCCAGACCATGGGGCTCTCACGCCTTGGCGTTTTGTTATCGCTCAAGGTGAAAGTTTAAAGAAGCTCTCTGATATCTTAGTTAACGCTGCGGAAGCGGAAAACAGTGATGACGCTGTGATTGAAAAAGTGAAAAATGCCCCATTTCGTGCGCCTATGGTGATCACCGTGATTGCCAAAGTTACCGAGCATGAAAAAGTACCGGCTCTAGAACAATATTTATCCGCTGGGTGCGCTGCGCAAGCAATGCAAATGGCAGCCGTTGCTCAAGGTTTCCAAGGTTTTTGGCGTTCCGGGAAGTGGATGTTCCATCCAGAAGTACACCAAGCTTTTGGACTGAAAGGCGACGATCAAATTGTCGGCTTTCTTTATTTGGGGACGCCAGGCTGTACTGCAATGAAAGTGCCAGAGCGTGAACTCTCTAAGTTTGTTGAGTTTTTATAATCCATTTCGTTCATTGTTTACTGTTTATCTGTACAGTTTTTCTTGATTTGTTAGGGCGACATTAGATAATGTGGCCCTAATTTTCATGATTTATCAAATCTTATGTCTCGTCTCTTTATTGCTGAAAAACCAAGTTTAGGTCGCGCGATTGCGGCGGCACTGCCAAATCCTCAAAAGAAAGATCAAGGCTTTATTCGCTGTGGCAATGGTGATGTGGTTACTTGGTGTATCGGGCATTTGTTAGAACAAGTTGAACCTGATGCCTATGATGATCGTTATAAAAAATGGAACATGGCAGATTTGCCGATCGTTCCACAGCAATGGCAATTAAGACCGAGAAAAAGTGCGAGTAAACAGCTCACGGTGATCCGAAAGCTCCTTAAAGAAGCGACCGAAGTGATCCACGCCGGTGACCCAGATCGGGAGGGACAATTGCTGGTGGATGAGGTTTTGGACTATTGCAAACTGTCGAAAACCAAAAAAGCGGCGGCGCAACGCCTGCTCATCTCAGACTTAAACTTACCCGCAGTTAAGCGTGCATTAAGCTCCATGCGCAGCAACCGAGATTTTATTCCACTGTCTGTTTCTGCTCTTGCTCGTTCTCGTGCCGATTGGCTCTATGGCATGAATATGTCCCGTGCTTACACATTGCTTGGGCAAAAGGCGGGATACCAAGGTGTGTTGTCAGTAGGACGAGTTCAAACGCCAGTGCTTGGCTTAGTGGTTCGGCGTGATGAAGAAATTGAAAACTTCATTCCCAAAGACTATTTCACTTTGCATGCTTTAATTCCTTATCAAGATCACAACGGGTCGTTTGATATTCGTGCTCGTTGGAAGCCAAGTGATGCATGTAAGCCTTGGCAAGACGAAGAGGGAAGAATACTCAATCGAAAACTGGTGGAGAACGTAGCTAACCGTATTGCGAATCAACCTGCTACAGTGACGGAATCAGAGCAAAAGCAAACCAAACAGTCAGCGCCATTGCCTTATTCGCTGTCTGCCCTGCAAATTGATGCCGCAAAACGTTACGGCATGAGCGCCCAACAAGTACTTGATACCTGTCAGGCTTTGTACGAAAAGCATAAGTTGATCACTTACCCTCGTTCAGATTGCCGATACTTGCCGTTAGAACATTATGCTCAAGCGGGTTCGGTGACTTCTGCTATCGCCAATAATGCAAAAGAGCTCCAATCCGCCGTAAAAGGGGCCGATTTGTCTATCAAATCTAAAGCGTGGAATGACAAAAAAGTCGATGCTCACCATGCGATTATCCCAACGCCAAAGCAAGCTAATGTGAATGCGTTATCCGGCAATGAGATGAAAGTGTATCAGTTGATTGCTCGTCAATACTTAATGCAATTTTACCCTGCTGCTGTGTATGCAGAGGCTAAACTGGTATTTGATATTGCGGGTGGGACATTTATTGCGAAAGGTCGTCAGTTGGTGACGCCGGGTTGGAAATCTTTAATGGGGAAAACCGATAAAGAGGACGATGGGATTGATGCAGTGCCTCCGTTAGCAAAAGGGACCATACTGACTTGTCGCGAAGGTGAAATTAACGATCGTAAAACAGAGCCACCAAAGCATTTTACTGAAGCAACATTATTACAAGCAATGACAGGTATTGCGCGTTATGTGGCCGATAAAGAATTGAAAAAAATCCTACGTGAAACGGATGGTCTTGGTACAGAGGCAACACGCGCGGGTATTTTGGATACCTTGTTTAAACGTCAATTATTAACTCGTCAGGGTAAATCGATTCTTAGCTCACAAGCGGGCAGAGGCCTCATTCATGCGCTGCCTATGGATGCGACTTATCCTGATATGACGGCAAATTGGGAGCACCAACTGCAAGGAATGGCAGAGCGAAATCAAGCATATCAGCCATTTATGCTTGCATTAGAACAACGTATTGACCGTTTGATGGGCGAGGTCAAGTCTGGTCCCATTCCAGAATCGCTACGTCATTTGCCAAAAGTGGAACGGCCTGCCTTTAAACGGAAAAAGAGAAACTATTCTAAGAGCGGCGGGGCAAAGCCCAGTAGTAGTGCCAGTCGAAAATCATCGTAAAAGTGGGTATCGTTAAGTCACTATTGAAGTATTAGGCATCTATTGACGCACTAGCATCTATCGACGTATTAGCAACTATGCAGAGCTCGGCTAGACGAGCAAATAAAGCGGCCCATAGTGTGCCGCTTGTGCATCAGCCTCATGAAATATCGAGTTTAATCAGTCAAACAAATCCCCGTTGCTGTGAATTGCACCGCGCACATCATCTTGTGTTAGAACGCGCTTACCTAAATCTTGTTTTACCTGTTTGCCCAAGTCGACAAGTGCATCACGATTTGCCTGAGTTTGACGTTTTCCTGCACTTCGTAAGCAGTAATTGAGTTCGTGATCCTCACTGAAGTTGACCAAATCTTTATCTGCAGCCATTGCCACTCTCCTTAGTTGGTTCATATTCCCACTAAGTCTGGAATGGATTTGATGAATTTCAAGCCGTTGGGAGACTCTAGTTAGTTCAGTAGGCGTGATAAAAGCCATAGATTTTTTAACATTCAACACTAAGTGGTTGATGCTTAAGGTTTACCAAGGTAACTCAGTGCCATCAGCATTAAGAAGCTGACCTAAATTTTTTTGTGTATGTTGTTTGTTGGCTTTTGTAATTTCTGCGGTAGAGGTTTGTGTATCAATCTAGATGTTTTTTGACCAAATACCCCTCTTTGAACGATCACTTTAGTGTGGCGTATATCTCATTTTAAAAAGTAAACGATCTTTTTGTGTTTTCTGTTTGATGATCACTTTCCTCAATTAAGCCGGATTTTCATCAACTTAATTCTAATAAACTCAGTTACTTGCCGCACGCGAATCTGTTTACTTATTTTCATTTCCATAAATCTTTCATCATATGCTTATCAGAACATTCAAAAGTATTACACCAAGATGTGATTTCAATCATATTTTGTCGTTTGTTTAGCTGTATAATGCCGATTGTCGGACAATGGACAATTAACTGTTTAACGATAAGACAGAGTAAATATAATGAAAGCAATAAAACTTTCTTCTACAGACAATGTAGCAACGCTACTTGGTGATGTAGAAAAACACGAACTAGTTCAGATCATTTCAGCAGACAACGAAGTCATCGCAGAAATTAAAGCGCTACAAAAAATCACTTTTGGTAACAAGATTGCGCTTGGCGATATCGCGAATGATGAGCACATTTTGAAATGTGGTCACTCAATCGGTAAGTCGATTGTTGAAATTCCACAAGGTCAACTTGTTCATGTCCAAAACGTTCGCAGCGAGCGCCTAGACATTCCAGAAGCAATCATCGAAGAAATCATTAAACAAATGGGGATCGAACAATAATGACCATGACATTTAAAGGTTACCCTCGTCCAAACGGTACATTTGGTATTCGTAACAGCGTAATGATTGTTGCTATTGATGAGTGTTGTGAAGGTCTCGCACGTAACATCAGCAAAGAAATTGATGATTCAGTTGTTGTAACTAACCACTACACCTGTATGTATGGTGGTAATGAAGAGATGATCGATACGATCATCCATACGGCGACGAACCCGAACATCGCGGGCGTACTTGTTATTGCAATGGGCTGTGGTTCAATTGACCCGCAAATGATTGCAGAGCCAGTACGTAAAGAAGGTCTTCCAGTTCACACGCTAACGGTAATTAAGAACAAAGGTACTATCGAGACAATTAAAGATGGTATTGAGTTAGCAAAAGAGCTAAAAGCATACGCTGATAGCGTAGAGCGTGTTGATGCACCTGTATCTGCACTGCGTATCGGCATCAAGTGTGGTGGTTCTGATACATCAAGTGGTCTAGCTTCTAACCCATCTGTTGGTGCGGCATCTGACAAACTAATTGATATGGGCGCAACAACAATGGCAGGTGAACTACTTGAGCTGCTAGGTTGTGAAGACATTCTTAAAGCACGTTCAGTAACGCCTGAAGTTGGTGAGAAAATTGAGCGTCTGATCGCTGAAGATCTGAAACGTTGGCATGTAATCGAAGGCACGGAAACCATGTCTATCGGTAACAGTGTTGGCGGTTTAACGACGATCGATGAAAAGTCACAAGGTGCAATGCACAAGACAGGTACTCGTCCAATTCAAGACTGTCTTCGCATTAACCACATTCACCGTGAGAAACCAACAACACCAGGTTTCTACCTAACGGAAACAACCATGTTATGTGGTGGTGCGGCAATGCACTTCGCGTCTCTTGGTTGTCAGCTAATCCTATGGACTGCAGGTGCTGCAGGCTTTAACAACTCAATCGTTCCAGTAATCCGAGTGTCTGGTAACAGCTCTCTAATTACTGCAGATATGGATATCAACGCTTGTGGAATCATGGATGCAACAGACACTATCGACAACGTATCGAACAAGATCGTTGAGCGCGTGTTTGATGTTGCAAATGGCGAGCCGACCAACCTAGAAGGTATTGGTTTTGCTTACGCTTCTCTTTACCAAAAAGATCAACGTTTAGAACACGTTATCGGTATTTGCCCACAATAATAATTAAGTTGTATCCAAAAGGAGTTATTGCAACTCCTTTATACGAGATAAATAAAATGAGTAAACCTGCTCCAAATAAATCACTTGGTCTAACTATTGCTCTTGTCTGTGCAGCCCTTTGGGGTGCATCGTTCCCTCTAGGCGGTGTCCTTGCGGGTAAACTGGATCCTGTTGTTCTAGCTGTTGCGCGTTACGCGATTGCAACACTAGGCTTTGTGGTTCTATTTATGTTTTCTAAGAAGCATACGCTTAAGAAAATCCAAAACAAAAAAGATGGTTTTCTATTAGCAGCAGCAGGTGTTTCTGCGCAAGCGGTATTCTTCTACTTCACGATTCTTGCTTACGAATACACGTCATCAGGTGAGATCGGTGTTATCAACGGCATGGCTCCGTTTCTAACCATGGTAGCGGTATTTGTTATCGACAAGATCAAGCCGTCTGCACCAAAAGTATTTGCTGTTGTGCTATCTCTAGTCGGTGCAGGTGTGATTGCTTACGATCCATCGAACAAGATCCAAGGTCTAAACTTAGGTCACCTATTCGCACTGTTCGGTGTACTTGGCTTCGTGACGTACAACTACATTTTGGGTAAATTCGGCTCAGACCTAAACTCTCGTTACGATACATTCTCTAGCTGTTTCTACCAATTCGCAGCAGCAACGATCGCTCTTGTGTTCCTTGGTCTAGTAACTGGCGCAGACTTCGGCTCAGCATCTGTACTGGTTGAGAACGGTAAACACATCGGCAGTATTCTAGCGCTTGGTTTGCTATGTTCTGGTATCGCTTACGCGCTATGGGAAGTGGCAACACTAAAAACACAAGATGCGGTTATCACTACAATGGCACTGAACGTTCTTCCGCTATTTGCGATGATTGTTGCTTACTTCCTACTAGGTGAGGTAATGACACTTCAAAAACTGGCAGGTGTTGTGACCGTAGTTATCGCACTATGTATTTACACTGCAGGCGACAAATTCATCAAAAAGCCTGTTGTACAAGAAAAAGCAGCGGCGTAATTCCTATCAAATTGGCTGTCAGCCGTAGTGCTGACAGCTTCTTTCTCTCAAATCAAATCGCTCCACAATTTGAATATATACGAAAGAATCATTGCCAATATTAGAGAAATAAAATGCAATTTAACGAATTGAAAATTACTGAAGTAGAAGTTATCCACCTACGCGTTCCTGCTCTTGATGAAGCGTGTGAATGGGGTGAAGATGGTGTACTCATCCGCGTTCATACTAACGCTGGTATTACTGGTGTGGGTGAATCTGATAGCTCACCAATGATGATCGAAGCATGCATCAAAGCAACACAAAGCCACGGTTCGTCTCAAGGTCTTGAGCGTCTTCTAATTGGTGAAAACCCACTAGAAATCGAACGTCTATACACTAAGATGTACAACGGCACGCACTACGCAGGTCGTCGTTCTACCATGATCCACGCTATCTCTGCTATCGACATGGCGCTATGGGACATCGCAGGTCAATTCTACAAAGTGCCAGTATGGCAACTTCTAGGCGGTAAATTCCGTGAGAAGATCCGCGCATACGGTACGTTCATCCCATCAGCTGTGAAAGAAGAGAACGTTGCTCGCACGACAGAACTTCTAGCTCAAGGCTTCACTTCACTGAAGTTTGGTGGTGGTCCACTAGGTAAAAACGCTGAAACTGACTACGAAATCATCAAGACAGTTTGTGAAACTGCACGTGGCATCAACAAAGACGTTGAAATCGCGATCGACCTAGCAAGTGCATGGCGCACGGCTGGCCACACGATTGAAATGGCGAAGAAGCTAGAAGAGTTCAACCTACTATGGATTGAAGAGCCAATCACTGATGACGTACTAGCAGGTTACCGTAAGGTTTCTCAATCGACGACGCAAAAATTGGCTGGTGGCGAAACGCTAACAACGCGTTACGAGTTCGCTAACTTCATTGAAAAATCAGGTGCGGATTTCGTTCAACCAGACGTAACACGCTGTGGCGGTATCACTGAAATGGTGAAGATCTACGACATGGCACACATGGCGGGAATGAAACTGGTTCCACACGGTTTCTCAACCGGCATTTTGATTGCAGCAACGGTTCACTTCCTAGCGTCTCGTGAGCACGGTGACCTAATTGAGTACTCTCAAAGCACTAGTCCACTGTTTACGTCACTAGTGAAAAACCAAATCGCATTTGAAGATGGTTACGTAGCAGTACCAAACACACCAGGACTTGGTGTTGAACTTGACGAAGAGATCATCGCGAAATACCGCGTTAACTAGTCAACTCATAGGGATAAGAATTTGGGTTTTATCCCTATATGTTCGTGTGGTCAACGAACAACGGAACAGGATTTAATATCAAGAGGCAGCCAGCAGGTTGCCTCTTTTTTTGTCTGCTTTTTTGAGTCGGGGGGCAGGAATACTAATTATCGTGTGACTTCACTCAAGGTGAGCGTAGTCGCAAGTAAAAGTCCCATTGTTGATAACGATTATTCCCAACGATTGGTATCGGCTTAGCAACTTGGTAAGATTTAACTACGATCAACAACAAGAATATCTGATGCTGCCTCTCATTTACCATCCTATCTACTCGCAGCTTACACTGCCTGATGATCATCGTTACCCCATCATGAAATACCATTATCTTTATCAAGCGGTAAAAGAGAAGATGATGAACGATCGTTGGGGAGGCAGTATTGCGTTTTTCCAACCACAGTCCTTATCAGTAGAAGAGATAAAACGCGTGCATGATGAGGAGTATGTCGAACACCTTGTCAATGGCACAATGCCTGCTGCAAAAATGCGACGTATTGGATTCCCTTGGAGTGAGGCGCTGATTACTCGAACGCTGACCTCAGCCGCGGGCACCGTTCTGGCGGCAGATAAAACCTTGGAACACGGAGTGGCGATACATTTAAGTGGAGGGTATCACCATGCCCATAGAGATTTTGGTAGTGGCTTTTGCTTGTTTAATGATTTGGTCATTGCTGCGAAGCATATGTTAGCGAAAGAGTCGGTCGATAAAGTGTTGATCATTGATAGTGACGTGCATCATGGGGATGGGACAGCAACGCTATGTGAAGATGAGCCTGATATTGTTACTTTGTCTTTTCACTGTGATAAGAACTTTCCTGCAAGAAAACCCGATTCCGATCTTGATGTGCCTCTAGGAAGAGGGACCGGCGATGAAGCGTATTTGCTGACATTCAAAGAAGTGGTGCAAATGGCGGTTAATCTCCACCGGCCTGATATGGTGATCTATGACGCGGGTGTTGATATCCATACAGACGATGAGCTTGGGTATTTTAACGTTTCAACACAAGGGATCTATGAGCGGGATCGGTTCTTAATGCAATTAATGAAAGACCTATCTATTCCTATTGCTGCTGTGGTAGGTGGTGGGTATCGAACTGACCATAGCGATCTTGTACCACTTCACATGCAACTGGTCTGTGCAGCGCATGATGTTTTCCAATCGTGTGATTAAGTTGATAGGGGATTTTAGCGAGTGGGAGCTTGAGAGCAAATCCGTATGTTCATTGTTTGAGTTTGGGCATCCTTGCCCCATTTTATTTTTCTAGCCGTAGACGTTGTTATACACAACGAATGGATGGATTTAGCTTACGCAGTAAGAAGAGACTGCTATATGCCGAGGCGAATAATAAGAATGTTTGTTGGTGATGAACAGTTATAAATACCTAACAAATCCCCTGACATTTTTTGTTAACGGCACTAAATTACTGATTTATAGTCATCATATTGATTTGAACGAATATCGTCGAGACTAAGTTTATTGCTCAGAGGATTGGCGCCACCAATAAGCGAAATGCAGCATTGCAAATAAGGCATGTCCAAAAAATAAATTTGGATAAAGGTGACGGAAAGCTTGTGAATGGATAATAGCCATTCATTTGGACCACTCATTAAAACCGTCAAATACCAAACTGAGCCGGTCGCCACTGCGAGTATGAGTGCCAATATTCCTAGGCCTTCTACTGTTGCCGCTAAGCCTGATGGCTTGGCTTCAGGTAACTCAAGTCTTAATAGTGAGTTGATATCATCTTTTATCACTTGGTATTGACCAGATAGCCAAGGATAAAGATCTTGATATTGACGACGCATGATTACCTTGGCGGCGAAGAGCAGGCTAACCGGAAGTAATGCTAACCCGGAGTAAATATGGATGAAAGCGAGGTCGCTAATTTTGGCTAAAGGAGTATCTCCATGTACATGCATTAAACCACTGGAAAGTAATTGTAGTAGCACCCAGAAAAGTACGGAAAAATGCAGGTATTTTTCGATTTTTGGTAGTGGTGCAAACAGTGATTCAAGACCTAATTTTAACTTACTTTTCATGTCGTACCTTCCAAGCTTTGATTGCTGACAGTGATTGTAGTTCTTTTCCTATCGAGCAAATAGAGAGTAGTTGAGAGTATTCAAAATTACGAGCAACTTTCTTGCTTAGTCGGTTTTAAATAACGTGCTTGGATAGGGTTATAAGGCTGAAGAAACAGGTTCAAACTTGATCGCAACAGTACCGTTGAGATACGAGGCATAAATATAAAAAAGTTTGCTAATGGCTTAGCAGATCTTTTCCAAGTGTGACGGAGTGCTGGGCTTGCATTCAAGGAGGGATTTGGACAAATCTTTGTTTGAGCCTTTTTACTGAATGTGGCGGAGTGCCGGGGTTGCGCTCAACTAGGGATTTCAAAATCCCGTTTGAAACGTTCACTGCCCTAAAACGACGAAAGCCCGCAATAAATGCGAGCTTTCTAAATGTGGCGGAGAGATAGGGATTTGAACCCTAGGTACGCTATTAACGTACGCCGGTTTTCAAGACCGGTGCTTTCAACCACTCAGCCATCTCTCCGTTGTTGACGCGAATAATATAAGGCTTTGAAAAGCATGTAAACCCCTATCTTATTCGTTTGGACGTTTCGTGCGCGATTTTGTGTTGTTTGCTTGCTAAATAGACAAAAAGCTCTCGAAGGGAGAGCTTTTTATTATCATTAATTCGCTTTTGAGTAGAAACGCTGTAGTTCAGTCAGTCCCTGCATAAGCACAGGTAGCTTAGGCGAGGTCTCTCTTAGACGTTTGTAATTGTCGTCAAATAGCTTGTAGTTACCAAATTTATCGATAACCGTGGTTTGAGCGCCAGTTATCAATGCTATCTCACGAGTATCTCCTGCTAAGATCCAGCGACGACGGCTTTCATCAAATAAATTACGACCGCTGCTGTAATCATAAGGGTTTGAAGAAACCCCTAGCATATCTTGCAATAGCGTCACAGAAAGATCGAGGTGGCTCGTACTGTGAGAAAATTCACCAGGCATCATTCCAGGCCAGTGAATGATCATTGGTACCTGAAGCTGGTAGCGACTATAGTTGCTGTTGGCTCCCCAGCTGTTCGTATTAGTTTCGTTGAACTCACTGCCATGATTGGAAGTAATAATGACGATTGTATTATCGAGAAGCTGTTGTTGTTCTAAGGATTTAAGAACGCTATCAACGGTAATATCTGCAGATTTGACCGCTTGTTTGTACGCTTTCTTGAAACGTTCGCCTGCTGATGTTTCTTGATTAGATGAAGTCGGCTCCGATTCAAAGTTATCTACGGTTGTCACTTCAATAAAACTAAACCAAGGTTGTTTTGCTTGCTCTGTAAGCCACTTGTTCCAATCATTGATGGATTGTTTGTCGGTGTGTGCCTGAGAACCATCCAGTTGCTGGGCAAGGTTAAGATTACGGAAGATGACTTCTGAGTACAGATCATCTTCAAAGCCATTACCACTGAATAGACCAAAACTGTATTCTTGGTCGTTAAGGACATCAAGTAGCACTGGGGCTGTGCCTTGCGCTTTAATACCGCTCGCATAGCTGCTTGGAAGGCCATAGAACAAGCCAAACGCACCGTAAGTGTCATTGCTTGAGCTGTAATGATTGACAAAATTTTGGTTGTCTTGCGCAAACTGATACAAGTTTGGCATTTCGTCTTGGTTTAGCGCATCGGCTCGGAGGTTATTAATGCTGATTATCAGCACATTTAACTTGCTGCCACGACGATTGAATTCAAGTTTTTCGAGAGGGTAGTTGATTAAATCTACGTTCTCTTGGTTTTCTGCTAAGCGTTTTAGGTACTCTTCACGATCAAGAAGACCATGTTTTTCCATAAAGCTTTTCGCTGTCATTGGGTAGGAAAGCGGGAAGTTAGAACGTTGGCTCGTTATTGGGTTATAGAAGTACGCATCGGCCCAAATGTAAACCAAATGGCTAGCCATGAAACTTAAGAAAAATATGGCAGCAAGTGGACGGCCTATGTGCTTGTGAGACAGTTTACGTTGTTTGCGCCAAACCCACTCAGAAAGAGCCAGTTGAACAAGGAAGATCAGAGGCATAACAACAAAAAGATGCTGCAAGTCAGCACTAATTGCACTCTTATCTTCACTGAACAGTAATTCCCAAACCACAGGGTTCAGGTGCAAGTTTATTGATTGGTACGCCTGGGTATCGACCAAAAGTATCGTTTGGCCAATCGTGGCGAATATCACTGCCACCAAGCGGAATAATTTCCTAGATGGCAGGATAAACGTCAGCGGGAATAGAACTAACAGGTATAGAGCGAAAACGAGGAAGCCAAAATGACCAACCCAAGATACGGCAAGGTAAAACTGCCCAATTAAGGTTTCTGGCCAAGGCGACTGAACGATATAGCGTGTACCAATCAACATCGAAGCTACGATATTGAAGAATGCAAACCAGTGACCCCAACCAACCAGTCGAGATACGCGTTCGCCGTATGAGTTTCCGCTGTCTACCATGTACTTGTTCTATTTTCCGTGATTAGTGTGATTTTGGCACTTCAAGAGAAGACATCAGTGCTTGAGAAAATTTTTCAGCAATAAGTTTGCGTTGTGAAGCAGCAACTTGTTGGTTTAGGACATTGGTTGCAATATTTCCGGCAATCATTAGCGTCAACTCTGGTGAAGCAGCGTGTTTTTCTAGAACAGCGCCCATTTCAGCAAGAATTTTCTCTACTTGTTCGTCAGTATATTTAGATGTAATCGGCATAAAGACTCTAATAATGATAGTAAAAGCGGCTTATGATAACCTACAATGCCTAACAACTAAAACCTTGTAGCAAGATAAAATCACTATGAGCCTTCATCTTTCAAATGTCATTTTGCATCAACTATGCAAAAACGACCAGGACGAACTGGTTGTTAACTTTCGTCCAGCCGCGCTAGAAAACAATACTTCAACCGAAAACCTGGTTGCGGAATTGCATCGTGTATTCCACTCAAAAGCAGGAAAGGGGTTTGGTTCTTTCCAATCAGACAGCGAATTCCAATTTTGGCTTCAAGAAATGCGCAAAGGTGAGCGTGATTTCTATGACTTCTCACAATTAAGTGCAAATCGGCTGAAAGAAGAACTGGTGAAGTACCCATTCGCCGATGAGGGTATTTTAGTGTTTGCCGAGTACCAGAGTCTGGCGACTGATTATTTGTTTATTGGTATTTTACCAATGAACCAAAGTTTGAAAGTGACAGAAGGTTTGGACATTAGCGCAACGGATTATCTTGACATCACCAAGATGGACATCGTGGCGCGTATTGATTTGTCTAGCTACGACACCGATCGTGAATCAAATCGTTACCTTTCTTACATCAAAGGCCGTGTTGGCCGTAAAGTGGCCGATTTCTTCCTCGATTTCTTACAAGCAGATATTGGCCTAGATACGAAGCAGCAAAACCAAGTGTTGATGCAGGCGGTAGAAGATTTCTGTGCCGATTCTAAGTTAGAAAAACAAGAAGCGAACGAATACAAAAAACAGGTCTATAACTACTGTAACGAACAGATTAAGTCTGGCGATGAAGTTCAGATTGCGGAACTGTCTGGTGAGTTACCAACGAGTCAAGACGGCACCAGTTTTGTGGATTTCACCAAGGCGCAAGGTTACGAGTTGGAAGACTCTTTCCCTGGTGACCGCTCTACCGTTCGTAAACTTACAAAATATGTGGGTGCTGGCGGTGGTTTAAATATTAGTTTTGATAGTTTACTGCTTGGTGAGCGAATCTTTTACGATCCAGAAACCGATACTTTGACGATCAAAGGCACACCGCCGAACCTAAAAGATCAGTTGAGTCGCAATTAATTGAAAAAGAGGGCCATGTGCTCTCTTTTTTTATGACTTAAGAATCGGTTCATGAACCGATGATCATCTATACTCAAATTTTGCGAGAAGTTTAGAGTAAAGATTTGTTATATCAACAAATATCGCTATATCAACAAATCTTGCTATATCAGCATCAGCAAATAATGAGGGCAGGGTAAAGTGCGGCAGCGTAAAATTGGGCGCGATGGTGTTGTATGGCTATTGATCGCGTTATGGGCAACGTTAACGTTGGGAGCATGGTTCCAAGCCCAGCAGACCATGCAAACCATTTTGACCGTGAAAGAGCTTGGAAGTAAGGTCGATGAAGTTCGTAATATATTTCAATTCGAACTGCCTTATCGTGCTCAGCATATTGATCAAGTCTCCCTTAAGTTACAACTCGTTTCAGCCGTTCGCCTTCAATTAGAAAGCCAATCCGATGGCTCAAGTAAAAATCCGGACTTAACGCAACTGTTCTATAACACAGACCGATTTCTCGAAGAAGCAAGAGTGTTTATCGCCAGTGATAGTACGTTAATGGATTTATCGGATCAGCTTTATAAGAGCCGTGAGTCAAACGCGAATTCGGCACAACTTAAAAGTATGTATTATCGACTTGGAGCGCTTGTGTTTGAATCTATGTTCAGCGAGTCTGCGACCAGTGCTGATACTTACCGTCAGCTCGATTCTCTTTTTACGGAATCCCAAACACTTCCTAAGCATGAGCAATCTATATTCTTACGTCGGCTTGCCCAAACATCAAATGTACTTGCCGCTCATGCTCAAGGCGGCCATTTAGCGAATAAATTACTGACACCAGAGTTGCCTAACCAACTTGCTTCTATTAGTGCTGAGCTGGAGAAAAAGCTTGTGGCTTACCTCGGCTTTGTCATATTGCTTAGTGGTAGTGTTATCGCGCTGATTACTTGGTTTTTTCTTAATGAACGAACAAAAGCAATGAGGCCAACAAGTGATAACCGGCCAGCGTCTGATTCAAAAGACAGCACGATAAGTGCGGGTGAAAATTGCGTGCCGCATGAACCTCAATATCTTGGTAAAGAAAAAGAAAAAGAAAAAGAAAAAGAAAAAGAAAAGACAGAACTTTCTCCCGTGACGGCATTCGAGAGAAGCACTATTGTTCATCTTTCTCCAGTTTTAGATATCGAAAAAATGCTCGATTCTATGTCTGGAGATGAGGATGCAATTCGCACTCTGTTAAAGGTTTTCATTAATGAGCATAAAGATGACGCAGAAAAGTTTCGTGTACAACTAAAAAGTGAAAAGCAAAGTGCTCAGCGCATTGTTCATAGCCTAAAAGGGGTGTCGGGTAGCTTGGGTGCCATGCCTTTATATGGTATTGCTCGAGATATTGAATACGCATTGAAAAGTGGCGAGCAAGTGTCAGAAGACCTGATCAATCAATTGAGCCATACTCTTGAGCAGAGCATTACGTTTGCCCAGCAAGTTCTCGACAATGAAAACTGCTAACAGATTGATATTTCTCTGACTTACAATACTGGATATTAAAGTAAAGGTTATAGATTTTTAAACATGGGTATATTTATGTCTTTTCGCCGATTGTCCTCTGTGATGATGACTTGTTTGGCTTTACTGCTATCTGGGTGTTCTTTATTAGAAATCAAAATTGACAGTCAAACCGTTCCATTAACTCAGCAAGAGCTGAATATGCGTATCATGACTCGAGAGTATGCTCAGCAGTTTTTCGCTCAAGTTGAGCAAGCTGCGGATGTGCTGCACGATCGTTATGAGCCAAGAGATAAGGTTCATCAATCCTACATTCTGCTGTGGAAGATAAATGCAGAAGAGGGATTGCAAGCGGCGGCTTATCAAGTGTCGCCAATGGCATCATTGATCGATACTTGGGTGTTCACTCATCAGATGAATCAATTTTTCCATCATGGGCCGGGTAAAGATTTATTTATCTCCGATGAAGCAAAGCTTGTGTCTGCGCATTTAGCAAAGGAAGTGGATAAACTCGCGCAATCTTTATTGAAGAAAGAGGTGTATAGCAAAACAAAACTATTTGTCGCCAATTTTGTTGAGAAGTATCCATTTGCTGACTTAAGTATGATTCGAACTCCTGCATATCGTGCTTGGCTTGAAGCAAGTCAAATCAACGAAGAAGACGCGGTAACGA
Source organism: Vibrio sp. B1REV9 (assembly GCF_905175395.2). Lineage (NCBI taxonomy): Bacteria > Pseudomonadati > Pseudomonadota > Gammaproteobacteria > Vibrionales > Vibrionaceae > Vibrio > Vibrio sp. B1REV9. The sequence goes on along the minus strand of NZ_CAJIMW020000221.1, from coordinate 517,172 downwards.
CGCTTGGCACGATGCCAGAGGCGATTGGTGATGTATCGGATCGCCTAAGTTTAGTTTCGGAACAAACGCCCAAAATCATGACTTGGAAAGCGCAATTGTTGGCTTTAAACAGCTCTGCAAGCATTGAGCAAGTCAACGCGGCGTTGAATAGTTTGAAAGTAACCTCCGAATCGCTAAAAGACTTTATCGACAATAACCCTGAATACATGCGTAATTTAGCCGAACAGATGGCAGTAGAGTTGCAGCCGTTGGTTGAAGATATCGATCAGAAAACGGAAGAACGTTTGACTCAGCTGAGTGAAGAGCGCCAAGCGTTGGAAGTGATGGTTGCAAGAGAGCGTCAAGAGATCGCACAGATCATCACAAGCGAGCGTGAAAAATTTGCGAAAGATTTAGACCACGTATCTCAAGAGGTGGTGAATCTTGCAATGGATAAGCTGATCGAATTGGTGAAGAGTACCATTATCTACTTTATCGTGTTCATCTTAGTGATTTTCTTTGCACCGTTGATACTGGGCTATACGCTGGGTAAACGCTCAGCGGTAAGAGCCAGCACTAAATCGGCGTAATCATTTAGAAGTCACAATACGAGATAGCAAACACAAAAAAGGACCGAGTCATCGGTCCTTTTTTATTTATGGAAGGTTTCTATCTATGGAAAGATGAAGACTTAAGCTGTTTGTTGCTTTAGCTCAGCTTCTGTTTGTTCTTCTGTTGCTGGAGCCGTCGGCTCGCACTTATCAACAAACCATCCCATGTAAGAGGTGAAGATGGTGACGATGATGCAGACAAAGCTCAACCACATATAAGGTGCGTAAGATAATGTCGCGACACCTAAGATGCTTGCCATGTAGATACCGTTGTCACTCCAAGGCACCATACCAGAGGTTAATGTACCCCCAAATTCCGCATTACGAGATAGGTTCTTACGTTTGTAACCTAAGCGATCATAGTTTTTGGCACAAATTTTCGGTGTCAAAATCAATGATACGTACATTGCAGAACCAAAGACGTTGCCCATAAATGCAGTACCGATGGTGCTTGTTGCAAGTGACCCCGCGCTTTGTACGCGTCGCTCGAACAGTTTTGCGATGGTCTCTAGCACGCCAACTTTATCGAGCAAGCCACCAAAACCAAGGCCAAATACGATCACTGCGACGGAGCCTAACATGGAAGACATACCACCACGATTTAGAATGGAATCGATAAAATCGACGCCAGAAGTGATCGCAAATGGTGCCCAAGCGGTGTTGAAAGCTGTGAGGAAGTCGACGTCTTGAATCATGACAGCCCAAACAATTCCTAATAGAGAGCCAAAGCTGATCACTGGGAACGAAGGCATGCGCAGTGCCAACAATGCCAACACGATGATCACAGGGACAAAGGAATAAGGGGTAATGTAAAACTGTTGTTCCATTGCTTGAATGACAGATTCCACTTGGCTCATGTCTACTTTACCTGCGAAATGGAAACCAAACGCGGTAAACATGATGCCAGTAATGATGTAACTGATCAGGGCGATAGGCAGCATGCCTTTGATGTGTTCAACCACTTCTACGTTTGACATAGAAGATGCAAGAATAACGGAATCTGAAAGCGGCGACATTTTGTCACCGAAGTAACATCCAGATAGTACGGCACCGGCGGTGATGGGTGCAGGTACGCCTAGGCCTTGACCAATGCCCATCATTGCAATACCTGCGGTACCTGCCGCGCCCCAAGATGTTCCTGTCGCTAACGCCGTCAACGAACAGATAATCATGGTCGCAAGTAAGAATATAGATGGATGGATGGCTTTTAAACCGTAGTAGATAATGGTCGGAACAATACCGCCTGAAATCCAAGTCCCGACTAGTGCCCCAACCGCGAGTAGGATCAATACTGCGCCAAGTCCGTTAGAAATACCATTTAACGCCGCCTTTTCTAGGTCTTGATATTTATGACCAAGTTTTAATCCGAGTAGGATAATAATGAACCAACCAATGTACAGTGCAAGCTGGATAGGTAGGTTTAATTTGGCTGTAAATGAAAATGCCAAAAGTAGAAATAAACCTAGCGAGATCAGTACCTGAGTCAGGCTAGGAAGGCGTGTTGTAACTTGCTTCATGTGTGCCTCTGTCGTTCTCGGAGCAATAGAGGAAAGCCGCTCCCTGTTGTAATCGCGCATAACATACATTAACAAAAATTATATTTCGAACTTTTGGTGCTTTATCTTGACTTTAGTCCGTACAAACGTTTGCATGTAAAATTTACCACCACAAAACTTTAATCTAAGTGGTCATAAATGTTTTGTGGTGTGAACATTTTGTGCTTCAAATGTTGTTTTTCTCATTGAGTGGTAAGACCATGTTTTGCAAAATCGTCACTTATCCTGAGATGAATTTGGTCATATGTAGGAACAAAAGCATAAAAAAGGGAATGGGTAGTGAACTTTTCGCCTGAAGGTTAAAAAAGTTGCGGTTATTTGCACATTAGGGCTTGAGATTTTGTGTCGAAAATTGAACTATGGTGACAGATATCAAAAATATACATGGAGAGTTAAAGCAATGAGAGTAGGTTTAGTAGGTTGGCGCGGCATGGTTGGTTCTGTGCTTATGCAGCGCATGGTCGAAGAGAAAGATTTTGATTTGATCGAACCTGTTTTCTACAGCACATCTCAAATAGGTATTCCAGCCCCCCTATTTGTAAACAGTCAAGTTGGTAAAGAAGCGGGTCTACTTCAAGATGCGTTCGATATTGACAGTTTAAAACAACTTGATGCAGTGATTACGTGTCAAGGTGGTGGTTACACAGAGAAAGTTTACCCAGCCCTTCGTCAAGCAGGTTGGAAAGGCTACTGGATTGATGCCGCTTCTACATTACGTATGGCAGAGGACTCTATTATTACTCTAGATCCTGTGAACCTAGCGCAAATTCAACAAGGCATTCACGGCGGCACTAACACCTTTGTTGGTGGTAACTGTACGGTGAGCTTGATGCTAATGGGGCTTGGTGGTCTATTCGAGAAAGGTTTGGTTGAATGGACAAGTGCAATGACATACCAAGCAGCGTCTGGTGCCGGCGCGCAAAACATGCGTGAACTGATTTCTCAAATGGGTGTCATCAACGATTCAGTAAGCTCAGAGTTGGCGAACCCTGCAAGTTCTATTCTGGATATTGATAAGAAAGTTGCAGATACTATGCGTAGCTCTTCTTTCCCAACAGATAAATTTGGTGTGCCGCTCGCTGGCTCTTTGATTCCTTGGATCGACGTTAAACGCGACAACGGTCAGAGCAAGGAAGAATGGAAAGCGGGTGTAGAAGCGAACAAGATTCTTGGTTTCCAAGATGCAGCAGTACCAATCGATGGTACTTGTGTTCGTATCGGCGCGATGCGTTGTCACTCTCAAGCATTGACGATTAAGCTTAAGCAAAATGTGCCAATGGATGAAATCGAAGAGATTATTGCCACGCACAACGACTGGGTGAAAGTGATTCCAAATGATCGTGATATCACCGCTCAAGAGCTAACACCGGCAAAAGTCACAGGCACGCTTTCTATTCCTGTTGGCCGTCTGCGTAAAATGGCGATGGGAGATGATTTCTTAAATGCATTCACCGTTGGTGACCAACTGCTATGGGGTGCAGCAGAGCCTTTGCGTCGCACATTGCGCATTATCCTTGCTGAGAAAGCGTAACCTCCCTATTATCTAAACGACTTGACTTAAGAGCTCCATCAGGAGCTCTTTTCGTTTCCGGCCACGACTCGATTATCAGGATCTGCTAGTTCGCTTCCGCAGTGCTTGCAATGTATCGCATCAGCATCATGCCCAGAGCGATTACAGTTGGGGCATTTTACCAACTCTTTATGCGCACTCATTTCATTGCTGAGTTCAGCAGTAATAATGCCGGTTGGAACCGCTAGAATTGAATAACCTAATAACATCGTGATTGAAGCGATCGCTTTACCTAAATTGGTTTGAGGAACCATGTCTCCGTATCCTACGGTTGTGATCGTCACGATCGCCCAATAAATGCTTTTCGGGATACTGGTAAATCCGTTATGTGGCCCCTCAATTACGAAGATAAGTGATCCTAAAATAATGACGAGAATCCCAACGGTACTAAAGAAGATAAAGATCTTGCGACGAGCCATCAGAAGCGAGCGTAACAAAACATTGGAATCTTGCAGATAACGAACGAGCTTCAGAATTCGAAAGATTCGCATCACGCGCAGCAGTCGGACGACGCCCATAAATGAGGCGCCTGGGAAAAAGATCGCCAAGTACGTTGGCAATATGGCAAGTAGGTCCACAACACCATAAAAGCTGGTGGCATAAGATTTCGGTTTCGGAGAGCAGTAAAGCCTTAGTAGGTACTCAAGGGTAAACAGGGCAGTGAACGTGTATTCAACATAACGTAACTCTTGAGACCACTCGGTCATTACCGATGGTAAAGACTCGAGAATGAGTACCACAAGAGAAGTAATGATCGCAGCAATCAGGGCGATATCAAATGCACGACCAGCACGAGTGTGAGTGCCAAAGATAATGACATATAAATGATGCTTAAGAGACTTGCGAGGCATGATGTTGCATTGTCAGCGTTAAAATGAAACGGATTACAACATCATACCAGAATTTGGGAAGCTTAGGCTAAACCAGGGAATAGGTTTCTTAGGCCATTTGCGATGAATTCAATCCCGAGTGCACCTAATATCAAACCCATGATACGTGTGATCACGTTGATACCCGTTTGACCAAGGAATCGCACGATCAATGGTGCAGAACGAAATAGCAACCAAGAACAGAAGCAAAACAGCATAATCGTTATGCTAATACCGACCGTGTCCATCATGCTTGGGTAACGCGCGCCATAAACAATCGTAGAACTGATCGCACCAGGACCTGCCATAAGAGGCATAGCAAGAGGCACAACACCAATTTGCTCACGACTTACGTACTCGGTCTTTTCCTGCTTGTTTTGCTTATCCTCACCTAATTTACCGCTCATCATCGAGAACGCAATGCTCAGCAGTAGTAATCCGCCAGCAACTCGGAAAGAATCGAGAGAAATACTGAACATATCTAGCAGCAACTGACCGGCAAATAGTGAAATGATCAAAATGACGGCTACAGCAATATTGGCTGTCGTGGCGGTTTTGTTTTTCTCTTCAGGCGTCATATGACCCGTCAATGACACGAATACAGGCATGATACCGACAGGGTTCACTGCCGCGACCAAACCCAAGAAAAACTGTAGGAAAATCGCTAACTCTAAAGTTTGCATGTTGTTTACTCGTAAATGTTCACCGTAGTGAAAAAGAGAGGAGGTAATTTTAGGCGGTAATGTAAGGCAAAACGGCGGCAGGAAGAAATGAAAAAAACTAACGTATTTGCCCCTCTATTTGTGAGAAAAACTAATTGTTAAATGAAATGTATGCTACATGGAAACGATTTGTTACGTAGAAACTGAATGAGAGAGTGGAGTGAGGTAGTATACTGATTTGCACAAACGTTAACATTCGCACATTTTTGAGAAAAAAAAAGTGGGTTTGTAGAGAGATAAGTCGAAATGGATATACTCTCAGTAGCACAAAAATTTGGCTCTACATGTAATTTTGTTGGCTAAAAATGAAACTTTTTTACACATTATTGTTGTTTCTTAAAGTTTTAAATCTGTATGCTGTTTTTTTGTACTGAAGTTGCTTGGTTTTTATTTTCTTATTTATCAGTTATTTAGGTTGCTTTATTGTGGTAAACCACTACTTTTGAGGTATTTCGAGAGAGAGAAGTGATCCAAGTCAATTTTTTTCACACTCTGAAATATTATACTCAGTCCTGAAAGCAATTTACTAAGACGGTTGTTTGTTAAGTCACTGATGAACAGTAAAAACGAAACACAATAGCCTTACTAAAAAGTTTTTAATATTTGTTAATTTTAGGAGATTCCCTATGCCTGTAACTAATTTGGCTGAACTAGATGCTCTAGTAGCTCGCGTTAAAGCGGCTCAAGAAGAATTTGCTACGTTCTCTCAAGAGAAAGTGGATGCAATTTTCCGTGCAGCATCTCTAGCAGCTAACCACGCTCGTATACCGCTAGCACAACAAGCGGTTGCAGAGTCTGGTATGGGTATTGTTGAAGATAAAGTAATCAAGAACCACTTCGCGTCTGAGTTTATTTACAATAAATACAAAGACGAAAAAACGTGTGGCATCCTTGAAGAAGATGACAACCTAGGCACGATGACTATCGCAGAACCTGTAGGTATTATTTGTGGTATCGTACCAACAACAAACCCTACTTCTACCGCGATCTTCAAATCTCTAATCTCTCTGAAGACTCGTAACGGTATCATCTTCTCACCACACCCACGCGCTAAAAACTCTACTAACGACGCAGCTAAGCTTGTTCTAGATGCAGCAGTAGCAGCGGGTGCTCCAAAAGACATCATCGGTTGGATTGACCAACCATCTGTAGAGCTTTCTAACGCTCTTATGAAGCACGACGGCATCGCTCTTATCCTTGCAACTGGTGGTCCAGGCATGGTTAAAGCAGCTTACTCTTCTGGTAAGCCAGCAATCGGTGTAGGTGCAGGTAACGTTCCTGTCGTTATCGATGAAACAGCTGACATCAAACGTGCTGTTGCTTCTATCCTAATGTCTAAAACTTTCGATAACGGCGTAGTATGTGCTTCTGAGCAAGCTGCAATCGTAGTTAGCGAAGTATACGACGAAGTGAAAGAGCGTTTCGCTTCTCACAAAGCTCACGTTCTATCTAAATCTGATGCAGATAAAGTACGTAAAGTACTTCTTATCGACGGCGCGCTAAACGCGAAAATCGTAGGTCAACCTGCTCCAGCAATCGCTGAAATGGCTGGCGTTAAAGTTCCTGCTGACACTAAAGTTCTTGTAGGTGAAGGTCTAGGTAAAGTATCGATCGATGATGAGTTCGCTCACGAGAAACTATCTCCAACTCTAGGTCTATTCCGTGCTGACAACTTCGAAGACGCAGTTGCTCAAGCGGTAACAATGGTTGAAATCGGTGGTATCGGTCACACATCTGGTCTTTACACTAACCAAGACGTTAACGCAGACCGCATCCGTTACTTCGGTGACAAGATGAAGACTGCACGTATCCTTGTAAACATCCCAACTACTCACGGTGGTATCGGTGACCTTTACAACTTCAACGTAGCGCCTTCTCTAACTCTAGGTTGTGGTTCTTGGGGTGGTAACTCTATCTCTGAGAACGTAGGTCCTAAGCACCTTATCAACAAGAAAACTGTAGCTAAGCGAGCTGAAAACATGTTGTGGCACAAACTACCTAAGTCTATCTACTTCCGTCGTGGTAGCCTTCCAATCGCAATGAGCGACCTAGAAGGTAAGAAACGCGCGTTCCTAGTAACTGACCGTTTCCTATTCAACAACGGTTACGCTGATGAAGTAGTTAAACTGCTTAAAGAGCAAGGCATCGAAGTTCAAACATTCTTCGACGTAGAAGCGGATCCAACACTATCTGTTGTTGAGAAAGGTGCAGAAGCAATGAAGAGCTTCCAACCTGACGTAATCCTAGCTCTAGGTGGTGGTTCACCAATGGATGCTGCGAAGATCATGTGGGTAATGTACGAGCACCCAGAAACTCACTTCGCGGAACTAGCAATGCGCTTTATGGACATCCGTAAACGTATCTACAAGTTCCCTAAAATGGGTAAGAAAGCTGAGCTTGTATGTATCACTACAACTTCAGGTACTGGTTCGGAAGTTACTCCATTCGCTGTTGTTACAGACGACAAGACTGGTGCTAAGTACCCACTAGCGGACTACGAAATCACGCCAAACATGGCTATCGTTGATGCTAACCTTGTAATGAACATGCCTAAGTCTCTAACAGCATTCGGTGGTTACGATGCAGTAACTCACGCTCTAGAAGCTTACGTATCTGTTCTTGCGAACGAGTACTCTGACGGTCAAGCTCTACAAGCACTTAAGATGCTTAAAGAGTACCTACCTTCAAGCTACGCGAACGGTGCAAACGACCCAATCGCTCGTGAGAAAGTACACAACGCAGCAACTATCGCTGGTATCGCATTTGCTAACGCATTCCTAGGTGTTTGTCACTCAATGGCGCACAAGATTGGTGCTGAGTTCCACCTACCTCACGGTTTGGCGAACGCACTACTAATCTCTAACGTTGTACGTTACAACGCGAACGACAACCCAACTAAACAAACTGCGTTCTCTCAATACGACCGTCCACAAGCACGTCGTCGTTACGCTGAAGTTGCTGACCACCTAGGCCTAAGCCAAGAAGGTGACCGTACTGCTCAGAAGATTGAACGTCTACTAGCATGGTTGGACGAGCTGAAAGGCGACCTAGACATCCCAATGTCTATCCAAGCGGCGGGTGTTTCTGAAGCTGACTTCGTAGCGAAACTTGACGAGCTAGCTGTTGAAGCGTTCGATGACCAGTGTACAGGTGCTAACCCACGTTACCCTCTAATCACTGAGCTGAAAGAAGTGCTAATGGCTTCTTACTACGGTAAAGCCTTCGTTGAAGGCGAAACTTTCGAAGGTACTACTGTAATCAAGAAGAAAGCAGACCAAGAAGCAGCGAAAACTGCGCCAAAAGCAAAAAAAGAAAAAGCTGACGCGTAATTAAGAGTTGTTCATGAGATAAGGTTTTCGCTAGCACGAAATCTTAATCGGGAAACTTCAAGCCCCAACCGAAAGGTTGGGGCTTTTTTATTGATTTGTCTCGCCTTGAATTGGTTTATACATTGGTTTAGATAAGGGTAAAGAACGCGTTGGCATTACACTTCTGCTGTCACCACTCTGCCACTGAAATAATCATTAGTCACAATGTACGCCGTGTTTCTAACTAACTCATCTTGTATTTCTGCCCAGTGGCGTTCATCCAATGTTTCAATATCTTTTGCTTGGCTAAGTGATGGAATCACTCCCCCGACACGAATATTGAAAGGGGTTAGCTCTTTCGCCCAACTGGCCGTAAAGCCAGATACCAATGCGGCTATGCTCTCTACGCCAGTAAAATTATTATGATCCTCATGTGAAATAACATTAATGATCACGCCTTTCTTATTACTGGTGCGAAATCGTTCTGCACTGACTTGACCATAGGTATATAAAAAACGAGCGGCTGAGGATAGATGATCGATATAAGAACTCATTGGTTCAGGTGCCATCAGGCTAGGCATGGGAGAGCAAGTCCAACAATTCACGATCACGTCTGGTGTTGTCCCAAGTAGAGACTCGATTTGGTCAAAGAGCAAGTTAATGGATGTGGTATTGGAACGACAAACATTTATCTCATACACCTTGTCTGAAAAAACACGGATCTGTTGATAGGTCGTATCTAGCTCATTTTTATCTTCATCGCACAATATGACCGTAGCGCCAAGGTGGGCAAAGTGACTGGAGCAAGTTCTGCCGAGCAGGGAGCCTGCGGAGGTAATGAGGATGACTGAGTTTTTTATATCCATAGCAACTTCACTGTATGTGTATTTGTAAACAATACAAGAAAGGGTCAAGCTAACAGCATGGATGAAAATTTAGAGCTTCTGTGTGAATGCGTTCAAACAACGCTTGGTCAATGGTAGGTAATGTCTAGGAATTGGCAATGAGTCACATTTCTTACGTGCTTGAAATGTAATTTATATCACGAAAGTTTAGTTACTACGCTTGTACTTGAATTTGATATTGGCGTTGTGCGGTGACTAACTGGTTATAGAGGCCAGCTTCGGGGATCAAATTTTTATTGCGCTCACCTAAGCTACGTCGTTCATGGCCTGATAGGTTATGGTAAACCTCTTCGGGCAGATCAAACGTGTCCTGAGGCATGTAGGTTAGGGCATCGGGTTTTAAGTAGTGACTGAGTTTTGCTGATGGTAGCCCTGCACAATGGAACTGTTTTGCTTGCTCTGCAGCGATGTCGTAACTGCTGCTGTCTGAACGCAGTACTTGCGGCTGAGACAAACCAAACTGATGGCGAAGAATATCATCGCTTGTTTTTGTTTCTTGGACTTCTTCGACTGGAACGACATCGCGCACGTCATTAGAAAACATGGACATAATTAGAGCAAAATCGGCACGACGACCATCATGTACAGCATGATTGATACCATTGCCGAACTGAAGCTCGTTGATGATTGCCGCTTTGTCTAAAGTATGAATTTGCATGATGTTCCTCGTTGATGCTTCTATAACGGCATAAAGAGGGATAACTTTAGGGTTAATTCTTTAAGAGAGATGAATCAGAAACAAAAAAGCTCGTGAAATCACGAGCTTTTGAATCAGACTAAATTGAACTTGGGGGAAGTAAATTACTTCGCTAGGTTCTCAGCTACGAAATCCCAGTTTACAAGCGCCCAGAAGCCGTTCATGTAATCAGGACGTACATTGCGGTAGTCGATGTAGTAAGCGTGTTCCCATAGGTCAACCGTTAGAAGTGGAGTAGTCCCTTCTTCTGTTAGTGGTGTCGCTGCGTTAGAAGTGTTCACGATTTCTAGAGAACCGTCAGCTTTCTTAACTAGCCAAGTCCATGAAGAACCGAAGTTGTTGATTGCTGCGTCTGTGAACTTCGCTTTGAATTCTTCGAAAGAACCGAACGCAGTATTGATTGCTTCAGCAACTGCGCCAGTTGGCTCACCGCCGGCATTTGGTGCAAGACAGTGCCAGTAGAACGTGTGGTTCCAGATTTGAGCTGCGTTGTTGAACACGCCACCAGTTGAAGTTTTGATGATTTCTTCTAGCGTTTTGCCTTCGAACTCAGTACCAGGGATCAGACCGTTTAGCTTAACAACGTAAGTGTTGTGGTGCTTACCATGGTGGAAATCTAGAGTTTCTGCTGAGATGTGTGGTTCTAGTGCGTCTTTCGCGTAAGGAAGAGCTGGTAGTTCAAATGCCATTGCTCGATTCTCCATAGATATGAAAGGGTTACCTTTCTATTGCTTCCAATGATTTTATTTATATGTAGTCGTTACGACTGACTTGAAAAGTATTTTAGCAAGTTTTTACTTTATTAAAACCCCGATATGAAAATATTTTGGGATCGGAAAGTAAAAGCCGCATCAATTATATGGTTTTTATTCTGCATTTATTGAGTAGAATGTGGCAATAATTAAAGTTCACATCCATGAATGAGGAAGCGATGGAAACTATCGATAAAATCAAACAGCAGATTTCTGAAAACTCAATCCTGCTGTACATGAAAGGATCACCGAAACTGCCTAGCTGTGGTTTCTCTTCTCAAGCAGCACAAGCATTAATGGCTTGCGGTGAGAAGTTCGCTTACGTAGACATTCTACAAAACCCAGACATCCGTGCTGAGCTACCAAAATACGCTCAATGGCCAACATTCCCACAACTATGGGTTGAAGGCGAGTTGATTGGTGGTTGCGACATCATTTTGGAAATGTTCCAAAAAGGTGAACTTCAGCCTCTTATCAAAGAAGCGGCTGCGCGCGTTGAAGGTGACGCTGAGTAATTCGTAAATACTCACATTTGGCGATAGAATATAAAGGAGCCGCATTGGCTCCTTTTTCTTTTTTAGGTTAGTGGAATGAACATAAAGCTTTACTACGTACATGACCCTATGTGCAGTTGGTGTTGGGGTTACAAACCAACCATTGATAAATTGAAACAGCAACTGCCAGGGGTGATTCAGTTTGAGTATGTGGTGGGTGGGCTTGCGCCAGATACTAATCTGCCAATGCCACCAGAAATGCAGCAGAAAATTGAGCAAATTTGGAAACAAATCGAAGCGCAACTTGGTACCAAATTTAACTACGATTTTTGGACGCTATGCACTCCGGTGCGCAGTACGTACCAAGCCTGTCGAGCAGTTATCGCAGCAGGTTTTCAAGATTCTTATGAGCAGATGCTAGAAGCAATTCAGCACGCGTACTATCTGCGCGCTATGCCACCTCATGAAGAAGCGACCCATTTGCAGTTAGCAAAAGAGATCGGATTAAACGTTCAACAGTTTAAGAACGACATGGATGGCGCGTTACTAGAGGGTGTTTTTGAAGATCAATTGAGCTTAGCGAAAGGTTTGGGCGTGAATGCTTACCCGAGTCTGGTTCTACAAATTGATGATGCTTATTTCCCTATTGAAGTGGATTACTTGTCGACAGAAGCGACACTTAAGCTTATTCGAGAGCGCATCATTGAGAATATGCCTGCGCAATAAGCTTGGCTTTATTCGTTACGATGTAAATCACTAAAAGCCGCTCAGTCCGAGCGGCTTTTTTGTAACAGTCCGTTTTACCGTCTTAATATCCGGTTGTTTTAAGTCCTATGACAGGGGACTAAAGTACCATCGCAGCAATCCAACCGAAGATGATCAGTGGGATGTTGTAGTGGATAAAGGTTGGAACAACGGTTTCCCAAATGTGCTCGTGCTGTCCGTCTGCATTTAGGCCTGATGTTGGACCTAATGTTGAGTCAGACGCTGGAGAACCAGCATCACCTAGAGCGGCTGCCGTACCCACGAGTGCGATGGTTGCCATTGGCGAAAAGCCAAATGCCAGCGCGAGTGGAACGTAAATCGTGGCTAGGATTGGGATGGTTGAGAATGACGAACCAATACCCATCGTAACTAATAGGCCGACAACGAGCATAAGTAGGGCTGCGAGAGGCTTGTTATCGCCAATACTGGTCGAAAGTGATTGAACCAGTGTTTCTACGCCACCGGTTTGTTTCATTACTGCTGCAAAGCCTGCTGCCGCGATCATAATGAAACCGATCATCGCCATCATGTGTACACCTTTAGTGAAAACATCATGGGTCTCTTTCCATGCGATAACACCGCCGAATGTAAACACCATGAAACCAGCGAGAGCACCGATGATCATTGAGCCAGTGTAAAGTTGCACGCTGAGTGCGGCAATAATACCCAGAGCGGCAACAAAAATGTGCTTCTTATTGAGTTTTTCACCTGACTCATGAACAACAGTTAGTTCCGTTTCTTTGTATTCACGTGGCTTACGGTAGCTGACAAAAATAGCGGTTAGAAGACCAAAAATCATGCCCGCACCAGGCAATAGCATAGCTGTTGGGACTTGGCTCGCGACAACGTCGGTCAAACCGTTGTCATGTAAGTTCTTTAAAAGAATATTGTTAAGGAAAATACCACCAAAGCCGATCGGCAGAACCATGTACGGCGTGATCAGACCAAAAGTTAGGACACACGCAACCAAACGGCGGTCAAGTTTCAGTTTCGCAAATACACCAAGTAGAGGCGGAATTAAAATTGGAATGAACGCAATATGGACAGGGATAACGTTCTGAGAAGACATGGTGACAAGAACAAGAGCGATAAGTACGGCGTACTTTAGGCCTGTTGTAGAAGCAGCGCTGTCTTTACCATTTAAACGTTTGATAACGCTTTTAGCAAGTAAGTCAGTGATTCCCGATCTTGAAATAGCAACGGCGAATGTGCCAAGCATTGCGTAACTCAACGCAATAGTTGCACCACCACCAAGGCCACTTTCAAATGCGGAGACGGTGTCTCCGAGGCTCATGCCAGCAACAAGGCCACCAACGATGGCACTAAACGTGAGGGCTACCACCACGTTTACGCGCATCAATGCCAATACAAGCATGACGCACACAGATATAACGACAGGGTTCATACTATTCCCAATATGTTGTGTTTATTTATTATTCTTCGTCGACAAGCGGCCAACCGCCTAGGGCCTTCCATTTGTTGACGATGCCACAGAATAGCTCTGCAGTTTTTTGTGTATCGTAAAGCGCTGAATGTGCTTCACGATTGTCGAACTCCATCCCAGCAGTTTTACATGCCTTGGCCAGTACGGTTTGTCCATAGGCAAGTCCACTTAATGTCGCGGTGTCAAAAGTGGCAAAAGGATGAAAAGGGACTCTTTTCAGCTTACAGCGCTCATTGACTGCATTTACAAAACTTAGATCGAATGCTGCATTGTGTGCAACCATAATCGCACGAGAGCAGTCTTCTGCTTTTTGCTCTTTACGAATAAGCTTATAAATTTCTTTTAGTGCTTCTTGCTCAGAAACTGCGCCACGTAAAGGGCTAAACGGATCTCGAATACCGATAAAATCCAAAGCTTCTTTCTCTAAATTGGCCCCTTCGAAAGGCTCGATATGAAAATGAATGGTGGAAGCCGGATGCAGATCGCCGTTTTCATCCATCGATAAGGTTACGGCACAGATTTCCAAAAGTGCATCAGTTTGCGCATTGAAACCTGCGGTCTCAACGTCAACTACCACTGGGAAATAACCACGAAAGCGTTTTTTCAAGGTTAGAGCTTCATTTTCTATAGTCATGTTGGTTTATTTTAGTGTGACGAACATTGCATTATTGCAGATTATATCGATGAGAAAAACCGCAATTTTGGATAAATGTAAAATTCTGTTTTACGTATCCTGCCGCAGATTTATAACCAAAAACTGTGGTTGAGATCATCCACTATTGGCGTGATGTTATTTATCGCTTTATTTACTTGCTAGAACGGCGTAAAAACCGTACAGAGCATAAAATAACTTGGCGGTATTTCTCTTTATGCATTTATTTAACTCGTTGTTACTTAAGTAAATAGTATGAAAACTGGCTTGGGGTGGATGTTTGAGTTAGAGAACATAAAGGGTAATGCTATTTTTAATAGGTGTTTAAAATAGGCATGACATGGTGACAAAAGCTCGATATTGGCGAGATTTTTGCATTGTTTTTGCATAGATAGTTTCGTTTTTAATTGATTCAACGAAGCGGCAATTGACTGCCGTGAGAGATTGTACCCAGATGAATAGATGGCTAGTAACCACCGGTATTGCGTTGTCCTTGTTCAGTGTGAGCAGTGTTGCCTCGATGGGGAAGCGTTATGTTGCCACACCACAGCAATCTCAGTGGGAAATGGTGATGAATACGCCTTTGGAGTGCCAACTTGTTCATCCGATTCCAAATTTCGGTGATGCGGTATTTTCATCTCGCGCGAGTAAAAAAATTAACTTGGATTTTGAGTTAAAAATGCGTCGTCCCATGGGAGAAACGCGCAACGTGAGTTTGATTTCTATGCCTCCGCCATGGCGTCCAGGCGAGCATGCAGATCGTTTAACTAACCTCCAATTTTTCAAACAGTTTGATGGCTATGTGGGTGGGCAAACAGCTTGGGGTATACTCTCTGAGTTAGAGAAAGGGCGTTATCCTACGTTCAGTTATCAAGACTGGCAAAGCCGTGATCAAAGGATTGAGGTCGCATTGTCATCTGTGCTTTTTCAAAGCAAATACAATGCGTTTAGTGATTGTATCTCGAATTTGTTGAAATACAGTTTTGAAGACATCGCATTCACCATTCTTCATTATGAACGTCAAGGCGATCAGCTGACTAAGGCTTCGAAAAAGCGTCTCGCTCAGATTGCCGATTATGTTCGACATAATCAGGACATTGACTTGGTATTAGTTGCTACTTATACCGATTCGACGGATGGTAAAAGTGCAAGCCAAAGTTTGTCGGAGCGCAGAGCTGAATCGCTACGGACGTATTTTGAGTCACTCGGTTTGCCAGAAGATCGAATCCAAGTTCAAGGCTACGGTAAGCGCCGACCAATTGCAGACAATGGTTCTCCAATAGGCAAAGATAAGAACCGCCGAGTGGTTATTTCTCTTGGGCGAGCACAAGTCTAACGAGACATAAAAAGTGGAACGACTGAAAAACGCTGGAGTTTTACTCTGGCGTTTTTTATATCGCATGATGTCTTTAGTTCTTTAGTTCTTTAGTTCTTTAGTTCTTTAGTTCTATAGCTTTTTATATAGCGGGAAGTGCGGTTTATGAGTCTCAGTTTAAGCGGAATTTTGCGATGATTTCGCAGTTTGTTGCGGTATCAATTTTTTCTACTTGCTTGGCGATTGATGGATTTGGGTGACGCTTCATAAAATCTATTAGTGCTTTTGTACAACAGCCTATGGAGTCAATGAAGCTCGCGCAGTTCTTGTTTGGGCATTGAGGAATCAATGTCAGTACTTTTTCTGAAGCCAATTGAAGATATTTGAGCTCATACTCGGTATCTCCCACCCAACGCCAAAATTGCGCAAGATTGTGGCATGAAATGACAGAAATTAAGAGGCGCTCATCGGCATCGATTTCAATGCACTCGCTGATGTCTTCACTTAAGCTAAGTGCTTGTTGATAGTGAAGAATGCTGCGAATAGGGTCGTCGAGTTGAAGTGCCGTATCGGCAAGAAGTGTGTGTTGTTCCCATTCACTGATTATTATCGCTGTCCCGCATATTCATGTTGCGGTAAAACTTAAACGATAATCATTATCAAGTAAAGTGGTCTATTTATCTGTTTTGATAAGTTACAGGCAGATCTCAGATCTGCCTGTAATGGGCAAGTTTTAATGTGAGGGAGTATTAACCCTCTAGTCCTGCAGATGCTTGTTTGTTTTGGATCAGTTCAACCATGTAACCATCAGGATCTTTAACGAAAGCGATATGTGTACTGCCACCTTTTACTGGACCTGGCTCACGCGTAACGTTACCCCCTGCCGCTTTGATTGCATCGCATGTTGTGTAGATATCGTCCACACCAATTGCGATATGACCAAAAGCGGTGCCTAAGTCGTACTCTGTCTTACCCCAGTTGTAAGTCAGTTCGATAACAGCACCGTGAGATTCATCACCGTAACCTAGGAATGCAAGCGTGTATTCGTACTCTTTGTTTTCGTTAGTACGAAGCAGCTGCATACCCATTACTTCAGTGTAGAACTTGATTGATTTGTCTAAATCACCCACGCGTAGCATGGTGTGAAGAATTCGACCGTTTGACATTTTTTGCTCCTAGCGATTGTTTCAGACGGGGTTATTCGTCTGGGTACACTTTTTCTTTGAACTCACATAAATCTTCGATGATGCAGCTTCCACAGCGTGGTTTTCTTGCCACGCAGGTGTAGCGACCATGAAGGATCAGCCAGTGGTGTACATCAAGCTTAAACTCTTTTGGCACCACTTTGAGAAGTTTTTCTTCCACGTCATCGACGGTTTTACCCATCGCAAATTTAGTTCGGTTAGAAACGCGGTAGATGTGCGTGTCCACTGCGATGGTTGGCCAACCGAAAGCAGTATTCAGTACCACGTTAGCGGTTTTACGCCCCACACCCGGCAACGCTTCAAGTGCTGCACGATCTTCTGGCACTTCGCCGTTATGTTTCTCTAGCAAGATCTTACAAGTCTTGATGGTGTTTTCCGCTTTTGAATTGAATAGACCGATGGTTTTGATGTATTTCTTTAGACCATCAACACCCAAATCAAGAATGCCTTGCGGTGTATTCGCAACAGGGTAGAGTTTGTCTGTTGCTTTGTTCACGCTTACATCCGTAGCTTGTGCAGAAAGCAGGACGGCGATGAGTAACTCAAACGGCGTGCTCCAGTTGAGCTCAGTTTGAGGATTGGGGTTGTTTTCTCGAAGTCGTTCGAGAATTTCAATTCTTTTGACTTTGTTCATTGCTGACTTCCAAACCCGTCTTTGCGGTTTATGAAAAAGGCCCTACGAATGGTAGAGCCTTGATTTTAGAATTCTTATATTATGCGTTAGTTACCCGAGCACGCTCAATGGCTGGTTTTTCTTCTTTTGGCTGGCGTGCCTGAATTGAGCTGTCGATAACATTTTTCAACGCAATCAAAAGTCCTACGCCGATGAAAGCACCCGGTGGCAACAATGCCAGTAGGAAGCTGCTATCGAAGTGGAATACTTGAATACGCAGTGCGGCAGCCCAGTCACCTAATAGTAGGTCGGCACCATCAAATAATGTTCCGTTACCGATAAGCTCACGCATCGCACCCAGTACAACCAATACTGTTGTCATACCTAAGCCCATCCAAAAACCATCAAGTGCAGCAGGCAGTGGATCGTTCTTTGATGCGTATGCTTCTGCTCGGCCGATGATAATACAGTTGGTTACGATCAGTGGGATGAAGATACCCAGAGATAAATACAGTCCGTAAGCATAAGCGTTCATCAATAGCTGAACACAGGTCACTAATGCTGCGATGATCATAACGAAAACAGGAATACGGATTTCTTTCGGGACGTAGTTACGGATCAGTGAAACCGTCACGTTTGACCCTACTAGAACCAGTAAGGTTGCAATACCCAAACCAAGTGCGTTGGTAATGGTAGAAGAAACCGCAAGAAGAGGACATAGCCCAAGAAGTTGCACTAAGGCTGGGTTATTACTCCACATGCCGTTTTTCATTAGCAGTTTATTTTCACTCATGACTTTCTCCTGCACAGTCTAGCGGCTGGTTCAGAATATCATTACGGGATTTATTTACGTAATTTACCGTGTTTCTTACCGCTTTCACTACCGCACGAGGGGTAATGGTTGCGCCAGTAAACTGATCGAAGTCGCCACCATCTTTGCGAA
Organism: Vibrio sp. B1REV9; assembly: GCF_905175395.2. NCBI lineage: Bacteria > Pseudomonadati > Pseudomonadota > Gammaproteobacteria > Vibrionales > Vibrionaceae > Vibrio > Vibrio sp. B1REV9. The sequence continues at coordinate 498,772 of NZ_CAJIMW020000221.1, read as the reverse complement.
CATGCCAAGAATTCCAGTTTTCTTCGGTTACTTGTTTACCTGTGAAACTCAAAATCCAATCCGTTACGCGCAAGTCAATTTTATCACCTAATCCCGGTGTTTCTTGGTGGCTTAAGATTCGTGAACCAAGAATTTTGCCTTGATTATCGATACCCGTAATGATCTTAATTTCACCATTATAGCCATCTGGGGCGATAGATTCGATCGCCATAGCCGTTGGTTGACCATCTTTGGTTGCGATATACGTTGGCATTGAGCGCACGGTGCCTAAGTCGGGTGCAGATACCATCGTACATGACGCGACCAAATTATTGTCATGCATCTCTTGTGGGATAACTTGGTTGAGAACAGAGAGCAGTTGTTTTTGCTCCTGTAGCTTAATTTGATCTTTAGTTAGGTACTGAGTCAGTGCCACAAGACCGGTTGTTGCACAGGCGAAGATTGCCAGTGTCAGACCATTTTTTCTAATAGCGGTTAACATGTTTACCTCAGTGACCGTAAGTTCTTGGTTTGGTGTAGTAGTCGATCAACGGTACGCACATATTGGCAAGCAGAACGGCGAATGCAACGCCATCTGGGAAGCCGCCCCAACTGCGAATAATAAATACCAATGCGCCGATCAAGGCACCGAAAATTAAGCGACCTTTCACCGTGGTAGAAGCTGATACAGGATCCGTTGCGATGAAGAATGCACCCAACATCGTTGCACCTGATAGTAGGTGGAAGATTGGTGACGCAGTTTCTCCCGGCGTTAGTAAGCTAAATACACCGCTTAAAATCGTTAAGCTTGCAAGAAAACCGGCTGGAATGTACCACTGGATGATGCGCTTTTTGATCATGATAAGGCCGCCAATGAAGTAGGCGATATTGACCCATTGCCAACCAATGCCCGCAAGACTGCCAAACATGGGTTGAGATAGCACTTCACTAGGGGTTGCTCCAGAGTGGATACCTGTTTTAAACGCATCCAATGGTGTTGCCATTGTCACGCCATCGACACCGGCGCGCACTTGTTGTAGCGATAAACCATCAAAATCGTAGCCAGTGAAGATGATCGATAAAGTATCAGCAAAGCTGACATGCTCAGTCATCAAGGATGATGGTGCGCTCCAACTGGTCATTTGCAGCGGAAAAGAGATCAGCAGTACAACATAAGCAACCATTGCAGGATTGAATGGATTTTGACCAATGCCACCGTACAAGTGCTTGGCAATGACAATCGCAAAGATCAAACCAATGACCATGATCCACCATGGAGACCACGGTGGAATCGCGACAGCCAGTAGCCATGCGGTTACGATTGCACTGTTATCACGCAGCGCACGCATTGGCGAGCGTTTACGAGCTAGCATGACTAAAGCTTCGAGTGAAACTGCGATGGCAATCGCGAACATTAATTGGATGAGCGTTCCCCAACCAAAGAAATAGGTTTGAGCCACCAAGCCAGGGAGAGCGCAAAGCGCTACCCATTTCATTAAGTCAGGCGTACTGCGACGGCTGTGAGCATGTGGTGAACTGGCAATAAAAAACGACATTACTCGTTCTCCTCAGTATTATTTTTATTTGCTTCTTGCTGAGCTTTACGTGCTTTAGCGCGAGCAATGGCAGCGGCAACCGCGGCTTTCTTCGGATCGACTTCTGGTTCTTCAGAATGAGCTTCCGTTTCAACAGATTCTGTTTGTGCTTCTTGCTGAGCTTTGCGTGCTTTCGCGCGAGCAATGGCTGCGGCAACAGCTGCTTTCTTTGGATCCACTTCTAGTTCTTCAGAAGGAGCTTCTGCTTCAACAGATTTTGTTTGTGCTTCTTGCTGAGCTTTACGTGCTTTCGCGCGAGCAATGGCAGCAGCGACAGCGGCTTTCTTTGGATCTTCAGTTTGTTCAGCAGGTGCTTCCGTTTCTACAGATTCAGTTGATTGTTCTTGCTTAGCTTTACGCGCTTTGGCACGAGCAATCGCAGCGGCAACAGCAGCTTTCTTCGGATCTTCAGCTTGTTCTGCAGGTGCTTTCGCTTCTACAGATTCCGTAGAGTCTTCTTGCTTAGCTTTGCGTGCTTTCGCACGAGCAATGGCAGCGGCAACTGCAGCTTTCTTCGGATCTTCAGCTTGTCCTGCTGGTGTTTCCGCTTCTGCAGATTCCGTAAAGTCTTCTTGCTTAGCTTTACGTGCTTTAGCGCGAGCAATTGCAGCGGCAACTGCGGCTTTCTTCGGATCACCGGCTTGCTGTGCAGACGTTTCTGAATCTATAGATTCGGTTGAATCTTCTTGTTGTGCTTTTTTCGCTTTAGCTCGGGCAATCGCTGCAGCAACAGCTGACTTCTTATCGTCGGCATTGTCTACAGGTGCTTCGCTTTGTTCTTTTTCTGCCTTACGTTCACGAGCGAGACGTTTGCGTTCTTCACGCAATTTCGCCATTTCTGAGTTATCCGGTTCAGCTGCGCCTGATTGAGCCGCGGCCGCTTGTTTGGCTTTTGCTTTCGCAATTGCAGCGGCAACTGCAGGTTTCATTACTGGCTCAGCTTGCGCTTCGGCGTTTTCTTTTTGCGCTTTCACTCGAGCAATCGCGGCAGCAATCGCATCGTCACCACCCGATGATTTCATATCTTTACGACGGTCATCTGCGGCTTTCTTAAAGCGATTCTCACGTTCTGCTTTTTCGCGTTCCATACGTGCTTTTTTATCTTCGAAGCGCAACTTGGCCCGTTCTGCTGATGCCGCTTCTTGAGCGCGAGTACGGATTTCAGCTTTCGCTTGGCGATAGTATTGAACCAGTGGAATTTCACTAGGACACACAAATGCACACGCGCCACACTCAATACAATCTTTTAGGTTTAGTTCTTCTAACTTGTCGTATTCTTGGCTCTTTGCATACCACTGAAGTTGCTGTGGCAATAGCGAAGCAGGGCAAGCTTCAGCACATTGGCTACAACGGATACATTCCATTTCGTATTGGTCCGATGCAATCTCTCGACGTTTCGGTGCCAAAATACAGTTTGCTGTTTTTGTAATTGGAACTTGAGCGTGGGGCAGGGTGAAGCCCATCATTGGACCGCCCATGATCAGGCGCTGAAGTTTTTTATCCGCTTTGTAGCCAAATTCATCCAACAGTGCTTGAACGGGTGTGCCAAGAAGCGTCCAAACGTTACGTGGTTGCTTAAAGGTTTTCCCTGTCAGCGTCACGATACGATTGATCATTGGCTCGCCATCAACAACGGCACGTTTAATTGAATACAGAGACCCCACGTTTTGCACCAAGATGCCAATGTCCGCAGGAATAGCACCGCTTGGCACTTCTTTGTTGGTCAGAATTTTGATGAGCTGCTTCTCACCACCAGATGGGTACTTGGTTGGGATAACACGGATCACGATGTCTTTGTTCGTCGCCGCTTGCTCCAGCGCTTTGATTGCCGCTGGTTTGTTATCTTCTATACCGATGATGGTCAGTTTAGGCTTAAGGATATGCTCAACGATCTCGATACCTTGGATCAGTTCATCAGCATGTTCCTGCATGAGTTTGTCATCGGCAGTGATGTAAGGTTCACATTCTGCCGCATTGACGATAAGAATTTCAGTTCGCGCAATACCTGATTGGATCTTCTTAGCCGTTGGGAAGCCTGCACCCCCCATGCCTGAAATGCCAGCAAGACGAATAACGTCAATCAGCGTGTCGGCAGATTCCTGTGTGTAATCGGCAACCGGCGCTTTCTCACACCAAGTGTCGTTACCATCAGGGGTAATCACGGCGCACAGCTCGCTCAAGCCCGATGGGTGAGCAACAGTACGTGGTTCGATCGCGGTAACTTGACCAGAAGTCGGGGCATGAACAGGAACGGTGAAACCACTGTCTGAAGCCGTTAATTGTTGACCTTTCAACACGGTGTCGCCGACGGTAATCAATAGATTACCTGCTTTGCCGATGTGCTGTTTTAGAGGTAGAACGATTTCCGACGGAATGGCTGCATGAACCAAGTCCGTTTTGTTAGATTGCTTTTTATTTTCTGCCGGATGCACGCCACCTGGGAAATCCCATAGCGAACCAGTACGAATTTGTTCAATCAAAGACAACATATGAAACCTTATTTAATTGAATCAGTCACGTTCGCTGCGTTGGCAGCATCCGTAATGTTAACCACTGGAATAGTATTGAGTTTCCACTTCCAGCTCTCTGTGGTGGTTTCCACAGGAATCATTTCAATACAGTCTGTTGGACAAGGGGATACACACAAGTCACAACCAGTGCATTCGTCTTTGATGACGGTATGAACGGCTTTTGTGCCGCCGACAATCGCATCTACAGGACAGGCTTGAATACACTTAGTACAACCGATACACATATCTTCATGGATGAAAGCAACGGTTTTTACTTTGCTGTCGAGATCGTGTGCCGACTCTTCTGCTTCTACACCCATCAGATCCGCCAGTTTTTCTATGGTCGCTTGACCACCAGGAGGACACTTATTGATTTTATCACCGTTAGCTATCGCTTCAGCGTATGGACGACAACCTGGGTAGCCGCATTGTCCACACTGAGTTTGCGGAAGAATAGAGTCAATTTGGTCAACAATGGGATCCGCTTCTACTTTAAAGCGAATCGATGCAAAACCAAGTATGGCACCGAATACAGCAGCAAGGGCTGCAAGTGCGATGATCGCTATTAAATGGTACTCATCGTTTACTTCACCAAACCTGTAAAGCCCATAAAGGCAAGAGACATCAGGCCTGCGGTGATCATCGCAATCGACGCACCCTTAAACGGTACAGGTACGTCAGCCGCAGCGATACGCTCACGCATGGAAGCAAACAAGATCAGAACCAGTGAGAAGCCGACAGCCGCACCAAACCCGTAAATGATCGATTCGATGAAGTTATGGTTCTCATTGATGTTAAGCAGAGCTACACCCAGAACCGCACAGTTCGTCGTGATCAATGGTAAAAAGATGCCCAATAGACGATAAAGGGTTGGGCTGGTTTTGTGCACAACCATTTCGGTGAATTGCACCACAACGGCGATCACCAAAATAAAGCTCATGGTTCTTAAGTATTCAATGCCCAATGGACGAAGAATGTAGCTTTCTACTAGATAGGCACACACAGATGCAAGCGTTAGCACGAATGTCGTCGCTAGGCCCATACCAATGGCAGTTTCCAGTTTTTTAGACACGCCCATGAAAGGACACAAGCCCAAAAACTTCACCAGTACAAAGTTGTTTACTAGCACCGTGCCAACCAACAACAAAATATATTCGGTCATAGTTATTACGTTCATAAAATCCGATCCCAATATTATCGTGTTTTGTGACACCAATAACAACCAGTGAACGGTGTGGTTTTATGCACACGATGGAAAAATATACGTCTCTGTGATGGGAGTGGATGAATTAATAAGAAATTGAAAACTTTGATGAATGGTTGTTAACAAGGCAAGCGCAATCACAGCCACTGATTTAACGCACGTGTTGTTGATGGTTTTGGTGTCACTCCTTGTGGTTTGCCAGAAACGAAAAAAGCTCATACCCCTAATGAGTTAGAGGCATGAGCTTTGATTATTTTACAATCTGGCGATTACAGTCTTTCTGTAAAGGTTCGGCTGATCACGTCTTGTTGTTGCTCTCGAGTGAGGGAGTTAAAACGTACCGCATAGCCAGACACTCGAATCGTCAATTGAGGGTACTTCTCTGGATGTTCAACGGCATCCAATAACATCTCTCGGTTTAGAACGTTGACGTTAAGATGTTGGCCACCTTCAATCGCAATGCCCTCGTTGCTTGCTTCGTGATGGAAGTAACCATCCATCAATGCGGCTAGGTTTTTCTTTTGACTCAACTCATCTTTACCCAATGCGTTAGGCACAATTGAGAAAGTGTAAGAAATACCATCTTTCGCGTAAGCAAATGGCAGTTTAGAAACCGATGCCAAAGACGCAACCGCCCCTTTTTCATCGCGACCATGCATTGGGTTTGCTCCTGGGCCAAATGGCATACCTGCACGACGGCCATCTGGTGTATTACCCGTTTTTTTGCCGTAAACCACGTTAGATGTGATCGTTAGGATCGATTGAGTTGGCACTGCTTCGCGGTAGGTGTGCATTTTCTGAATTTTCTTCATGAAGCGCTCAACCAGATCACAAGCGATGTCATCAACACGGGCATCGTTGTTACCAAATTTTGGATAATCACCTTCGATTTCAAAATCAACGGCGATGCCATCTTCATCACGGACAGGTTTTACGGTCGCGTATTTAATGGCTGCCAACGAGTCAGCGACAACAGACAGACCTGCAATACCACACGCCATAGTGCGGTGCACGTCGCGATCCATCAATGCCATCAGTGATGCTTCGTAGCTGTAACGGTCATGCGAGTAATGGATGATGTTCAACGCTGTGACGTATTGCGTTGCTAGCCATTCCAACATGTTATCGAAGCGTGGCATCAAAGCATCAAAGTCGAGAATTTCATCTTTAACTTTGTCCACTACCGGGCCAACTTGCGCTTTTGATTTTTCATCGATACCACCATTGATGGTGTAAAGCAGCGCTTTTGCAAGGTTGGCGCGTGCACCAAAGAACTGCATGTGCTGACCAACAATCTGGGGGCTCACACAACATGCAATCGCGTAGTCGTCATTGTCGAAATCAGGACGCATTAGATCGTCGTTTTCGTATTGAACAGAAGAGGTATCAATCGACACTTTTGCCGCGTATTGCTTGAACGCTTCTGGCAATTGCTCTGACCAAAGAATCGTCATGTTTGGCTCAGGAGCAGGACCCATAGTATGCAGCGTGTGCAAGTATCGGAATGTGGTTTTAGATACCAGCGTGCGGCCATCAACACCCATACCAGCCATGGCTTCAGTTGCCCAGATTGGGTCGCCAGAGAACAATGAATCGTATTCTGGTGTACGAAGGAAGCGAACCATGCGCAGTTTCATGATGAAGTGGTCGATCATCTCTTGCGCTTGTGATTCATCAATCAAACCATTTGCGATATCGCGTTCTAGGTAAACGTCTAGGAAAGTCGATGTACGACCTAATGACATTGCTGCGCCATTTTGTGATTTAACTGCCGCCAAGTAACCAAAGTAGGTAAATTGAATCGCTTCCTGCGCTGTTTTTGCAGGTAGCGACATATCAATGCCGTATTTCAAACCCATTTGACGAATGTCTTCAAGCGCTTGAACTTGGTCTGCAATCTCTTCACGCAGACGAAGCGTTTTCTCAAGATCGCCACTACGCTCTAGGAAAGTTTGTGTCGAGTTATATTGTTCTTTTTTGTCTGCTTTTAAGAAGTCGATACCGTAAAGGGCGATACGACGGTAGTCACCAATGATACGACCACGGCCATAGGCATCAGGAAGACCAGTGATGATGCCTGATTTACGACACGCTAGGATTTCTTTGGTGTATAGATCGAAACACGCTTTGTTGTGAGTTTTACGGTATTCAGTGAAGATCTTTTCGACCGTAGGGTCCAGTTCTCGGCCGTAAACTTCGCATGAGTTTTTCACCATGCGAATACCACCATTAGCGATGATTGCCCGTTTTAGTGGTTGATCGGTTTGTAAGCCAACGATCTTTTCCAGATCTTTGTTGATGTAACCCGCATCGTGAGAAGTAATCGTTGATGGCAGAGCGGTATCAAAATCAACAGGAGCGTGTGTGCGGCTTTCTTGTTTAATGCCTTCAAGCACTTGGTTCCATAATGCTGAAGTGGATGTACTAACCTCGGCTAAAAAAGACTCGTCTCCCTCATAGGGTGTGTAGTTTTTTTGGATAAAGTCACGAGTGTTGACAGAGTCTTGCCATTCACCGGCAGTAAAACCAGCCCATGCGTCTAGCATATCAGTCGTCGGAATAGTCATAAGTAAACCCCTAAGTTATTGATAAATAGAACGGAGGCGACGAGTTGGACGGAACCATTCTTAACTGTGTCAATCGTAGAGGGTTACCATGTATGAGTAAAATGAATGCTTTTCATTTTTTAGATTACAAAATTGCATTAATATAAAATTCAATGCTTTATGTGTAATTCTGCTTTAGAACATACAAATATATTGCTTGATACAGTGAACTTTTGGGCAAATTAAAACTTATGGGTAAATCAATAGTAATACGGATTGAGTGATGGGCTGGTAGTCAGTCGGATTGACAAAGGGTGATTTGATGGCGCAACTTAACATCGCCCTCATGTTGCTATCGGAGAGCAGATACGAAAAAGCCGCGTCGTTCGACACGGCTTATTCTGGAATGTGGCTCCTCCTGCTGGGCTCGAACCAGCGACCTGCGGATTAACAGTCCGTCGCTCTACCAACTGAGCTAAGGAGGAATTGCTTTGCTTGAAAGCGGGGCGAATATTACCGAGCACTTAAAAACGTGTCAATATTTTGAAAACACATTTTTGTGAAAAATATTTCTTCTCAGGCTTTACATTTTTGTAGTCCTTGCCAGTAAAGGGCTAGCATTACTTATCCACTAAAATTGTGGATAAGTGTGTTGATGAAACCTGAGTAACATTATTTCATATGCAACAAGTGTTGTTTATGTGCGAGTTTTTCATTCAATTACGCGTCTAATACGCCGATAAAACAAGAGATTATTGAAATTGTAGTAAATGTAATCAAGCTGGTTGAAAATTGTTTTATTGGGGATAAAAAGACTTTTTAGCCAATTTTGGGGAAAACTTGTGGAAATAAATCTTTAGCGAACCAAGGGGGCCCGTCTTGTAGGGCGAAGAAATATACCAGAGTCGGAAAAAAATGGCTAGTGTTAAGTCAATAAATCGCAAAAATTAATGACAATGGGCTATAAATCCTAGACAAACGTAGATTTCATTTCTCAAGGTGTATATATATACAGCTTCAGTGCAGTAAAATTGAGGAAAAGTATGAGTAAAGTTTATGAGCTGGTCTCTGATTATCAGCCATCAGGCGATCAGCCTACGGCGATCAAAAAGTTACTAGAGGGACTGGATGATGGCTTGGCCCACCAGACACTTTTAGGCGTAACGGGATCGGGTAAAACTTTCACGTTGGCAAATGTGATCGCTCAGGCCCAACGTCCTGCAATTTTGCTCGCACCTAATAAAACACTTGCTGCGCAACTTTATGGTGAAATGAAAGCATTTTTCCCAAACAACGCGGTCGAGTATTTTGTTTCTTACTATGACTATTACCAGCCAGAAGCTTATGTGCCGACAACAGACACTTTTATTGAAAAAGATGCTTCGGTTAACGCTCATATTGAACAAATGCGTTTGTCGGCGACCAAGGCACTATTAGAGCGCAAAGACGCGATTATTATCGCCTCGGTATCGGCTATCTATGGTTTGGGTGATCCAGAATCGTATCTACAAATGATGCTGCACTTGCGTCGTGGTGATGTGATTGATCAGCGTGATATGCTGCGTCGATTGGCGGAACTACAGTATTCCCGTAATGACGTTGCTTTTGAGCGTGGTCAGTTTCGCGTTCGAGGGGAAGTGATCGATGTTTTTCCTGCGGAATCGGATCAAGATGCTGTTCGCATTGAAATGTTTGATGACGAAGTGGATTGTATTAGTGTCTTCGATCCGCTGACTGGAGTGGTGAAACAACGTGATTTGCCTCGTTTTACGATTTATCCCAAAACGCACTATGTGACGCCACGAGATCGTGTGCTTGAAGCGATCGAAAACATCAAAGTTGAGTTGGAGTCACGCAAGAAGTATTTGCTAGACAATAACAAACTACTTGAAGAACAGCGTATTAGCCAGCGGACACAATTTGATATTGAAATGATGAATGAGCTCGGCTTTTGCTCGGGCATAGAAAACTATTCGCGTTACTTAAGTGGTCGAGCGGAGGGGGAGCCGCCCCCAACACTATTTGATTACTTACCTCATGATGGCTTGCTCATCATTGATGAATCACATGTGACGGTTCCTCAAATTGGCGCAATGTACAAAGGTGATCGCTCACGTAAAGAGACTTTGGTTGAGTATGGCTTTCGTTTGCCGTCTGCGCTGGATAACCGTCCAATGAAGTTTGAAGAGTTTGAAGCCATCTCGCCACAAACGATTTTTGTTTCTGCGACGCCAGGAAATTATGAACTTGAAAAATCAGCGGGTGAGATAGCAGATCAGGTTGTGCGCCCAACAGGGCTGCTCGATCCGTTATTAGAAGTTCGCCCAGTGGCGACTCAAGTTGATGATTTGTTGTCTGAGATTCGAATTCGTTCAGCAAAAGACGAGCGTGTTTTGGTCACTACACTGACAAAACGAATGGCGGAAGATTTAACAGAATATCTTCACGAACATGACGTTCGTGTTCGTTATTTGCACTCGGATATCGATACCGTAGAGCGGGTTGAAATTATTCGTGACCTACGTCTTGGCGAGTTTGATGTGTTGGTTGGAATCAACTTGCTGCGTGAGGGTTTAGATATGCCCGAGGTTTCGCTGGTGGCGATCCTTGACGCGGATAAAGAGGGCTTCTTACGTTCGGAGCGTTCACTCATTCAGACGATTGGTCGTGCTGCACGTAACATTGAAGGTAAGGCGATTTTATACGGTGACTCGATCACTAAATCGATGAAAAAAGCGATAGATGAAACGGAACGCCGTCGTGAAAAGCAACAGGCCTACAATGCGAAGATGGGGATTGAACCGCAGGCGTTGAAGCGCAATATCAAAGATATTATGGAACTGGGTGATATTACCAAGTCTAAGCGTCAACGTAATAATAAGCAGGTACCGCTGTCTAAAGTAGCAGAGCACTCGCAAACTTATGAAGTGATGTCCCCACAACAATTGGACAAAGAGATCAGCCGCCTTGAAGCTGCGATGTATCAGCATGCTCAAGATCTTGAGTTTGAGTTGGCCGCGCAAAAACGTGATGAAATAGAGAAGTTACGCGCGCAATTTATTACCAACAGCTAGATTATTACCAACAGCTAGATTATTACCAACCATTAGCCTATTACCAACAGTTAGAGGGTATTCATCGTTTATCCGTTCTGATGGGTCGACCTAGCGGTTAGGGATGCCATGGATACAAAAAAAATAGCCAATAGGCAGTCGGATCTATTGGCTTTTTTTGTGGGCACAGAACCCACTAACAACGTCAGTTGGCTAGGTGACCCGAGGGGTCACTTGAAAGACAGCATGGTTTGTGCCATTTTTTAACATATTGATATTTAATCTAAGTCACTTTGTAAATTTAAGCATTACAGATAGTTTGTTTGCAAAATGCAATGCGTAATGCGATTATTATTTAAAATACAACAAAAAATGGCTAGATTATGCAACATAAACCAGATGGTCAAAAGTCTCGTTATCTTTTGATGGTTGAAGATACCGCGTCTGTCGCCGCATTATACCGTTCATACCTTACGCCTCTTGGCATCGACATTAACATTGTTGGTACTGGCCGAGAAGCGATCGATAGTTTAAATCATCGCACCCCTGACCTTATTCTGTTAGATCTTCGCTTGCCAGATATGACGGGCATGGATGTGTTGCATAAGGTTAAAGATAGTCACCCAAGTGTGCCTGTTATCTTCATGACTGCTCATGGTTCTATTGATACTGCAGTAGAAGCCATGCGTCATGGTTCTCAAGACTTCCTTATCAAACCATGTGAAGCAGACCGATTACGCGTTACCGTAAATAATGCGATTCGCAAAGCCACTAAGCTGAAAAACGAAGCTAACAATCCGGGCAACCAAAGTTATCAAGGTTTTATCGGCAGTAGCCAAACCATGCAGCAGGTATACCGGACTATTGACTCCGCAGCCAGTAGTAAAGCGAGTATCTTTATCACCGGTGAGAGTGGTACGGGTAAAGAAGTGTGTGCTGAAGCCATTCACGCCGCGAGTAAACGCGGTGATAAGCCATTTATTGCCATTAACTGTGCTGCTATTCCAAAAGACCTCATTGAGAGTGAGTTGTTTGGTCACGTAAAAGGTGCGTTTACGGGCGCTGCTAATGATCGTCAAGGCGCCGCAGAACTCGCCGATGGTGGTACCTTGTTCCTTGATGAGTTGTGTGAAATGGACTTGGATTTACAAACCAAGCTTTTGCGATTTATCCAAACGGGGACATTCCAAAAAGTGGGTTCTTCAAAAATGAAGAGTGTGGACGTGCGCTTTGTATGTGCGACGAACCGAGACCCATGGAAAGAGGTACAAGAGGGGCGCTTTCGTGAAGATTTGTATTACCGATTATATGTGATTCCTTTGCACCTACCACCACTGAGAGAACGTGGTGAGGATGTTATCGAAATCGCTTATTCGTTGTTAGGTTACATGTCTCATGAAGAAGGTAAGAACTTTGTTCGTTTCTCTCAAGACGTTATTGATAAATTTAATCGCTATGAGTGGCCAGGAAACGTTCGTCAATTGCAAAACGTTCTGAGGAATATCGTGGTACTCAATAATGGTAAAGAGATTACCATCGATATGTTACCGCCTCCGCTCAATATGCCGCTTGTTGGCAGAGCTATGGTAAGCCCAGTGCCCCAAAAGGCGATAACGGCGTCAGACATTACCCCGCTATGGATGACTGAAAAAGAAGCCATTGAGCAGGCGATCAAGGCTTGTGATGGGAATATTCCTAGAGCCGCGGGTTATTTAGATGTTAGCCCATCAACGATTTATCGTAAGCTCCAAGCTTGGGGTACGAAAGAAGAAAAACAAAACGTATGAATATGGATATATTAAATCAGAGTAAGATAGACCAGTTGTCGGTGGATATTGGCAGTGACAATGTGCCTGTTTTGTTGGAAATATTTCTTGGTGAACTGGACACTTACGTTACGAATCTTTCTCGCTTTCAAGCCGAGGAACAAGATGCTTATTTAAGAGAGATCAGCCACGCTCTTAAGAGCAGTGCGGCGAGTTTCGGTGCAGATCAGCTCTGTGAGCTTGCAAACACGATTGATATTAGAGTGAAGTCATGTGAGATCATGCCGCAAGGGCCAGAAGTGAATGAAATGCTTGAGTTGCTTGATAGAACTCGAGAAGCATACCGCGCTTGGACCAAATAACCTTGTTAGCATACGTTTAGAAACACAGAGCCCATCACAGGATGGGCTTTGTTGTATGTTCTTGTTGATAATCGATTTATTTGGCGACCAATTGATTTTCAACTGCAAGTTTTAACTTGTCACGATCATGGCGCCAATCGCGGTTTGTTGAAGCTAATGATTCAGTGACCACATTCCAATTGTCTAGTACTTCTTGTTCTGTCACTTCAGTCAGCACGACATCAATTTTTCGCCCTTGGCAGGCACGTTCACACCATTCCAGTTTTTGAGCCATGTTCATGCGGCCAGCTGGACCATATTCAGGGCTTAGGTTCGCGACGAAAATCACTTTCGCTTTATTGTTGGTCGCGATGGCTTTGCCAATTTCGGGTAGCAACAGTGGTGGCATTATACTTGTTAAAAAACTCCCGGGACCAAGAATAATGACATCAGCTTCTGATAAGGCGGTGACCGCTTCTTTCGTCGCAGGCACTTCTGGTGATAAATCGAGACGACGTAAATCGGTGTCCATTTCATCGATATTGGTTTCGCCAGTGACTATCTGTCCGTCGACAGAAAGCGCGGTTAAATCGGAAGGATGCTCAGACATTGGCAGAATATTGACATCGACTTTGAGCATATTGCGGATCAGATTGATCGCATCAAGTGGGCGTACGGATAAGTTGTCCAACGCTGTTAGCATCAGGTTGCCCAGATTATGACCGTCGAGTTCACCTGTTCCTTTAAACCGATATTCGAACATCATTGAGCTAATTGAGGGCTCAGTGATAAGCTGGTTGATGCAATTGCGAGTATCCCCCCAAGCAATGCCCCCTTGGCAATGACGAATTCGGCCCGTAGAACCACCATTATCCGTTGTTGCAACAATGCCAGTCGCATTGCTACCAAAGTCTTTGAGTGCCGCCAACATACGGCCTAACCCGTGACCACCGCCAACTGCGACCACTTTTTTTTTCGGTGTAGATATTCATTTCGTTCTTCTAATAATTGGGCAAAAACGACTACAATTTATCTTAATGAAGAGTGTAACGGTACTTAATAAGCGGTAAATTGTGTCTATTAAGCGGTTTTTTCGTGCTTAAGTCTGGATCCCATTACAAATTTTAAGTATTTTACACAGCAAAGCTATCAGGGGGATTCCCCTTGGTTGCCATAACTCCGAGCTCACTATGCTAAGTCTAAGATAGGCGTTTTGAGCCAGTGACATTCTGTCACAAGGGCATGATTGGAAATGAGCATGCCTCCCGTGTTTGGAAAGGTGTTCCGTGGCGCAACAATTCGAAGACAAATTTCATCGTAAGTTCTATTACTTGCGTCTGTCTGTGACTGACGTATGTAATTTCAAATGTACCTATTGCCTTCCTGACGGCTACAAGCCATCGGGCAATAAAAACTCGTCCTTTTTATCTCTACCAGAGATCAAACGCGTTGTTAAAGCGTTTGCAGATTGTGGTACCTCAAAGGTTCGTATTACTGGTGGTGAGCCGAGTTTACGTAAAGACTTTACTGACATTATTCACTCAGTCGCAACCACGCCGGGTATCAAAAAAAGTCGCAACGACGACCAATGGATACCGCATGGCGAAGCAAGTGGCAGACTGGCGTGATGCCGGCCTTACTCATATTAACGTTAGCGTTGATAGCTTAGATCCTCGCATGTTCCATCAAATCACGGGTGAAAATAAGTTCACTGAAGTGATGAATGGTATTGAACGAGCATTTGAAGTGGGTTTTGAGCAAGTGAAAGTCAACGTGGTACTGATGAAAGACCTCAACCACAACGAACTTCCGGCTTTTCTTAACTGGATTAAAGATCGTCCTATTCAGCTGCGTTTTATTGAATTAATGCAAACCGGTGAGATGGATGATTTGTTTACTAAGCACCATGTCTCTGGTGTTGCAATTCGAAATCAATTAATTGCTAATGGTTGGTTACTTAAAGTTCGTTCTCACAATGATGGTCCTGCACAGGTATTCGTTCACCCAGATTATAAAGGTGAAATTGGTCTGATCATGCCTTATGAAAAAGACTTCTGTGAGAGCTGTAATCGACTTCGTGTATCGGCATTGGGTAAACTGCACCTTTGTTTGTTCGGTGATCATGGTGTTGAGTTACGTGACCTGCTAGAACGTGACGAGCAAGAAAACGAATTGATTGAGCGTATCCAAGCGCAACTACAAACGAAATCCGTGAGTCACTTCTTGCACGATGGCAATACTGGTATGACGCCACATCTTGCGTCTATCGGTGGTTAAATTCAGATTTTACATCAGGAGCTGACGTGGCTTCTGATGACTTTTCCAGAATCGATACCTAGCGTATCAAAATCAAATTAGAGAATAGGTGAACAAATGGGTCACGCTGAAAGCAAATTCCAAGCTGCAAATATTGCCGTTCTAACGGTCTCTGACACTCGTACTGAAGAAAATGATACCTCTGGCGGCTACCTCGTTGAGCATGCAAAAGAAGCGGGTCATAACGTCGTTGACAAACAGATCGTTATTGATGATATGTACAAGATTCGTGCGATCGTTTCTCAGTGGATTGCAGATGAAAACGTCCAGGCAATCATGATTACCGGCGGTACTGGTTTTACTTCTCGTGACAGCACTCCAGAAGCACTTAAGCCACTTTTCGACAAAGAAGTGGAAGGTTTTGGTGAGCTATTCCGTCAAGTATCTTATGAAGAAATCGGCACATCAACGATTCAGTCTCGTGCGATCGCAGGTTTTGCTAACCACACCGTTATTTTCGCGATGCCTGGTTCAACAGGCGCATGCCGTACTGGTTGGACAAAGATCATCAAGCAGCAACTGGATGCAAGCCACCGTCCTTGCAACTTCATGCCACACTTATCTGTATAACCTTTCTAAAAGGCGAACAAAAAACGATGACCCAATTTACCCATATCAATGCGTCCGGCGAAGCAAACATGGTGGACGTATCTGCAAAAGCGGAAACCGTTCGTGAAGCACGCGCAGAAGCGTATGTTCATATGGCGGCAGAAACACTACAACTGATTGTTTCTGGTCAGCACCATAAAGGTGATGTGTTTGCAACAGCACGTATTGCTGGCATTCAAGCTGCAAAGAAAACTTGGGATTTGATCCCACTTTGTCACCCGCTATTGTTGTCTAAAGTTGAAGTTCAATTGGAAGCAATTGAAGCGGAAAACAAAGTTCGCATCGAGTCCGTATGTAAGCTTGCTGGCAAGACAGGTGTAGAAATGGAAGCGTTAACAGCGGCTTCTGTAGCAGCATTGACGATTTACGATATGTGTAAAGCGGTACAAAAAGATATGGTGATTGGTCAAGTTCGTTTATTAGAAAAAACGGGCGGTAAATCAGGACACTTCAAGGCGGAATAATGATTAAAGTACTTTTCTTTGCTCAAACTCGCGAACTTGTTGGTATTGATAGTCTTGAGCTAGAAGACCAATTTGATAGCGTAGAAGCGATCCGAGCACACTTAGTCGATGTTGGTACAAACCAAGATGGTAAGTGGGACCTAGCTCTTGAGCCGGGTAAGCTGTTAGCAGCGGTAAATCAATCGATTGTTCCGTTAGATACGCAAGTAAAATCGGGCGATGAAGTCGCTTTCTTCCCGCCGGTAACAGGGGGCTAAGATGGATCCTCGCGTTTCTGTACAAGTAGAAGACTTTTCTGTTGATCATGAGTACCAACGACTATCAGAGGGGACAGCCTCTGGTGCGGTAGTGACATTCATCGGTAAAGTTCGCGATATGAATCTTGGCGATAATGTCATTGGACTACATCTTGAACATTATCCGGGCATGACTGAGAAAAGTCTGATTGATATTTGTGATGAGGCCGAATCACGTTGGCCACTGCTAGGCGTTCGTGTTATCCACCGTGTTGGAGATTTAGATACCGGCGACCAAATCGTTTTTGTTGGCGTTTCTAGCGCACATCGTGGCGCAGCGTTTGATGCCTGTGAGTTCATCATGGACTTCTTGAAAACTAAGGCTCCATTCTGGAAAAAAGAGCGAACAACCAGTGAGAACCGCTGGATTGAGTCGCGTGAGACAGATCATCAGGCAGCGCAACGCTGGGAAAAGTAAATCCATTACAGCGTTACCTATTTGATATGAAAGGCCAGAGGTTTACTCCTCTGGCCTTTTTTATTCTGCCTTTTGCTCTTTTATTTCTTGTTCTAATGCGAATTCCACCTAGTATCCATCTGCTTTTTAGTCACGGTGATGTTGCTCACAATAAAGCAATATCGAGCGATACATATATGATTATTGGTTAGACGATAAGAGTTGCAAATGTTAATTTGTTGCGAAATACCTAGCGAATGATGCTAAAAATTCGTTTAATTTTAGATTTATCGATAGTTTTAGCTGTAAAGTGGACGTGTTAGTTCCTATTTCGCTAAGCAATACTTTTTGTTTGGTATTTATTGCTAAATATAAGCACTGATTACAGAATTATTAGTTTTTTTGCCGATTGTTTATGGCAAATTACTTTGATGATTGCTAATGTGTGCCGCAGTCTTTGTAAGGTTTTAGAGTTTTATGCTCAAAATGTGCACAAAAAAATTCTAAAGCACTGACCGTTCCAGAGCCTTACAAAGAAGTCATGGATGCTAATGAAAAACTTGGAGTTTTACGCATGTATAAGAACAAAATCACCAAAGCCCTTCTTCTAAGTGCTGGTCTGGCAGTGTCTGCTACTTCTACTATTGCTTTTGCTGCTGATGTTCCAGCAGGTACTAAACTTGCTGATAAACAAGAACTTGTTCGTGGTAACGGTACTGAGGTTGCGACGATTGACCCGCACAAATCTCAAGGTGTTCCAGAGTCGCATGTGATTCGTGATCTTCTTGAAGGCCTAGTAAACCAAAATGCTGATGGTGACACGATTCCAGGTGTTGCTGAACGTTGGGAAACACAAGATAACAAAACGTTTACATTCTACCTGCGTAAAGATGCAAAATGGTCTAACGGCGATCCTGTAACCGCGCAAGATTTCGTGTACAGCTGGCAACGTGCAGTCGACCCTGCAACGGCTTCGCCATATTCTTGGTACATGGAATACACCAAGATGAAAAACGCGAAAGATATCGTTTCAGGGAAGAAAGATAAGAGTGAGCTTGGTGTAAAGGCGACTGACGATCACACACTAGTGGTTGAGCTAGACACCGCTGTTCCTTACTTTGTCATGATGGCGGGCCACACAACAATGAAACCAGTTCACCAAGCAACGGTTGAAAAGTTTGGTGACCAATGGACTAAACCGGAAAACTTTGTTGGTAATGGTGCCTATGTTGTTAACAAGTGGGTTGTGAATGAGCGTCTTGAACTGGTTCGCAACGCTCAGTACTGGGAAAACGATAAGACCGTTCTCAATAAAGTGACTTACCTTCCAATCGAGAACGGTGTTGCTGAGATGAACCGCTTCTTGTCTGGTGAAATCGATTTTACGTCTAAGCTGCCAACTGAGCACTTCAAACGTTTGAAGAAAGAACACCCTGAGTCGGTATCGGTTGAGGGTAGCCTATGTACGTACTACTACTCATTCAACACCAAAAAAGAACCATTTAACGACCCTCGTGTTCGTAAAGCAATTTCTTACGCGATTGACCGTGACATCGTTGCAAATGCGATTCTTGGCCAAGGCCAGAAGCCTGCTTACTTCCTCACGCCTGAAATTACAGCGCACTTCGACCCTGAACTACCTGTTTACGGCAAGATGACGCAAAAAGAGCGTAACGCTGAAGCTGCACGTTTACTTGAGGAAGCGGGTTACGGTAAGAGCAATCCTCTTAAATTCTCTCTTCTATACAACACAGATGAAAACCACAAGAAACTAGCAGTAGCGCTAGGCTCTATGTGGAAGAAAACACTTGGACTAGACGTTACGCTCGAAAACCAAGAGTGGAAAACATACCTATCTACTAAAGACCAAGGTGATTTCGAAGTCGCGCGCGCAGGTTGGTGTGGTGACTACAACGAAGCATCTTCTTTCCTAACCCTTATGGTGAGTTCGAACACAACGGGTGGTCAGCACTGGGGCAACAAAGATTACGATGCTCTGATTGAAAAGGCGATCCAATCGACTTCAGAAGAAGAGCGTACGGCAATTTACCTAGAAGCTGAAAAACTGATGGCGAAAGATATGCCAATCGCGCCTATCTATCAGTATGTTCGTTCACGTCTGCTTAATCCGCACGTTGGTGGTTTCCCTGCAAACAACGCGGAAGAAAAGATCTACTCAAAAGATCTTTACATCAAAGCTCAGTAATAACTTAGCTTCAAGACTATAAGAATAAGGCCTGCACGTACCTATTTTGGACGTGCAGTGCCTACTATCAAATTTTTTAACTGTCACAGACTGAAAGAGTGAGTTTATGCTTAAATTCATCGCAAAAAGGATATTTGAGGCGATCCCGACCATGTTGGTTTTGATCACCGTGTCTTTCTTTCTCATGCGTTTCGCACCGGGTAACCCATTCTCGAGCGAGCGTCCTTTACCGCCAGAAGTTATGGCGAACATTGAAGCCAAATACGGTTTAGATAAGCCTGTATTTGAGCAATATACCACCTATCTGACTAATGTTATCCAAGGTGACTTTGGGCCATCGTTCAAATACTTAGATTACACCGTTAATGAGTTGATCGCGGTAGCATTGCCTGTTTCTGCAAAAGTCGGTTTTATTGCCTTTATTTTCACCGTTATTCTCGGCGTAACGATCGGCACAATCGCCGCACTCAAACAAAATTCGTGGCTGGATTACACCATCATGTCTACTGCGATGGCAGGAGTGGTAATGCCATCTTTTGTGCTGGCACCTGCATTGATTTATGTGTTCTCTTTGCATTGGAATTTATTCCCAGCGGGCGGGTGGCATGATGGTTCGTGGCAATATTTGGTGTTGCCAGTGATTGCCATGTCATTGCTTTATGTCGCCACGTTTGCTCGTATCACCCGTGGTTCAATGATTGAGACACTGAATAGTAACTTTATTCGTACTGCTCGTGCGAAAGGGTTGAGTTACCGTTACATCATCATCAAACACGCTCTAAAACCGGCGTTACTACCTGTTGTGTCGTACATGGGACCTGCGTTTGTCGGCATTATTACTGGTTCGGTGGTTGTTGAGACCATCTTTGGCCTACCTGGCATCGGTAAACTGTTCGTCAATGCCGCGTTTAACCGTGACTACTCGCTAGTGATGGGAGTGACCATTTTGATCGGTTTCCTATTTATTCTGTTCAACGCTATCGTTGATATTTTGCTAGCAATGATTGACCCGAAAATTCGCTACTAACAGGGAAGTATGGTTATGTTAACGAAAAAAGAGAATCTTCAAGCGGTCGAAAAATTTGCAGAGAATCTGGAAGTTGAAGGCCGCAGTTTATGGCAAGACGCCCGCATCCGCTTTATGCGTAACAAAGCGGCGATGGTGAGCTTGTTTATTCTTACATTGATGACCCTTGCGGTGATCTTCTTGCCTATGATGGCACCTTACGCATTCGATGATACTGATTGGTATGCGATGCACGTTGGCCCAAGTGCTGAGCACTGGTTCGGTACTGACAGCTTAGGTCGTGACCTTTACGTGCGCACGCTAATTGGCGGTCGTATCTCTCTGATGGTAGGTGTTCTAGGTGCATTGGTTGCGGTTGTGATTGGTACACTTTACGGTGCAGCTTCTGGCTTCATTGGCGGTAAAGTTGACCGTATCATGATGCGTATTCTTGAAATCCTATACGCGGTTCCGTTCATGTTCCTAGTTATCGTACTGGTAACATTCTTCGGTCGTAACATCGTTCTTATCTTCGTCGCTATCGGTGCTATTGCATGGCTAGATATGGCTCGTATCGTACGTGGTCAAACGCTAAGCCTACGTAGTAAAGAGTTCATTGAAGCGGCACACGTTTGTGGTGTGAGCAATTGGAAGATCATCACTCGCCATATCGTGCCAAACGTACTGGGTATCGTAGCGGTTTACTCAACGCTACTTATCCCAAGCATGATTCTTACTGAATCATTCCTTTCATTCCTTGGTCTTGGTGTACAGGAACCAATGACAAGTTGGGGCGCACTTCTACAAGAAGGCTCGCAAACAATGGAAGTGGCAATCTGGCAGCTGGCGTTCCCAGCCGCATTCATGGTTGTGACTCTATTCTGCTTCAACTACGTTGGTGACGGTCTGCGCGATGCGCTGGATCCAAAAGACAGATAATTAAAAATAGAAAGAATAAAGGAAGCAATGATGAGTTTATTAGATGTCAAAGATCTGCGCGTAGAATTTACCACGCAAGATGGTATCGTAACCGCAGTAAACGATTTGAACTTCTCTCTGAATCAAGGTGAAACCCTAGGTATCGTAGGTGAGTCTGGTTCAGGTAAATCACAAACCGTATTCGCTATCATGGGTTTGCTAGCGAAAAACGGTATTATTTCTGGTAGCGCGAAGTTCGAAGGTAATGAGATTCTTAACCTACCAGAAAAAGAACTGAACAAGGTTCGTGCTGAACAGATCGCGATGATCTTTCAAGACCCAATGACCTCACTGAACCCATACATGAAAGTAAGTGACCAGTTGATGGAAGTACTGATGCTACACAAAGGCATGGGTAAAGCCGAAGCGTTTGAAGAATCAGTGCGTATGCTTGAAGCGGTGAAAATTCCAGAAGCTCGTAAACGTATTACCATGTATCCACACGAGTTCTCAGGCGGTATGCGCCAGCGCGCAATGATCGCCATGGCGCTTTTGTGTCGTCCAAAACTGCTTATTGCGGATGAACCGACAACGGCATTGGATGTTACGGTTCAAGCGCAGATCATGGACCTGCTTAACGAACTGAAATCTGAGTTCAACACCGCAATCATTATGATCACGCACGACCTTGGTGTCGTAGCGGGTTCTTGTGACAAAGTTCTGGTTATGTACGCGGGTCGTACCATGGAGTACGGCACAGTAAACGAAATCTTCTACAACCCAAGCCACCCTTATGCGGAAGGTCTATTGAAGGCAATTCCTCGTCTTGATACTGAAGGCGAGATTCTGCCAACAATTCCAGGCAACCCGCCAAACTTGCTTCGTCTACCACCAGGCTGTCCTTACCAAGATCGCTGCCACCGTGTGATGGATCGTTGTAAGCGTGAAGCACCAATTTTGACGCCGTTTGGTGATGGCCGTCAGCGCGCATGTTTTTCTGAATGGGAGGCTTGGAACAAATGAGCACAGATAAAAAATTAATTCTGGATGTTTCTGATCTGAAAGTTCACTTCAGCATTGCATCTAAATCAGCATGGCCTTGGTCAAAGCCTTCAAGCTTAAAAGCCGTAGACGGTGTAAATGTTCGTCTATACGAAGGTGAAACGCTGGGCGTAGTAGGCGAGTCTGGCTGCGGAAAATCAACATTTGCTCGTGCGATCATTGGTCTTGTGGAAGCCACAGAGGGAGAAGTGGTTTGGTTGGGTCAAGATCTTACAAAGATGAAAGACGTCCAACGCCGTGAAACGCGCAAAGAAATCCAAATGATTTTCCAAGATCCTTTGGCGTCTTTGAACCCTCGCATGACAGTGGGTGACATCATCGCTGAGCCGCTAGAGACGTTCTACCCAGAACTGACTAAGCAAGAAGTGAAAGATCGTGTGAAAGAGATGATGACAAAAGTAGGTCTGTTGCCGAATGTTATCAACCGTTACCCGCACGAGTTTTCTGGCGGTCAGTGTCAGCGTATCGGTATTGCCCGTGCGTTAATACTGAAACCTAAGATGATCATCTGTGATGAACCCGTATCCGCATTGGACGTATCTATCCAAGCTCAGGTGGTTAACTTGCTGAAAGAGCTTCAAAAAGAACTTGGCTTATCGTTGGTATTTATCGCCCACGATTTGTCAGTTGTGAAGCACATCTCTGATCGTGTACTGGTAATGTACTTGGGCAATGCCGTTGAACTGGGTGAAGCAGAGGCGCTATTTGCCGATCCAAAACACCCATATACGCGCGCCTTGATGTCGGCGGTGCCGATTCCAGACCCAGAACTTGAGCGTAAGAAAAAAATTCAAATGCTGGAAGGGGATCTGCCATCGCCAATCAATCCACCATCAGGTTGTGTGTTCCGTACCCGCTGCCCACAAGCAACGGACGTGTGCTCACAGACAAAACCAAGTATCCAAGGCACTGATATCCATGCTGTGTCTTGCCTACACGTTGAAGTGTAACTAAATTCAGCCTGTGACGGGCTTAAGCGCGACTCCTTTGTTTGGGTCGCGCTTTTTTTATACCTGTCATTTTGACAATCACTAAAGTCATAAAATGTCCATATAATAGGTAAGGCCTATTGATAATTGTGAGCAATATCAACAAATAGGCTTAGGTGATCTTGCTATACCGAAATTACTGCTATTTAATCCGCGCGGCACAATCCCGTGTCATGACAAAATGATAGTATGTTAACGTAAATGAAAAATTCTCTTGTTGCTTCGGCCCTAGTTGGCCTTCTTTCTTCTTCTCCTGTTTGGGCTTCTACGACACTTAATATCTACAACTGGTCTGAATATCTTCCTCAGTCAATCATTGAAGATTTCACCAAAGAAACCGGTATTAAAGTTAATTACGCGACGTTTGAAAGTAACGAAACCATGTACGCTAAGCTAAAGCTTATTGATGGTGAGGGTTATGATATTGTCGTGCCATCGACGTATTATGTGTCCAAATTGGCGAATGATGGATTACTGCATCGCATCGACAAGTCTAAGATCGACTCTTTTTCACAGCTTGACTCAAGTATTATGAATCAAAGCTTTGATCCTCAAAACCAATACTCTCTGCCTTACATGTGGGGCAGTACAGCAATCGGTTATAACTCCGATGTGGTTGATGGTAGCAAATTAACCGGATGGGCGGATTTGTGGAACAGTGAATACGCCGGTCAACTTTTGCTCACCGATGATGTGCGTGATGTGATGGGTATGTCATTGATCTTAGGTGGCCACAGTGTGAACTCGCAAGATCCGAAAGAACTGCAACAAGCGTATGACCGTTTAACTAAGCTTAAGCCAAATGTGATGGTCTTTAACTCAGATGCGCCTCATGTTCCGCTGATCACGGGTGAAGTGAATGTTGGTATGCAGTGGAATGGCACGGCTTACCGTGCGCTTCAAGAAAACCCTGCGATTCGTTTTGTTTACCCACAAGAAGGGGCGATTTTCTGGATGGATAACATCGTTATTCCAGAAAAAGCACAGAATAAAGATGCGGCTTACACTTTTATTAACTTTTTGCTAAGACCAGAAAACCAAGCAGAAGTGGTAAAAGAAATCGGTTATGCCGTGCCAAACCTACAGGCTCTCACTCATTTGCCGGCAGAGATTCGCGATAGTGAAATTATTTTCCCATCAGAAGATGTGAAGAAAAAAGGTCAATTTCTAGGTAGTGTTGGTGATGCTGTGGGTGTTTACGAGCGTTACTGGATGGAGCTGAAAAAGTAATGAAAGTTATCTATAGCGAAAAGCAGCGTTTGCATCGCGTTAAATACGAATTTCTTTCTGGCGAACCAACCCCTTGTTTTGAAAAGCCAGAACGTGCAGATATGGTGTTAAATGCTATTGAACAACACGGTGGTTTTAGCGTGATGGAGCCAAACAATTATGGCTCAGAGCCAATGACTTGGGTTCATACGCCTGATTACGTGGCTTTTTTGCAGTCGGCATGGTCGGAGTGGGAAGAGCGGTTTGGTAGTGAGCACGATGCGTCACCGTACTGTTTTGTTAGTCCACGTCATTTACGTCATCGTATTCCGAAAGATATCGAGGGTAAACTCGGTTACTACAGCTTTGATATGACCGCCGCAATCACGAAAACCAGCTGGGAAGCGATTCAATCAGCGGTCGATTGTGCGTTAACTGCCGCCGATCTTATCGCTCAAGGTGAGCAATCGGTATTTGCATTGTGTCGTCCGCCGGGCCACCACGCAGCACCTGATTTGATGGGCGGTTACTGTTATATCAACAATGCGGCGATTGCAGCAGAGTCATTGCGTCGTCAAGGTAAGCAAAAAGTGGCGATTCTGGATGTTGATTACCACCATGGTAATGGTACGCAGAGCATTTTTTATGAGCGTGATGATGTACTGTTTGTGTCCATTCATGGCGATCCTGACTACGATTACCCACATTACATTGGTTTTGCGGACGAAGAGGGTGAGGGTGCTGGTAAAGGCTTTAACCTGAATCTCCCGCTTCCTCAAGGTAAAACGGACTGGACGCTCTATGGCCCTGCGTTGCAAACGGCATTAGAGAAAATTAACCAGTTCGGGGCTGATGCTTTGGTGATCTCACTTGGGATGGATACTTATGAGCATGACCCAATCAGTTACTTTAAGCTTAACCGAGACAATTACGCAGAGATCGGTCGTCAGCTAGGGGCATTAAGCTTACCGACGCTGTTTGTGTTTGAAGGTGGTTATGCGGTTGATGACTTAGGTTACAATACCGTCGCGGTTCTTGATGGATATATGAATCACGCCAAGTAATATTTGTGCTTCCACTTCACTTTCTGTAATGAGGTGGAAGCCTTGTCTTCTCAAGATTTTCTCTCTTTTGTTTTCTCTTTTCTATTTGTCTCATTTCAATATTTCGAACAAGTTCAGCGAATCTTTCCTATTTATTCTCTTTTCTCTCTTTTTATACTCTTAAGGAAAATATGATTTAGGAGTGCGAATAATGGGAAAGTTAGTCGATGGTGTGTGGCATGATATTTGGTACGACACCAAAGCAAGCAAAGGTCAATTTGTGCGTGAAGATGCGGGCTTTCGTGACTGGATTGAAAATAAGTCAAATGCCCAGTTTCAACCAGAATCTGGCCGTTATCATCTCTATGTATCTCTCGCGTGTCCTTGGGCGCATCGCACTCTGATTTTTCGTCAATTAAAAGGTTTAGAGGCACACATTGACGTCACCGTTGTATGCCCTGATATGCTCAGTGAGGGATGGCAAATGGGGTTGCCAGAACCCCTATTTGGCCATACTCGAATGCATCAAATCTATACACAAGCAAAGCCAGATTACACGGGCCGAGTTACCGTTCCTGTACTGTGGGATAAAAAGACCAATACCATTGTCTCTAATGAGTCTTCTGAGATTATTCGCATGTTTAATTCTGAGTTTAATGATCTAACAGGTAACGATGATGATTACTACCCAGAG
Organism: Vibrio sp. B1REV9; assembly: GCF_905175395.2. NCBI lineage: Bacteria > Pseudomonadati > Pseudomonadota > Gammaproteobacteria > Vibrionales > Vibrionaceae > Vibrio > Vibrio sp. B1REV9. Next base: position 472,569 of record NZ_CAJIMW020000221.1, on the reverse strand, counting down.
CATTTACGTGATGCCATTGATGGATGGAATGATTATGTTTACCCAAATATTAACAATGGTGTCTATCGATGTGGTTTTGCCACGACTCAAGAAGCGTATGAAGAAGCTTTTGATTCGCTTTTCTCTGCGCTAGATAAAATTGATGCACATTTAGCGGCTCACAGATACTTAGCAGGCAATACCATTACTGAAGCAGACTGGCGATTGTTCACCACACTTGTGCGCTTTGATGCGGTTTATGTTGGTCATTTTAAATGCAATAAACAGCGAATTGCCGATTACCCCAATATTCAGGGATACCTTAAAGAGTTATATCAAGTTGAAGGGATTGCCGAGACTACGGACTTTTACCACATTAAGCGGCACTATTACTTTAGCCATACCGGGATCAATCCAACTCAAATCGTGCCAAAAGGGCCGTATTTAGATTTGGATACACCTCATGGGCGAGACATCATATAGATTCAAACTTTTCCTAAAAAATGCGATGTAACCTCAACTTGGGATAAGAAAGTCTATATTTCTGAAAGGCTACGGTTTTCGCGAGTTGCGGTTATGTAATATGGCGTTTTTCTTTTTCTCAATATCTATTTATCATCACAGCTTATTCCTGAGATTTACATAAACTGGTGATATAACAACCGATCTTTGTCGAGGTGGGGTATGGATATCAACGAGTTTGTCAGCGGTGATCATCAGATCTGGAATTTGTTTATAGCATTACTGCTCGGTGCGATTGTCGGCACGCAACGTGGTTGGGTAATGCGCAACAGTGTTGAGGGCAGTCGTGTTGCGGGGATTCGCACTTTTTCGCTCGTTGGCTTGCTTGGTGGTTTAGTCGGTATTCTTGCCTCGATATATTCACCATTGTTACTTGGTTTTGCACTTATTGCGTTGGTGATTCTCGCTTGTATTGCTTTTGTTGCTCAGCAAAAGAAGAGTGAAGATATCAGTATTACTGGCGTAGTCAGTCTTATTGTTACGTTTGTTTTGGGCAGCTTAGCGGTATCTGGTGAAGCGGTGCTCGCTGCCGCTGCCGCTGTTATTACTGCTGTGGTTTTGGATAATAAAAAGGAGCTGCATCAAGCACTACAGCGTCTTCAAGAATACGAACTTGATGCGGCACTGCGCTTGTTATTGATCTCGATTGTATTGTTGCCTCTTTTGCCAAATCAAGCGTATGGACCATGGGGAGCGCTGAACCCTTATGAGATTTGGTGGATGGTAGTGTTAATCGCCAGTATTTCATTTGTGGGTTATTTCGCCATCAAGATAGGTGGGACGAAACGAGGGATCTTATTTACTTCTGTGTTTGCTGGTTTGAGCTCCTCTACAGCATTAACGCTTCAATTTTCTCATTTGTCTCGTGAGCAGCCAAGCATTAGCCCGTTATTAGCAAGTGGGATCTTACTCAGTTGCGGAACCATGTTTCCTCGATTGCTCATAGTTTTGTCTGTTTTGAATCCTCAACTCGTTCGTTTGCTGTGGCCAATTGTCATGGTCATGATGGCTGCATTGTATATACCCGCTTGGTGGATTTGGCGTAAAAGCGAGGTTGAACAGGTTCAGCAATCCAATAAGCAAACGAACCCTCTCGCATTACAGTCAGCCCTGTTCTTCGGTGTGGTGCTGGCTGTCATCATGTTGTTGTCTCATGCGTTGTCCAATTGGTTTGGTAGTGCAGGTGTATTGATATTGTCAGCGTTATCTGGGATTACTGATGTGGACGCCATCTCTCTCGCACTTGGACGACAAAGTACGCAGTCGTTAAGCGTGACGACCGCAGCTCTTGGTATTTTGCTTGCCGCTTCAGTGAATACGATTGTGAAAATGGGGATGGTAGTAGCGATTGGCGATAGAGCACTTTGGTCTAAAGTTGCCCCAATCATGACGGGGTGTGTATTGTCTGGTGCCGCTTTGTTTTTGGTCATTTACTGATTTTTTAAAGGCCTTTTAAGTTATTGAATCTAATAAAAAACCTCGCCGTGGCGAGGTTTTATTTTTGGAAGAAGCTAAGTTATTAGTTAACTGCTTTTTCGCGAGCTTGGTCAGCTTGATCCGCCTGAATCGCAGTTAGAGCAACTGTGTACACGATATCGTCTACTAGTGCACCGCGAGATAGATCGTTTACAGGCTTGCGCATACCTTGCAGCATTGGACCGATAGATACTAGGTCTGCTGAACGTTGTACCGCTTTGTAAGTCGTGTTACCAGTGTTTAGGTCTGGGAATACGAATACTGTTGCTTTACCTGCTACTGGAGAGTTAGGCGCTTTAGAAGCAGCTACGTTTTCCATGATCGCTGCGTCGTACTGTAGAGGACCGTCGATCACTAGATCTGGACGTTTCTCTTGAGCAATCTTAGTCGCTTCACGTACTTTATCTACGTCTGCACCCTTACCAGATTCACCAGTAGAGTAAGAGATCATAGCAACGCGAGGGTCGATACCGAATGCTGCTGCAGAATCAGCAGATTGGATAGCGATTTCAGCAAGCTGTTCCGCTGTTGGATCTGGGTTGATCGCACAGTCACCGTAAACCAATACTTGGTCTGGTAGTAGCATGAAGAATACAGAAGATACGATAGACGCATCAGGTGCAGTCTTGATGATTTGGAACGGAGGAACGATAGTGTTTGCAGTGGTGTGAACCGCACCAGAAACTAGACCGTCAACTTCGTCATTCTCAAGCATCATTGTGCCTAGGAATACTGAATCTTGTAGTTTTTCACGAGCAACGACTTCAGTCATGCCTTTCGCGCCACGTAGCTCAACTAGACGAGCAACGTAGTTTTCACGAACTGCGTCTGAATCGATGATCGTTACGCCAGCACCTAGTGTTACGCCTTGTTGCTCAGCAACGCGACGGATCTCTTCAGGGTTACCTAGAAGCACACATTCCGCAATACCGCGCTCAGCACAGATAGCCGCAGCTTTTACTGTACGTGGCTCATCACCTTCAGGAAGAACGATACGTTTACCTGCTTTACGAGCGAACTCAGTTAGCTGGTAACGGAATGCTGGTGGGCTTAGACGGCGAGATTTCTCAGTACCTTCCGTCATAGACTCGATCCAGTTGCCGTCGATGTGACCTGCAACGTGTTCATTGATGAACTCGATACGCTCTTTATCGTCAGCTGGAACTTCTAGGCTGAAGCTTTGTAGGTTCAGAGAAGTCTGCCAAGTGTTACCTTGTGCTTTGAAGATAGGAAGACCAGTTTCGAATGCTGGCTTACATAGACCAACGATCTCTTGAGGGATATCGTAGCCGCCAGTTAGAAGAACTGCACCGATCTCAACGCCGTTCATTGCTGCAAGTGCTGCTGCAACGATTACGTCTGGACGGTCTGCTGAAGTAACAAGTAGAGAACCTGGTTTGAAGTGTTCAATCATGTTTGGCAGAGAGCGTGCACAGAAAGTGATGCTCTTAATGCGACGAGTCGCGATATCACCTTCGTTGATGATGTCAGCATTTAGGTGCTGAGCCATATCAACTGCGCGAGTAGCGATCAGATCGATGCTCCATGGCACACAACCTAGTACACGAATTGGAGAAGTGTTGAAGATTTCCATCACTTTCATTTCGTTTTGCTTCGCGCTGTCTGCATCGTCAAAGATTTCAGATAGGTCAGGGCGAGTACGGCCAGCTTCGTCAACAGGTGCGTTTAGCTTGTTGATGATTACGCCAGAGATGTTTTTGTTCTTAGTACCACCGAAGTTAGAACATGCAACTTCGATACGCTCTTTAAGTTGAGCTGGGTTATCTGTGCCTGGAGTAGCAACAAGAACAATTTCAGCACCAAGTGTTGCCGCGATTTCTGCGTTCACTTGGTTAGCGAATGGGTGCTTACGAGTTGGTACTAGACCTTCGATAAGTGTTACGTCTGCATCTTTGTTGATTTGGTTGTAACGCTCAACAACAGTTTCTAGCAGTTCGTCCATGTTGTCGTTACCAATTAGGCTTTCAGCAACAGACATCGCCATTGATTGACCGATCTTCATATCGCTGTTGTAGCCAACGATAGTTGAAGTTAGATCAGGTTGATCACCGCCAGAACGTGGCTGTGAAATTGGTTTGTAGAATGAAACCTTAACGCCTTTGCGCTCCATAGCGCGAAGAACACCCATACTTACGCTAGTTAGACCAACACCAGCGCTTGTAGGGATAAGCATAATAGTACGAGACATTCGTAGAGTACCTTTAGCTATTGGGGGATAAAAGCTCAACTCTTATTCTGTGAGATTTAGAGAATAGGAGTTGAGCCCCTAAAAAATTCTTTGGAAGAAAAACTGGCTAGCCGATGGCTAGCCAGTTAATTCGATTAAAGACCTGCTAGACGAGCAGTGTCTTCAGCAATTACTAGCTCTTCGTTAGTAGAGATAACCATTGCTGGGATGCGGCTGTTTGCAGTAGTGATAGTACCTTCACCACCGAAACGTGCTTTAAGGTTTGCTTCGCTGTCTACTTCGATACCGAAGATAGCTAGACGGTTAAGAACCATTTCACGGATTGGGCCAGAGTTCTCGCCGATACCGCCAGTGAAAGTGATTGCGTCTAGACGACCTTCCATAGAAGCTGTGTAACCTGCTACGTACTTAGCTAGACGGTGACAGAACACGTCCATTGCACGAGTCGCTTCTTCTTTCTCACCGTAGTTGTCTTCAACGAAACGACAGTCAGAAGTCACTTCAGTTAGACCAGCAAGACCAGACTCTTTAGTTAGCATGTTGTTGATTTGTTCAACAGAGTAACCTAGAGCGTCGTGTAGGTGGAAGATGATAGCTGGGTCGATGTCACCACAACGAGTACCCATTACTAGACCTTCAAGAGGAGTTAGACCCATAGAAGTGTCTACAGATTTACCGTTCTTGATTGCACATACAGAAGCGCCGTTACCTAGGTGACAGTTGATGATGTTTACTTCTTCAACTGGCTTGTCTAGTAGGTTAGCAACTTCACGAGTGATGAATAGGTGTGAAGTACCGTGCATACCGTAACGACGGATGCCGTGCTCTTTGTATAGGTTGTATGGAAGAGCGTATAGGTAAGACTCTTCTGGCATAGTTTGGTGGAACGCAGTGTCAAATACAGCAACGTTTTGTAGACCAGGGAAGTTTACTTTAGCCGCTTCGATACCGATTAGGTGCGCTGGGTTGTGAAGAGGTGCAAATGTAGCAGCGTCTTGAATACCCTTTAGTACTTCATCAGTAATAAGTGCAGATTGAGTGAACTGCTCGCCACCGTGTACGATACGGTGACCGATTGCGCCTAGGTTTTCTTTAAGCTCTGGCTTAGAAGCAAGAATAGTTTCTACCATGAAAGATAGTGCTTCTACGTGAGCTGCGCCTGCACCTAGTTGAGCTTCGTGCTTGCCATCAAGTTTCCACTTCATACGAGCTTCTGGAAGACCAAGACACTCAGCAAGACCGGTTAGGTGCTCAGCACCAGTTTCTGCATCAACAACAGCAAATTTAAGAGAAGAACTACCACAGTTTAAAACTAAAACTAGCTTAGACATGTATGACTACCTGTTATTCGTCTGACAAAAAATCAGTTAAGGATGAAAATTAATCACAAGAATAGACGATACCAGCGAAGCTGCGTACCACTCTTGGTCAAAAATTGTTCTAAATCCGTATAAAGAAATAGTGATGAACCCATTCATCACTATGCAGCGATCCGTGCAGATAGGTCATCTCGGAGTTGCTTAAATTGTAAATAACGGCAACAATGAGATTGAGGGTCTGCAAAGGATAGCGATAATGGGCAATGATAACAAAAAATTTTTGAAAGAATATTAACTTTCATCAATTTTTTGCGCCTTCAGTTGATATGTTCAACTATTTTTTAGTGAGAGAGTGGTATGAGTAATAAAGTCGGATTGTTCCATAGCCTGAAAGATGGTCAAAGCTACATGGAGATCTGGCCGGTTCGTAAAGAGCTGAACGCCATTTTTCCAGAGCAACGCATAATCAAAGCGACTCGCTTTGGTATTAAAGTGATGCCTGCTGTTGCTGCGATCAGTGTTCTTACCCAGATGGCGTTTAATAACTATGACGCATTGCCACAAGCCATCGTCGTTGCACTGTTCGCAATTAGCATGCCTTTGCAAGGTATGTGGTGGTTAGGTAGTCGATCAAATACTAAATTGCCACCAGCGCTTGCATCTTGGTATCGAGAGCTGCATCAAAAAATTACTGAAACGGGTTTTGCACTGGAGCCTGCAAAGGCAAAACCACGGTATAAAGAGTTAGCGGTGATTTTGAATCGCGCGTTTCGTCAGTTAGATAAAGCATCACTAGAGCGTTGGTTCTAACTTTTTAGTCGTTATCTCACTGTTAGGTTGGCCTTGATAAGTCGACCAAATCATTTTTCATGTTGACACTGAACTAGTGGTCGTATTCATGACGACCGCTAGAAAGTCTCGTCAGAGTTTGCATCTTTGATCCCTTTCAATTCAACTTCGGCTTTTGAATTTGCCGTTTTCTCTTCTTGCTTCTCTCTTCTCCATTTTCTCTGCTTACCTATATTTTCTGTTCGACAATATCAGTCTTGTGATCACATTTGTTGCTTGTTTGTTAAATGTAACTTTTCTTTTCCGGTACTTAACGGTAATAATGAATCACGAGATGCTTAAAAAACGCACAGAAATTTAAACGGTACTCTTATTTCTTCAATGAGAACGAGCCTATGTTCTAACGAAATGAGAGACAAGGATGGAGCTACATCAAGGAGATATGATGAACACCAAACGACTATTCGCTACTGCTGCTTTGGCCATTACGGCTGCCATTTCATCGACTGCTGTTATTGCTAATACCGCAACGGTCGCCGTTTCTCAAATTGTTGAACATCCCGCTTTAGATGCCGCCAGACAGGGCTTGCTTGATGGACTGAAAGCAAAAGGGTATGAGCAAGGTAAGAATTTGGAATTTGATTACAAAACGGCTCAAGGTAATCCTGCTATTGCGGTTCAGATTGCGCGTCAGTTTGTGGGAGAAAATCCAGATGTACTGGTAGGCATTGCGACACCATCAGCACAAGCATTGGTATCCGCGACGCGTACTATTCCAATTGTGTTTACCGCTGTCACCGATCCGGTAGGTGCTAAGCTGATAAAAACGATGCAACAACCGGGTAAGAATGTAACGGGTTTATCCGATCTGTCTCCGGTTGCGCAACACGTTGACTTAATAAAAGAAATTCTTCCTGCTGCTAAGACTATTGGTGTGGTCTATAACCCTGGTGAAGCCAATGCTGTGACCTTAGTGAAATTACTAAAGGAGAACGCGCAGGCAAAAGGGTTAACGGTTGTTGAAGCAACAGCATTAAAAAGTGCAGATGTGCAATCCGCAACTCAAGCTATTGCAGCGAAATCTGATGTTTTTTACGCACCGACCGACAATACGGTTGCCAGTGCTATTGAGGGGATGATTGTGGCGGCGAATCAAGCGAAAAAACCAGTGTTTGGCGGTGCGACATCTTACGTGGAAAAAGGCGCAATTGCAGGGCTAGGTTTTGATTATTACCAAGTCGGCGTACAAACTGCAAATTATGTTGCGGCTATTTTAGATGGACAAGAGCCAGGAAAACTTGATGCTAAAGTGGCGACGGGTTCTGATCTTGTCGTGAATGAAGGTGCTGCAACGAAATTGGGTATCCAATTACCAAGCTCTGTTGTTAAACGTGCGACCAGCATGCAGTAAGCGTAGTTTTTAGGTCGGTGCTTACCGGCCTATTTTATGCTAAACCTAATTTGTGCAGAAAAGGAGCAGTTATGTCTGCATTTGCTTTTTTTGGTGCGCTCGAGATAGGACTTATCTACGGCTTGGTCGCCTTGGGCGTTTACCTTACATTCCGTGTTCTCGACTTTCCTGATCTTAGTGTTGATGGCAGCTTTCCTATGGGAGCGGCAGTGGCGGCTACTGCGATTGTCGCAGGCGTTAATCCTTGGGTCGCTACGGGCTTGGCGGTTATTGCTGGTGGGATGACCGGTTGGGTGACCGCTTTCCTTGCCGTTCGCTGTGGAATTCTTCATCTATTGGCTTCTATTCTTACCATGATTGCGGCGTTTTCCATCAACATTCGCATCATGGGTAAACCCAATATGGCGCTATTAGGTGAAGAGACGATTCTTACGCCTTTTGAAGCGATGGGTGATCCCATGTTTATTCGACCTCTCGTGGTTGGGATGCTTGTTCTGGTTTCAGCCTGGCTTGTCGTTCGTTTGTTAAACAGTGACTTTGGCCTTGGTCTGCGCGCCACGGGCGTTAATGCACGAATGGTCGCCGCTCAAGGTGCAAGTACCGGATTCTATACCTATTTTGGTTTAGCGCTCTCTAATGGTTTTGTTGGGTTTGCTGGGGCGTTGTTTGCTCAAACGAACAGTTTTGCTGATGTCACCTCAGGCGTGGGAACCATTGTTGTCGGCTTAGCTGCGGTAATTCTTGGGCAAACGTTGATTCCTGGACGGAAAATTTGGGTAGCAGTTTGCGCCGTTATTCTTGGTTCGGTGCTATATCGACTCGCGGTTGCGTTTGCCTTGAGTTCTGGCATGTTTGGTTTGCAAGCATCAGACCTTAACTTGGTGACGGCGTTATTGGTTGCCGTTGCGCTTATCGCGCCGAAGATAAAACAATCCCTTAAAGCTAAGCAGCGCGTCATGGATGCGAAACAAACGGCATCTAAAAATGGATCAGGAGAGGCACTATGATTGAACTGAATGATATCCAAGTGACCTTTAATCCCGGAACCATTTTAGAAAACAGGGCGTTGAAAGGTGTCTCGTTGGAAGTGCCAGAGCACCAATTTCTTACCGTAATTGGTTCAAACGGAGCCGGTAAGTCGACTCTTCTTGGTGCTGTTACTGGCGAAACGCCGATGATTGGCGGACAAGTCATCATCGATGGGCAAGATGTCACGCGCAAAAGTGTGGATCAGCGAGCAACGCAATGTGCGCGAGTGTTCCAAGATCCGTTGGCGGGCACCTGTGGTGATCTGTCCATTGAGGAAAATATGGCCTTAGCATACATGCGTGGCAAACGACGCGGCTGGGGTATGGCCCTATCTTCAAAACGTCGAAAGTTGTTTCAAGATCGCATTAGTATCTTAGGCTTAGGTTTAGAAGATCGCTTAAGTGACAGCATAGGGTTGTTATCTGGAGGCCAGCGGCAAGCGGTCAGTTTGGTCATGGCAACGCTGTCAGACAGTAAACTGTTGTTGTTAGATGAACACACGGCGGCACTTGATCCTCGTATGGCCGCCTTTGTTATCGATTTAACCAAGCGAATTGTCAACGAATTTGATTTAACAGTAATGATGGTGACGCACTCCATGAAAGATGCACTAGCTTGCGGCGATAGAACCGTAATGCTGCATCAAGGTAAGATTGTCTTGGATGTAGCAGGCGATCAGCGTGCTAATATGCAGGTCCCAGATTTATTAGATATGTTTTCAAAAGTGCGCGGTGAAGAATTAGCAGATGATAGTTTGCTGCTGAACTAATTTTATTAACACTGCGTCTACGCCTACCAAGTGTGATCCTCCTTGTGAAAATGACCTATCCGGTAATTTAAAAAGGAGGATTTTTAGGCAATTACTCTTTAATAAAATAGTGGAATATTCCAATACTAAGAGCACTTGCCATGACCCTTCCATTTATCTTCCATAGCCAGACATCAGATGGTTTGTCGTTTGATGGTGAAACGCTTACCGTCATTTTGAAAACTGAGAGTATCGCCTTTGATCGTGTACATGTTCGATGCGAACCTGACAATGAAGAATACTTGATTGAAATGTCCCAATGTGGGCGAGCTGGGGATCTATTACTTTGGCAAGCGCAGTTTGCTGCAAACCAAGATCGGGATGTTACGCACTACGTTTTCAAGTTGGTAAAAGGCAGTCAGCAGTTTTGGCTCGATGGGCGTGGTGTACAAAAGCGAATGCCACCTAAAGAGTTTCATTTTAAGCTCAATACGCAGTCTCAGCCGCCGAGTTGGGTTCAAAAGCAAGTTTTCTATCAGATCTTCCCAGACCGTTTTGCAGCGAGCCAAGATGAACTCGCGATTCGCAAGGCTTACGCTCAGTACGATCCAGATACCACGGTGAAATCTTGGGGCGAGGCGGTCGGCTCTCACCAAAACACCGGTGCCCGAGAGTTCTTCGGTGGCGATTTGAAGGGCGTTGAGCAGAAATTGGATTACTTGGATGAGTTGGGTGTCACGGCTTTGTACTTTAACCCTATTTTTACTGCACCAAGTAACCATAAGTACGATACGAAAGATTACCTTAATATTGACCCTATGTTCGGCAACAACGAGCAGTTTGCGGGGTTATGTGAAAAGATCCGAAGTAAGCAGATGAGGATTGTTTTGGATGCGGTGTTTAATCATACATCCGTACATCACCCATGGTTTGATATCAAACAAGAAGCTCATGGGGCGTATGGTCATCCTAAATCTGACTTCCGTGATTATTACTTTTTTGAAGGAGAATCTAACCGTTATATCGGTTGGAAAGGCATTGGGAACTTGCCGGTACTGAATTTTGAGAACGAGCAAGTACGTAGCAAGATTTACCAAAGTGACGACGCAGTGATCAAGCATTGGCTTAAGCCGCCGTATTCTGTTGATGGTTGGCGGTTTGATGTTATCCATATGCTCGGTGAGGGAGAGGGCGCGAAGAATAATGCTCATTATGTTGAAGCGTTTCGTCAGGCAACCAAGTCGATTAATCAGGAGGCCTATGTATTAGGTGAGCATTTTTTTGAAGCAACGCAATGGTTGCAAGGTGGGCAAGAGGATGGCGCGATGAACTATTATGGCTTTGCGCACCCTGTCAGAGCGTTAATTGCTAAGCAAGACATCATGTACGATCCTATCGATATCAGCGTGGGTGACTTTAAAGAATGGATAGATGAAGCTAGAGCCAAAATTCCGTTTTCTAATCAACTCTCACAGTTGAATCAGTTAGATAGTCATGACACAGCACGCTTTTTCACGCTGTTGGAAGGGCATGAGAAAAAGATGAGTTTGGCGCTGAGATTCCTGATGACATATGTTGGGACACCTTGCCTTTATTATGGTAGTGAAGTTGGTTTAGAGGGGGGCTTAGACCCGGATAACCGACGTTGTTTTCCTTGGAGTGAGGTCGAAAACTCACAATGGCTAGGTCGGTACAAGCAATCTATCGCGATCAGAAAGCAATACCGTGCATTGCAATCAGGCAGTTTTCAATGGCTGTATGAATCCAAACAAACCGTGGTTTTTGCGCGTCAACTTGGAGAAGAAACGATCGTAGCAGCATTTAACTTCAGTGAAGATGTAGAATTAATTGACATTCCGTTATGGAAACTTGGTTTAAATGCTAAACACTTGATTCAAATTTGCGATTCAAATGAGAAAGTTGACTACGAGCGTCATATTTCTGTCAATATCCCAGCATTGACGTCCAAATTATGGCAACTGAAGTGACACCGGATAGTGAATTTATTACAATTTATGAATACATAAATAAAAAACTATAAACAACCCTTGAATAGCATATGCTGTTCAAGGGTAGGTATAAGGCAGTCGTGGTAATTAATGGGTAATCAAAGGCGATTCAGTTTCAAGTTTGTCATTTTCTTTCCGTTTTTCTTGTTTTGCGTCGTAATGGTCGTGACAGCAAAAAATTATTATGACGCGATGAATCGATATATTGATTTAGAATACGCACAAGTTGACCGTGCATTAGGTCGTGCCATCAAGGTACTCACTGCTTTAGATTATAGTTTTATCAATTACTCCAATCCAACGCATCCCTTATTCAAAGAACACAACCATAAGTTGGAAAATGGTTTGTGTTACATATGGCCGATCGATGTATTACTTCTTGAAAATACGCATTCTGGCGGCCTGCCTGCTGTTGAACTGGATTATATGATTGTGGGTCAAAAAGCACTTTGCGAACCAGATAGTGAGCTATTTAAACTCGCTGAAAAAAAGGCGGGTTTTGCTCCCTCTCTTTCATTTTTGCATGATCTTGAGTCTCATATTGTTGGTATTCATTACATCGATGAACACGGCTATGTCATATCTTCCCCTGAAACTTATGCAAAGTACTTTACTCAAGAGTTATGGGATACGTTAAAAGCGAGGCCATTTTGGCAAAAAACGGCTCAAGATACCGTTAAAGTGACGATGTCCGGCCCTGCACCGATGCTCGACCGTCATGAAGGGCAGGTCATTAGTTTAACGGTTCCTGTCTATCACGATGATCGGCATCAAGGCGTATTATCGATAGATTTTGATGTCGAGGAGCTGCTTAAAACAACCAATAACCTTGCTGGACGCGTGCACCTAATTTCGAACGTAATGGCGCTGCCTGAAAATAGCACTCGTATCGAATCGATTGAAAATGATCGTTTGAGTGATAACCATACCTTGTATTATGAATACCATGTGTGGGATGAATTCAAAAATCTCATGGTGTTCGAAAAATACAGTGTCGCCGTTGCTTTCTTTATTTATGTATTGAGTACAGTTGCGTTGTTTTTGGTGAATGCTAGAACGGAGCGCCGTTATTTTGAAAATTTGGCCGCAAAAGATCCGATGACAGGTTTGTTAAATCGCCGAGGCATACAGACAGTATGGCGAAATAAAATGACGAAGAAAAACGTAGCCTTGGCAGTATTTGATATCGATGACTTTAAATCCATCAATGATACTTTTGGTCATGATGTTGGTGATGATGCTATTCGTCTTGTGGCGGATTGCATTAAACACAATATTCGTCATTCTGATGTGGCTTCTCGTTTTGGTGGGGAGGAGTTTGTTGTAGCGATCTATGATGAAAACATTCAGAGTATGAAACGGATCCTAGAGCGAGTTTCGCAGTCTATCGTATCAAGTTCAACTAAAGTGGTAGAGCAAGGCTTTACTGTCTCAGGTGGCGTGGTGTTTCAATCTTCGACGGAACTAGCAAGTTTTGATGAGTTATTCAAAGCTGCAGATGAGAAATTGTACCAAGCGAAAACAACGGGTAAGAACAAAATTTGCTATTAATTTTACTTGGTGCGTCTTGTTCTAAAATATGGGGCCGTTATTGAAAAAGGGCGATTGAATCGCCCTTTTTGATATTGGTTTATTAATGAGATGGGCGCAGATTACGCGACTTGCGTTTGTCGTTTATCTCGATAACGCTGAATATGTTCAACAATCGGAGCCGCTTTGTTGAACACGCGAATTTCGCGGAAAAGTTCATTTGCTTCTGGATAAGCTTGGCGCAAGTAAGAAAACCATTGTTTAACACGGTTTGGATAGTACAAGCCTTTGTCGCCTTTCATTTCAAATTGCGAGTAGTAAATCAACAGTTCAACCACTTCTGACCAAGGCATCGGCTGGTGGTTGTGTTTGACCATATTGCCAAGATTCGGAATATTAAACGCGCCGCGACATACCATTAAAGAGTCGACGCCCGTTGTTGCGATACAGCGCTGTCCATCTTCATAGTTCCAAATCTCACCATTGGCAATTAATGGAATATCAAAGCGTTCACGAATTTTAGTGATGTATTCCCATTTGATCTCAGAGGCCTTGTAACCCCCTTCTTTTGTACGAGCGTGCACAGTCAGTTCATTCGCGCCTGCAGATTGAATAGCATCAACAATCTCAAAACAGTCTTCTGGGTTTTCCCAACCAAGTCGAATCTTTGCTGTTACTGGAATGTTGGCAGGAACGGCGTCACGACAGGCTTTAACGACGTTATGAATAAGCTCAGGATGTTGCAGTAACGCTGCCCCCCCTTTACTTTTGTTCACCAACTTGGCAGGACAACCAAAGTTTAAGTCGACGCCGCGTGCGCCCAATTCCGCCGCTTTGATTGCATTTTCAGCCATCCAACGAGGATCTTGACCGAGCAACTGCACATGAACAGGCACGCCGGAAGCGGTTTGCGAACCTTGAAGTAGTTCGGGACACAAACGATGGAATACATGATCAGGCAGTAACTGATCGACGACACGAACGAATTCGGTGACACACAGGTCATAGTCGTTTATTTCGGTCAGAATTTGACGCATCAAATGGTCTAAAACGCCTTCCATCGGGCCTAATACAACTCGCATAGCTTGCCTAATAAAGTTTGGTGAGAAAATGGAACGCGATTGTAGCGGTGTGGAGGATGTTTGTCATTAAAAGAGTCAGCCGCTTGACTCCGCATCAACTAGCATCTTATTAAAGCTAGGGTATAATGCCGCCAAATTCATGGGAAACCAGATGTCATGCAATACACACTAATTGAGAAAGGTGAAGTTCAGTTTGAAGAATCTTCACTATTTATGGAAGGTGCGGTACTGGCTGCCAACCTAACCACGAAACCTTTAGCACCAGAAACCTGGTTAGCACCGCTTTTTGGCGAGGACTACAAAGCGATTCAACCTCTTGTTGAACTGCAGATCCACAAGCAGCATAACTATATTTTACGCAATGAATATTCCATTCTTGCGTTGACTGACAGCAATGCGGAGCAATTGGCAGACTTTGCTGAGGGTTTTATGTCTGTTTGGCCAATGATTGAAGAGCAGTGGCAAGACGTAGCGCTCAATGACGGGCTTGAGCGCATGCTGCAAGCGCTATTGACGACAATGATGTTAGCGATTGATGAAGAACAAACGCAGCAATACATGCGTGAAGCAGGTATCGATACTCCGCCAGCATTCAGTGACTTCGTTGAGCAATTTGATTTAATGATCAATGAAGTGGCTTTGGGAGCGGATGAGTTGATGGTTGGCAAAAAATCGAAAAGTCTAAACCCATTCAAAGGGGTTGGACGTAACGATCCTTGTCCTTGCGAAAGTGGCAAAAAATTCAAACAGTGCTGCGGAAATACCAATTCAGACAATTGATTGGCTCGTAAGTCGTACTTAAAAGTAGCTTCGAACTAGGCGATATTGTTGAAGTCAGTTCTCGTCCTCAATGTGTCAACCCATTTCAGGGCGAGACACTTAATTTGGGTCTAGATACTTAGCTCAGGCCGATACACTTAGCTCAGACAACAGAAAGATGTATAAAAGCGACGTGTATGACGTCGGCTTTTTTATGTCTATGCTTTCAACAGTACGATGTGTATCACTAAGGCTAGTGAGAGTTCTTATCGGATAGGGTTCTTGTTTTTGGTGTTAAAGAACTGAGCAATGACAATAAATGCGAGTACAACCAAGTTACCTGCAAAGATAATCACAAGCCACTGAGGCATCGAAAGACCAAGGAATTGCCATACTACTTTTGCACAATCACCGTACGCTTCAAACATCCAAGGAGCCCACTTGTTAAGGGGAGCCCAACTTGGGAACGTCACGAAAAGATCACAAGTAGCAAAAGGTGATGGGTTGAATTGGTACTCAACATGCTGCATCGCGAGCATCAAACCCTTGTAAGCACTTGCACCCCATGCGGCCAATGCGGCCCATCTTACTACGACATTATTCGGTGCGATGAAACCGAGCAATGCTGCGCCAGCAATACCTAACATCGCGACACGTTCATAAATACACATTACGCACGGTGCTAACATCATGACGTGTTCGAAAAACAGCGCACAAGCTTCAAAAAAGACAATTGCTAAAAGGAGGAGGAGCCAAGATAAGCGTCCTTTCGAAAATTGATTAAGTGATGCAAAAATAGCCACGGGTTTCAATCCTGTTTGAAATAGAAAAAGCTCTGAGTAATCAGAGCTTTTTATCTTGGATAAGTTTCCTTATCAACATAAATTTTTAGTGACCAACAGAAACGGCAGGCGTTAAATCGGCACTGCTTGGTACAACCCACCCAGCTTCGTAGAAAAATGCTGTTGCAGGTTCCAAGAAGAACATGATTCCCATTAGGCCAACAAGAGCCAACACGATAGTGTATGGCAGAGCCATGACAACCATTCGGCCGTAAGATAGGCGAACAAGTGGAGCGAGTGCAGAGGTTAATAGGAATAGGAATGCTGCTTGACCGTTTGGCGTTGCAACCGACGGTAGGTTAGTACCTGTGTTGATAGCAACCGCGAGTAGGTCAAATTGGTCACGAGTAATTAAACCCTCAACCAATGCTGCTTTTACTTCGTTGATGTACACCGTACCAACGAATACGTTATCAGACACCATTGAAAGTAAGCCGTTTGCCACATAGAACAGCGCTAACTGCGTACTCTTATCTTCAACGGCAAGAACCGCATCGATAACAGGCTTAAATAGCTCTTGATCGATGATTACTGCAACAATAGAGAAAAATACAGCAAGTAGCGCAGTAAACGGCAATGCTTCTTCAAACGCTTTACCCATCGAGTGCTCTTCTATAACACCTGTAAATGACGTTGCTAGAATAATCACCGATAGACCAATCAAACCTACCGCGGCTAAGTGAAGTGCCAGAGCGGCAATTAACCAAACGGCAATAATGCTTTGCACCCATAGTTTTGCTACGTCTTGGTTTGTGCGAGTTTTACGCTCTTCACGATCAAAGTCTACAAGGATTTGACGGACGTTGTCTGGCAGACGAGTACCGTAACCAAATACTTTTAGTTTCTCGACAACCGCACATGTGATCAAGCCACAGAAGAAAACAGGTAATGTCACTGGTGACATGCGGATTAGGAACTCACCAAATAGCCAACCTGCTTGGTCGGCGATAATTAGGTTTTGCGGCTCACCCACCATGGTTGTTACACCACCCAAGGCTGTACCAACACCTGCGTGCATAAGTAGAGAACGTAGGAATGCACGGTAGTTTTCGAGGTCATCACGAGTCAATTCAGTAATGGTGTCATCTTGAGTATGATCGTGGTCACCAATTGGGTTACCAGAAGCAACTTTGTGGTAAATAGAGTAGAAGCCCACAGCGACGCTGATGACTACCGCGATAACAGTCAGTGCGTCTAAGAATGCTGACAAGAAAGCCGCAGCAAAACAGAACGCTAATGAAAGTAGAGTCTTCGAGCGAATGCCAAGCAAGATCTTAGTGAAGATAAACAGTAGTAGGTTCTTCATGAAGTAGATGCCCGCTACCATGAATACCAACAGTAACAATACCTCTATGTTTGCTACAAGTTCGTGCTTTACTTGACCCGGTGTCGTCATACCAATGGCGACGGCTTCGATGGCGAGTAGACCACCTGGTTGAAGTGGGTAACACTTTAGCGCCATCGCAAGCGTGAAAATAAATTCCGCGACAAGCAACCAACCAGCGACAAATGGGTCAATTAGAAAGAAGACGATTGGGTTAAGAATTAGAAAGGCAATAATGGTAACTTTGTACCAATCTGGCGCCTTACCAAGAAAGTTCTTGATAAAGGCATTTCCGAGCGACATCGGCATGATATTTCTCTTTATAACAAAATGATGAATAGACACTATTAAATAGTGCTTAAGTATCTGTTTGTTAGACTTATTGGTTAGTCTTTTAAAACAGCAACTTAGAAAAACAACAATCCATTATGGTACTGCAGTCTTGCCAAGTTACTTCCCCTGAACTTAAGCACCGCTTACTTTTGACCGCAAACTCTACACGCCGGCATTTTTTAGTCAATCACAAAACGTAATGCTTCCGACTAAAGCCACTTTTTTATTGTAATAACGCGATCAAAACGGCGTTACTATAGCATGAAAAGCTTAAGAAAAATCACCTAGCATTTTAAATGCAGTGCAATTAGTAGAAAAGAGCAGTTAAGAGAGAATATTCATCCGGCAATACAAATTTATTTTGCATATTTTGAACAGAAAAATGTGACGAAGTAAGCTTTATTTATTCTTGCTTTGTGGTGGAAGTGATTTAATCAAATTATCAGTTTTACCCATTTGGATTCGAAGAATCGCTATTTTTAATTGAGAATATATATAGAGTATTAACTCTATATTGAGATTTCGTTTCATTTATTGATCGTTAATTTTCGCAAATCGTTAAGTAGTGGTATGATGAGTCGCATCGACCCTTAGAAATCAATATTGGATAAAAATAGAATGGTCATTAAGGCTAAGAGCCCTGCAGGGTTTGCAGAAAAATATATTATTGAGAGCATTTGGAACGGCCGTTTTCCACCTGGCTCTATTTTACCAGCTGAACGTGAACTATCAGAACTCATAGGCGTTACTCGGACCACATTGCGTGAAGTATTACAGCGTTTAGCTCGTGATGGATGGTTGACCATTCAGCATGGTAAACCAACCAAAGTAAACCAGTTTATGGAGACATCGGGTTTACATATTTTAGATACGTTAATGACGCTAGACGTTGATAACGCAACGAACATCGTAGAAGATTTACTTGCCGCGCGTACCAATATCAGCCCAATTTTTATGCGCTATGCTTTCAAAGCAAATAAAGAGAGCTCTGAGCGAACAATCAAAAATGTTATTGATTCTTGTGAAGCGTTGATTCAAGCCCCGTCTTGGGATGAGTTTATGTCGGCTTCCCCATACGCTGATAAAATTCGTCAAAGTGTTAAAGAAGACAACGAAAAAGATGAAGCGAAGCGTCAGGAAATTTTGATTGCGAAAACATTCAACTACTACGATTACATGCTATTCCAACGTTTGGCATTCCATTCTGGTAACCAAATTTACGGTCTGATCTTCAATGGGTTGCGAAAGCTTTATGATCGTGTGGGTAGTTACTACTTCTCTAATCCAGCTTCTCGCGAATTGGCGCTAAAGTTCTATCAACAGTTGTTAGAGACGTGTGAAACAGGCCAACGAGACCAATTGCCAGTATTGATCCGTCACTACGGTATGGAAAGTGCGCAAATCTGGAACGAAATGAAGCAAGAGTTGCCAACTAACTTTACTGAAGATGATAGCTAAGTTGAACACTAAAGCTAATTAGCGACGAGTTAGTAAACTTAAGTTATTAGCAAACTCAAGTTAGCAAACAATCCTCAGCAGACTATTTTGCTGAAAAAGGGATGCAAAAACCGCAGGCGAGAGCCTGCGGTTTTATTTTATGCGTTGATTGTATGTAGTGGGATATTGCTTATGCAAGACGTAACGTGGGCAAGGGCCGATATATGGTTTCCACGATATCTGATAATATTTGTTCATAGCTATTAAATATAGCGAGAGAAAATTCAGAAGTAATTCGGTAGAGCTCGTCTTCATTTAGCTCGTGATTGCGATCATTAATATATTCATTCAAAGTATGTATTGATTTTGTCGGCATCGGTGCCGTGATGCTTAATGGCGTAATGACCGCTAACTGATTGAGCTTTCGAATCATGACTGAAGCGTAGTTTTTAATTCGCATTGCGCCATCTGGAGTATGAATATCTTGAATGCTAATACGTAGTTGAGTCAGCGTCTCTAAGTTGTCGATGACCGTTTGCCAATTCATCTGATATTCGTTGTAGAGATCCTCTCTTTGAATTACAGCAAGCCAAGCTATGGTTACCTCATCCATCAAAAACAAGGTATGGCGAATAAGTCGGCCATGTTCTAATTGATTACGAGCCAAAGAGTGTTCTTGCCACTGTTTCAACAACTTCTCAACTTTGATTTGAAGCACGCGATACATGGGCTTATTTTCAAAGCGAGACGTCTCTATTAATTGATGTAGCATACCGCGCAATTCTTGATTGATTGTCGCTATCTCTTCGTCATGATTTTGATGATCTTGAAACGTATGATGGGTCACCGCTCGGTGGCGACGAAGTAAGTAAGTGACATCGCGTAATAGAATAAGTAATCGATACTTACGAGCGTGCTGCTTTGCTCGCTTATCCGCTAAGTGGTAGATCCCGACCAGAATGGCAACGGAGATCAAAGTAGAAATCAAAACAAACATAACCAACTCCTTGTTAGTGCTTTTGACCTAGCAACTAAGTGGGAGCAGTTTTGATGCCAATAATTAAGTTGTTATAAAACAAATGGTTGTGAATATATTGTGAAAGGCTGCGTACACATTTGGTGCGTCCACTCCCCAAAAATGTGAATCTGGTCAAAAAAAAATCCCCACCGAATTAGGTGGGGATAATTTATTTTCGTCGTAAAGTAACGAATTACATTACACGCATACCAGGTTGAGCACCTTCGTGTGGTTCTAGGATCCATAGTTCGCTGCCACCAGGGCCCGCTGCTAGGATCATACCCTCAGACATGCCAAACTTCATCTTACGAGGTTTTAGGTTAGCGACCATCACCGTTAGCTTGCCTTCTAGCTCTTCAGGTTTGTACGCGGACTTAATACCTGAAAATACTTGGCGAGTTTCACCACCAATGTCCAGTTGGAACTTAAGCAACTTGTCTGCTTTCGGTACTTCTTCGCACGAAATGATGCGAGCAATACGCATATCAACGGCGGCAAAAGCATCGAACTCAATCTCTTCTGCGATTGGATCTTTATCAAGCTCAGTTTGGCTTGCTTTAGTCTTCTCAGCTTCTGCTTTTTCTTTTGCTGCCATTTCAGCTGCCGCGTCTTCTTTCGATGCTTCGATCATTGCTTCGATGTTCTTAGGATCGATACGGTTGAACAGTGCTTTGAACTTAGTGATCTCATGATCAGTAAGCGGTGCTGCAATGCCTTCCCATGTTAGCTCTTCGTTTAAGAATGCTTCAGTACGCGCTGCTAGTGCTGGCATAACTGGTTTCAGGTAAGTCATCAGAACGCGGAATAGGTTGATACCTACAGAACAGATTTCTTGCAGTTCCTGATCTTTGCCTTCTTCTTTTGCGACAACCCATGGTGCTTTTTCATCAACGTATTGGTTAGCTTTATCTGCTAGCGCCGTGATCTCACGGATTGCACGACCAAACTCACGAGTTTCGTAAAGCTCTGCGATGCGGTCTGCTGCAGCAATGAACTCGTTGTATAGTTCAGGCTCCGCAAAGTTTTCAGAAAGCTTGCCGTCAAAACGTTTAGAGATGAAGCCAGCGTTACGAGATGCTAGGTTAACGATCTTGTTCACAACATCAGCGTTTACACGTTGCGTGAAGTCTTCAAGGTTAAGGTCTAGGTCGTCGATACGGCTGTTTAGTTTAGCCGCGTAGTAGTAACGTAGACACTCTGGATCTAGGTGGTCTAGGTAAGTGCTTGCTTTCACAAACGTACCTTTAGACTTAGACATCTTCGCACCGTTTACGGTTACGTAGCCGTGTACAAATACGTTGTTTGGCTTACGGAAACCACTGCCTTCTAGCATAGCTGGCCAGAATAGAGAGTGGAAGTAAACGATGTCTTTACCGATGAAATGGTAAAGTTCCGCAGTGCTGTCTTTCTTCCAGTATTCCTCAAAGTCTAGACCGTCAGTTTTGTCACATAGGTTCTTGAAAGAAGCCATGTAGCCAACCGGTGCATCTAGCCATACGTAGAAGAATTTGTTTTTCTCACCTGGGATTTCGAAGCCGAAGTAAGGTGCATCACGTGAGATATCCCACTGCTGAAGACCAGACTCAAACCACTCTTGCATTTTGTTAGCCGTTTCTGATTGCAGAGAACCAGAACGAGTCCATTCCTTTAGCATGCTTTCGAACTGAGGAAGATCAAAGAAGAAGTGCTCTGAGTCTTTCATGACTGGAGTCGCACCAGACACAGCTGATTTAGGGTTGATCAGTTCAGTTGGGCTGTACGTCTCACCACAGTTATCACAGTTGTCACCGTATTGGTCTTCTGACTTACACTTCGGACAAGTACCTTTTACGAAACGATCTGGTAGGAACATTTCTTTCTCAGGGTCAAACAGCTGAGAAATAGTGCGGCTAGAGATAAAACCGTTTTTCTTCAGCTCTAGGTAGATGTGAGAAGCCAGTTCACGGTTCTCTTCTGAGTGTGTGCTGTGGTAGTTATCAAAGCTAATATCAAAGCCAGCAAAGTCTTTTTGGTGCTCTTCACTTACAGCAGCGATCATCTCTTCTGGTGTAATACCCATCTGTTGTGCTTTTAGCATGATTGGAGTGCCATGAGCATCGTCAGCACAGATGAAGTTTACAGTGTTGCCACGTAGGCGTTGGTAGCGAACCCAGATGTCAGCTTGAATGTGCTCAAGCATGTGACCTAGGTGAATCGAACCGTTAGCGTACGGAAGGGCACAAGTTACCAATAATTTCCTTGGAGTAGAGAGTCTTGGATCGTTTGCCATACTTAATATTCGCTTCTTGAGAGGTATAAAAAAATTTTGATGGATAATACTACCCCATGAGCTCCATAACGCCAAGGCATCAAGCCATGGATTGCCTTAGTTTTTTTGGGGTTCTGAATCGACTCACTGAGTGCTACGATTAGAGGTACTGTACCCAAGCGCCTTTAGGTGACTTGAGTATAAAAGGAGACCTTATGCATCAGTTCACTTCAAAACAAGATTTTTGTCATTGGCTCAACCAGTTTCACCACCCACAATTAGTGGAAAGTTGGGCAGATATCCATGGGATCGTTGGGATCCCAGCCCAAGGCGGTATTCAAATTACACTGCCTTTTGCGAGTAACGAACTTCAATCAGCGCTAGGCGATTGGATCAAAGAGCAGCAATCTTCGGGGACCGTACCTGATTTTCCTTACCAGATAACACAAGCGGTTAAATCACTTGAAACCCAAGTGAATAATGCGGTGAAAGGCGTAAAAAATATCATTGCGGTCAGCTCTGCAAAAGGTGGAGTTGGGAAATCGACCACATCAGTTAACCTCGCATTAGCCATTGCCAAGTCCGGCGCGCGAGTCGGCTTACTTGATGCAGACATCTATGGCCCCTCAGTACCAATGATGCTTGGTCAAGAAGATACAAAACCTGATGTGCGTGACGCGAAATGGATGTCTCCGATTTTTGCTCACGGAATCTATACTCATTCTATTGGTTATTTAGTGGATAAGTCAGAGGCAGCTATTTGGCGTGGTCCTATGGCTTCGAAAGCGCTGTCGCAACTGTTGACCGAGACCGACTGGCCGGAGTTAGATTATTTGGTCATCGATATGCCGCCGGGCACCGGGGATATTCAGCTGACACTTTCGCAGCAAATTCCAGTAACAGGCACGGTCATTGTAACAACACCGCAAGACTTAGCTTTAGCTGATGCACGTAAAGGTGCCGCCATGTTTCATAAAGTGAACGTGCCGGTTGTGGGGGTCGTTGAAAATATGAGTTATCACATTTGCGGTCAATGTGGCGCTGTTGAACATATTTTTGGCACTGGTGGAGCAGAGAAAATATCACACGAGTTCGGCTTAGCATTATTAGGACAAATTCCTTTGCATATTTCAATGAGAGAAGACATTGATGTCGGTATGCCAACTGTTGCAAGACGTCCGGAAAGTGAGCATGCCGGTTACTATAAACAGCTTGCTGATCGTGTGTGTAGTACGATGTATTGGCAAGGAAAGTCGAAGCCAGATGCAATCAGTTTTACAATGGTAAACTGATTAAATAGCTTGCTGTGGTTGAAAGTTGTTCATTTTAACGTTTGCTCGGAGATTAATCCTCTGGGTAAATAGAAAGTTATAACTAAACCCTAAATCCAGCTAGTATCTAAGGGGTGAACTCCCTATAATCAGGCAGTTTATCTAATTATGTGACTAGAAAATCATCATCGGGTGCAAACTAATGTCTGATATTAATCAATGCGTCATCGTAGGTATTGCTGGCGCTTCTGCTTCTGGAAAAAGTCTGATCGCGAGCACGATTTACAATGAGCTTCGCGAGAAAGTGGGCGATCATCAAATCGGTGTTATCACGGAAGATTGCTACTACAACGACCAAAGCCACCTAAGCATGGAAGAGCGTGTAAAGACTAACTATGACCACCCGAGCGCGTTAGACCACGACTTGCTATGCGATCACCTAGAAAAATTGGTGCGCGGTGAAGCAGTGGAAGTGCCTGAGTACAGTTATGCTGACCATACTCGTACCGCAACGACAACCCTAATGACACCGAAAAAGGTTATCATTCTCGAGGTATTTTGTTGCTTACGGATCCTCGCCTGCGCGATCTTATGCACGCGACTGTATTTATGGATACGCCATTGGACATCTGTTTATTGCGTCGCGTGAAACGTGATGTTGAAGAGCGTGGCCGTACAATGGAATCTGTTCTTAAACAATACCAGCAAACGGTTCGTCCAATGTTTATGCAGTTTATCGAACCATCTAAGCAATATGCGGATATCATCGTACCTCGTGGTGGTAAAAACCGTATCGCGATTGATGTTCTTAAAGCACACATTGCAAAACTTCTGAAAGCTTAAGCTTTTAGACGGCTATATCACTTTATTTTTGAATGAAGAAGTGGCACCTTAGGTGTCACTTCTTTTTTTTGTTTTTAAATTAGCCAGTTGTAAAGCAGATAAGAGACTTTTTCGCAAACTAAGGGAACGGTCTTAGGTATGCTGAGTCAGCTATTATAATTTTGAGAACACTCGAGCAAGGAAAATGCGAATGAAGAAACTGCTCTTAATTGTTGCCATACCGGTTGTGGTGATTTTGGCCGTCGTTTTAGCGTTGGTTGTTTTTGTTAACCCTAATCAGTTTAAGCCACTTATCGTGGAACAAGCACAAAAGCAAACGGGTCTAGAACTGGTTGTTGAAGGAGACATCAGTTGGCAGTTTTTCCCATCAATTGGTTTTGAACTTGGGCGAACTGAGTTAAGAAACCCACAAGGCTTTAGCAAGCCAAACTTGTTTAAAGTCGATACTGTGGGTGTTGATGTTTCTGTTATGCCACTATTGAGCAAACAGCTAGAAATTGGCAAGGTCACTCTGGATGGCGCTGAGTTCTATCTTGAAACATTGAAAGATGGCACTAAAAACATAGATGCGCTAACCAAAGCACAAACTCAGCAAGCAGAACAAACGACAGAAGCGGCGTCAGAACAAGCTGCAGGATCGCAAAGTTCAGGTTCTGATTGGACGATCAATCTTGCAGGCGTCTCTA
This sequence comes from Vibrio sp. B1REV9, assembly GCF_905175395.2. Lineage (NCBI taxonomy): Bacteria > Pseudomonadati > Pseudomonadota > Gammaproteobacteria > Vibrionales > Vibrionaceae > Vibrio > Vibrio sp. B1REV9. The sequence goes on along the minus strand of NZ_CAJIMW020000221.1, from coordinate 447,705 downwards.
TCTCAAATGGCTATGTTGAAGTTCAAGACAAGCAAGCTGGCACCTATATCAAGCTTTCTGATATCTCGCTAAACCTCTCTCAGTTTGCTTTTGATCACTGGACAACGGCTGATTTTGGCGTGAAAGGTGAGATGAATGCCCAAACGTTCACTGCGCAAGGCAAAACGGATTTCAAATTGGCAAAAGGCCTTGCCAGTTACGCATTGAAAAACATCAACTTTGATGCAACTTATGCTGATGCTACTAACAAGATTGAATCAGCAACCATTGGTTTAGATGCGTTTGAGTTCAATAAGGTAAACAACCTAAGCTACGCGCTAAAAGGTGAAACGGGTGGCATGAAGCTGGATATGCAAGGTGGCGGTGAGCTGTCAGTCGATAAGGCGATCAGCAAAGTGCAACTAAACAAACTGACATTGAACGCAAACTTTGATGGTGATGCTCTGCCTCAGTCGCCAATGAAAGTTGACGTGACTTCAGATCTTTCGTTTGATTTGACCAAGAGTCACTTGAGTTTTGTGTTAGAGAAACTGACCGCGAATGCGATTGCGCTCAATGGTAAAGCAGATGTCACTCTGGGCGACATCCCTAAGGTACGTTTTGCTGTGCATAGTCCAAACATCGATTTAGATGAATTCCTAGGCTTAAACAAGCAAGCACCGGCGGATAACAAATCTACATCAGGGGGAAATAGTGCCCCAGTAGGCCCAGAGGTAGAGCCGGATCTATCAGCATTGAAAACATTGGATGTGAGAGGTGATATTACGATCGATCAGTTCAAACTGGCTAACGCAAAAATGGAAGCGGTAAACGCGAACTTTTCGATTGATCGCGGGGTATTTGAGTTAGCATCTTTCAGTTCTAAGCTTTACCAAGGGACGATTTCAGCAACCGCTAAATTAGATGCTCGTCACTCTCCTGCAAGCTATAGTGCAAAGCAATCAATCAAAGGTGTACATGTGCAACCACTACTTGTTGATGTTGCAGATAACGACATGTTAGAGGGCACGGGTAATATTGATGTGAACGTCAGTGGCAAAAGCTTGACGCCTACAGGGATGAAGAAAAACCTTATCGGCACGATCGCGATTAACTTTACTGATGGTGCCGTAAATGGCATTAACGTTGCACAATTGATTCGCGAAAACTATGCGAAGTTCAAAGGCCATAGTCTAGAGGGGACTGACGAAACGAAGAAAACCGACTTTAGTGCGATGACGGCGACCCTCAAGTTGAATAAAGGCCAGGTTTCTACCGATGATCTTCAAGCTCAATCGCCTTTATTGCGTGTGCGTGGTAAAGGGGCTGCGAATTACTTAAATAAGACAGTGGACTTTACGATCAGCACTTCGGTTGTTGGGTCGTTAGAGGGTCAAGGTGGTAAGAATATCGACGAACTTAAAGATATTACCATTCCAATTAATGTTTCTGGTAAATGGGCAGATCCTAAGTTCAAGTTAGTTTTTGATGATGTGTTGAAGCAAAAAGCACAGAAAGAAATCGATCGTGGCGTTGAAAAGCTAACGGACAAAATTAAAGATGAAAAAACGAAAGAAGCCGTAGATGGATTGTTAAAAAATCTGTTCCGCTAGTTTAGTTTTCTGGTCTCGGGAAGAACCGTTGTAAGGGAGGGTTAGCATTATGCTAACCCTTTTTATTGCCTATCAGTTAGATGTAAAGTCTGGGGACAAACGAGCAAGTGAGCCGGTAATTTAAATTGGTACTGGCAAATTTACCAATCAACGCCTTTGAGTGCTTTAACGCCCGATTCAAAAGCATGTTTTACATTCTTTACTTCAGATACAGTATCAGCCATCTCAATAAGAGTACGATGAGCCCCACGACCAGTTATGACCACCGACTGCATTTTAGGACGATTGTTCAGCGCTTCAACTACGTCAGCTAAGTCAATGTACCCGTAGCTAACCATATAGGTCAGTTCATCAAATAGAATCACATCGATAGATTCGTCTTGCAGCATACGTTTACATTCTTGCCATACTAACTGCGCGGCTTCAGTATCTTGACTCTTGTTTTGAGTCTCCCATGTAAAGCCAGTTGCCATTACTTGGAACTCAACACCTAGTTTTTCAAGTAAGTTACGTTCGCCATTATCCCATGTGCCCTTAATAAACTGAGCTACTGAGCACTTTAGCCCATGCCCAACAGCGCGCGCAATAGTGCCAAAGCCCGATGTTGACTTGCCTTTCCCATTGCCAGTAATAATCAGTAATAGGCCTTTTTCTTCCTGAGCGGCCGCAATTTTTGCGTCTACCTGTTCTTTGACTTTTTGTTGGCGAGCTTTGTGACGCGCGGCTTTGTTCTCTTCGATAGACATAATACTTCCTGTGATTCGTGTGCTTGGGTTTGCTCAATTATCTCGCTATGATAGATCAACAAATCGTGAAGAAAAACCACCGATAATTCAGGGAATAAAATGAAGAAAGTACTGGTAGTTTGTATGGGTAATATTTGTCGCTCACCAACAGGCGAGGCGGTACTGAAAGCAAAATCACTGGAGCAGAGCATCCCTTTAACCGTTGATTCCGCCGGTACAATTAGTTGCCATTCAGGAAGTCGTCCTGATTCACGTGCGATGCAAGCGGGGGAAGCGAGAGGTTATTCATTTAAAGGCATGAAAGCCCGCAAAGTAAAAATGTCGGATTTTGAAGAGTTTGATCTGATTTTAGCCGCTGATAAGGCAAACCTTAGCGATCTATTGGATCTATGCCCTGTTGAACATCAGTATAAAATTACACTGTTTTTGAGCCATTCCGATTCAGATTACGATGAAATTCCAGATCCATACTATGGGGGAGATGCAGGCTTTGAGTTGGTACTTGATCTCATAGAAGAAGCATCAGACGTCATTTTGAAAAAACTATAGTCTGCATCATCGATAAATAGCGAGTAATCACCAGATTAACAAAAGGGATGAGTCATGCTCATCCCTTTTTGTGTTATTAACCTGCTAATACGTCTGTCGCGACTTTGTAGCTAGGGTCTTCTTTGACATTGATTTCCACCAAACTGCCTGCTTTATCGAGAAGCTTACGGCAATCTGGGCTTAAGTGGCGTAGGTGCAATGTCTTGCCTAGGGCTGCGTAACGTTCTGCGAGCGTTTCAATCGCTTCAATCGCTGAATGGTCGGTTACACGAGAATCCGCAAAGTCTACGATGATGTCTTTTGGATCGCCGTGAGCGTTAAACAGTTCAAGGAAATTGGCCGCAGAACCAAAGAAGATTGGACCGTGGATCTTATATTCTTTTGAACCTTCATCATTTAAGCGTGTATCTGCGTAAATGTGTTTTGCGTGTTGCCATGCGAACATCAGTGCTGATGCAATCACACCAACCGCGACGGCGACGGCAAGGTCTGTGAGTACAGTGACGACCGTAACGAGAACAATAACGAAGAAGTCTTGCTTAGGCACACGGCGTGCAAGCTTGAATGTTGCCCACTCAAACGTACCAATCACAACCATGAACATGACACCAACAAGGGCCGCTAGTGGGATCATCTCAATCAGTGATGATGCAAACAAGATGAAAATCAGCAGTGCGACTGCAGCAACGATACCGGATAGACGGCCACGACCACCCGAGTTTACGTTGATCATTGATTGACCGATCATTGCACAACCACCCATCGCGCCAAATACAGAACATGTCATGTTCGCCATACCTTGGCCGATACATTCGCGGTTGGATTGGCCACGAGAGTTTGTCATCTCATCGAGAACGGTCAGTGTAAGCAATGATTCAATGAGACCGATAGCTGCCAGAATAATCGCGTAAGGCAAGATAATTTGCAGAGTTTCAAGCGTAAACGGTACGGTCGGAATAGCAAATGTTGGTAGTGAGCCTGCTAGGGTTGCGGCTTCGTCACCAGACATTGTGCGTAGAAAATCGACAACGGTGCGTGTTTCAAGATCTAATCCAATCACAAGAGCGGTAACGGTTACGATTGCAACCAAAGACGATGGTACTGCTGTTGTGAACTTAGGTAGAAAATGAATGATAGCCATTGTTAATGCCACAAGGCCTAGCATGAGTAACATTTGCTCTTGAGGAAGCCACGTTAACATACCGTTGATGTCTGGTGCTTTGAATTGACCAAGCTGAGCTAGGAAAATGACAATAGCAAGACCATTGACGAAACCAATCATGACAGGGTGAGGCACAATTCGGATAAACTTGCCCAGCCTAAATAGACCTGCAGCAATTTGGAGGATGCCGGCTAGCATGATGGCAGCAAAGAGATATTGAACACCGTGGCTAGCGACAAGAGAAACCATTACAACGGCCATTGCGCCAGTTGCACCAGAAATCATGCCTGGACGGCCACCAAAAATTGATGTGATAAGGCCTACAATGAATGCCGCGTATAGACCAACCATAGGGTCTACGCCGGCGACGAATGCAAAGGCTACAGCTTCAGGTACCAATGCGAGAGCAACGGTCAGACCTGATAGCACATCGTTCTTTACGGAGTGCTTAGAAAATTGCGGAAATTCGAACATGTTTATTATCGAGCTCTTTTAGCTATGAATTTTCTCTCGACACATATTCGTGTTTGCATCAGTACTAATAACAGGTATATCGCTTACAATTATCAGTACAAACTGTGATGGAAAAGAGCAGCATCAGAATGGTGTCGAAAACTAGAGTCGGCGAATGCTACCTAAAAGTGTGATTAAGTTCAAGAATGATACGAATAATGAACCACAAATGTGATCAGTCATTGATATTAATGTGAACAATATGAATGAGAGAGATAAATAGCAAAAAAGGCTGCCTTTCGGCAGCCTTTCAATTAGTTAGCGTATTTTTTGATTAGCTAAAGTTTGGTTTAGTCATTTTTGCTGACGCACGGTTTGTCGCAACTTGGCTACCCGCACCTTTAGGTGCGTATCGCTCAGCTTTTAACGGTGCAGGCGCTACAGAAATTTCGCGAAGCTCTTGAGGGCCAGGTGCTTTTGTCATCGGTGCGCTAGCGTGTGGCTTAGACGCAACCTGAATAACGTTCGCTTTAGTCTCTACAGCTGCGATAGGAGCCTTGTCAGCGACTTCTACAGAAGTTTCTTTCGTCTCTTCTACAGCTGGAGCTTGAACTGGCGTTTCTACCACGACGCTTTCAGTTTCTTCCGTTACTACTTTAGCTACTGGAGCTTCAACGGTTTCAGCGATTGGCTCAACTGGTGTTTCAGCCGTTTCTGACGCAGTGTTCTCAGTCAAGACTGTTTCCACGATAGGCGCATCTACGGTTGGTTCTACTGTCTGTTGAACGTTATCTTCAACAACTGGTGCCTCAGTAACAGCCATTGGTACTTCTGCAATCACAGGTACTTCTGCAATCATAGGAGCTTCGCGACGAATGATAACTTTACCCATTGCCATTTCAGGACAAGCAAAGCCACCTTGCATTGCTGGTACTGATGATGCTGCCGCTGTTGGTGCTACTACGTTTTCTTCTTTTACTTGCTCTTCTTTCTTAGGAGCTGGTTTTGGAATGTAACGTGGCATTACTTTACCCATTGCCATCTCAGGAGAGGCAACGCCACCCTTACGTAGGCGGAATGGGTTAGGGCGACGATCACGACCACGACGGCGACGTTGACCACTTGCACGTAGGTGACGTGGTGAACGGCGATTACGACGTTGTTTCTCACCTTGCTTGTTGTCTTGTTGCGTTTCGGCTGCTGAATCTAAAGTTGGCTCAACCACTTTCTCAACAGGCGCTTCTACAGGCTTAACCGCTTGAATTGATTCTTCAACAACCTGTTCAGATGCAAGCTGATCTTTAACACGCACAGATTTGTTCAGTTTGCGACGTTGACGGCGCTCTTTCACTTTTTCTGCTTTCGCGTTTGGCTTCGCGTTGCTTTCTTCTGATTTTGGTTCAGTACGAGCTTCCGCCGCTAACAGCAGGCCTTTTTCCGCTACTTTTGCATTTGCTTTGGACTCTTGAGCTTTTTCTGCTTGCTGAGTTTTAGGCTTACGCTTCTGATTGCGGTTTGGCTGTTTGTTCGTTTGCTGTTGTACTTCGTTCTGCTCTGACGTTTGCTCATCACGAGGTTTACGACGACGCTTGTTATCGCGATTATCACGGTTTTCGCGGTTGTCACGATTATCGCGTTGATTACCACGTCGGCGGTCGTTACGATCACGTCTAGGACGCTTGTTATCGCGACTTGGTTTCTTCTCTTCTTGTTTTGGTTCTTCTTTTGCTTCTTCAGAACCACCAAAGAAGAAGTTACCTAGTGCTTTGATCAGACGACTGAATAGACCTGGTTTCTCTTCTTGTTCCGCTTCTTTCTTCTTAGCTACAGGCGCAGGTTTTGAAGTTGGAGCTGGAGTTGGAGCGGTTTGAGGCGCAGCAAAACCTTTTAGTACAGGTTCTTCAATACGCTTTGGTTTGATTTCAGTTTCACCCGTATCTTTACCTTCTGCTTCTTTCATTGCTTCCAGTTTCTTTGGAAGTAGGTAAGAAAGCAGATCAAACTCTTCGCCTTCACGAACACGGATCACTTCAAAGTGTGGTGTTTCCATATCTGAGTTAGGAACAACCGTTATTTTCACTTCTTGGTTACGTTCAATGTGGTTCACAGAGCGACGTTTTTCGTTGAGAAGGTAAGACGCGATTGGCACTGGTACTACGGCAAGTACTTGCGCAGTGTTGTCCTTTAGCGCTTCCTCTTCGATCAGACGAAGAACAGAAAGTGCAAGAGATTCGTTGTCACGAACCACACCTGTGCCCGTACAACGAGGACAAATATGGTGACTTGCTTCTGCCAGAGAAGGACTCAGACGCTGACGAGACATCTCTAACAAACCGAAGCGAGAAATACGGCCGATTTGAACGCGGGCACGATCTAGACGAACGGCTTCACGTAAGCGGTTTTCTACTTCACGCTGGTGGCGTACAGGTGTCATATCGATAAAGTCGATAACAACTAGACCACCAAGGTCACGTAGACGCAATTGACGAGCGATTTCGTCTGCTGCTTCTAAGTTGGTGTTCAGTGCTGTCTCTTCGATATCACCGCCTTTCGTTGCACGAGCAGAGTTAATATCGATAGAAGTTAGAGCTTCTGTTGGGTCGATTACGATAGAACCACCAGACGGTAGGCGCACTTCACGTTGGAAAGCCGATTCGATTTGGCTTTCGATTTGATAGTGGCTAAATAGCGGCACTTCGCCTTCGTATTTCTTAACGCGGCTGATGAAATCAGGACGAACCAGTTTGATGTGCTCTTTAGCACGCTCATAAATGGTGTTGCTGTCGATTAGGATTTCACCGATGTCACGACGTAGGTAGTCACGAATTGCACGAACGATAACGTTACTTTCTTGGTGGATTAAGAAAGGAGCAGGGTTAGAATCTGCCGCGCCCTTAATCGCACTCCAATGGTTAAGTAGTACGTTCAAATCCCACTCAAGTTCTTCTGCACTCTTACCAACGCCTGCAGTACGTACAATTAGACCCATGCCTTGTGGCAGTTCTAGTGTGCTTAGTGCCGCTTTTAGTTGAGTACGCTCGTCACCTTCGATACGACGAGAAATACCGCCAGCTCGAGGATTATTAGGCATAAGAACAAGGTAGCTGCCTGCTAGAGAGATGAAAGTAGTTAGAGCTGCGCCCTTGCTACCACGCTCTTCTTTTTCCACTTGTACGATGACTTCTTGACCTTCAGTCAGCACTTCTTTAATGCTTGGACGACCTTGGTAAGTGTAACCTTCAGGGAAATATTCGCGGGCAATTTCTTTAAGAGGGAGGAAACCATGACGCTCAGCACCGTAATCAACAAATGCGGCTTCAAGGCTTGGTTCGATACGTGTAATACGTCCTTTGTAGATATTCGCTTTTTTAGATTCATGCCCTGGACTCTCGATATCAAGATCGAAAAGTCGCTGGCCATCAACCAGAGCGACACGCAACTCTTCTTTTTGAGTTGCGTTAATTAACATTCTTTTCATTGAAAATTCTCGTTGTCTTTTCTTTATATTTTTAATTACTTGCCACTTTTTTTCGCTATTTCACGGTGCCTGATCCCATGGCTATGTTTTGCAGCCTCCCGGCTGGAAGGGGATGCTCTGGGGCACTTCAGTCATCACAAATTTTTTGGGTTTCTTTGGAAACGTAAACTTGTGACCCGCTATTCGGGCGGTAGATACTCAACGTGAATATGCGAGGAGTAGAGAGGCAAGTGTGTTGAATTCAACGTGTCTTACGCCAGTGCTGCACTTGAGCTTCAACAGCCTACTCTCATTGCTGGGGATAAATGAATGGTAGTGAACAAAATGTAACCAAACCCTCCTTAGCAGCTGTGAACTATAGCAGTGCTCGTGGATATCAGCAATCGGCTTTCACGCAAACGATAGAAAAATCAGCGCTAAATTCAATTTTTATAATTTATAACTGGCTGTTTCATAAGCATTTGGAAGTGGTATATTGATAAAGATACGCAATATACACTGAACTTAGATGACGGTTTTCATAAATTAAACAAAAGGTTGGCGGCCTATTGAGTCCTTTTTGCGGTGCGCTAATTCTTTTGTATCAAGAATAATGTGAAGTCGTGCAGATTTGCGTTTACAATAGCGGCCATGAGCGAAATAAGAACACAAGTCCAGTTCGTCGACATTGACGAAGATATGGCGGGTCAGCGTATTGATAACTTTTTACGCAACCAATTAAAAGACGTCCCGAAAAGTATGATTTACCGAATCGTGCGTAAGGGGGAAGTGCGTGTAAATAAAAAACGCGTTAAAGCTGAGTATAAGCTGAAAGCTGGTGACCTTGTGCGTATTCCGCCAGTCACGGTTGAAAGTAAAGAAGCGGATGTAGCACCAAGTACCAAGTTGAATAAGGTCGCAGAGCTAGAAAATATGATCATCTTTGAAGACGATCATCTGCTGGTTTTGAATAAGCCATCTGGTACGGCGGTTCACGGCGGCAGCGGCCTTAAATTTGGTGCGATTGAGGCACTAAGAGCGTTGCGTCCTGAGGCTCGTTTCCTTGAGTTGGTCCATCGTATTGACCGCGATACCTCGGGTATTTTGTTAGTAGCGAAAAAGCGTTCCGCACTTCGCCACTTACAGGCGCAATTCCGCGAAAAAACGGTTAAGAAGTTTTACTTTGCACTCGTAATGGGGCAATGGAAAAACAGTTGTAAGATGGTGAATGCGCCGCTGCTAAAAAACGAAGTGAACAGCATCGTGCGAGTTAATCCAAATGGCAAACCATCTGAGACACGCTTTAAGATCTTAGAAAAGTTTGATCAAGCGACACTCATTCAAGCGAGTCCAATTACGGGCCGTACTCATCAGATTCGTGTGCACACTCAATATGCAGGACATCCTATTGCATGGGATGATCGTTATGGTGATCGCCGATTTGATGCTTACACAGGACAAGTAGGGCTCGACCGTTTGTTCCTGCACGCTGCAAATATCAAGTTTCAACATCCAACCAATGATGAGTGGATGGAAATCAATGCACCGATGGGCGCGAAACTTGAAAAAGTGCTTGTTGGCTTGAGAAAAAGCGAATTGATCAAGGCAAAATAACAATACAAAAGGGAGTCATGGACTCCCTTTTGTCCCTCTATACTTATTCATTTGAAATTTAGTCATTTGAAACGTAGCCATTCGAACGTAATCATTTGAGACCATGTCGGGTTGATGTTTTTAAGTTTGGCCACTGTATTATTGGATGCTAGAGCACTAGAGCACATTAAATCCTTGAGCTTGAAGCATGTCGATTAAGTCGATCAAAGGCAGCCCTATAAGCGTGTTAGGATCTTTGCCGACCAATTTTTTAAATAAACAAATGCCCATCCCCTCACTCTTAAAGCTGCCAGCGCAATAAAATGGCTCTTCTTTATCGACGTAACGTTCAATTTGTTCTTGGGTTAGATCTCTAAAATGAACTTCGAACGTATCTACTCCGACTTCGGTGTGTTTTGTCACTGAGTTGTATACGGCAAGTCCAGTGTAAAACGTAATTGCTTTACCACTTTGAGCAAGTAATTGTTCGATAGCGCGTTCTCGGTTGAGGGGCTTACCAATAATCTGACCATCAATCATGCAGACTTGATCACTACCAATCACCAAACTGGCTTGTCCTATATTGCAGGATGTTGCTTTGTCGATAGCCAGTCTTTTCACCAGTTCCAATGGTGTTTCATTCGGGAAAGGTGTCTCATCGCATTGTGGGGACAAACAAACGAAAGGTAACGACAGTTTTTCGAGTAATTGTTTACGAAAAGGTGAAGTTGAGGCTAAAACAAGTTGGTAATTTTTCATTTTGAATTACAATTCACGCAAGCATTTTCTATAGCATAATCGATTGAAATTGATTCTGGCTAATGCTCTGTATGTTAAGCGTAAAAAAGTATAACTTTTTTGCCTTTTTCTTTGACTAATTTTGATTTGGAAGATAATATTCGCGCCCTATGCAAAAGGTAAAATTACCGCGAACGGTTGATCCGGCTAAAGCGGCACAAAAACGATTAGATTACGATGGCATCATCCAAGCTAGTCTTTTTAAACGCTTAGCGGAAATGACTGATGGCGTAAAACGCGACGCAGAAGTCTCATTGTCATTTGAGATAGATGAACAGCGACTTGTTGTTATCTCTGGTAAAGCTAACATCGAAGTCGAATTAGAGTGTCAGCGTTGTAATGAGGTATTCACGCATCCGTGTGAAGTTGAATTCCTTTACACTCCTTACTACGGTGAGAAGACAGAAGAGGAAGCACCAGAAATTTATGATTTGGTAGATCTAAATGAGTACGGTGAATTAGACCTTATACAACTGGTTGAAGACGAGTTCATCTTAGCATTACCTCAAATTGCAATGCATGATGAAGCGGATTGTAGCGTTGATTCAAATAACATGGTTTTTGGTGAAATTCCTGAAGAAATTGAGGAAGAAAAACCGAATCCATTCGACGTTTTGAAAAGTTTGAAAAAGTAATAGGTATTCTCTAATACTTTCTCAGCTTTGAACCCAATAGTATAGGAGTAGGGTCAATGGCCGTACAAAAGAGCAAGAAGTCACGTTCAATGCGTGGTATGCGTCGTTCACACGATGCACTAACTACAGCTGCACTTTCTGTAGATGCAACTTCAGGTGAAACTCACCTACGTCACAACGTAACTGCTGAAGGTTACTACCGTGGCAAAAAGGTTATCAACAAGTAAGGTTGATCCTTTGCAAAATATTACCGTTGCACTTGATGCAATGGGCGGGGATTTCGGTCCACGCGTAACAGTGCCTGCCGCCGTGCAGGCACTGTCTCATTTCCCAGAGCTAAAAGTGATTCTTATAGGTGATCAACATTTGATCACGTCTCAATTATCTCAATTAGGTATATCTCCTAGTTCTCGTTTAAGCATACGCCATAGCGAGAAAGTAATATCAAATTCAGAAAAACCATCATTAGCATTGCGTAATAGCCAAGGCAGTTCTATGCGCGTGGCCATCGATCTCGTTTCTGAAAACGAGGCAGATGCTTGTGTGAGCGGTGGAAACACTGGCGCACTGATGGCGCTTTCCCGATTTATTCTTAAGTTACTCCCTGGCATTGAACGACCTGCTTTAGTTTCGGCGTTACCAACCATAAGCGGAAAACGTACTTGGATGCTTGATCTTGGTGCGAATGTATCGTGCGATGCAGATAGCCTGTTTCAGTTCGCTGTGATGGGGAGTGCACTAGTAGAACAGCATTTACGACGTCCCCCTCGTGTTGCTGTGCTTAATATCGGTGCTGAAGAGATAAAAGGGAACGATTTAGTCAAACGCTGTGCTGAAATGCTTTCTCAGACCGACGCCGTTAACTTTGTCGGTTATATTGAAGGTAATCAAATTTTACATGACGTTGCTGATGTCATCGTGTGTGACGGCTTCGTTGGTAATGTATGCTTGAAAGCCAGTGAGGGAACAGCTCAACTTTTTATCGAAAAAATAAAAACCAGCATGATGGCTTCATCAATAAAAGGTTGGATTGCTAGAAAGTTGTTTTCTCGGCTATTTAATGAACTAAAAACACTGAACCCCGACCAGTATAACGGCGCAAGTTTGCTAGGATTGCGCGGCATTGTCATAAAAAGCCATGGAAGTGCGGATGTATCTGCTATTGTCAATGCACTTGGTGAGGCAGTACACGAGGTCAAACGACAAGTACCCAGCCGTATTAGCGATCGTTTGGAAGCGGTTTTACTCGAGAGGCATTATTAGTCTTCATGTATAGCAAAATTTTAGGTACTGGCAGCTACCTGCCATCTCAGGTGCGTACTAACGCAGATCTCGAGAAAATGGTAGATACAAGTGATGAGTGGATTGTCGCTCGCACGGGTATTAAAGAGCGTCGAATTGCAGCAGAAAATGAAACGGTTGCAGACATGGCATTCTACGCAGCTGAAAATGCTATCGATATGGCCGGCATTGATAAGAACGATATCGATCTAATTATCGTTGCGACCACGAGCAGTAGCCATACTTTCCCTTCATCTGCGTGTCAGGTGCAGGCAAAGCTTGGCATTAAAGGTTGTCCTGCTTTTGACTTAGCCGCTGCTTGTTCGGGCTTTGTATACGCATTGTCTGTCGCTGATCAACACATCAAATCAGGTATGTGTAAAAACGTACTTGTTATTGGTGCAGACGCATTGTCGAAAACGTGTGATCCAACAGATCGTTCAACCATCATCCTATTTGGTGATGCAGCGGGCGCGGTGGTCGTCGGCGCGAGTGAAGAGCCGGGCATCATTTCTACGCACGTATACTCTGATGGTCAATTTGGTGATCTTCTGAGCCTCCCTGTGCCAGAGCGTGGCAAAGATGCTGACAAATGGCTGCACATGGCGGGTAACGAAGTGTTCAAAGTAGCAGTAACTCAACTTTCTAGGTTAGTGAAAGATACACTTGAAGCCAACGATATGCATAAGTCGGAGCTAGATTGGCTTGTGCCACATCAAGCGAACTACCGCATTATTTCTGCGACAGCGAAGAAACTTTCGATGTCACTAGACCAAGTCGTGATTACATTAGATAAGCATGGCAACACATCAGCAGCAACAGTGCCAACTGCACTGGACGAAGCGGTTCGTGATGGTCGAATTAAGCGTGGTCAAACATTGCTTCTTGAAGCGTTTGGCGGCGGATTCACTTGGGGCTCAGCTCTGGTGAAGTTCTAAATTTCATAACAGTTCAAAATTTAAGATGCGCTAAGGTGCATCTTATTTCTTTTTACTTTGCTTAAAGGAAAACAACATGAGCAAGTTTGCTATCGTATTTCCAGGTCAAGGTTCACAAGCTGTAGGTATGCTTGCTGATCTAGGCGAACAATATGACGTAGTAAAACAAACATTTGCAGAAGCATCTGACGCACTAGGTTACGACCTATGGGCGCTTGTTCAAAATGGACCTGCAGAAGATCTGAACCAAACTTTCCGTACTCAACCTGCTTTGCTAGCTTCATCTGTTGCTATCTGGCGTGTATGGCAAGAGCTTGATCTTGAGCAACCAGCAAACCTAGCGGGTCACAGTCTAGGTGAATACTCAGCGCTAGTATGTGCTGGCGTGATTGACTTTAAAGAAGCAATCAAACTGGTTGAGCTACGTGGTCAACTTATGCAAGAAGCGGTACCAGCAGGTACTGGCGCAATGTACGCGATCATCGGTCTAGATGATGAAGCGATTGCAAAAGCTTGTGAAGAAGCTGCACAAGGTGACGTCGTTTCTCCAGTAAACTTCAACTCGCCAGGCCAAGTTGTTATCGCGGGTAGTAAAGATGCCGTAGAACGTGCAGGCGTACTATGTAAAGAGGCAGGCGCGAAGCGTGCTCTTCCTCTTCCTGTTTCAGTACCGTCACACTGTGCACTAATGAAACCAGCAGCAGAGAAGCTCGCAGTAGCACTTGAGTCTATCGAATTCAATGCACCACAACTTCCTGTGATCAACAACGTTGATGTGACAGCAGAAACGGATCCGGCAAAAATTAAAGACGCACTTGTTCGTCAACTCCATAGCCCTGTTCGTTGGACAGAGAGCGTTCAGTTAATGAATGAGCAAGGCGTAGAAAAGCTGCTTGAAATGGGCCCAGGTAAAGTTCTAACTGGTCTAACAAAACGAATCGTTAAAACGCTAGATGCAGCGGCTGTAAACGATGTTGCTTCTCTAGAAGCGGCAAAATAATCAGCCTACCGAAGCATAAGGAACGCAAACAATGATGAATCTAGAGGGCAAAATTGCTCTAGTAACTGGCGCTAGCCGTGGTATTGGTCGCGCGATCGCGGAACTTTTGGTTGAGCGTGGTGCAACAGTAATTGGTACCGCAACGTCTGAAAGTGGCGCGGCAGCGATCAGTGAATATTTAGGTGCAAATGGCAAAGGCCTAGCACTTAACGTAACTGACGTTGAGTCTATTGAAGCGACACTGAAAACCATCAATGATGAGTTCGGTGCGATCGATATCTTGGTAAATAATGCCGGTATCACACGCGATAATCTACTAATGCGCATGAAAGATGATGAATGGAATGACATCATCAATACGAACCTAACGCCTATTTACCGCATGTCTAAAGCAGTTCTACGTGGCATGATGAAAAAACGTTCAGGTCGTATCATCAATGTGGGTTCTGTCGTTGGTACAATGGGTAATGCTGGTCAAACGAACTATGCTGCAGCAAAAGCCGGCGTGATCGGCTTTACTAAGTCAATGGCTCGTGAAGTGGCTTCTCGTGGCGTAACAGTAAACACGGTTGCACCAGGTTTCATTGAGACAGACATGACAAAGGCGCTAAATGATGATCAACGTTCAGCAACGTTGTCGAATGTGCCAGCAGGTCGTTTGGGTGATCCACGTGAAATTGCATCAGCAGTTGTGTTCTTAGCGTCACCTGAAGCCGCTTACATTACTGGTGAAACTTTGCATGTAAATGGCGGCATGTACATGGTTTAATGCACAGTTCATGCAAAATTAGCTATTTTACTTTGTGAAAAATAGCCTATAGTTGCAGTTAACTGTCATGAAGTTGTCACGGTTATGCGCAAGATTTGTGCATGATTTAAGTCAAAAATGTATTGAAATTCGGTTAATTTCGCTAAATTTGTGGTTTGACCAGCAAGGACCCCCTTGCAACTTTCAATAGTTCGAATAAACTACGGAATCATCGCATTAGGCGAAATCTGTAAAGGAAAAGAAAAATGAGCAACATCGAAGAACGCGTAAAGAAAATCATTGTTGAACAGCTAGGTGTGGACGAAGCAGAAGTTAAAAACGAAGCTTCATTCGTAGACGATCTAGGTGCGGATTCTCTAGACACTGTAGAACTAGTTATGGCTCTAGAAGAAGAATTCGACACTGAGATTCCTGACGAAGAAGCTGAGAAAATCACTACTGTTCAAGCTGCAATCGACTACGTAAACAGCGCTCAGTAAGTTTCTCTCCCAGGCGGTCTCCTAGACCGCCTGTGTTCTTTCTAATTTCTTCTATCCTCTCATAGAAACATTCAATTCCCGGAGAATTATATCGTGTCCAAGCGTCGTGTAGTTGTCACTGGCATGGGTATGTTGTCACCGGTCGGCAACACAGTAGAATCATCTTGGAAAGCCCTGCTAGAAGGTCAAAGTGGTATTGTTAATATCGAACACTTTGATGCTACGAATTTCTCAACTCGTTTTGCAGGTCTTGTGAAAGACTTCGATTGCACAGAATACATGTCTAAAAAAGATGCTCGTAAAATGGATCTATTTATCCAGTACGGCATTGCCGCGGGTATCCAAGCATTAGACGATTCTGGTCTGCAAATTTCTGAAGACAACGCAGCTCGCGTTGGTGTTGCAATCGGTTCAGGCATCGGTGGTTTAGAGCTTATCGAAACGGGTCATTCAGCACTTGTTGAAAAAGGCCCTCGTAAAGTTAGCCCATTTTTTGTTCCATCGACCATCGTAAACATGGTTGCTGGTAACTTATCTATTATGCGTGGCCTTCGCGGTCCAAATATTGCGATTTCTACAGCATGTACTACAGGTCTTCATAATATTGGCCATGCAGCACGTATGATCGCATACGGTGATGCAGACGCAATGGTTGCTGGTGGTTCTGAGAAAGCTTCAACGCCTCTGGGTATGGCTGGCTTTGGTGCTGCTAAAGCGTTATCTACTCGTAACGATGAGCCTCAAAAAGCATCTCGTCCATGGGACAAAGGTCGTGATGGCTTCGTTCTTGGCGATGGTGCTGGCATGATGGTACTTGAAGAGTACGAACATGCTAAAGCTCGTGGTGCTAAGATCTACGCAGAACTTGTTGGCTTCGGTATGTCTGGTGATGCTTATCACATGACTTCACCAAGCTCAGATGGTTCAGGTGGCGCTCTAGCGATGGAAGCTGCAATGCGTGATGCGAATATCACTGGTACTCAAGTAGGTTATGTGAACGCTCACGGTACATCTACACCAGCTGGTGACGTTGCTGAAATTAAAGGCGTGAAACGCGCTCTTGGTGAAGAGGGTGCGAAACAAGTACTTGTCTCTTCTACTAAGTCGATGACCGGTCACCTTTTAGGTGCTGCAGGTTCTGTTGAAGCTATCATCACAGTATTGTCTTTGGTTGATCAAATTGTTCCACCAACCATCAACCTTGATGATCCAGAAGAAGGTCTAGATATCGACCTTGTTCCGCATACTGCGCGTAAAGTAGAAAATATGGAATACGCTATTTGTAACTCGTTCGGTTTTGGCGGTACAAACGGCTCATTAGTATTCAAAAAGTTCGCTGAGTAATTACTCAGACTGTTTTACAATTTAGTCGCGAAACTTGTATTCTAACGGCTCGGTGCTTAGCATTGAGCCGTTTTGTTTTATTTGTTGATCAGAAAGCAAGGGTATCTCAATGTTCTGGGTTAATGGACTACCACAAACACATGTTTCGCTTGGTGACCGTTCTTTTCAATATGGTGACGGCTGTTTTACTACGATTAAAACTAAGCATGGTCAGCTAGAGCATTGGCCCGCGCATATTGAACGTATGGAAGCGTGTTTAACAACATTACAAATTCCTTACCCTGATTGGAATGCTGTTTTGGATTGGTCGATGCTGGCTGTCTTGAAAGACGAGTCTGCAGGAATAAAAATTCATATCAGCCGTGGGGTCGGAGGACGGGGCTATAGCCCAAGTGGTATCGAAAGTCCGGTAGTGACCATTTCGAATTTTTCATTTCCTTCTCATTATTCGTTATGGCAAGAAAATGGCGTGCAGTTAGGCGTTTGTGAAACTCGCCTTGGCATTCAACCACTCCTTGCAGGTCATAAGCACAATAACCGGATAGAGCAGGTACTTGCAAAGGCAGAAATCGATGGTTCAGATTTTGCGGATGCGGTGACGTTAAATGTGCAAAATCATGTCATTGAAACTACAATGGCAAACCTTTTTTGGGTTAAAGATAATAAGACATACACACCGGAATTAAGCTTGTCGGGTGTAGCTGGCGTGATGCGCCGTAAAGTGTTGGAATTGCTTCGCGCCGAAAGTCAGCAACTCATAGTCGACACTTTCACACTACCAGATTTGGCTGAAGCCGATGAAGTGTGGATATGTAACTCGCTATTAGGAGTTGCTCCGGTAACGAGCCTTTCAACGTCAGATAATAAGATTGTTTTTCCGATAGGAAAATTAACACGACGACTTCAAGGGAATTTAAATACGTGATTAAAAAACTGTTTGCTTTTGTTGTACTGATCGCCGTTATTGGTGCAGCAGGTGTTTTTTACGTTGTTTCACAAACTAAGCAATACGTTAACTCGCCAATTCTTATCACACAGCCTCAGCTGTTTACGGTTGAAAATGGCACTAGCTTCCATCGGGTCATGCGTGATTTGGTTAATGATAAAGTCATTGAAGCATCTGACTACACGCGTTTGATGCCTCGCCTTTATCCTGAGTTGCTTCAGGTGCGAGCGGGAACTTATCAAATACAACCTAATGTATCTTTGTACCAAACGCTTGAGCAACTAAATACAGGTAAAGAGCACCAATTTGCGATTACCTTTGTTGAGGGCAGCCGTTTTTCCGAGTGGGTAGAGCAGCTTAGTGATGCGCCTTATGTAAAGCATGATTTGACTGGGCTGTCTGAAAAGCAGATGGCAGAAAAGTTAGGTATTGAGCGAGAAAAACTCGAGGGTTTGTTTCTAGCAGAGACTTATCACTACACGGCAGGCACAAGTGAAACTCAGATCCTTGAGCGAGCGCACAGCAAACTGAATACAATTCTTGATGCCCATTGGGATGAGCGTCAGGAAAAATTACCATTAAAAGACAAATACGAAGCATTGATTTTGGCTTCTATTATAGAAAAAGAGACCGCGATTGATTCAGAACGTGAGCGTGTGGCGTCGGTATTCGTTAACCGTCTTAACAAACGAATGCGTCTTCAAACGGATCCGACGGTAATTTACGGTATGGGGGATGCGTACGATGGTAATATCCGTAAGAAAGACTTACGTACGCCGACACCATATAACACTTACACCATCAATGGATTGCCCCCAACACCAATCGCAATGGCGGGTGAAGCATCGATAGAAGCGGCATTAAATCCAGAAAATAGCAACTATCTATATTTCGTAGCAAGTGGAAAGGGCGGACATGTGTTTTCGAAATCCCTTGCTGAGCATAACCGTGCTGTACGTGCCTATTTAAGAGAACTAAGAAAGAATAAATGATGAAAGCAAACTTTATTGTGGTTGAGGGCCTAGAGGGCGCGGGTAAAAGCACTGCGATTCAAACCGTTTTAGATACGCTGACAGCCGCCGGCATCAAAGACATTGTGAATACTCGTGAACCAGGTGGTACGCCGCTAGCAGAGAAAATGCGTGCATTAGTAAAAGAAGAGCACGAAGGCGAAGACCTAAAAGACATGACTGAGCTACTTTTGCTTTATGCTGCACGTGTTCAGTTAGTGGAAAACGTAATTAAACCTGCGCTAGCAAATGATCAATGGGTCGTAGGCGATCGTCATGACTTGTCCTCTCAAGCTTATCAAGGTGGTGGCCGTCAAATTGATGCGTCACTGATGAAGAATTTGCGTGATACCATCTTAGGTGAGTTCAAACCTGCTTTCACCCTATATATGGACATCGATCCCCGTGTTGGCCTTGAGCGAGCACGTGGTCGTGGTGAGCTAGACCGTATCGAAAAGATGGACATCAGCTTTTTTGAACGCACTCGTGAGCGTTATTTAGAGCTCGCAAATGCAGACGACTCCATCGTAGTGATCAATGCTGAGCAGACCATTGAAAACGTTTCACAAGATATTCAAGCAGCTCTAAATGAGTGGCTTGCAAAGCAGTAAGCATAATGTGGATTGAGGTGATTCATGTTGAATGACTTTCCATGGTTACAACCCGTTTGGGATAACCTCAAAACAAGCCTAGACGCAGATCGAATTCCCGGAGCATTGTTATTGCAAAGTGAAAGAGGTTTAGCGGTCGACAAGTTGGTTGAGTATTTTAGCCATGCGTTGTTGTGTCAAAATTACAGTAGCGAACCTTGTGGTTTTTGTCATAGCTGTCAGCTAACCAAATCTCATAGTCATCCAGATTTACACTGGGTTAAGCCTGAGAAAGAAGGCAAGTCGATTACGGTCGATCAAATTCGTGCGTGCAATCGTCTTGCTCAGGAGTCATCTCAGCTAAATGGTTACCGCGTGTTTATTGTGGAGCCCGCCGATGCAATGAATGAATCTGCATCTAACGCATTATTAAAAACGTTAGAAGAACCAGGACAAAAGTGTTTGTTCTTATTGGTGACGCATAATCAAGATCGTTTGTTACCGACGATTCAAAGCCGTTGCCAACACTGGGTCGTGACATCTCCATCTCGTGAACAAGCGATGGCTTGGCTTAGCGACAAAGGTGCCTCGTCAGTTCCTGAGTATGCGCTCAAGCTCAATATGGGATCACCTATTAATACGCTAGAAGCATTGCAAAGTGGTGAATTAGATGAATATCAGACATTCGAGCGTTGCTTTATCGAGACACTTACATTGCCTACGTCGGATATTTTAAAATGTGCGTCACTGATGGCTAAGAGCCCTGATAAAGCGTTGGATTGGGCTTGGTATCTGCTAACTGATGCTCAGAAAGCCCAGTTTGGTGTTACTGAAACCGAACAATTACCGGGTGCAACGCAGTTTAAGCCAGATAGTTATAACGGACTTTACGTGGCATCTCAGAAGTTACTTGAGTTAAAAGCGCAAGTTCAACACTTTCCTGGTTTAAACCTTGAACTACTATCAATGAATTGGTTAATCGAATCACGAGAGGCATTATGTTCGTAGATTCCCATTGTCATTTGGACAAACTAAATTATGACGATCTTCATCTCAATGTAGAAGACGTTATCAATAAAGCAAAACAAGCTAATGTAAAAGAGCTTCTCTCCGTTGGTGTGACGCTGGATTCCTTTCCTAAAATGTTGGAAATGATCACCCCGTACGACAACGTCTACGCATCTTGTGGCGTACATCCGTTAGATGTAGAAAGTGCTTTTTCTATGGAGATGCTTCACAAATACGCTTCCCACGACAAGGTGGTTGCGATCGGTGAAACCGGTTTGGATTATCACTATAAACCTGAAACCGCAGCCTTACAAAAAGAGCGTTTTGAGCAGCAAGTTGATTTAGCGGTAGAGTTGAACAAGTCACTTATCATCCACACTCGTAATGCACGCGAAGACACTCTCGATATTTTACGTAGGGGTGGGGCAGATAAATGTGGCGGTGTGATCCACTGTTTCACGGAAGACTTACCATTGCGGAAGCGGCCCTTGAACTGGGTTTCTATATTTCAATTTCAGGGATTGTGACGTT
The DNA here is from genome assembly GCF_905175395.2 of Vibrio sp. B1REV9. NCBI lineage: Bacteria > Pseudomonadati > Pseudomonadota > Gammaproteobacteria > Vibrionales > Vibrionaceae > Vibrio > Vibrio sp. B1REV9. The sequence continues at coordinate 426,824 of NZ_CAJIMW020000221.1, read as the reverse complement.
TCGTCAAGCGACGGAACTGAAAGAAGTCGTGAAAGCTTTGCCTCTTGAGAGGCTTCTAATTGAGACCGATTCGCCTTACTTGGCACCAGTGCCACACCGAGGAAAAGAGAATCAACCCGCTTACGTTGTTGAAGTTGCCGCCTATATTGCGCAGTTGAAAGGGTGCTCGCTAGCTGAGGTTGGACGAAAAACCACCGAAAATTTCCGAAATCTTTTTTTGCAACAAAAACTATAAATTGCATTTAAAAAGGAGCTTTGGCTCCTTTTTTGGTTATAAAGTCGACAAAATGAGCGTTTTGGTTGATGTTTACTGATTTTGTTGATTTAACTGCTTTCAAATAGTGCAAATGTAATTTTGTTACTAAAAATAACATGGCCATTTATTTTATTTACGGAATGAAATTAATCGGCCTGATGCATATTTACTTATAAAACAGATGTTTACATGTAATAAAATGCATTTCACGCACTGTTTTTCGGTGTGATCTGAGACTTGTTTTGAAACTAAATTTCGTAACTATGTGGAAAGTTTGAGGGTCATCAATATATATTTAGAGCCGGAAAATATAATGCAACGTGTGGTTACATTTTCATTGGGTGCTAACATTTAGGCTACGGGGGTGTGCCGTTAGTGCCCAAATAATACTTATAATTTATCAGGAGCATAAACATGTTTAAGAACCTTTTTGCAAACCTGCAAAAAGTTGGTAAAGCTCTGATGCTACCAGTATCAGTGTTACCAGTCGCAGGTATCCTATTAGGTGTGGGTGCTGCTCACCTAAGCTTCATTCCAGAAATCGTTTCTAACCTAATGGAACAAGCTGGTGGCTCAGTATTCGGCCAAATGGCACTTCTATTTGCTGTTGGTGTAGCACTTGGCTTCACAAACAACGACGGTGTAGCTGGTCTTGCTGCTATCGTTGGTTACGGTATCATGACCGCTACGCTTGGCGTAATGGCTGGTATCATGGGCGTTGAAAAAATCGACACAGGTGTACTAGGTGGTATCCTTGTTGGTGGTGTTGCTGCTTGGGCATTCAACCGTTTCTTCAAAATCCAACTTCCAGAATACCTTGGCTTCTTCGCTGGTAAGCGTGCCGTGCCAATCATTACTGGTTTCGCTGCGATCTTCCTTGCAGTTGTACTTTCTTTCGTATGGCCACCAATCGGCGGTGCAATCTCTGCATTCTCTGACTGGGCTGCACACCAAAACCCACAACTAGCGTTTGGTATTTACGGTGTTATCGAGCGTACTCTAATCCCATTCGGTCTACACCACGTTTGGAACGTACCATTCTTCTTCGAAGCTGGTACTTGTGTGAACGCTGCTGGTGAAACTCAAAATGGCGTACTAACTTGTTACCTAGTTGCTGATGAAGCATCTCGTGCTGCTGGTAATGGCTTCGGTCAACTAGCGGGTGGTTACATGTTCAAGATGTTCGGTCTACCTGCTGCAGCAATCGCGATTGCTCACTGTGCTAAACCAGAAAACCGCGCGAAAGTAATGGGTATCATGGCGTCAGCTGCTCTGACTTCATTCCTAACTGGTATTACAGAGCCAATCGAATTCTCATTCCTATTTGTTGCACCAGTACTTTACGGTATCCACGCTCTACTAGCGGGTTCTGCATACGTTGTTGCTAACACTCTAGGTTTTGTACACGGTACATCATTCTCACACGGTCTGATTGACTTCCTAGTACTATCTGGCCACGCTCAGAAGATGGGCCTAATGGTTGCCGTTGGTCTAGTTTACGCAGTGATTTACTACGTAGTGTTCCGTGTTGTGATCACAGCACTTGATCTGAAAACTCCTGGTCGTGAAGACGAGTCAGCTGAAGAGTCAGCGACAGCGGCTTCAGAGATGGGTGGTGAGCTAGTTGCAGCATTCGGCGGCAAAGCAAACATCACAGGTCTAGACGCATGTATCACACGTCTACGTGTTGCAGTAGCGGATACTGCAGCAGTTGACCAAGATCGACTAAAACAACTAGGCGCTGCAGGTGTTGTAGTTGTAGCAGGTGGTGTTCAGGCTATCTTTGGTACTAAGTCTGACAACCTGAAAACAGAAATGGATGAGTGGATCCGTAACCAAGGTTAATCTCAATCATTGATAATTCAAAAGGAGGCTTCGGCCTCCTTTTTTGATCGCTAAAGCTTATTTTTGAACACACCGTTTATTTTCAAATAAAAAAGTTTATTTTCGAACGCTAGCGCTGCTTTATTGCAAAAGTTTCTGTCGATAAAAACTGTTGTTCTCTCGCATTACCATTTGTCCAAAATTCAACGTGATCTTGTTCTCAGCCTTACATTCTTCATTCTATTCCAGGCTGATTCTTACCCATGATTGACACAGTATTTTAGTGATATGTTTGAATTATGTACGCTGTTTTTTTTAAAGGGGAGAGATGAGGGATGAAAAAGCAAGTCGTCTTAGCGGCAGCGTTAATACCGAGTTTTGGTTCACTAGCGAATGAGCCGAGCAATTTTTCTGTCGGTATGGCTGTAGATCAACAGTTAAGCGTTGTTATTGAGGTGGAAGACAAATATCGTGGCATTATTGGTAATGATGGTATGGCGTTTGACTACATCGCTAAGCGAGGTTCGTTTGAGCAAGGTATGCCTGTGACGTGGTATGTCGGTGTTGGTGGTTGGTACGAATGGGATGATGAATTTGGTTTGCGTGTTCCCTTAGGACTAAACTGGGACTTATCTAAGGGATGGGATCTTTATGCTCAGATTCACCCAGAATTAGAGTTGTATAAAGGGCCAGATCTTCAAATCGGTGGCGCGGTCGGTATCAAATACAACTTTTAACGTTACCCACGCTTTGATGCCGGTATTTACCGGCATTTTCATGTATAGGGACTAAATTTTGTGTCTAGAGCAGAATTTTTGTGTCTAGAATTCGGTTGAGTGAACGGTGTTTAGAAACGATAGGTGATGCCAATATTCGATTGGAATTGGTTCATCCAATCGGTTTCAAATTTTATAAAGCAGCTTGAGCCATCAGTTGGTAGCACGCAAGCACCGGAAGTGTCATTGTCCACGACGGTGCCAAGCCATCTAACTTGGGCGGTAAAAGCAAAATGTTTCGATATTTCATATTCAACACCACCAAACGCACTCGCAGAAAACCCATATTTATTATCAACCCAATCTACGTCCGCATAAGACGCACCAAGCCCAAGTCCAACGTATGTTTGCCATCTAGGTGATACTGGGTAATAAATACTGCTCTGAAACTGAAGATAATGAATATTTGAGTTGTTGCCTATATTTTGCAGCTCCGAAGATTGGTTTGAGTAGAATAAGCCAATTCTGCCTTGTTCTAAGGTGTCTCTATTGCAAATGCAAAGTTGAGTGCTGGGTCTATGTCATAGGTGCGATCGTTTTGATCTTCAACAGAGCCGCCTCCTGTATAGCCGATAAAAGGGGTAATACTGACGTTTGCTTGAGCATCGATAGAGAGGCTCAATAATACACTGCTAACTAACCAGTTAGATGGATTCTTCATTTGGTATCTCCTTATTACGACTAAGCTAATTGTGATGCCTTAGCCAAAATCGTGCGACTAAATAAAGCAATTCTTGAACATGATTCACACAGGTGTTATTAATTTGTTACAAACAAGGAGGTGTCTATGGAACACGATCTAAAATCTGCCCTACTTATTGTCGTTGTTGTTTTCGCAGTCCTGCTCTCATTTGGAATTATTGCGATCACAACGGCCTAACGACTGTCAATCTAGCCATGATCCGGAACAGCGGTATTATAACTGATTGCCATGTCGAACTTGATGTTTCTGTTTATGAACATTTTAGGCGTGGGAAAACTGCTCTTATCGCGCAAGGAGGAGGGCAGAGAGGGATTTTTACCGCTGGTGTATTAGATGCTTTTTTACTCTCTAATTTTGATCCTTTCGACGAATTCTATGGTACCTCTGCGGGTGCGCTGAACTTATGTGCTTACCTATGCCGACAACATGGCTTGGGTAAAGCATTCATTACTGATTTAACGACTTCCCCTGAGTTTTTTAATCTAATTCGATATATACGAAATAAGCAGTATTTGGGCCTAGAATGGGCGCTAGAGCGGATTCAGGATTATCCGTATAAACTCGACCTTGATTTAGGAAAAAGAGCCTTAGGGAAGCGCAGAGCGTTTGCTGCGGTGACAAATGTAAATTCGCTTGCGGATCAATACTTGCCAATCTTAAGCGATGATTGGCTAAATACAATGGTTGCGACCTGTGCGATCCCTAAGCTGTACCAAGGTACTGTAGAGGTCAACGGGCAAAAATATGTGGACGGCGGAGTATCGGCTTCGATTCCTGTTCAAGAGGCTTGGCGACAAAATGCGCGCAATATCATCGTGATTCGTACTGAACCTTTTTCTGAATCGGAAGCGAAAGCGCAAAGTGAAATTTGTGACAGTAGCGTTGAATGGTATCGCGAGTCCATTAACTCGGTACAAGAGTCTTGGCAGCAAAAAATGAGCCAGTGGAAAGCGGACTGGGGATCGTTTTTACAGCAAAAAATTCATGCAGCGCACCATTCTAAGTTTTCCGGTCGTAAATTACTTAATGGTGGTCGTTGGTTATTTGGAGCAGATAACTTGTATCGGCTCAGCCATCTTGTTGGCGAGAACTTTGATTCCGGGTTAGCCGATATGCTCATGATTCACTATCAGACATTTGAACTGACGCAGGCATTCTTATCGACGCCACCAGATGACACGTTTATTTTGCAGTTGGCACCAAAAGAGGAGTTACAGTCGTCATCGCTATTGAGTGATCCAGAGGCATTAGAGCATGATTATCAACTTGGACTGCAAGTCGGTTTTAACTTGATTCAATTGTATGATCAGCTCAACATTGATGGCAGGGAGAGCGCATAATTTGGGCTAAATGACTATTCTGACAAATGGTAGTCATTCATGAATGATAGCTTCACAAGTGACAATTTCTACAATTGAAAACTTCTGCAAATAATAAGCTCTACAAATAACGATTACTCTACGAATTATCCAAGGGCTCTGTAATAGAGCCCTTGTGGTATGTGTACTTTTTGGTTTCTTTCGCTCGCTATTTCGAAAGAATCTTGTATTAAGTTATGGCGGTTTTGGCGCGATGTGGTACTGAATCACGCGGAAAGGATACGCATACAGTTTGTTGAGCCAACGACATCCATAATATCGCCTTGAGTGATGATCACTAGATCGCCTTCATCCAATAGCCCTTGTTCTTTGAGTGTTAAAATCGCTTCCTGAGCAGTGCTCAAGCCTACGCCGCCTTTTGAATCAAAATAGACCGGGGTGACACCACGGTAAAGTGCAGCACGGTTCAGTGTTGACTCGTTTCGTGACAGCGCAAAAATCGGTAATCCTGAGCTTAAACGAGACATCATCAACGCAGTACGACCTGACTCCGTAAGGGCAATCATCGCTTTGACGCCTTCCATGTGATTGGCCGCGTACATTGTTGACATGGCAATGGTTTCTTCTGCCGTTGCAAAGGTGCGGTCGAGTCGGTACGTAGAGAGACTGGCTTCTGACATTTTTTCTGCACCGATACATACTTCTGCCATCGATTTCACCGTTTCAACAGGGTACAGCCCCGCAGCGGTTTCTCCTGAGAGCATGACGGCATCGGTGCCATCGAGTACAGCGTTTGCTACGTCCATCACTTCCGCACGGGTTGGCATCGGTGCTGACATCATGGATTCCATCATTTGGGTCGCTGTAATAGCAACGCGATTTAAACTGCGTGCTCGGCGTATCAGTTTTTTCTGAACACCGATGAGTTCAGGGTCACCAATTTCTACCCCAAGGTCACCGCGAGCGACCATCACAACATCAGAGGCGAGAATAATGTCATCAATCGAATCATTATTAGCAACGGTTTCTGCGCGTTCTACTTTAGCAACAAGCTTCGCTTCTAGGCCTGCATCTCGAGCTAAACGTCGAGCGTAGTGCATGTCTTCACCATTGCGAGGGAATGAAATTGCAAGGTAATCCACTTTAATTTTTGCAGCGGTTAAGATATCTGCTTTGTCTTTTTCTGTGAGTGCATCAGCAGAGAGGCCTCCGCCTTTTTTTATTGATGCCTTTGTTATTTGATAGCGGACCACCAACGGTCACTCTAGTGTGGACTTTATTACCCTCTACGCTTGTCACTAGCAGTTGCACTCGGCCGTCATCAAGCAACAGAATATCGTTAGGCGATACATCTTGTGGAAGTGCTTTGTAATCTAAGCCTACGGCGTCTTGGTTGCCTTCTCCTTTTGCAAGGTCACTATCTAGTGTGAATTTATCACCAACATTGAGTTGGATTTTACCATCTCTGAACGTGGAAACTCGGATCTTTGGACCTTGAAGATCCCCTAAAATGGCGACTTGGCGTCCAAGCTTTGCTGCGATAGCTCGAACTTTTTGTGCGCGCTGGATGTGGTCCTCACTGGAGCCATGAGAGAAGTTCATGCGTACCACGTTCGCACCAGCTTTTATGATGTCCTCAAGGACGTTGTCTTTATCAGTTGATGGGCCAAGCGTTGTGACAATTTTTGTTCTTCTTAATATTGAAGTCATAGATTCTCCGAAGAATTCAGGTGTAGGGCAGATCACTCGACTAAGTATATGCATAGCCAGTAAAGGTTGTTCGTATTTTCCCTAAACGGTCATGGTAAATACGGTGCAGTCTGTTTTTTCGTCAATTTTAAAGAGTAAAATAAGTGACGTTTTAGATAATTTATCAGGTGTTGTTTGTTGGTTATTTGATTGAATACACAAACGAACATGTTTCTACGTGATGCTTGTCACGGGGATTTATCAATTCACTTCACAATTCCTTCGCAAAGTAAAAAAATTACTCGGTTATAGAATTTCGGAGTGCAAGATGTACATGGCTCAACCGGGCCATATTGATCATATCAAACAGGTCAATGCTGGTCGTGTATACAAACTAATTGACCTCAAGGTCCAATATCTCGTATTGATTTGTCCAAGCAAAGTGAGCTTGCGCCTGCGAGTATCACTAAAATCACTCGAGAGCTTATTGAAGCCCATTTAATCCATGAAACAACCGTTCAAGAGGCAACTAGCCGTGGTCGTCCAGCGGTCGGATTGCAGGTCAATAACGAAGGTTGGCAATTTCTATCGATGCGTCTTGGCCGTGGCTACTTAACCATTGCATTACATGAGCTTGGTGGAGATGTGCTTATCGATACTAAGATCGATATCCATGAGCGTGACCAAGAGGACGTTCTTGAACGCTTGCTCTACGAAATTGATGAGTTCTTCCAAACATATTCTGATCAGCTGGATCGTGTTACCAGTATTGCAATTACGCTGCCTGGTCTGGTTAATTCCGAGCAGGGTATTGTTCTGCAAATGCCTCACTATAATGTTGAAAACTTGGCACTAGGTCCAGAGATCTATAAAGCCACAGGCCTGCCGGTCTTTATTGCTAATGATACGAGAGCGTGGGCGTTGGCTGAAAAGCTGTTTGGGCACTCTCAAGATAACGATAACTCTGTACTTATCTCGATTCACCATGGTTTAGGGGCAGGGATCATTCTCGATGGGCGTGTGCTACAAGGTCGTCATGGTAACATCGGTGAGCTTGGCCACATTCAAATTGATCCGAACGGTAAGCGTTGCCACTGTGGAAATATAGGATGTCTTGAAACCGTCGCAAGTTCACAAGCCATTCGGGAAGAAGTGGTCACTCGTATCGCGGGTGGTGAGGCATCGATTCTTGCTGAACAAGAAGAGATGAGCATTGAGAGCATCTGCGAAGCGGCAGCGAATGGTGATCCTTTAGCAGTCGATGTGATAGAAAAGCTAGGGCGCTATTTGGGTTCGGCGATTGCTATTGTGATCAACCTGTTCAATCCAGAGAAAATTTTGATTGGCGGTGTGATCAATCAGGCGAAAGAAGTCCTTTACCCTGCGGTCCGTCGTTGTATCGAAGAACAGAGCCTACCGGTTTACCATAAAGACTTAGAGCTGGTAGAGTCGCGCTTTTATAAGCAGGCAACGATGCCGGGAGCCGCGCTGATTAAGCAGGCCTTGTATGACGGTCAGTTACTGATGAAAGTGATAGAGGGATAATCTTTTTCTGTCTGATTGAGTTCTTTGCAAAGGGTGGGCAGTCAAGTTCGCCCTTTTTTGATTTTCATTTTGATGTAGAGCACCAATCTGAGCTTAGCTCCGTTGCTATATCCGGAGCATTAATGTAATTTCCATTAGCAATTTACCCTAGTACCTTAAGGTTACTATCGGGTAGATAAAACACTCATAAAAAAGTTTATTCTGTTGTTTCAACAGGGTTTCTATTAAGAGTGAACGTTGTCATTCAAAGTTAGGTAGTGGTATGTCCGGAGTGTTAAATACGGTTGATCAGCGCACAAACCTGGTCGGTGAAAACCGATTGGAGCTTTTGCTGTTCACGTTGAATAGTCGTCAATTATTTGCGATTAACGTTTTCAAAGTGAAAGAGGTGATTAAACTTCCTCCATTAACGAAACTGCCGGGTTCTCACTATAACATTCGTGGTGTCGCGTCTTTACGTGGTGAGGCTGTGCCTGTGATTGATTTACGTTGTGCGATTGGTTTTCCTAACTTGCGCGGTGAACCTGAAGAAGAGAATTTGATTATCACGGAATACAACCGTTCCATACAAGGTTTCTTAGTTGGGCCGGTTCGCAATATCATCAATACTGCGTGGACCGAGATTCAACCCCCACCGTCGACATCCGGTCGTTCTAATTATCTCACTGCCATTACTCAAGTTAAAGACGGTGAAGCGTCTCAAATCGTTGAAATCATTGATGTAGAAAAGGTGCTAGCCGAAATCGTACATTATGATGTAAGTATCTCTGAAGGTGTTTTGGATCATGAGCTTAGCCAAGCAATGATTGGTCGTAATGTGCTTATTGTTGACGATTCTTCCACAGCCCGTAATCAGGTTCGAGATACGTTGTCTCAGCTTGGTTTAAACATCATTGAGTGCCGAGATGGCCTTGAAGCATTAACGGTATTAAAACGCTGGTGTGATGAGGGAAAAGACGTAGAAAAAGAGTTGTTAATGATGATCACCGATGCCGAAATGCCAGAGATGGATGGATATCGATTAACGCATGAAGTTCGTACAGATCCACGCATGGCGAAATTGTACATTACGTTAAATACATCACTCAGTGGCAGCTTTAATGAAGCGATGGTACAAAAGGTTGGATGTGACCGTTTTATCTCTAAATTCCAACCTGATCTCTTGGTTCAAGTAGCCCAAGAGCGGATGCGCCAAATCGTATAACAAATATTTCTTATCTTGTTACAAAGTAACCCATAAGTGCTGGTGATATATACGTCACAAATTGCTATAATTTTTTACATATTTTTGACAGCGAAATATGTAGGTATATCACGTCACTTTTCACCTATGAGTCTTTTTTGACTTATTAACATAGGGTACTTCTATTTAATGATATGGCTAACATCAAAAGTCATCATGACTTTGTCTTTGTTACTGTATAGGAAATACAAGAGTAAGCGTACGGAAACGATGGCTGAAAATTAATTCAGCAGAATCAAAAAGGGAGGCTTGACCTCCCTTTACTTTTTCCCGCCATTAAAACGCGGTGGCTTAATGGAAGTCACGGGATTTACTTTTCAGCTCAGCAAGGCTGTGTGTACAATCAATAAGCTTACCAGCGATCACGTGTGTGACTTCTCCCTCACGCTCTAAAATGCCTTTGACTATCAAGACTTTTGAAGTGAGATACGCTTGCTTTTGAGCGCGGGCGGTTGCTCGCCATACCACGACATTAATATTGCCAGTATCATCTTCTAAAGTGAAAAAAGTGACGCCAGCAGCGGTACCAGGAGATTGTCTGCCCGTGACGACTCCTACGACGGTCACTAAGGACTTGTGCGCTTTTTCTACGAGCTGTTTCATTCGGGTAAAGCGCGGTAATTGACCCGCTTCCTCTAGCAAGGTTATTGGGTGGCGGTTAAGCGATAATCCAGTACTGGCATAATCTTCAATTAAGTTCTCATACTCAGATGGTTGTATTTGGTAATTCGGCATCGATTCTTCCATATGATTGAATAAGGGCAAATCAGATAGCGAATCCATTGCTGCCCAGCGAGCGTTATAGCGGTTACCAGACAGGATCTGAAACGCATTGGCAGAGGCAAGTAATTCAATATCACGGCGGTTTCGTAAGATCTGTTTGACCTCTTGGATTGAGCGATAGCCTGTGTTCGGACGATGTTCGATCAATCGTAAGATACTTTCTTGATTCAGCCCTTTTACTAAGCGAAAGCCCATTTGAACACCAAAACGGCCATTGGAACATTTAACCAAATGGTGCTGATACGAAGAATGATTGACGCAGACAGGTAACACCTCTACTCCGTGTCGGCGTGCATCTTGGACCAGTTGCGATGGACTATAAAATCCCATCGGTTGGCTATTTAGTAGGGCAGTATAGAACTCCGCGGGGTAGTAGAACTTCAGCCAAGCAGAGCAATAAGCCAGCACGGCGAAAGAGGCAGAGTGACTTTCTGGGAATCCATACTCACCAAAGCCACAAATTTGGTCAAAGATTCGCTCAGCAAAGTCTAAGTCATAACCGCGTTCACGCATCCCATCGATAAGTTTTGGTTTGAACTTAGCGAGATCGCCGTTCTTTTTCCATGCTGCCATTGCTCGGCGCAGTTGGTCGGCCTCACCGCCACTGAACCCGGCCGCCACCATCGCCAGTTTGATCACTTGTTCTTGGAAAATCGGCACGCCCATGGTGCGCTCTAGTACGCTTTTGACTTCTTCCGATGGATAGCTGACAGGCTCTTCGCCATTACGTCGCTTAAGAAATGGATGCACCATGTCACCCTGAATTGGGCCTGGGCGAACAATGGCAATCTGTACCACTAAGTCGTAGTAACGTGTCGGCTTTAAACGTGGCAGCATGCTCATTTGCGCGCGAGACTCAATTTGAAATACGCCAACCGTATCTGCTTTTTGGATCATGTGATACACGTGCGGGTCGTCTTGTAAGCGCGTGATCTCGGCAATCGACAGTGATCGCTGGTGGTGCTTCTCAATCAGTTGAAAGCATTTACGTATCGCGTTCAACATGCCGAGTGCGAGCACATCGACTTTTAATAGCTTTAAGCTTTCTAAATCATCTTTATCCCATTGAATAATGGTGCGATCTTCCATTGAAGCATTCTCGACAGGCACCAATTCATACAAAGGACCAGAAGAAATCACAAAGCCGCCTACGTGCTGAGATAAATGACGTGGAAAGCCGATGATCTCGTTCACTAACTGGATAAACTGCTGACCTTTTAACGATTCCGGCTGTAATCCCAACTCGATGATTTGAGCCTGCCAGCCTTGGTCACGATCTCGTCGATTAACGTTCTTGATGAAGAAGTCCAATTGAGTTTCTTCAATCCCCAACGCTTTACCTACTTCTCGTACGGCACTTTTAAAGCGATAGCTGATCACGGTTGCAGCTAAAGCAGCACGCTCACGGCCATACTTTTTATAGATATATTGAATGACTTCTTCACGACGCTCGTGTTCAAAATCGACATCAATGTCTGGTGGCTCATCTCGCTCTTTGCTAATAAAGCGTTCGAATAAGACCGAGATTTGTCTTGGGTCGACAGCTGTAATTTCAAGGCAGTAACACACCACCGAGTTTGCCGCAGAGCCACGCCCTTGATAGAGAATGCCTTGTTGCTTGGCGAACATCACGATGTCGTGAATGGTGAGAAAATAATACTGGTACTCCAACTCTTTGATTAGCCTGAGTTCATTTTCAATCGTGTGATTGATTTTGGCAGGTACGCCATCAGGAAACCGCAGTTTTTTTCCCCGCTCAACCAACATACGCAGATAAGAGTCTGGCGTGTAACCATTCGGGATGAGTTCTGTTGGGTATTCGTATTTCAGCTCTGAAAGCTTGAATTCGCATAAACTGGCGATATGAGTGCTTTCTGCTAGCCATTCGGACTTGTAAATTCGAGACAGTTTATTCAATGGACGCAATGCTCGTTCTGCATTGGATGAACGACTAAAGCCGAGCTTGTCGACGCTACAACCATGCTTAACTGCTGTCAGGACATGTTGCAATGGTAAGCGTTCAACAGCATGCATTAAAACGCCGCCACAAGCGGTAATCGGCAATTGGAACTCGTTTGCTAATAATTCACAGTGTGTGGTGTAGGCATCGTCGTCACCACCTAAATGACGCTGAATCGCAACCCATAAGCGGCCGGAGTGATGCTGCTGAAGCCAACGTCCCCAGTAATGGTCACTCTCTTGATGAGTTGGGAGCCACAGCACGAAACAGTGACGAATCGACATCAAATCCCATTCAGACAATTGATAACGACCTTTCTCACTGCGGCGTCTCGCATTGGTGATGATACGGCACAGTTCTGCATAAGCTTTACGGCAAGGGCAAAGCAGCACCACTTGGCATTCTTCATTGAGCCAAAACATGCTGCCGACAATTTGTTTGATGTCGAGTTTATGTTGCTCGATGGTCGCATGCGCTTTCACTACGCCCGCAACCGAGCACTCGTCCGTGATCGCAATGGCTTGATAGCGATAAAACGCCGCCTGCAACACCAGCTCTTCTGCATGAGAAGCGCCGGTGAGAAAGGAGAAATTGGACTGACAAAACAGTTCTGCGTAACTCATAACGACCTAACAAAAATAACCATGGAGAAACCAGTGCTTGTGTTGATCGCGAAATACCCACAACCAGCGGCCTTGCTTGGTGTGTGCAATGTAGTAATCACGCATGATCTCATCGCCATCCCACCATCCAGAGACAATCCGTTCAGGCCCATGTACGAGAGAGACTTGCTCTTGTAGCACGATAGGTGAGGGTAATTGCATCGCGGGGCGCAGCAGAGCAGGGATACTGTTGATCGGCACATCCGGCTCGTCAGCTGGGCGATATTGGCTGGCTTTCTCTGGCCTTGGGTCGCAGGCAATATTGGGTTTGAGTACCGCGCTTTTGCCCAATTTCGCTTGCAGTAAAGAGAGCAGCTCTAAGGCGTTCATTTGTCCTTTTTGCCCAGCAAAGAAGTCGCGTGCAGAGCTTAAAGGTTCACCTTGGCGCTCTACTTTTAACGTTAGGCCGATAACAGGGCCGTTTAACGTGACTGATTCCAGACTCAAACTTGCGAGCTGTTGCCAACGTTGGCACAAGTAATCGCCTTGCGCGGATGTGAGCAGAAGGTGCTGTGCTTGTTTGTCTCGTTGGTGTAGGGTTAGGCACAGTTCAAACGCGACTTTATCGCGTAGTTTGAGAAAGGTTTCGAGCTGACGAAGTAATTTAGCCAGTGGTTTCTCCACCCATTGAACGTTTTCAATCTCAAACAACAGTTCTAAATAGACTTGGAAGGATTCGGTTGGATGATAAAAATCAACAGGGTGTTTAAATTGCCCAGTCAGTCGACCAACGTAATTCACCAAATCAATATCGAAACGGCGAGCGATGTCTTGCAATGGCAGTTCAAGCAATCCTTGCAGTGTGGTAACGCCTACACGCTGTAACTTCTCAACAGTGGCGCGGGATAAATCGGTAAGTGTTAGTGGTAATGGTGATAAAGCTTGCTGCATAACCGATTTGTCTTCGCTGATAAAGTTTGTACTTGCTAATGCCATCAACTTGGCAGAAAAAGGAGAAAAGCCACAACCGAATTGAAAACTCAATTTGAGTTCTGCTAAGTGAGCGCTGACTTTATTCCAATAGTTTTGTAGCCCGTCATACAGATTAAGCATTGGGGTGGCGCGCAGCAAAATACCTTGGTTTGGCATCAATACGACATCAGAAGTAATCAAATACAGCCATTGAGCAATTTCTTGTAACTTGCTCAGTTCGGTTTGCGGATGATAAGGGTGCACTTGCAAATCTCGACACAAGGACGCGGCACTGCCTAAGCCCATGTTTGGCTTAATGCCTTGTTGCTCGGCGATCTCGTTGTATTGAATGATCCGACAGCGTTGGCTTTCTACAATCACCACAGGCTGCTCTTGATTATCACCAAAGAGGGCATCGAGTTGCAGGTGAGGGAAGTGCAAGTAAATCCACAAAGCCATATCACTAACCTTGATTCGCCAATGGAAAATTGACCACGGTCGATGAAATATGAGTTGTGCTTGGCATCACCAGTTGCGGGTAGTGGTGCTGGAAGTTGATATCGACGCTGCCTTTGCTCCAACCGCCTTTTCGTTTGAGAACTTCCACGCTAACGCCTTGTTCATAGCCTTGCAGCTTCAGACTCAATGAAACAGGCAAAGACAAACGGTTGGTCATGTTGGGTTTGAGCATAAACAGAGGGCAGCAGCCTTGCTCACTTGCCACTTGCAGACGTTTTACTTGGTGGATTTCTAACTCATCTTGCCATAGCAAAACGTTGGTACACGCGCCGCTTTTGAGGCATTGCTCAGCCGCCCATAACGCATCTCTGGAATGATCTGGCGTCACAATCCATACTTGGTTAATGTCCAAACCAATGCTGTGCAGGAACAATGAATTCATCAGCGCTGGTGGTTGAATGAATGCCGTTACCCCTCTTGAAAGCGATGCTTCTAAGTAAGGCGCAAGCAAACGCAGTTCACCAATACTGCCAATTGACTCCATTTCTACTACGCCATAGGGAGGGAAACCACCGCCGAGTAGTGCATCTAATTCTGTAAAGCCAGAACTATGCAGAGTTTGATGAGTATCTGCTTTGGTTAAATTTGCTTGCCAAACAAGATGTTGGCTTTTTAAGTGTTGAATGATGTCTTGCATAGAATTACACCTGTATATTTGTACAGTATATTTCCATAAGAAAAAGTCGCAAGATTTTTGTAGTGAGGAAGATGAAAAAAGACAGCGTTTGCTGTCTTTTTAATCGATTGTGTCAGGTGATTTAAGCCGATTACTTTGGTTGTGCGTCAATACACTGGCCGTTTACATCAGTGACTGTTGGGTCCATCAAGTGAAGATATAACGGCATAATGTCTAAAGGCGTTTTTAGTGTGTTTGAATCTTCGCCCGGGTAGGCTTTTTCGCGCATACGAGTGCGTGTCGCACCTGGGTTGATGGCATTAACTCGCATTGGCGTATCGCTCAATTCATCAGCGAGAACTTGCATCATACCCTCCACCGCGAACTTAGAAATGGCGTATGGGCCCCAGAAAGCACGCCCAGAGTGACCAACGGTCGAAGAGGTAAAGATGATGCGACCCGCTTCTGCTTTACGCATGATAGGCAGCAGCGCTTGAGTCATCAATACTTCGGCTTTCACATTGATCTGCATGATGTCATCGAAGTCTTCTTCGTTGATTTGCTCAAATGGGCATAGCGCGCTAAGTACACCTGCATTGTGTAATAGGCCATCTAAACGACCAAACTGTCCCTCAATGGTTTCGGCCATATCAATATAGTGCTGTTTAGTCGCACCTTTGAGATCGAGTGGGATAATGGCTGGTTGAGGATAACCCGCGGATTCAATCTCATCGTAAATGGACTCAAGGTTTTTCACATTTCGACCGAGTAGAATCACTGTAGCACCGTGTTGTGCGTAAGAAAGTGCTGCCTGGCGACCGATGCCATTTCCTGCACCAGTAACAAGAATGACTTTACCTTTTAAGGCATCTGCTGAAACGGAGTAGTTCACGGTGATTATTCCTTATTATTGTATATAGTTCCGATATATAGACGCGACATCCAAGCGACACAGTTAGATAGGCATATCTGAGATGATATGAACATAAAGCGTGCTGTTTCTCACTGGAAAACCTTGGTAATCGTGACAAGATGGTTACAATACACCAATTCATGTGTTATACCAATTCCAGCGCTTGAGTTGCATGTTTACTGTGTTGCTGTACCGGTTTTTATATTGGAACAAATAGTTAGCCGTTGTACACAAATGGTGTTTTACATGATATGCATAGGCAAATTACTGGTATGAGATAGAGGAACTCTCATTGGAATTTTTATTAGATTACGGCCTGTTTTTGGCCAAAATTGTCACCGTTGTTGCAGCCGTCATCGTATTGTTGGTGATTGCAAAATCTGCGGGCAGTCGCTCGGGGACTGCGAAAGGTGAATTGGAAGTAACTAACCTTTCAGAACGCCATAAAGAAGCGATTGAGCAACTAGAACATCATCTACATGATGAGGCATTCATTAAAGCTCGTGATAAAGCCGTTAAGAAAGAAGAAAAAGAGAAAAACAAATTACGTGAAAAAGAAATCAAACAAGCTAGTAAAGATGGCGCGCTAGATAGCAAACGTGAACCTCATCTATTTGTATTGGATTTCAATGGCAGCATTGACGCCAAAGAAGTGGGCTCTTTACGTGAAGAAATCACGGCTGTGTTAGCGGTGGCTCGAGAGGGTGATGAAGTGCTGCTTCGCTTAGAGTCTGGCGGCGGCATGGTGCATGGCTATGGTTTGGCATCTTCTCAACTTGATCGCATTAAGGCCGCGGGATTGCCATTGACTATTTCTGTCGACAAAGTAGCAGCAAGTGGTGGTTACATGATGGCATGTGTTGCAGACAAAATTGTATCTGCACCTTTTGCAATTGTCGGGTCTATCGGTGTCATCGCACAGATTCCAAACTTTAATAAGTTACTGAAAAAACATGATATCGAATACGAGCAACTTACCGCAGGTGAATACAAGCGTACGTTAACCATGTTTGGTGAAAATACAGACAAAGCGCGTGATAAGTTCAAGCAAGAATTGGAAGAAACACACGTTCTGTTTAAAGATTTTATTCGTGAACGCCGTCCTGCGCTGGAGCTTGAGAAAGTGGCAACAGGTGAGCACTGGTTTGGTACGCAAGCGAAAGCGTTGGGGCTTGTGGACGAAATCAGCACATCAGATGACTTAGTCGTCGCTGCATGTAAAGAAAAAACCGTGCTATCTATCCATTATGTGCAGAAGAAAAAGCTAGCAGACAAGCTGGCCGGTGTGGCAAGCAAAGTCGCTGACAGCGTGGTGCTTAAATTAGCGGAGCGTGGTCAGAAGCCGATCGTTTAATCACATAGATAACGTTCGAACATAAAAACAGCGAGAGTGAAGATTCTCGCTGTTTTTATTTGAACTTTTCATAATGGCGTGAATCAAAAGCGTATTGGAAATGTAATGCTTTACGCGACATTTTTCCTCGCTCCATGGCGCGATTCGCCGTATAATGCGCGCCTCTAAAACCGAGCAAATTGCTGAAAAAGAAATTATAGGTGGAGAAGAACATGTCCTCTCAAACTCCGGTTGTAACCGTTGATGGACCTAGCGGCGCAGGTAAAGGCACGCTGTGTATGTTGCTAGCTAAGAAGTTGGGCTTTCAACTTCTCGATTCTGGCGCAATCTATCGTGTACTTGCACTTGCTGCAATTCACCACGGTGTAGACACTGAGTCAGAAGATGCACTTGTCCCACTCGCGACTCACCTAGATGTTCAGTTCATCGCTGAAGGCGACCTCGTTAAAGTGATTCTTGAGGGCGAAGACGTTTCTGGTGAACTTCGTAAAGAAGAAACGGGGATGGCCGCGTCTAAAGTCGCTGCTTTGCCGCGTGTTCGTGAAGCATTATTGCGTCGTCAGCGTGCGTTTGAATCAGCACCTGGCCTCGTTGCTGATGGCCGAGATATGGGTACGGTTGTGTTCCCAACGGCGCAAGCAAAAATATTCCTTGATG
The DNA here is from genome assembly GCF_905175395.2 of Vibrio sp. B1REV9. Lineage (NCBI taxonomy): Bacteria > Pseudomonadati > Pseudomonadota > Gammaproteobacteria > Vibrionales > Vibrionaceae > Vibrio > Vibrio sp. B1REV9. The sequence continues at coordinate 409,093 of NZ_CAJIMW020000221.1, read as the reverse complement.
CGAGTGCAGAAGAGCGTGCAAATCGACGCCTTAAACAGTTGCAAGATAAAGGGTTAGATGTTAAATTTGCTGACCTTTTAAGCGAGATCCAAGAGCGTGACGGTCGAGATCGTAACCGCCCAGTGGCACCACTACGCCCTGCTGAGGATGCGCTTGTGCTAGATTCTACGTCGATGACTATCGACGAAGTGGTAGAAAAAGCACTACAATATATCGAATCGAAGCTAGCTGAGTAATTACGCTCAGCTAGACTAAGAGCGTTGGTCGCAAGGATGATGACTGGCGAATTTAATAACCCCATGCGGTAGGATACCCGTGGAAGTTTAATTTATTGAAGATTAAATAAATGACTGAATCTTTTGCTCAACTCTTTGAAGAGTTTCTAAACGAAACAGAATTCCAACAAGGCAGCATCGTTAAAGGTACTGTAGTAGCTATCGAAAACGGTTACGTTCTTGTTGACGCTGGTCTTAAGTCTGAATCTGCTATCCCTGCTGAACAATTCAAGAACGCTGCTGGCGAACTTGAAGTTGAAGTTGGTGCTGAAGTAGACGTAGCTCTAGACGCTGTTGAAGATGGTTTCGGTGAAACTCAACTTTCTCGTGAGAAAGCTAAGCGTCACGAAGCTTGGATCGTTCTTGAGAAAGCTTACGAAGAAGCTGAAACTGTTGTTGGTATCATCAACGGTAAAGTTAAAGGCGGTTTCACTGTTGAACTAAACGGTATCCGTGCTTTCCTTCCTGGCTCTCTAGTAGACGTACGTCCAATCCGTGACACTGCTCACCTAGAAAACAAAGAGCTAGAGTTCAAAGTTATCAAACTTGACCAAAAGCGTAACAACGTAGTTGTTTCACGTCGTGCAGTTATCGAATCTGAGAACAGCGTTGAACGTGACGAGCTTCTAGAAACTCTACAAGAAGGTTCTGAAGTTAAAGGTATCGTTAAGAACCTTACTGACTACGGTGCGTTCGTTGACCTAGGTGGCGTTGACGGTCTTCTACATATCACAGATATGGCTTGGAAGCGCGTTAAGCACCCATCTGAAATCGTTAACGTTGGTGACGAGATCCAAGTTAAAGTTCTTAAGTTCGATCGTGAGCGTACTCGCGTATCACTAGGTCTTAAGCAACTAGGCGAAGATCCATGGGTAGCAATCGCTAAGCGTTACCCAGAAGGTCACAAACTAACTGGTCGCGTAACTAACCTAACTGACTACGGCTGCTTCGTTGAAATCGAAGAAGGCGTTGAAGGTCTAGTTCACGTTTCAGAAATGGATTGGACTAACAAGAACATCCACCCATCTAAAGTTGTTAATGTTGGCGACGAAGTTGAGGTTATGGTTCTTGAAATCGACGAAGAACGTCGTCGTATCTCTCTAGGCCTGAAACAGTGTAAAGCTAACCCATGGCAGTCATTCGCTGAAGCACAAGCTAAAGGCGACAAAGTTACTGGTAAGATCAAGTCTATTACTGACTTCGGTATCTTCATCGGTCTAGACGGCGGCATCGATGGTCTAGTTCACCTATCTGACATTTCTTGGAATGTTGCTGGCGAAGAAGCTGTACGTGAGTACAAGAAAGGCGACGAGATCTCTGCAGTTGTTCTAGCAGTAGACGCTGAGCGTGAGCGCATCTCTCTAGGCGTTAAGCAAATGGAAAACGACCCATTCAATGCTTACGTTGCTGATAACAAGAAAGGTGTTCTAGTTAACGCTACTGTAACTGCTGTTGACGCTAAAGGCGCTACAGTTGAAATCGCAGAAGGCGTTGAAGGCTACATCCGTGCTTCTGAAGTATCTCGCGATCGCGTAGAAGATGCTTCTCTAATCCTAAGCGCTGGTGATGTTGTTGAAGCGAAGTTCACAGGTGTTGACCGTAAGAACCGCGTAATCAACCTATCTATCAAAGCTAAAGATGAAGCTGAAGAGCAAGAAGCAATGGCATCTATCAACAAGCAAGACGAAGCTGCTTTTGGTAATGCAATGGCTGACGCTTTCAAAGCTGCTAAAGGCGAATAATTTACTCGCTTAAGCTAAAAAGGAGCCGCAAGGCTCCTTTTTTATTATCACGATAAAGTTAGTACTAATACTAATGTCGATAATTGCTTAAAAAAAAGCCATTTCTTGATTGCGCATTTTGCATAAAATTTGTCTAGAATTGATAGCAAGTGTTTGTTGGAATTAGTATTACTTACTATAATAGGTGGTAAAGACACTCAAAGAGGGCAACCATGACTAAGTCAGAACTGATTGAAAGACTCTGCGCTGAGCAAACACATTTATCAGCGAAAGAGGTAGAGGATGCTGTAAAAGACATTCTAGAGCATATGGCCTCTACGCTAGAGAGCGGTGACCGTATTGAGATCCGTGGCTTTGGTAGTTTTTCTCTTCATTACCGCGAGCCTCGTGTAGGCCGTAACCCTAAAACGGGTGATAAAGTAGAGTTAGAAGGTAAATACGTACCTCACTTCAAGCCTGGTAAAGAGCTTCGTGAGCGCGTAAATATTGATAGCTAAGGCTATCTCATTAGTTTGAAAAAGCGGCATACTCTCGTGTATGCCGCTTTTTTATAACTAGAATATTGGTAATATACGTGGTCTGAAGAAACATTTTCCTGCATAATCTTACCTACTTACTCCTCAAAGGGTGATGTAACATGAAAATTATAAAAATCATTGCTGTTTTAGCTCTCTTTTTAATTGCACTGGCATTAGGCTCTCAAAACCAAGAGATTGTCACATTCAATTATCTTTTGGCGAAAGGTGAATTCCACTTATCAACACTATTGGGTGTGGTCTTTGTGGGCGGCTTTGGCCTTGCATGGGTGATTTTTGCTAGCATTCAATTTAAGACTCAACTTCAAGTTCGCCGTTTGAAAAAGAAACTTAAAAAGTATGAGCCCGCTGTTGCAGAGAAACCTGCAAAGCCAGCAGTAGCAAAACAGGCATAAGGATAAGGCTTAACTTTAATGCTTGAACTACTCTTCTTGTTATTGCCTATAGCCGCTGCCTATGGCTGGTACATGGGGCACCGTAGCGCTCAGCAAGACAAGCAGAAGCAATCTCATCAAATATCCCGTCAGTATGTGACGGGTCTTAACTTGCTTCTATCTGATCAGTCAGATAAAGCGGTTGACCACTTTATTGAATTGCTCCAAGTTGACGATGAAACGATAGATACTCACCTAGCGTTGGGTAATCTTTTCCGCTCTCGCGGTGAGGTCGACCGCGCGATTCGTATTCACCAAAACCTTATTTCTCGTTCTGGTTTAACACTAGATCAGAAGAATCTCGCACTTCAACAGCTTGCTAAAGACTACATGGCCTCGGGTTTCTTAGACCGAGCAGAAAAAATCTTTGAGCAGTTGGTAGAAGAGCCTGACCATCGCGAAAGCGCACTTCAGCAGCTTGTGACTATTTACCAGCAGACGCGAGAATGGGAAAAAGCCATACATTACGCCAATCAGCTGGCTAAGATGAGTAAGAAGCGCACTCGAATTCGCATAAATATTGCTCATTTCTGGTGTGAGCTTGCCATGTTGGATCAAGCGGATGGTCATACCAATAAAGCGATTCAACATTTCAAAAAAGCATTATCAGAAGATCCAAAATGTGTACGAGCGAGCATTGCCCTTGGGCGTATTTATTTGGAGTCAGAAGATTACAAACATACCATCAAGTACCTAACGGGTGTGCTTGAACAAGACAAAGACTTCATTAGTGATGTTTTGCCGACGGTCGCAGAGTGTTACCACCACTTAGGCCAAGAAGACGAGTTGGTCGAGTTCTTACGAGCCTGTATTGATAAGAAAGCTGGCGTATCATCTGAGCTCATGCTGGCGCAGTTAGTCGCGCATCATGAGAGTGTCGGTGCAGCGCAAGAGCTGTTGACCAAGCAATTACTTAAAAACCCAACTATGAAAGGTTTCTACCGTCTGATCGATTATCATATTGCGGAAGCTGAAGATGGCCGTGCAAAAGATAGTTTATCGACGCTACAGGCAATGGTTGGTGAACAACTAAAAGTAAAGCCACATTACCGTTGTAGAAAATGTGGATTTTCTACTCATTCCCTTTATTGGCATTGTCCATCTTGTAAGGGATGGGGGACGATTAAGCCAATCCGCGGATTGGACGGTGAATAAATTTGATGCAGCAGGCAGAATTTTTTGTCCGCTGCATTTTTTTAACTTTTTTTCTTTAACAAGAACTCAAGAACAAAAATAATTAGGAGATGAAATGATCGACCAAAAAGTTATTGTCGCACTGGATTATGATAACCAAGCGGATGCGCTTGCATTCGTAGACAGAATTGATCCTGCGTCATGTCGCCTTAAAGTAGGCAAGGAAATGTTTACGCTATTTGGTCCTGATTTCGTACGTGAACTTCATAAACGCGGTTTCTCTGTGTTTCTAGACCTGAAGTTTCATGATATCCCAAATACGTGTTCAAAAGCGGTGCGTGCTGCTGCAGAGCTGGGTGTTTGGATGGTGAATGTGCATGCAAGTGGTGGTGAGCGCATGATGGCAGCATCGCGCGAGATATTAGAGCCTTATGGTAAAGATCGCCCATTACTTATCGGTGTTACGGTGTTAACCAGCATGGAGCAGAGTGACCTTGCGGGTATTGGCTTGAATGTCGCTCCTCAAGAACAAGTCATTCGTCTAGCGACGTTAACGAAGAACTCTGGCCTAGATGGTGTTGTATGTTCTGCACAGGAGTCTTCTTTACTTAAGAATGAACTTGGCAAAGAATTTAAATTGGTGACGCCAGGTATTCGTCCAGTCGGCTCAGAGCAGGGTGACCAACGTCGTATTATGACACCAGTCGATGCGATTCAAGCGGGTTCGGATTACTTAGTGATTGGTCGCCCAATTACTCAAGCGAATGATCCTGCCGCAGTACTTAAATCCATCAACGACAGCTTAGCGAACATGTGAGTTTCGTTAAATTGAAAGCGAAAGGTGAAGTGGAAGCACTTCACCTTTTTTTATTTTTCCTGTTCACATCTACATATCCGCACATTTGGAAGTATCGTCTCTAGTTTATGCCATAGATGATGGTACTGTTCTGATCACATTTTACTAACATAACTCGCTGCGGCTGAGCGAAAGTGCAACCATGTGTTATGGATGGGTTGCGTTACAAATGTGTAACGAATACTATGATGTGGATGCATTCACTGCGTTGTAAGGTCTAGGATGGCCTAGTGAAACTCTTTGATATTAGTGCAGAAGTGAGTCGGACTTCACTTTGTATTAGTCACGATTATTCCCTCTACTATGCTTGGAGCATAGTTCCTTTGAGATTCACTTGTTGCTATCCCGTAAGCCTTGCCGTGCATACACAACAAGGAAGAATACGATGATGAAAAACCTGCCAATTGCGGCACTGGCGACATTGGCTGCAACAAGTTTTCAGCTTAATGCCACTGCGCTTCCAGCAGATATCGAATGGATTTCAAATAACAATGAGCCGCTATTTGCTTCAGAAGAAGCGGTGAGAGGCGGAACGTACCGCACTTATATTCCGAGTTTTCCTCAAACTCTACGTAGTGTCGGTCCAGATGCGAACTCAGGGCTACGTCAATATTTAATGGACGGAACGCCAAAGCTTGCTCAACGCCATCCTAATACTGGCAAGTGGATCCCTCAATTGGCGAAAGCATGGGCATTTGGTGATGATTTTAAGACGGTTTATTTTCAGCTAGATGAAACCGCAAAATGGTCTGATGGTGAGAAGATCACCGCCGATGACTACGTGTTTATGATGAAGTATTACACTTCGGAAGACATCATTGATCCATGGTATAACGATTTCTTCAAAACAAGCATTGTTGGTGTTGAAAAAATTGATGATTACACCATTAAAGTGAATCTTGCCGTGGCACAAAGTCATGATTCGTTGATGGTATTGATCAATATGCCAAGTAATGGTTTTCAACCACGTCCGGAGCACTATTTTGATGGTGAGAAAGACGAAAATAACGATGGCATGCCAGATAACTTTGTTCGTAAATTTAACTTCAAAACAGAACCTACAGCAGCCCCTTACTTTATTGATAAAGTGAAAAAGGGCAAAAGCGTTACGTTTAAGCATGTCGGTGAAGATTGGTGGGGTTACAACAATCGATATTACAAGAACCGTTACAACGTAAATAAGGTGCGTATTACCGTCATCCGTGATCAAGACATTGCGATGAAGCATTTTGAAAAAGGGAACCTGGATTACTTTGAGATGGTTCTGCCGAATCTTTGGCACGATAAAACGGGCAGTGATGGTTATAAAAAAGGTTACATCCAAAAATACTGGGGCTTCAATCAGTCTCCTCAAGGTGCGGGTGGTTTATGGATGAATACCGCCATGCCGATGTTAGATAACCTAGAAGTGCGTAAAGGCATCATGGCAGCAACAGACTATGATGGCATGATCGAAAATATCATGCGAGGGGATTACTCTCGCAAACCCCATGGCCTAGGGTTTGGGCATGGTGAGTATGATAACCCAGATAACACGCCGCCAAAATTTGATGCAGCAGTAGCGATAAAACATTTTGAGAATGCGGGCTTTGATAAAGTCGGTTCAGATGGTATCCGCGTCAATGATAAAGGCGAACGTCTAAGTTTTGCCATTACTTATGGGTATAACTTCCTAACACCAAGAGTCGCGTATTTGAAAGAACAGGCGAAATTGGCGGGGCTTGATTTTACTTTGAATCTTGTCGATGGGTCCTCTGCGTTTAAGTACGTATTGGAGAAAAAACATCAGTTAGCTTTCTTGAATATGGGGTCAGGTGAAATCCCAGCTTATTGGGAGTACTTTCACTCAGACAATACCAATAAACCTCAAACCAATGCGCATACTAACTACAGTAGCCCAGAGCTTGATAAACTGATAGAAACGTACGATAACGAATTTGATCAGCAGAAACGCTACGAGTTGTCTCGTCAGATCCAGAAGTATGTGGGCGATGCGAACGTTATCGTGCCTGGTTATATGGTGCCATATACACGTTACGCTCATTGGCGTTGGGTCAAGATTGCCAAAGACGGTATGACAAAAAATACCGAGTGGATTTTGCACCCGATGGACATTGGTAACTTCTGGTTAGATACATCGGTTAAGAAAGAAACAGAAAAAGCAATGAAGAGCGGTAAAGCCTACCCTGAGGCAACAGTGATTGACGACCGATATAAGCTTTCTGCTAACTAGTTGAGTTATTTTCTAATTTGTTAATTAAAAAGCCCCGAAGCTCAATTGGTCGGGGTTTTTGTTTAACGCTCTAAAATGGTTACGCAGCATATAGACATTAAAAATACAAACCTAGCCCTATTAGCATACCATGTGAAGCTGTATCGTATTCAAAGGTGCCTTTATTGGCGTAATCTACCCAAGTAGATTTGTACGCAAGATTTATATCAGACCAATCATTCATTCGGTAACGGAGTCCAATCTGTGTGGCGTAAGTAAAACGGGTGTCTGCACCTAAGCCTGCATCGAGGCTCGCATGAAAGCGCCAATTATTCGTGAGGTCATTAAGCCATCTTACGCCCATCAAAAAGTCGACCCAGTCGTCTTTAATATTTAACCTGTCGACGAGAATACGATTGTCATTACGATACACTTTGCCTTTGATGTCATTGTCCCACCAACGTAAACCAAACATATAGTCAATCATTCCGAACGAATACACTTCACGTTGAAACGCTTTTGCTTCAAGCACTCCTTGGCGTACTTCCAAATCTGCACGATAGGTTACGTTAGGTAATAGACCAGACAAGTTGTTCACATCACCGCTCAAATTCATAAAGCTATAGTCGATGTAGTAGCCCCACTTGTTTTGATATACGCCCTCTAAACGAGCCATCGCTCCAATATCGATATGATCCATGATGAACTTCGGGTCAACATCCAAACTGGATGAAAAATTACCCATGGTCGCATCACCGTTTATATTGAGTGCCAACATATAGATTTCCACGCTGTGTTGCCAAGGGCTTTGTGGTGATGTTGTTTCTGCAGACAAAGTACAGGGAATTACGGTAAGTGAGGAGATAAGAGCAATGGAGGGGAGATCTATTTTAGTCATATCAACGTCCGTGTGAATGAAAATACTAAATTGATTGCGCATAATTAGCGTAGAGCATAGGTGCAAGGAATTCCAAAACACAGGGGAACAATAGGTTGAGTGATAGGTGATTGGTTGGTGGAAAGAACAAAAAACATCGCCCACTCAACTCTTATATATTTTTAACTAGAAAGAGCTTCGGTGAGTGGGCGAAAATAATCAGAGTTGTGTTGCGATTTGATCGGTTAGGTTGTTTAACCCCATAGAAAGGGCATCCACTAAAGCATCATAACCTTCATCCTGCAATGGCATATTAATCTTGATAGGAGCGCTACTCTTGGCTTTGCCATTGGCATCAATGAGTAGCCATTCCCCTTCAATTTCCGCGTTACCATCATAACTGCCATTAAACTTGCTAAGTGTCAGTTGCAGTTTATTATCGCTAGTTTGATCAAGAAGGTTATTCACTTCAACAGGCCAATATTGGCTTTGTTTGCCACGTAATTCATTGATCACACGTTGAGTGATTTGTTCAGAAATACTGTGCGCCCACTGATTGTGTTTTGCCTGAATGATTTGGGTTTCTGAAGTACGATAAACAATACCACTATCGGCGAGGTAACTTGCAAGCACTACTGGACGCACGACCAACTGAGGGCGTTGAGCGATCACTGAATCGTTTATTGTTATGGCGCTTGCTTCTGGTAATACATATAGCGCGTTCGAGTTTTCCGGTGCGCTGCTACAGCCTGCTAAAAGAGCAGAAATCAATAAAAGTCCACGTTTCATTATTTTTGCCCTCTAACTGGGATTGGATCATTGATGTCATCTTCACCAAATACCAATGAGTTTGGTTTCTCATTGAGCTGTTTTAATACAGGTTTGAACTCACTCATCACTTGTTCAAGCTCTTGCAGTGTTGATTCCATTTCACTGTACATGGTTGAGTTTGGACCGTAGCCATCCAGTGTTTTTTGCAGTTGCTGTAGGCTTTGGCGAATATCTGCCGGAATTTGTTGTGTGTCGCTTTGATTCAGAAGTTTATCAACGCTACTCGCAACACGCTCTGCAGACGCTAGCGTGCGCTCAGATGTTTTCAATGTCGCATTTAAGGAATCTAACGTCTCTTCCATCGGTAAACGGTTGATCTTGGTTAGGAACTCATTGACTTGTCGTTGAACTTGAGCAAACCCACCTTGTTTGGTTGGGAATACATCTAGTCCTTCAAACTGGCTAGGCACATAAGGTTTTTCTTCAGGATAGAAATCCGTATCAATATACAACGCCCCTGTCAGTAAGTTACCGGTTTTGAGTGTTCCTCGTAGCCCTTTAGCAAATTCGCTTTTGAGCTGCTCTTTAAACATTGGCAGTTTGGTTGATGGTAAATCCTCATACACACGACCCAGTTCGATGCGAACCAGTACAGGGATCTTCTTCGCGGAGAAATCTTCCTCTGGCGTTGGCATGCGCATCGGCACTTTCATGACGGTGCCAATACGAAGGCCTCGATACTCAACCGGAGCTTTGCGTTTTAGCCCGCGTACGGATTCTTCAAACATCATGACGAACTGAATGTAGTCGTCGTACATACCCTCTCGAACTTGTTTGACATCGTCGAATAGGCGGAACTGTGTCATGTTTTCGGTGACTTCACTGCCCGTACCTGCACCAGGAATGGTGTCAAAAGTGACACCGCCAGTGATCAAGCTTTCTAATGAACCAAACTTAACTTCAAAACCCTCTGCATTGAGCTGTAAATCAATGCCGGAAGTTAGCCAGAAGTGCGTTTTCGTGCGCACTAGGCTATCGTATGGCTTAAAGATAAACAGTTGATATAAAGCTCTACGTGAGTCGACATCAAAACTGGTTTTTTCAACTCGACCAACAGTAAACCCTTTATAGATGACAGGATCACCCACGCCGAGTTTACCTGCCTCACGGTGGGTAAGTACCAAACGTAAACCCTCAGCATCAGGCGCTGCCACAGGAGGTATATCAAGGACATTAAAATGCTCTTTTACTATTTTAGAGTTGCCTGGTTGCAGTTGGATATACGCGCCAGAAAGTAGAGTTTCTAAGCCAGAGACACCATCGCGGCCTATACGAGGTTTTACTACCCAAAACATCGAATCTTCACTCAACATTCGTTTCGCGTCTTTGTTCATTTGTGCGGTAGCAATGATGTGATCGTAGTCTTTGCTGAGCTTGACGTCAGTGATTACGCCAACTTTTACATTTAGCGCTTTAATCTCAGTTTTTCCGACTTCGATACCCTCAGCGGTTGGGAGCTTGAGTGTGATCTGTGGTCCAGTACTGGTTACGTATTGGAACAGCATCCAAGCCCCCATCGCTAGCGCAAGAATCGGCACTATCCATATCGCAGAAACCTGCTTTTTAGGCTTTATTTGAGCGGTTGTCTGATTATCGTCACTCATATTTAGCTTTCTCAGTTAAGTTATTCGTTCGTAGTTTCTGCGTATTATGATGAGGTAGTTGCCAAAGCAAACGTGAATCAAAAGTCATGGCAGAAAGCATGGTTAAAATGACTACGGCAGCAAAGGATAGCGCCGCAGGGCCTGGGTAAATCGCCATTAAATTATGCAGCTGAACCAGCGCAACTAATATAGCGACAACAAAAATATCGATCATCGACCAACGGCCAATAAATTCAGTAACGCGATACACCTTAAGGCGAGAGATACTCTCTTCGGGTGGTAAATACTGCGCTTTTTGAGCATTGTAATAGAGCCAAGCTAGCGCCAGCATTTTCGCCATGGGAATAAAAACACTGGCAAAGAAAATGACCATCGCAATCGGGTAAGAGCCAAGGTTCCAAAGCAATACCACCCCTTCCATGATGGTTGAGCCTTCTGATTTCCCGAGGCTAACGGTATACATCATCGGGTATAAGTTAGCAGGGATATAAAAAATGATAGCAGCGAATAATAATGCCCATGCTTTTTGCAAATTATCGCTCGGGTTATAGCGATGAATAGGGCTATGACAACGAATGCATTTTTGGTGCTTTTTGTCAGCGATAGGATTGAGCTGGTGGCAAGTATGGCAGCCGATGTGATTGTGGGTATGGTGCGTATCACCCTCTTTGATGTTTGGAACATCGATCACGGGAATAAAGTGGCCCCATAACCAGCTTCGGTCAACCATAGAAATGCATTTTACGACCAATACGGTATAGAGACAAAATGCCCAAAACGAGTTGCCCATCCCGATTTCTGCAAGCGCTGCAATTTTTATCAAGCTCACGAGTACGCCAATTAAGAAAACATCCACCATTAGCCATGGCTCGACACGGAAGATAATTCGGCACAGAACGGTGGCCGTACGTTGGTGCTTCTTAGACAACGTGTTTTGGCGAGTTTTTAGGGCTTGGAGATGCAGAAAGAGAATAAGGCTGACGTAAATACCGGGAAGGACCAATACTGTTCCAAGTAGCAGCGCACCGAGCAAGGCATTATGAAATTCAGCCAACATTTTGGCCGCATGCATTAACGTAATTTCTTGCGATAAGCCTTGTACGCTAAATGACATAAAGGGAAATGAAACACTCAATACCAACATAATCAAACACGCAACAGATACCGCAATGATGCTTTGGTAAGGTTTGGCATTGATTTTTGTCAGTGAATGATTGCAGCGAGGGCAATGTGCTTTTTGCCCTTGATCGATGTCAGGAATGCGAACCACTAAGCCGCATTCTTCACAGGCAATCAGTTGTTGTGAGTTTGGTTGAGTATTCATTCAGTAACTATTTTTGAAAGTTAGGCAGTAAGAATACTATTTTTTTGCAATATGCGCTTGTTTTACTTGGGTATAGCTTTCGATTACTTGTCTCTAGATCAGGGTTACATAGCTATAGCACCTGTTTACTTGGAGTTTGAGCCTACAGATGCACGACGCACAAGGATTGGCATAAAGAGTTTACACTCAGAACGTTCCATTTCTTGACCTGCAACCAACTGTAGGGAAAGTTTCACCGCTTCGTTTGCCATTACTTGAATTGGGTAGCGAATGGTTGTCAACCGAGGGTATATATAACGGGCGATATGGCCATCATCAAAGCCAATGACGGACATGTGCTCAGGGATGTTAATGCCATTTTCTTGCAGTAAGGTCATACAGCCAGCGGCCATATAGTCATTGTAGGTAGCGATTGCCGTCACCGGAGTGTTTTTGGCTAACAAGTTGACAATGGCCTGCTCACCGCCAGTTTCATCTGGCTCACCATATTCAATGTACTCTTCGCGAATCTCGATGCTGTTGTCGCGCAGCGCATCTAGATAGCCTTCGCGTCTGTCATGAGCATCTTCGATATCATGATTTGAGCAAAGATAACCAATATGTCGATGACCATTACGAATAAGATGCTCCGTCGCGATGTATGAACCTTTACGGTTATCGAGAGCAATACAACGAGAAGCCATGTTTGGTACTACTCGGTTGATTACGACTAGGCCGGGAATATCACCTGCGAGTGATGTGAGCTCGGCATCGGTCATGCCCTTACTGTGGACTACTAACGATTCACATTGGCTGTCGAGCAGCATATTAATGGCATTGCGTTCTTTGAGCGCATCGTGATAACCACTACCAATAAGAAGCTGCTTTCCTTGCTCGTTTGCAATGGTGTCGATGGCTTTGACCATGGTGCCAAAAAACGGTGCCGATACATCGTTAACTAAAACACCAATGGCATTTGAGGATTTGTTCACCAAAGCACGAGCATTGGCATTGGGGCGATAACCAAGTTTTGCCATTGCTTCTTTAACAGCAACAATAGCTGCATCACTAGTGTGAGGCGCGTTATTGATCACGCGAGATGCGGTTGCAATGGATACGCCTGCTTCTTTTGCGACGTCTTTGATAGTAGCCATAGGGAGGGAACTCAGGATCTGAAATTTGCTTTATTTAACAATGCAAAGCGGATGAACTCAAACACCCAAGTGAGAATAGTGGCGGTGTATCAAGCTTTTAAAACAAATAGAAGTCGCTTGAACAAAAAATCCCCAAGCCGAAACTTGGGGATAGAACCACACTGACGTGTTGTGGGGTTATTATGTTTCTTTGGACGTGTTATTGAGCAGGCTTGAATGTCACTCGGTACGCGTATTGATTGTCCGTTAATTGGAATTCTTTGTGTACGCTTGGACTCCAAGAGTCATCACCGCCGACACCCATGTGTTTATGGTCTATGCGCACATAAATCTTCTCTTCTGCAACCAAATCGTTAGTGTGTTTCGCTGCTGCTAAGTGCTGCTGAGCGTACTGACCCACATTGAACTGGAAGTCACCCGAGATTTCTAACTCATTCACTTTCAACCATTGCGTACCACAACGTAGACCGCTATCGGTTGGGAAAATGTACGGCGTATGCATTTGCTCAAGTGTTTGTGTGTGCTGGCCAAAGCGCGCAGCTGCCAAACGATCTGGGTAGTTTTCAAATGGACCTAAGCCTTGCCATGTGATCGGCGCGTTTTGCTTGTTTAATGGCAGTTCTAGTTCCAAACCGATACGTGGCATTGGTGGTAAATCATCAGCCAATTTCACGTCGACAGCCAATGCCATCTCACCGTTATTGCTCAGGGTGTGCGTCCAAGTCGTGATCGCTTGTACTTCACCATTAAAGTGGTAAGCGAACGTCGAAGTCACTTTCACCGCATGTGCCAGAGTTTCACTGTGGCAAACGACGCATTGGCGCTCCCACTGGCCGATACCCGCCATATCCCAACGACACATCCAAGCGTTTGGATCGACGTTGTCGATTTCGCTCACGCCGATGTCGTTATCCAGTGGCGCACGGAAGAAGTTATCTTGTGGTGCCGCGAGCATTTGTGCTTCGCCATCGACACGCCAGTCGGTCATTAAGCCCGTTTGGTTATCCCAACGCCATTGATGTTTTTCATCCAAGCTAGACACCAATATGGTGTTGTCTTGCTGCGTTAGCATTGGCGCTGGTTGCGTTTCCAATGTTGGCAGAGCAAGGCCTGCTGTATTGCGTAGTGACATTTGCTCAGAAGCGACTAGGTGTTCTGCGTCTGCCCAAGGCGTCGCAGCAATCAGAGTAATGTCGGTATTTAAGTGGTATTGCGCTTCCGCTTTTGGCGTGAAATTAAGGGCAATCTCAATGCTTGCTTGGCTGTCGGCTTCTACGCTAAGAGCGAATGAACCCGTTTGGATAACTTTGCCATCTTCCAATAGTGACCAGTTCAATTGCTCATTATCGGTCGCGCGGAACAAGTTCTCGTTAGTTACCAATAGTGTGCAAGCTTCTTTGTTTTGTTCTTGCAGTGATACGGTGATCATGCGTTGGCAGTATTTTGCTTCTTCCAACGTTGGATGAACCGTGCGATCTGGGAAGATCAAACCGTTGATGCAGAACTGACGGTCATTGATTTCATCACCAAAGTCGCCGCCGTAGGCCCAGAAGTGTTGACCGTTCTGATCCCATTGGCTCAAGCCTTGATCCACCCAATCCCAAATAAAGCCGCCTTGTAGGCGAGGGTAATCGCGGAACGCATCCCAGTAATCATTAAAGCTACCCAGACTGTTGCCCATCGCGTGTGCGTATTCACACAAAATCAAAGGGCGAGTTTCATTTGGCAACGACACCCATTTCTTGATTGCCCATTTAGGCACAGCTTCGTCTTCAATGACCGTATTCACGCGCGCGTACATTGGCGCAATGATGTCGGTTGCTGTGGTGTTTGAACCACCGCCTTCGTACTGCACTGGGCGAGAAGGATCGTAGTTTTTAGACCAAGCGTACATCGCATTATGGTTGCTGCCGTGACCGGATTCGTTACCTAAAGACCAGATGATGATCGATGGGTGGTTTTTATCACGCATCACCATTTGGGTGTAGCGGCTCATGTAAGCGTGCGCCCATTGTGGATCGCTCGATAGGCGATTCATTGGCTGCATGCCATGCGTTTCGATGTTCGCCTCATCGCACACGTACAAGCCGTATTGGTCACACAGTTCGTACCAACGAGGGTGGTTTGGGTAGTGCGCCGTACGTACCGCGTTGAAGTTGTATTGCTTCATCAGGCAGATGTCACGGATCATGTCTTCTTCTGTCATCACATGACCAAGCTCTGGGTGATGTTCGTGACGGTTCACACCGCGGATCAGCAAAGGCTTACCGTTTAGCTTCAATTGGCCATCGGTGATTTCGACTTTACGGAAGCCCACTGGGTACGCTTCGCTTTCTAGGTGCGTGCCGTTTTCATCCAACAGTGAAACGACTAAGCGGTAAAGGTTCGGTGTTTCCGCTGTCCATTTCTTTGGCTCGCGTACGTGCAATGTTTGGAATACCACGTCATCCCACGTGCCACGCTCGTCAATGCGACGGTTGTGTGGACAGTCGATGCGAGGTTCTGTTACGGCTTGTTCGCCATCAAACAGCTGCACTTGAACTTGGTAGCTATCTGGCGCAGAAATCGAAGTCACAACCGACAGAGAACCATCGCGGTAACACGCGTCTAAATCCGGTGTGATGAACACATCTTCAATGCAGTGCTGTGGCTTAGACAGCAAAGTCACGTCGCGGAAGATACCGCTTAGCCACCACATATCTTGATCTTCTAGGTAACTGCCATCACACCAGCGAATGACCATTACCGCTAAGCTGTTGTCACCTGCGACAAGGTAAGGCGTTAGGTCGAATTCAGATGGTAGGCGGCTGTCTTGACTGTAGCCGACCCAAGAGCCATTACACCAAAGGTGGAAAGCGGAGTTCACGCCATCAAAGATAATGCGCTGCGTATTGGCTAAATCTTCTGCGGAAAGTGACACGGTAGTGCGGTAGCAACCCGTAGGGTTATCACTTGGTACAAATGGTGGGTTCACTTCAAACGGGTACTTTACGTTGGCGTAGATAGGCTTATCGTAGCCTTGAAGTTGCCAGTTAGATGGAACAGTAATGTCATCCCAGTTGGTGTCGTTGAATTGCGTTTCAATGAACTCACCATCAACTTGCTCTGGTGCATCAAACAGTTTGAATTTCCATTGTCCGTTCAGCAATTTTCGCTGAGCATGAACACCATCGCGTGCATGGTCAATATTGCGGAAGCTGGAAAGAGGGCTATGAGCCTTAAGGCAGTGAATGTTCACTGATTGTGGGTTTTCCCAGTCGCGTCTTTGGAGAATGTCTGAAAATGCCTTCATGGTGTTCCTACTTAACTTTTTGTTTCTAATTTTGTTTCGCTCCCGCAATAGGTGCAGAAGCGAGTGAGTCTGCATTTTTGTCGTGAAGCGTTATTTCGCTAATTGCTTCACGAGATAATCATTCGCTTGAGTAAAGCCTTGCTGTTCCGCTTGATTCGCAATCTCAGCGGCTTGTTTTACATCGTTATCTTTGAGTGCTGTATCGATTTGAGATTGATACAACGACCATTCGTCTTGCGTTTCTGACGATGCAGCCGGCATTAACTCTGTCTTGGTTGTTTCATCGGATTGTGTGCCCAATTCAGCCAACAGTGTTAGCACGGCATTGTTGTTGGAGGCACTTACCGTCACGTCGATAACACCAAAAGGTTGGTATTTCGCCTTGAGGGGAAGTTGTTTATTGCCAATGACGTTTTGCGATTCAGCGTAAACTTCTTCTTGGCGCTTACGGTTTAGTTCCGCGCCTAATACTGATGGATCTGAAGCAATCACGATGTACTTCGCACCGTTGAGTTGCGGGTTTATTGTTACCACTTTCTCGATACGCTCCAAGCCGCGCATGCCCGTTGTGTGGTAGTTAAAGTCTTTCGCTGAGTAATCGTTTAGAAGCTGCCATTTTGCGTCATAAATAAGAACGTTCGCAGCAAATAGCGCGTTATTATCAACATAAGAGCGCACTAAGAAAGAAAATGGCGCATCAGACGAAATCTGGTAGGTCATCACTGGCAGTGCTTGTGATGATGCGGAACCTGAAGAAAGTAAAACCGCGCGGCTTACGCTTGGCAAATCTGCATCCATGACCATTTGCTGGTGGAATGGAACCGATAGGGCAGTCAGAGGCAAAGACGCCAATGTTGAGCAGCAAGCTTGATTGCTCAAATCGGTATTGAACGCTTGTTCTGGTAAGCCACTGCATGCTGTTAGAGACAGTGCAATAAATAAAGTAGCGAGCGGTTTTAGTTTCATCTGTTTTGTCCTGTTTGGGGGGAGCACGTCGCTCTCCCCATTGGGTTCAAAAATAGTAGCCGGATTGGGTTACCACCATGTTTCGACGTTAAAGCCGAAAGTTACTTCGTCTACATTTTTCGCATTGATACTTTGTGCCTGACCATAGGTTTCAGAACCACGGTTCCACTCGTCGGTTTTTTCTGAGTAGGTTGCGAATAGACGAATGGATGGACGAGCCCAAACCCCTTTACCTGCTTGAAACATTTGTGCCACGGTCACTTTGTACATGTCGTTAGTACCTGCGCCGTTTTGTGCTTCAACCGATTCGTAACCAACTTCTAGTGCGGTTGCCATGTATTCGGTCCAGCTGTATTGAGGGCGAGCACCAACGCTAAACCATTTATCACCATCGTTGTTATCAAGATTTTTGTCTTGGTATGCGATGGAATACATCACTTGGAAATCTTCATTCACGTTCAGATCGCCAGAGTTGAAGATTCGCCAGCTGTAACCATCATGCTCAACACCTGTGCTGTACTTGCGATTAGATCCACCTTCAGCACTCATCAGGCCGCCAGCCAGCGCATCAGTTCCATATTGGAAAGCGAACGTATTTGAACCGTAGTCCCAAGCTTGGCGGTAAAGCGCTGAGAGCATAGCGCCAGACGTGGTGATGTCGCTTTGGTCATAGCTAGAGTTTTGAGTGAAAACGTAGTTCAAGCCAACGGTTAGATCCGCGCTGTCGCTCAGTTCAATGTCGCTTAGTCGAGCATCAATGTTGTGAAGCGTACGGTCATCAGCGCTGGATTTTGGTGCCATCCACGCAATATGACCTTTTGCAAAGCCAAGATCCCAGTTTTCAATACCGATACCTGTGCTTGAGGTATCCCAGTATTTGATATCGATCATGTGGACTTCATGACGACGGTAAAAACGTTCACCAGCCCAAATCGTGGCATCTGCTTGACCATCGAACAGACCGTGACCCGCAGACCACATTTGAATAAGGCTAACATCACCCCAGCTTTCACCACTGCCAAGGTATAATGTAGTATCAAAGTAGGCCTCGCCTTGCTGCCAAACGTCCGCTTTTACGCCTGCTTCCCACCAGTTCAACTCATTACCAAGACGATAGTTACCGTAACCTTGGGTTGCACGAATCACGTCATTACGTTCACCTTTTCCGTCATTGTGCTGGTCGTTATCGGTGTAAATGTTGCCCCACTTGGCGTAGCCAAAGTACGTTACGTTTTCCACTGCTGCGATCCCAGCAAGAGGGGCTAGGGCTAGGGTTAACCCAAGCGCTCTTACAAGCGTCTTTTGTTTCATGAAGTGTCTCCATTTTATTTTTATTTATGGATTTGTTTTTTTATTTGAGTCCTAACTCGCTGCGCAGTGTAAATAAACTCTGGAAACGTTTTCATGATGAGGTTGGCATTTTTGGTCTATTGACGGGTTTATTACTATTTTGTGTGATTTTGATCTCTTAATTTTGCTCATTCGGCAAATGTTAAGCTCGATTTTTAAGATAGTTGTCTGGAATCGTTTTCTTGATCTGGGGTGTATGTGGATAAAAAGTTGGCGGGTGGTGAGCTAGGGAAATAGTAAAGATGGTTTTAAGGCGTTGTATTTGCTTATTTATATTGAGGTTGTGAAAAGTTGGAGGAGGAAAGGTAGCCCAACTGAAGTCAATTGGGCGTGTGAGACAAAGAAGTCTATACAGCAAGTGTTTGTGGCTGTTGAGCTCACGGCAATCGCTAGTATCGTCAAGCTGGGATTATGAGTTAGGACCCAAGAGAGACACTCCACAGGAATCTCGAAGTCCTAAGAATACGGTGGTCGGTTAACCACTGCAAGGGGCGAACGGGCTAAGTGAGTGTTATGTAGGCAAATGAAATCGTGCATTCATAAAGAAGATCGAGTAAACGGTGAAATTCTATAGTTTTATTGATGTTTTTATGGTTTTAGGTTGTTGAATTATAACTTTATTTTTTATTTCTATGTTTTGGTCTGGACTGGGTCTAGATTGGGTGCTCTGCTTTTCGTCATCTGTAAAAACGCAAATGAAATGACGGTTTGAAGTGAAACATAAGGCAAGAACAACAATAGTACACTAATTAACAGTTTTGAAATTAGATTGTAAACGTTTCCATGAATTTGGTGTGGGTCACAGATTATTTTGTTTTTTTCATTATGATGCGACGTAATTTCCAGTTCCAAGGTAAGACAAGATGATGGATAAAGCATTGATTGAGCTAGCAGGTCAGCAGACGCAATTGATTGTAGAGTTAGGTGAGTACGCCGAGATCCTACATTGGGGACAAAAAGTCAGTGGTGATCTTGAACGTTACCGCCTAGCTCTGCAACGCCCTGTGCCATACGGACGGCTAGATGCAGACGTTTCAATGACTCTGCACCCTGAGCTTGGTCGCGGTGTGTTTAGTAGTCCTGGTGTAGAGGGGCATCGTAACGGACAAGATTGGGCGCCTGTGTTTGTTATCACGGATATTCAACAGACCAAAGATAGCTTAGTGATTGCAAGCGAAGACACTATTGCAGGCTTACACTTAACGACAGAGCTCAAGCTAGATGCACACGATGTAGTGAAAACTCGTCATACATTGACTAACGCCAAATCGGGCGTTTACCAAGTCAACCGTCTTGCCAATACCTTACCTTTACCCGCTCGTGCAAATGAGCTGATGACATACTACGGCCGTTGGGTGCACGAGTTCCAAACTGTTCGCCAGTCTTTATTGCAAGGCGGTTACCAACAAGAAAACCGCCGTGGACGTACCTCACATGAGCATTATCCTGCGCTTGTTGTTGGTACAACAAGCTTCGATGAAATGAGCGGTGATGTGTGGGGCTTCCATTTTGCATGGAGTGGTAATCACAGATTGCGTGTGGATGTAAAAGCGGATGGCCGTCGATACATGCAAGCGGAAGTCATCTATTTGCCAGGGGAAATTGCGCTGAACGAGGGGGAAAGCGTAACCACTCCATGGCTGTATGCGAGTCACAGCCATACTGGCCTTAATGGTATGAGTCATCATTTCCACTCTCATGTACGCGAAACGATTTTACCGAGAGATTTCACGGACAAACCTCGCCCGATCCACCTCAATACGTGGGAAGGCATCTACTTCGACCACGATCCAGAGTACATCATGTCGATGGCAACTCAGTCGGCGGAGATGGGGGTTGAACGCTTTATCATTGATGATGGTTGGTTCAAAGGGCGCAACGGTGACAAAGCTGGGCTAGGGGATTGGTTCCTATGTGAAACTAAGTATCCAAAGGGTTTGCAGCCGATAGTTGAGCACGTGAATAAACTCGGTATGGAATTTGGTCTGTGGTTCGAGCCAGAGATGATCAATAAAGATTCGGATTTATACCGTACTCATCCAGAATGGTTATTAGCCGTTGACGGTTACGAGCAGCCAACAGGTCGCAATCAATATGTGATTAATCTGCAAAACGACGATGCATTTAATTTCTTGTTTGAGCGCTTGGATCATTTCTTATCGACTTACAACATCGCCTACATCAAGTGGGATATGAACCGTGAAGTTGTACAGCCAGCTCACCTTGGTCAGGCTGCGGCGCACAACCAGACTCAACGCTACTATGATCTAGTGGATAAAGTTCGTGAAAGACACCCGAATGTAGAGATTGAATCTTGCGCCGCTGGTGGTGGCCGTATTGACTTTGAAGTGTTGAAACGTACTCATCGATTCTGGGCTTCGGACAACAACGACGCACTCGAGCGTCAAACCATTCAGCGTGGTATGAGCTATTTCTTCCCGCCAGAGGTCATGGGCAGTCACATTGGAGCAAGCCATTGTCACAGCACAAGGCGTCGCCACAGCATTGAATTCAGAGGTCTGACGGCACTGTTTGGTCACATGGGCATTGAGCTTGATCCGGTGAAAGAAGATCAAGCAGAAAAGCAAGGTTTTGAGCGCTATATTAATCTGCATAAAATGCTGCGCCCACTGTTGCATAGCGGTCGAACATGGCGTGTGCCAACTGACGATAAAGCACATCAAATTCATGCGGTTGTCTCAAACGATCAATCGGAAGCAGTGGTGATGATTGCGCAGCTTGCGATGCCAACTAATTCGCTAAGTGGCCACTTGCGATTACCGGGGTTAGATCCAAAGGCGACATATAGCGTGTCCGTTTTAGATAAACCATCGAATTACGATGATATCGTTAATTATCAGCCACCTTGGACTGAATCGGGTTGCGAACTGTCAGGAGCTTGGTGTGAAGAAGTGGGATTAACTATGCCAATTCTTGATGCAGAAAGTGCAATGTTAGTGAAGTTTGAGCGTATTAGTTAACACTTTTCACTAAACTTCGCGATATTAGCGACATATCGATTATAAATCGTCAACGTATGCCGTGCATCCTATAAGGTTGTACGGCTTTTTGCGTTGTATTTTTATCAGTTAAATTGAAATTGTTTTCAGTGTCTAAATTATTAAGTTTATGATAACTAGCTAGTTTTTATTAGGTTTGGTCACGTTGTTTGTCTGAAATATTGTTCGATGTCTCATTTTAAAAACTTCCCTGTAAACGTTTCCATAAAGTGGTAATGGATCACAGTAACAAAAGTGGCAGGTCAGTAGCATTAGCATCGAAATATAAATAAAAGACGTCGACGTTATGAATTCTAGTTAGGGGAATGAATAGCAGTACGACACTAAGGAACGATTATGTCTGATAAAATTACGCTACAAACCAAGCTGTCTTACGGTCTTGGCGCACTCGGTAAAGACTTTGCCTGTGCACCTATCTACATCTTCTTAATGTTCTACTTCACTGACGTAGCCGGCTTGTCTGCTGCTTTCGTTGGTACCATCTTCTTAGCCGCTCGTATTATTGATGCGATTACTGACCCAATGATGGGTGTGATCGTTGACAACACGCGCTCAAAATTCGGTAAATTCCGTCCTTGGATTGTGATTGGTACGCTTTTAAACGCAGTAGTGCTGGTTGGCCTTTTCAGTACTCACATGTTTGAAGGCACTACGCTTTACATCTATGCAGCAGCGGCATACATCCTTTGGGGTCTAACGTACACCATTATGGATATCCCTTACTGGTCAATGATTCCTGCGTTATCAAGCTCTCGTCAAGAACGTGAAAAGCTTGTGGTATGGCCACGCCTATTCGCGAGCCTTGCATGGTTCATTACTGGTACTTACGGTCTTCACATTGTTGGCGAGCTTGGTAACGGCAACCAAGGCAACGGTTTCTTCAATGTAGCTATGTTAATCGCGGTTCTGTTCGTGATGAGCGCATTCTTAATTGCGCGTAACGTAAAAGAAAAAGCAGCACCAGCAAACGCAAAACCAGCAGAGAAATTCAGCTTCAAAGACGTTTTGACTATCATCGGTAAAAACGACCAGCTTAAAGCGCTGATCGGCACGGTTCTGTCTTTCCAAATTGCGAACCTATTGGTTGGTGGCTTCGCGATTTACTACTTCTCTTATGCACTGGGTAACGCAGAGCTATTCCCAGTTTACATGGCGGTTGCGGGCGCAGCAGAAGTGGCGGGTGTGTTCTTGTTCCCACGTCTTGCAGCATTCCTTCCACGCAAGCTTCTATGGCCTATTGCTTGTGGCTTCCCAATTCTGTCTTGTGTACTTCTACTACTGATGGGCTTCATCGCTCCAGCTAACGCACTAATGATTGGTATGGCGGGTGCGGCAATTAAATTCGGTGTAGGTATAGCGAACGCGCTGCAAACCGTAATGCTGGCTGACGTTGTGGACTACGGTGAGCACAAAACAGGTCGTCGTAGCGAGAGCGTTATCTTCTCAGTACAAACCATGCTTGTGAAATTCGCAGGCGCAGCAGGTGGCTTCATCGTGGGTGTGGGTCTGTCTGTTGTGGGTTATGTGCCAAACGTAGAGCAATCAGCAAGCACCATCATGGGTCTAGAATTTATGATGATTGGTCTGCCAGCGATTATGATGACAATCAGTGGTGTGATTTATCAACGTTACTACCATCTGCACGAAGGCTTCAACAAAGAAGAAGCTGAGCAACAAACTCAAGTTGAAAGCGTACCAGCACAAGCGTAATCGACCGCTTTCACTTAAGTACCTTAAACTCAATTTAGTCACTAAGTTAAAGCGCCTCCAGAGATGGGGGCGTTTTTTTAGATCCAAATTTTATTAGCGAAAGTGGGCACGCTAGGTAATAATTTCAATTGCTTAAGGATGGATTTACCTTTATTAAGGATTGTGATGAAAAAGCGCACCCGCATCTCGTTAAGAACGGTTCTAGGGCTGATGTTTATCTTCTGCACTTTCGTAACCGCTAGTGTGGCGATTACTCTGCAATATCATTTTGCTAGAAAATCAGAGCTTCAGCATACCCTTACTCGATATCAGGCGATCGCCACGGGTGTCTCGGGTTATTTATCTGATCTACAAAACTTAGCGGAGACCGTTGTGCGCAGTGGGGCTCAGTTGGTGTCACTGACGGGGGTAGATACTGCTCAAAAAAGTATTGTTATTCCGCTGTCTAAACTACTGGTTAGAGAGCCGAACATTCACAGCATTTTTGTCGCTAAGGCGAACAATGAGTTCTTCCAGTTAATCAATCTTTCTTCGGAACAAATACGTTCCCGTGTGGAGGCGCAACTAGGAGATAAATGGTTGCTGGTTGTTCATAGTGGAGTGAAAAGAGATCGCCGTAAGGTAAGTATTTACTTTGATGAAAACTTCGTTTCACGCCACGTTTCAGAAGAATTCAGTAACTTTATTCCGACTCAGCGTAGTTGGTTTCAAAGTGCTGATTATGATGAAATCTATAACACCTCTCCTTATCTCTTTAATACGCTAAAAGTGCCTGGTGAAACTTTTTCAATCAAGGTGCCGGAGTCTGATAGCGTGGTTGGGGTAGACATTCTTCTTTCCTCGTTAGAAGCGCAACTAACCCACCGTTTTGTAGAAAACAAGAAAGTTTCAGAAGCAGAAGCATTTATTTATAAAGCGAATGGACGTTTGATTGCAACCAACAAGATGCTCGATGTTGAAGATCAATTGCCGTCAGTTCTACCATTGAGTTTGTCTGATGAGCAAAGGGCTTTGGTAGCAGCAACGCCTGAGCTTAAAGTCTCCAATCAAAACGATTGGGGGCCAGTTGATTATACCGTCGGTGGACGCCCAAAAGGTTTCTCGATTGAT
This sequence comes from Vibrio sp. B1REV9, assembly GCF_905175395.2. Lineage (NCBI taxonomy): Bacteria > Pseudomonadati > Pseudomonadota > Gammaproteobacteria > Vibrionales > Vibrionaceae > Vibrio > Vibrio sp. B1REV9. The sequence goes on along the minus strand of NZ_CAJIMW020000221.1, from coordinate 384,687 downwards.
CTGTTCAAGATGATTGCTGAAATGACAGGCTTAAAGTTCAAGTTTGTGAATGGCCGAAGCTGGGATGAACTAGTGAGTGACTTTGGGAAAGGTGATATCGACATCCTTCATTCGATTGCCGATCAAGATGATCTCTCTTATCTCGGCGTCGTTGGTAATCCTCTTTATCATGCGAAATTTGCTTTTCTGACCAAAGAAGAAAACCAACATATCAATACACTTGATCAAGTCAGTAACAGTAAAATCGGTTTGCTGAAAGGGTGGAGTATTCAAGATGATTTGAAAGAAGCTTACCCGGAAATGACGATCATCAGCTATGCCTCATTACATGATGCCATTGATGGGGTGATGAATGGCGATATTGTCGCAGTGCTTGATATTCGACAAATTTTGAACAACAAGGTACGAGAGGCATTTCGTCAGAACTTAGCGATCACTTTGGTTAAGGACTCGAATCTTTCTAGCGCTTTTTACTACTTGATAAATGAGGAACAAAGACCTTTAGTTGAGATCATTAACCTTGCCATTGATGCCATCACTCCTGAACAAAGAAAAGAGTTGCGTGAAAAATGGTTCGAGGGCGAGACGGCACAACCCCCTTATACTTTCACGCCTTACGAAGAGTTGGTCAAATTTGCTCAAGTCCCTAACTTCACTGATTCGGTCCAGAGGGTTACTCTCGATGGTCAAGACAAGTATGTGTTTGTTTCCAAATTAACCTACAAGGAAGAGCGTTATTTTGCGGTGGTGATTCCAGAATCCTATGTAATGGCAGGGGTCAATGAAGCCACCTTATATGCGGTTGGTGCTTCTTTATTTGTGCTTGCGTTGCTAATTCCTGTGGCATGGATGATGGCCAAACCGATTTCGGAGCCCATTAATGCCTTAAGAAAACAAGTAAGATTCGTGAGAGACCGTGAGTATGAAAAAGTGCAGCGTGTGCATTCTCGTATCGAGGAGATTCACCAACTAGGGCTTTCGGTAGTGCGAGGCAGCAACTCACTTAAGGAATTTGAGCAAAGGCAAAATGAGTTCTTTGAGTCTGTGATTCAACTTATCGCCCGAGCGATCGATGAAAAGTCTCCGTACACGGCAGGGCACTGTAACCGTGTTCCTGAGATTGCGTTGATGCTGGCAGAAGAAGCAGAGAAATCAGACCAAGGTGCGTTTGAAGCGTTCACTTTTGAAAATGATGAAGAGCGTCGTGAATTCCGCATTGCCGCTTGGCTCCATGATTGCGGCAAGATCGCCACGCCTGAGTATGTGGTTGATAAAGGCAGTAAGCTAGAAACCAACTACAACCGCATTCACGAAGTGCGCATGCGATTTGAAGTGCTGTGGCGAGATGCGCAGATTCAATACTTACTTAAAAAGCTAAAAGCCTTAGGTATTGAGGATAAACCGAAGCAAGCACTTGAACAAGAGTTTGCAGAGTTGCAAGAAGGGTTTGAGTTTATCGCCAATGCAAACGTGGGTGCAGAGTTTATGTCGGAGCAAGACATTGAACGCCTGCACAAGTTGGCCGAGAAAGAGTGGACGCGTTACTTCGATTGCGGACTAGGTTTATCGCCATTGGAAGAAACACGCTATCAACCACAACCAACACCGGCTACGGAGAAGTTACTTTCTGACCGTCCTGAGCATGTAATTGAACGTGAACAGTCGTTTGATCTTGACCCTGAGTTTGGCATCAATATGACGGTGCCAGAGAAACTCTACAACCATGGCGAATTGTATAACTTGGCCGTACAGCGCGGTACGTTGTCAGCAGAAGAACGCTTTAAGATTAATGAGCACATGATCAGTGGGATCAAAATGTTAGAAAGCATACCATTCCCACCAGAACTCGATCGCGTACCTCGCTACGCGACTACGCACCACGAAGCGATGGAAGGTTTTGGTTACCCGAGAGGTTTGATGGGTGAGGAATTATCAATCCCTGAGCGCATTCTGGCAGTTGCAGACATATTTGAAGCGTTAACCGCAGCTGATCGACCTTATAAGAAAGCCAAATCATTGAGTGAGGCAATCAACATTATGTCGAAAATGGCACTCGGTGGGCACATTGATAAAGATGTCTTTAAGCTTTTGCTCACCAGTGGCACTTATTTAAGTTACGCCAAGCGCTACCTACCGGATGAGCTTATCGATGATGTTGATATCGATGGTTATTTAGAGAAGCTATCTTAGCTTTCACAAGCCCGAAGATTGTGCGTAAGAGCCTAAATTCTTACGCACACTTTTACGCGCCAATTATTATGCGAAAACCTCATACATTAAAGTCTTGTTCAAACTTGGTTTTGACAAAGTCGATAAAGGTGCGCAGACGTTTAGGTTGGTAGCGGTCACGGTGAAAAATGGCGGATAGTGGTACGGATGGGATTTCCCATTCCGGCATCACCTTAATTAATTCACCTTTCTCGACTTCCTCGTCACAGTAACTCAGTGGCACACGAATAATTCCGTTACCGTGTAGTGCGCCCATCACAAGTGCGCGGCCGTTCTTACAACGCAGATTGCCTTTCACTATCACATCACTGTGCTCTTTCGGGTTAGCAACGTTGCGGTAACTCCAGCGAGTGACTGAGCCGGTTAGGGTGCGGTGTTGCGTCAATTCTTTGGGTACCAGAGGCTCACCATACTGTTTAAGGTAGTCAGGGCTGGCAAGCGTGACCATATCAACTATCATTAATTTGCGTGCGATAAATCCGGCACTCTCTAACTCTCCCATGCGAAACGCCACATCAAACTGATCTTCAATCAAATCAATTCGTGGCGAAGAAAAGTCCAAATCAACCACTACGTTTGGGTATTGCTGCATAAATTCACTCACGTACTTGGCGATGATATCTTCACCAATGTAGCCGCCAACACAATTTACGCGCAGTAAACCTCGAACTTCTTGGGTATCATCCACAGCTGCGATTAAGGCTTGGTCGATATCATGAAGTGCTTTTTCACACTCTTTGTAAAAGCGTTCACCTGCTTGAGTTAACCGCAACGTACGTGTCGTGCGGGTGAGTAGTGTCACGCCCATTTGGGTTTCTAGCCCACTGATTTGTCGAGATACATGAGAACGTGACACCGAAAGAGCTTCAGCAGCTTTAGTGAAATTACCCAGTTGCGCGATCAAAACGAACGAGCGAATGTCAGCAAGGTTTATTTTATTGAGCATGTTGAATGACTTGAAGAAAGAGTAACCTTAAGATTATCACACTTATTCAGTGTTCCTTAAAACAAGAACTCTTGAGCTTTAGTGACGCTCACGTATGATTTCCCATGTTTCCACTGTTATAGAGTTCACAATGCGTTTATCAATTATACGCCATACTGCGTTTCACTTTTTCCTGACGTTAGCACTCACTTTGTTTTCGTTATTCGTGCACGCGCAAACGACGGATACAGGATGGCTTACGAACCCGCAACACCCGTCAGTACAAACGCGTCTGGTGCTTACCGGGCAGCAAGATCGTCAAGCCAAAACCGTAACGGGATACCTTGATGTCAAACTCAGTGGTGATTGGAAAACCTATTGGCGTTCGCCGGGTGAGGGAGGCGTTGCGCCCTCAATTAAGTGGGACAATTCTCAGAACCTGACGAACGTAGATTGGCAATGGCCTTATCCTAAAAAGTACGAGCTACTTGGTGTCGAGACGTTAGGTTACAAAGGGGATACCGTTTTCCCGATGACGTTCCATGTTGAAGACATGAACAAACCTGTGATGATTGATGCGACCCTGACGTTGTCTTCGTGTACCACGATCTGTGTATTGACGGATTACCACATTCAACTCGCTTTCATTCCGTCTTATCTGCAAATTAATGAAGACGCGATGTTTACCTATGCGCAAGCTTTGAGTCGTGTACCGCAAGCCTCCCCATTTATTGATGTGACCCAAGCTATTTGGGATGCCGAGCAATCTAAACTTCAAGTAAAGGTGAACAACACACAAGGTTGGAATGCACCAGAAATATTGGTTGATGGCGTAGAGGACTTCACTCGAGATTACAGTTTTAAACTTGAGGGAATACAACATGAGGGCAATACCCTAACCGCCAATTACCGAGTAAATTCGTGGCTTGGTAAAGTGAATTTGGCAAACCAAGGCGTTGTGGTTTCTGTTAAAGATAGTAACTTATTGGCGGAGGAGTCCGCATTGGCCAGATCTGGGGTTATTACCGAGGCTTTGCCGAACACCTCGTTATCAAGCATCTTTTTGTTTGCGCTATTGGGTGGTTTGATTCTCAATATTATGCCGTGTGTACTGCCGGTGTTAGGCATGAAACTGAGCAGCATTGTTGCCGCCCAAGGTGTCGAACGTCGCCAAATTCGCACCCAATTTCTTGCTTCTTCATTAGGCATTTTGACGTCGTTTTGGATTCTTGCAGGCTTTATTTTGGTCCTTAAACTGACTGGCAACGCAATTGGTTGGGGCCTTCAGTTCCAAAGTCCTTGGTTCCTTGGTGTGATGGTTCTGGTCACTGCGCTATTTGGTACAAACATGTTAGGTTTGTTTGAAATTCGCTTGTCATCAGGTGCGAATACCTGGCTAGCGTCTAAGGGCGACAATTCACTGTTTGGTCACTACGTTCAAGGAGTGTTTGCAACCTTATTGGCGACACCATGTTCAGCGCCTTTCCTTGGCACTGCTGTTGCCTTTGCTTTAGGGGCGGATGTGATCACCTTATTTGCTGTTTTCACTGCATTGGCAATAGGCATGGCTCTACCATGGATTGTCGTCGCTATCTTCCCTGGTATCGCATTAAAACTGCCTAAGCCAGGACAATGGATGAACGTTGTGAAAATCGTGTTTGGTATCATGATGCTAGCAACCAGCGTTTGGTTGTTGTCTCTGATGGCGAATCACTTACCAATATTCTGGCTAATACTCATTGGCTTAGTTGCGTTTATGTACATCATGGTTTGTGTGAAGCGTGTCTATGGCAATAAAGCGTTGGCGTTATCTGGCAGCGTCTCTTTAATCCTGATTGTTGGTGGTTTAGTGCTGGGCAGTATGACGACTAAGCATTGGGCCACACCATTGCCAGAAGATTTGGCGTGGCAGAAGTTATCAAGTCAAGCTATTGCGGATCACGTGGAAAATGGTCGTGTTGTATTCGTTGATGTAACAGCGGATTGGTGTGTGACCTGCAAAGCCAACAAGATAGGGGTAATCTGGCAAGATCCGGTGTATTCAATGTTGCAAAGCCCAAATGTGGCAACCTTAAAAGGCGATTGGACGCATCCAAACGGTTCCGTTACTGACTTCTTGCGAGCGCATGGTCGTTTTGGCGTGCCGTTCAACATCGTTTATGGTCCTGCCGCCCCAGAGGGGATCCCTTTGCCTGTTATTCTAACTGACGAAGTGGTCGTTAAAGCCATCGAACGGGCAAGCGGAGGCGTGACGAAGTGAGTACTGTAAAAAAGCACAAATCGTTCAAGTATTGGTTTAGTCAAGCGTTGCAAATAGTACTCATGGTGACCGTACTGTCTATTGGTATGGATTGGTATCGGACCAAAGACATTCCAAACGAACAAGCACCCCCATTGCGTGTTCTGATGGCCAATGGTGAGTATTTGGATGTCATTGGCAAAAGTTATGATGAACCTATTGTCGTCTATTTTTGGGCAACCTGGTGTGCTGCGTGTAAGTTTGTCAGCCCAAGCGTAAGTTGGTTGAGTGACTACTATGAAGTGGTGGCGGTGTCGGGAGCTTCTGGCCCAAAGGAAAGGGTCGAGCAATTTATGCAGGTCAAAGATTATCGGTTTAACAATATCAATGATCCCAATAGCCAAATTATGCGAGATTGGCATATCAGCGTCACACCAACCATCTATGTGATAAAAGAGGGTGAAGTGAGTTCAATTACCACTGGTGTGACAACACCGATTGGAATACTAGCACGGATCTGGATGACATAATTACGATGTCTAGCACGTCGATTTTTTTGCACGCTTTTACAATGTAATCAGTGTGCAAGAGGGCATGACGTGCTAAATTTTTTAATCTTGATTGTGAACTGTCGATAAAGTGAAATAACGTAAGTCTTTGAAATTATAGTACTGTCATGTCAGTGTCACTACGGTCGAATATGACAATAGTACGACAGTCATCCAGACGTCGTTGGAGAGAAAGGATTTTTTCGGCACGCTTGGAGAGTCAAACAAAAATAGGGAAATATGATGCAAACAGGGAAGACGATTTTAACCAGTTACTTCGAGTGGAAAGGGCATGATATTACTGTTCAATGCTCAATGTTAAGTGGAAAAGAATGGGTTTATGTTGATGATGTGTTGGTCTCAGAAAAACGCAATTGGCGTTTAAAATCGAGCCATCCGATTAATATTGAGAACGACGATTTAGAGATTCAATTACACATGCACTTTTTTGGGGCTGTCGCAGTTTATTTAATACGCGACAAAAAATGTGTGGATGAGTACAAATTTGGTATGACTCATCGTCAAGTTCTTAAAGGTATATCTATCGCTTTTGTTAGTGGGTTGTTTTTTGGATTAGTAGCAACTGCAGTCGCAACATAAGGGGTAGATGGATGCAATTAGACACCTCAAAAATTCGCAATCTTAGACAAAGCCGAGCATGGACACAACAGCAATTGGCCGATATATGTGGCTTGAGTTTGCGTACCATTCAAAGGGTAGAACTGCATGGTAGTGCCTCACTTGAAACTGGACGCTCTCTCGCTTCTGCATTTGAAATAGACTATTCCGTGTTATTAGTCGCAGCGCAGGAAGACGGTGCAGGTAGCGATGTTGGCCAAGATCCTAGTCCACTACCTAATGCGTTAGTTATTGGCGTAGGAACATTTAGTTGTGGCGTCGCCGTTGGCGCACTTGCGATGCTTGTCATTCAATAGAGGTTCGTTTGAACTGTTAGATATGCTCACTCTCTAGAATCCATCTGAGTTAAGAAAACACAGAAAGATCCGGGTTTGACACCGAGTCTTTCTGCTTTTCGTTAGTGCAATCTAGAGCTATTTTTATTAGTGAAATCTAGCGTTACTTCAGTTTAGCAAGATAAGCCAACAGTTCTTTTTTGTTGTCACGAACTCGGTATAGAGTGTCCATAATTGGCTGAATTAAATCACTCGCATTTTTGTTATTGGCTTTGTCCGTATTGCGAGACTTGAGCGCGACACCAACCATAAATAGCCCAAACAGGCCTGCACCTAACTCTAGGGTTCGGGTTTGATAGATGAGTGCCCCACATCCTACCGCGACTAATAGCACCAAAAACTTTGACAGTAAGCTTGTTTCACCGTAATCATGTATTGATTCAGGCATTTCCCAACGGCCTTTACTGATGTTGTAGTAGTACTCACTATATGTTCGATACCTATCATTTTTCTGACGACGAGAGTAGCCAATCAACAGGTAATCACCCACCTCAGTGTGCGCCATTAAAGAGTCAGGTAGCCATTGTTCAAAAATCTCGCCGGTTTCATCCTCTACGGTAAGTTTCCCGGATAGTTTAGAATCGCGAACACGATGTCTAGTGGTTTTCGTGTCGTAAAAACCGTGTTTATCGCGAATCGTGTAGGTTTCAGTGTAGGTTACATCGCTCACATCGGTATTCATCTTGCGGTCTGTGACCTGAACCATATAGCACCAAGCGCTACCATCAAATTTCTCATTTGGACTTAGCGCATGACGGTATATGAATTCCTGTTGGTGAGACTGATAAAACTCTTTCATTTTATCTAGGCGCATTTCACGAATACTTTTTCTAGAGGATTCTTTGGGTTGAGGTTCCTCTACAAGCAGTTGCGACTCTTTGGTGTCATTCATGCAAGCGACAGAGTCAGGTTCATTCTCTGATGACGGCTGCATATTCTGATGGATAGTTTGACTTGTCCCGCACTGAGGGCAGTACTCTAGGTCTAATTGAATACGGTGGTCGCAAGTCCCACAAAAGATATCATCATCACGATTTGTGCGTTCAACCTTATGGAAACCTAGCTGGTATTTACTTATCTCTAAAATTTTTGCCAGGGTTGCGGTAATGCTTTCTTTACGGGCGAACTCTTTTTGGAAAGCAGTAACGTTGCTGTTATATAGAGGCACCATGCAGGCTACGCTAATAAAAATACCAACTAGAATCGCACCATCACCCATATCTGACATACCAGCCACAATTGCGGTGGCGATAATTGCCAGTATCAGGCCGAGACCGATAAAGCCTCCCATGCGGGGCTTGCTGCAGTTATAGTGATTGGTTAGGGTGGATACTTGCCCATCATCATTGTGAAGAATGACGCCAGAAGCGAGCAAGTCATTAGTCACAATCCCTTTTGCTGCATCGTCTAATAGGTAGTGTAGATTAATGTCAGTTGGCTCAAGTAAGCTGATGACAGTACCATTTTTTAGATTGTTGAACGCCTCGTTTTCAGCGTTGATGCTGATCTGTTTGACCTCACCATCGGCATTTTCTAGGGTAATCCACCAATAGGAAAAGGTAATGTTGCCGCCTTTATTACGACGCTTGTAATAGAAACTGTTTTTTAGACGACCTGTAAAGGTTTTGGCTTCCGGGCAAGATTGAATTAGGTCATCAAGTAGGTTTGGTTCGATATCCGTTAACGTGAGCAACTTTTTGCTTTCCTCAACTTCCTCTCCGCATTGAGTGCAAAATTTATCCTGAAGATACAGGCCGTTACCGCAATGGTGCATTGGTCATCCTTACTATGAGCCGATAATAAACCGGCGCAGATTAGCTGAATGAAAAATATTTGATGAAAGAATCTAGTATTTGGAGTGCGTATTTGTGAGTTACATCAACAATCAACAGTTATATATTCTGCTTTAGGTGGATTTGTTAATTTTTTGTATTGAAGTGCAAATAAGAGACCGCTAATAAAAATGCGAGTGGTTGTATATTGAGCGAGTAAAAAAATAAAAGTGAGCAATGTGCTCTTAGTCAATTAATGGCATACAAAATAATGTAAAATTCGCCGAATTTTTGAAATTGGAACAGAAAACCCAAAATGAAACGGAATATATGTTGGATTGTACTGTTGTTAGTATTAGCCGGTTGCTCTAGTCCTCCACCTATCCCTTATGAAGCACCTACGTTGTCATTCACGCTCAATTTACCAGATTATGCTGATGAATCAGTAAAGAACAGTGAGTTACAAGATGCACTTGTGCAACGCGGCTTAGTGCTCGATCGCTTTGGTCGAATTGTACCTTTGGACGAGGGTAGTTGCCTTTATCCGATAGCGACTCGTACTGCTTTGCTCAAAGAGCTTGAACAGTACCAATCTTCTTCGTTTGGTTACACTCTTGTCTCCTTAAAAAAACAAGGTGATGATTACTTCTTTTTCCCAAACGATAGTCGTTCACAAACACTTGAATCTTTAACTCTTTCTTTTGATAGTGTTTTGTTTGATTTGACGAGCATTGATAAGGGAACCTTAGTTCGAGATTGGACAACTCATTTCGCTTACCTTGACCAAACATTGTTGGTTACTGGCGAGCAGCATAAGCTTTTAAAGAAAAAGCACCTGTCGTTTGCTCTAAGGAATATTTTGATTGTGACTGGTCAACGTGCTTCTACCGTAGGCGAATTGTCGATGCAATTTGTAGATGCGATAGATACGACTCGCTTTTTAGTACTCACGCACGGTGATGTTTTACGAAGCTGCCAAGCGCTGACTCAAGGTACGATGATCAGTACACCCACCGAACCCTACAGCCGAGAAAGTATCAAATCTCAGGTAAAACTTGTTTCATTGTTGCCAGCTGATGCGGATTTTAATCAACTTAAGCAGCAACAGTCTCTACTATCAACTGGGCGCTACCTAACCTATCGAGGTGATATTGCGACTTTAATTGACCGCTGCTCGGCAGGGCAGGGGCAAAGTAACCAAGCGTTATGCCACTCCAAAGCTGACGATAGCAGTGCACGGAAAAAGAAAGTGATCGTCTTTGGAGGCAAACATGGTGCCTAACCAAAATGTGACCGCAACGAAACCCAGCAAGGGATCCATCCCTATTTTGTTGCTGTTTTTTATCATACTACCTGGCCTACTAGCTTATATGTGGGTTGAGGTGTCGTTGAATACGGTGCTTGTTCAGCTTTATGCCTCAGGCCTAGAAACTTTAGTGGGCGAATATGCAGAGTTGGCTGAACATGTTGAGTTGATTGGTCGTATCGTCAGTGGATTTGGTTTGGCGTTAGCGGTCGCAACTGCGATTCCGAAGCACATGCTTGCGTTAAACATGGTGCCATTTTTTGGTGCTTTCAGCCGCCGCTTTGTGGTGTTTATGCTGCTTTGGATCGCATCGGTACCTGCGCTGCGCATCACGGTTGATCAACTTGTCATCTCGACATCGCCAGAAACTAAGCTGGCGGCGGTGCGCTCACTCTTGTTTAAAGAAGTCTTAGATCGCCAAATGGTGGTTTTTGATCGTGCTGAGGCTATGAACTCGATCGTTGCCGATGACGAACGTCGTAAGCTTCTCGTTGCATTATTGCCATCATTGGCTTTGATGTCTTCTGCTGTTGATAGCACGATTGCCGCTCAGACCGAAAATATGATGGTCACTTTGATGGAGCGTGATCAAGAAGCGTATTTTAATAGCAAAATTTTTCCACTCTATAAGCAAGCACGGGCACAATACGATAAAGAGCTAAAACACTATTTGGCAACCCAAAAAGCGATCGCAAAAATTCGCCAGAACTATACCGGTCCAAGTGCGTTTAAGCGTGAGTTTGGTGAGTTGCAACGTAAAATAGATGCACAATTGGCTCAAGAATGGTTGGTTTATCAACAAGGTTTTGATAATGATGCGGAATTTGTTGAACCCTTGGTTAAACGGTATGTAGAAGTATATCGTGGTCAAGTCCAACGCTTACGTGCGAAAAGCTGTGATTCTAATTGTGTCGATGCATTACGCCAACAGTGGCACGACTATATGCAAAATGAAATAGATTCGGGCCGAATAGCAGGCCTGCGTCTATTGAGTTTAGATGATGAGCCTTGGCTATATAACAAGTATTTAGCAGGTATTACGCGTTCATTTAGAGCTAAACTGCAAGATGCTCGAATCGCTTATCTGGAGCACCGATACCCGTTTGACGATGATCTAGAGCAACATGAATTTGTCGCCCAAGCGGCCATTAAGCAAATCGTGGTGCAAGTTGCTCGGGATCAAGGTTACAAAGTGTCGGCAACGTGGTCACGCACTGATTCAACGCCGATTCGCCGTTCGTTGCAAGAACGTGCTCGTGTGGAAATTGATAAAACATGGCGTCAATATCAAGCTACTAGCAAACTAAAATTTAGCAATCGAAATATGGATAAGGTCGATATTGCTAAGCACAGTAGCACTCGAGCGATGTTCAAGCAGATCTTAAAAGAGCATTACTATAGTAGCTACCAACATACGACAGGGCGCGAACAGCTATTTAAACGTTGGGTGGCATCGCTAGACAACGCAAACTTCGTGCGTATGTTAACCGATGCAACGGCACAATCGGCATTTGCCCCTGGAGGCATGTTCTATCAAATAGGCAGTGATGCGGTTCGTTTATCATTTATCCCGCCAGTGGCAATTACCGCGAGTTTGTTTGCTATCTTCTCCCTGCTTTTCCAGTTTGGTCGTGCGAGTTATCAAAGCAACCGTGTGATGGGCGTCAGTTACTTTAGTGTGATCGGTATCGGGATTGCCTTAATTGGTACAGTCGGAATTAATCATAGAAACTCATACGCAATGGCCATGAATGAGTTTATTGAACAGACGGTTGTACAGACTGCTGAACTGAGCTTGTTTGATAAAGCGACAGCCACATTATTGGGTGGCATCATCGATATTGAAGAGTGGTTATTGCATGTAACTGGTGGCCAAGGGTTAACCGCACTGTCAAGTTTGATTGATACACAGGCACAGAGTGAGCGACCTAACAACATTTACCGTACTTTCGAACAGACTCAACGGCTTGATCAGTTGGCACGAGATTTAGTTGTTATATCAGGCCAAGTCGAGGTCCCGTACGACTTTAACGTCGCTGTCATTAAGCGCGATGAAAGGATGGGATTTTATGCTGGTTTGAATTATGGCAGCGATGGTCAGTTAGAGGAAGTTGCACTACCAAACATCTTGGCCAGTAAAGAGGTGGGCTATCTATTGGATCAGAAATGGTTCCTCAAGCCGAATCCAGCCCAAGATGCTTTGTTGCTATTACAAAACTATGACTCAATGGAAGGTTGGAAAGAGATCAAGCAGATGGGGCGAGTGTCTATACGCGAACTTCTTGAACAGCGAGCATTGACCGTGATGCAGCGCTCTAATAATCCTCAAATAAAGCGTATTCATAATACGGATAGAGAGCGCTATAACAGTTTGATTTTTGTCCAGCGTGGTAATGGGAGTATTTATGAGTGTTTTCAGATGCCACCGTTAACCATTGAAAATTTGTTGCAGATCTCTCGCCAAGAAGAGATTGAAGGCCAGAGCCGATTTAAATGTAGAGGGGATCTGTTTTGATTACAAAATTGAAGCAAGCCATTAAGTCACACCGCTGGTTGATCATTTCGGCCTTGGTGGCTTATGCGGCTGCGACGGGCTTGGTGCAGTATCAATCCCACTTACAAGATCAAACATTGCAGGAACTTCAGCGCACTGCAGAACGAATTAAATTTAAATTGAAATTAGTAGGCATGGAATAATGAGTGAGCAAGCAATATCTGAGCAATTGGCTACTGAGAATGAAAGCAAGTCGGGTTGGCTATCGATTGATAAGTTGGTTGTGATTATTACAGCGGCCTCCACACTGTACTTTATGCATGCGGAACATCGCGAAAATATGAATAATATTCAGCGTACGACACAAGTTTTGCAGAAGTACGAGCGTCAACTTGATCTTGCCATTAGTGCGGACAAAAACGTGCTCGATACTTATCAAACCAACTTAAAAAAAGTATTGGGTTCGCTTGATCGTGAGCAAAAGCTATTACTTGAACAGCTTGTTGCTATAGACAAACAAACTTCTTCGAAAAAGTAATCATTTTTCAAGAAAAAACATAATAAGGTCGATATGCTAAGTTCAACAGAACCTAGTATCGACCTTTCGTTCTTCTTTTGGAATGTTGTTCATCATTGGAGCCAGGTTCAGAAAAGTTGCTTATTTAAGGGAGTTTTCTGGCTTGATCTTAATTATTTGAAATAAAAGAAATAGTAGTATTTTTAGTTTCTTCTATACTCATGTCAATGTATTACGTTCCTTAATAAGGATAGAAATGTTTACGTTTAAAAAACTGGGGTGTGGGGCAGTACTCTCCCTCATAATCGTGTCTCCAACCATGGCTAGCGAGAGCCGTTTTTCCGCACACAGCGACAATTATTTGCTTCCGTTTTATACCGAGTCGAAAGTTAACCAGAAGCGCTTTGCGCCACTCAACCCAAACGGTCACGCTGCAAAAGATGTATTTATCCAATTTCAGATAAGTATGAAATACAAGCTTTTAGCCTTTGGGGATGATGGACTTTTTGCTGCGTACACGCAGCGCTCGAATTGGGAGGCTTACGATGACTCTGCATATTTTCGAGACGATCAATACAATCCTGCACTTTTCTATCGTTGGAATATGGAACAGTGGCAACTTGCATTGGGCTTTGAGCATCAGTCTAATGGGGCTGGGGGGGCAGATGAAGTTAGCTGGAACCGCGCTTATCTCGACACAAAGTGGAATTTCGATTCAGGCTTCGTGCGCTTAAAGCCGTGGATAGATGTGGGTAATAAAGACTATAACCCAGACATTGTCGACTATCTTGGGTACGGTGAGTTGGAACTAGGCTGGCTTCCGGTCAATGATAATGAAGTAAAGCTCACGGTTGCGAACTTGTTTACTAAAGATTGGCAATATGGCTTCTACCGACTCTCTTGGAATTTTCCGGTTTATCAGGGGCTACGGGGTTATATGAAAGCGGAAACTGGCTACGGCCTTACGATATCAAATTATGATTTTGATGAAAGTGCTTTCGGAGTGGGGGTTGCATTTGATTTTTGAGGATTGATACAAAGGTCAGTTTATATCGCATCATAAATCGAAAGCGCAAATCAGTGCGAAGTTAGGCCGACAAACGTATGACAGTCGTGCCGGCCTGAACATGTGAATACGTAAAGTCCAAAAAAGTGGTTTTTGTGTAGCCATTAAGTACTCTTTTTAGTGATGAAACTCACTTATCCGTCAGTGCCTGAACCTCAGAGAATTTCAACAACATCACGCGAATCCAATGGTGTACCACCCACATCACCATAGCAGTGAGCAACACTGCGACAAATATTGAACTGAAGCGATACAATATAGAGAAGAATGCGTCTTTCTGCTCTGGTACTAATGACGTGGTTAGTGGAACTGAAAGTGCAGACATCGCAGAAAATGCAATTGCGCCTTTCACTTGTCCTTTTGTTAACCAGAGACAAAAGGGGCCCATCGCGATGGTAAACGCAAGCCAGAATAATAATCCGTGACCAAACCAACTTCCTAAGATTAATTGAACTGCCATTCCCGCTATGCAGCCTAAAGCCGTACCGATAATGCGGATTTTTGCCATTGCCATTGAACCAGCTAGCGTCATTGGCGTAAGGATGATGAGTATCGAAGCCTGTGCAGAAAGTGAGTCGTACAAATCACCTACTTGGAACACGACAAATGCCGTCATTGCCACCACCCAGCCCATGGCAACTTGGCTAATGTAGTCGATATCGCTTTTAACTGGTGTCGTCATTTCGGCTTGAACCATTTTAGATTCCGGTTCAGGAAACAGCCAATAGGCGAGCGCGCAAACAAAGATGTTACAGAACGAGATAACCCACAAGTTAACGTTGAATTCTTCAATATCGATAAAGTCGTAGCTAGCAAAGTTAAGCACGATTGACCCCACTAACAGACCCATGTAACCAAATAAATAGGTTTTCTGGTTCATCATTGCGATGCATTTGAACAGCATCATGATTCCAACCGCAGCCAACATCAGCGTAGGATGGAACTGAAGGTATTCCAAAATAAACGTGGCTTGTACCGTGCTCCAAATTGCAGAGAACAGCACCATGAGCACCATAGGGAGGCTAAAATGGTCTAAACGGCCAAGCACAAACAGCGGTAGCATGACGGCAAAGAAACCATAAGACCAACCAAACAGCATGCTCAAGGCCAATCCCATCGAACAACCAAACCAAATTCGTAAGGTTTTCATGATCATCACCTAGTAGACAAAGTGGAACCAGCTCGCAAGGTAGATCTGTGCTTTAGCCATCAGCTGCCAAAATGGACTGTTGTCTGGATAGAGTACAATGGTAGCGCGTGAACCCACAAAAAGAGAGGGCGGCAATGCTTCTTGGCTCGTCAGATTCACACGAGTGCGCTGCGCGTCGCGAACCCAGCGGTTATTGGCCTCAACTTTGGTCAACGCACCATTGGTGTCTGCTGCGCAGCTGCCACACCGTAGTCTCGGCTGGATAAATCGAAATCATAGACCGCACCAGGATTGGCATCAAATGCGACTAACGCATGGTAGGTTTTATCTACACTCGCAACCGATTTTTCACGAAAGTCTGCAGCAACCCACATGGAGCCTGTCGGAACAAATGTCAGCATTGGCATGTTGGTGTTTGCCATGGATCCGACTTCCAATTGTAAGTTGGTTACCACGCCATCACTTGGTGCCAGCACCTCGGTATTAGCAAGATCAAGTTGTGCTTTTTCAATCCCATTTTGTGCGATTCTTACTGCAGTACTCTGACCTTTTTTTGCGCCCAACTGCGCTTCAATCACTTTTAAATTTTGCTGTTCGGCTTTGAGTGCCGAGCGAGAAACTTGGTTTTGTGCAAAAGCACTATCTAGAGTGGACTGAGAGATGACTTTTTGACTCGACAGTTTTTGCAAACGCATGTACTCACGATGAGCATTATTGTAAGTGGCTTGAGCTCGAGCGATGTTGGCAATGGCCGCCTCGCGTTGAGAGTAAAGTGTGGCTTCTTTCTCATACGCGGATTGCAAAGACAACTTAGCTTGTTCAAGAGCAATTTTGTATTTGCGATCGTCAATTTTAAACAAGACATCGCCTTTGAGGACGGATTGATTGTTATCAATTAAGACCTCGGTGACTTTGCCTGAAACTTCTGGTGCGACTTGGACTACGTAACCTTGAACGCGCCCTTCTGTGGTAATGGGAGCATGGCGATCAGCAATGATAATGTAGAAAAATAGCACAATGAATAGGACAATAAGTGTTCGCATCCAGTGTTTGAATTTATGATCCGCTGTCATAAGAGATTCCTGAATTTTTGATGCTGGCAAGCAAATAAGAGAGCGAATTATAGAGAAGTTGATCACATTTCAGTAGAATCGAAATAAGAACATGAATGACCTAAAAGTAGGACAATGAACGTTAGTTTTGATGATCTTTATCTGTTTAGCCAAACCATCGTACATGGCGGCATCAGCGCAGCGGCAGAGGCCAACCAATTGCAACGTTCGAAAGTGAGCCGCCGTTTGCAAGAATTGGAAAGAGCTTTGGGTTGCCAATTGTTGATTCGTACCACGCGAACCATAGAGCTAACAGAACATGGGAAGCGCCTATTTGAGTTAGTAGGACAACCGATTGAACATATTCAGCAAGGTTTGAATGTGATGGACGACTATCAGCAGGAACTGACAGGAAAAGTACGGTTAGCCATCCCATCGGCATTGATGAGCTCTGCGGCGTTTAACTCGATCATTAATGAATACACCACACGTTATCCTGATATGTCGGTGGAGATTGAAAACCACCAAGAGAGTGTTGATCTTAAGCGTCAAGCGTTCGATCTTCAGTTATTACCGAGTGTGGCGAAAGTCTCTGACGACAGCTACGTGCAGTTTAGTTTATTGCCATATCGAAGCCATTTTGTCGCCTCAAAAGGGTATCTTGATACCCATCCTCCGCTTGAAAGCATTGATGACCTTGAGCATCACCGTTTGTTAACTAACCGCTATAACGCTGATTTGTTGGATCCCAAATATCATGTCACTGTGAAATCGGATGATTTGAACTTATTACGCATAATGGCGATTGCAGGCAACGGCATCGCTTTTATTCCTCAAGTACATTCTAAGCCCGCGCTAGAAGATGGCCAGCTCGTTGAAGTGCTGCCAGAGTACTCGCATTCGCAACAACATCTGACGTTGATTTATCCGTCTAATCTTTTTTTACCAAATAAAGTGAAAGCCTTGATTGAGCTTTTTCGAGAAAAATTCCAATAGCGTGAGCGAACAATGACTTTGCATGATTGCTTCATTGGGTTATGCGGAGGTTTTGATACATTGTCACCATCTTTCTTGGACCTTTCTTGGATACGCTTCATAGGATATAAGTATGCTGTCGAAAAACACCACTGGTTTAATTGTTGTCGATGTGCAAGGTAAGCTTGTTAGCTTAATGCACGAAAGTGACGGCTTGATTGAAAATATCACTAAGTTGGTAAAAGGGGCGAAAGCACTGGATTTACCCATCGTTTGGCTAGAACAAAACCCTGAGCGTTTAGGGCCAACGGTAGAGCCTATCCGTGAAGTGTTGGCAACCGACCATCTAGCAATCGCGAAGTACACGTTTGATGGCTGCAAAGCGTCCACGTTCAAACTTGCGGTAGAGAATGCCGCCGTCGACACATGGTTAGTGTGCGGGATTGAAGCGCATATTTGTGTGTATCAGACAGCGGTTTCGCTGCGCCAAATGGGTTTCCGAGTAGAGCTAGTAACGGATGGGATCTCTTCTCGAACGCCTGCGAACAAAGCACTAGCATTGGCAAAACTGACCGCAAGTGGTGTTGGTTTAACTGGCGTAGAAATGTGCTTGTATGAAATGGTCGAAGATTGTCGTGCGCCAGAATTCAAAGAGATTTTGACGCTAATTAAATAGTAGAAGTTAGGGGCTGCTTATCTTTCTTTGTAAAAATCAGCTCGAAAGGTCAACAGACCCTAATTAGTTAACGGATTTCAGTTAGCCGATAGATCTTAGTTAGTCGAACTCACGTTGATATCTTGGCAGCATCGATTCGTTGCCAAGTAACCCGCCTTGATGAATGTAGATGAGGGTTTTGTCTTCGTTTTCCGCTAGCCATGGTGGCAAACATTGCCACATATAAGGGTCATAAAGCAGGTCGAATTCAATATGAGTTTGATCGTGCAATGCTTGCCATGTTTCGTAATCATCTTGATATAAACGACCAAAATGATGCTTGTCGCGCACAGCCAGAATGGTTGGGTGGTTTTCCTGTTCGAGCATATTGAATTGCTCTGTCAGATAATCGGCATCACCAACGCAAGCACAGGTGAGTACTTCTATACCATGAGGTTTGAGATGCTTACTTAAATACAGTGCTGTCGTCCCTGTGCCTGATGGCAATGCCACCACAAATTGTTTGTTGCCCTCTAACCGTGTCCAGTCAAGGATCTCCATAGCGAGTCGCTTTACGCCGGCTTCAGAAATACTGGCTCGTCCACCCTCTGGTATGAATAGTGTTGTTTCATCAAGTCCACGAACCTGTTTGATGTATTCACTTGGATGAAGCGCGGACTCGACCTCTTGCATCGCTGTGATTTGCATCCCTAGATCAACGGCGCCACGATAGTTACCTATGGGGAATTGCTTCAACCATGATGGGATGTGTTGAACATAAAACTCAAACTGCCAGCCTTTAATTTGTGCTAGAGCAGCCAGAGAATACATGGCATTCGATTGAGCGGAACCATAGCTGATCACGGTGCGAATGTTGCTATTCTGTTCTTCCAATAATGCCATAAACTTTCGCGCTTTGTTCCCAGAAAAATGAGAATGCAGCATGTCATCACGTTTGATGAAGAAGGTGTGGCCATTATAGCAATGCTGAGTGATTGGGCTTTCAGAGAGTTTCATGCGACTGCTGACGTGCTTACCACGTGACCTTTTGGTTGAGAGGGCACGTAGTGTAACGTCAATAAAACCAGATAAAAAGCCACTACTTCTGCATTTTAGTTTCTTCTTGTTACGTTAAACCTGTTTGTACTCCTAGTGCTTAAATTATAGAAAGCTCAGTATTTCTGTTGATTCTCTGTTCTCGCTTTTCTAGTTTAAGCCACGTAAACTGCGCGCCTCAATTCAGACAATAGGAAAGCTTAGGTTTGCAGACTCTAGAACAATTAAAATCAGGACAATTATTAGGAATCAAACAACTTAAGTTAGCCGAGGGGCTAACGGATTTTCCTATGGAGATTATAGAGCTTGCAGACACACTGGAAGTGCTAGACCTTTCGGGTAACTTACTTTCTGAGCTTCCTGAAGAATTGGAAAAGCTGACGAAGCTAAAAATCATCTTTGCTTCTAACAACCAATTCACGCATTTGCCAGATGTGTTGGGCAAATTGCCAAATCTTGAGATGGTCGGGTTTAAAACCAACAAGATAAAAGTGGTGAGTGAAGCGTCGCTTCCGACTCAATTACGTTGGTTAATTTTGACTGATAATGAAATTGAAACACTTCCAAATAGCTTAGGTGAAAGGCCGAGATTGCAAAAGCTAGCGCTAGCAGGAAACCAAATAAAGCAACTGCCAAGCAGCATGAAAAACTTGGTTAACTTGGAGTTAATTCGCCTCTCTGCCAACCAACTTGAATGTTTCCCCAATGTATTGACGCAGCTACCAAAGTTGGCGTGGTGTGCTTTCGCAGGGAATCCTTTTTGTCTGCATCCCTCTTCGTTAGACAGTGTGCCTAAAGTCTCGAAGAGCAGCTATTCACTCAATCACGTGCTAGGGCAAGGGGCGAGTGGGGTGATCTCTCATGCCAATTGGCTGGATTTGGATTACGATTTTCCAAATGAAGTTGCTGTGAAAGTATTCAAAGGTGAAGTGACCAGTGATGGCTTCCCTCAGGATGAGCTCGAAGCCTGTTTACAAGCGGGGCAGCATAACAACTTGGTGAAGTCGATTGCACAAGTTGATGACGTTACTGAGCTTGCGTTGGTGATGGAGCTTATTCCAGACAGCTACTACAACTTAGGCTTGCCACCAACACTAGATACCTGCACAAGAGATACTTTTCCTGCAGGCTTCTCACTGACAATTAAGCAGATTACTCTAATCGTTGAACAGATGATTGATGTGTTTCACCACTTGCACGACAACAAAGTGTGTCATGGCGACTTGTATGCGCACAATACTTTGGTTAATGCGCAGGGTCAGATGATATTTGGCGACTTTGGTGCGGCAAGTATTTATGATTATTTATCACAGGAGCAGCAAACGGCAATCAGAACGATTGAATCTCGCGCGTTACGATTTTTCATTGATGATTTGTTGTCTGTTTGTGAGCAATCGGAAGTAGGGTGTCATGAATATCAACGCCTAGCAGAACTGCACATTTAGAACGAAATAAAGCTAGAACAAAATAAAACTAGAGCGAATAAAACGTCATATCTGTATTCTGAGGCCTTGGCTTGCGCCAATTTTAACGTTTGTCTGGCACAAATCGAGGCCTCATGTATTTATGCAAGATCGCTTCGGTTACTCTTGATGTTCTGAAGCGATTTTAATCACAGCCTCACAGCCGCCTTTTGGGTGTGTAGCGATTTTAAATTGCCAGCCATATCGTTGGCATAAGTCATCGACAATCATTAATCCTAAGCCATGACCATCGGAGTGAGGAATATCAGAAAGCCCATTCCCTTCATCTCGAACTGAAATTTGCTTATCGTCCATGTGGACG
Source organism: Vibrio sp. B1REV9 (assembly GCF_905175395.2). Lineage (NCBI taxonomy): Bacteria > Pseudomonadati > Pseudomonadota > Gammaproteobacteria > Vibrionales > Vibrionaceae > Vibrio > Vibrio sp. B1REV9. The sequence goes on along the minus strand of NZ_CAJIMW020000221.1, from coordinate 363,944 downwards.
TGAATCGCACCGGATGGTGTTGCCGCGATGCCATTACGGACAAGGTTGCCTAAAATAATAGTCAGCACAGCATTGGTAGCACGCGTGGTTGGATGGCCATCTATTTGTATATCGAAATCAAGATTTTTTTCATCGGCTTGAGCTTGGTTTTGCGCAATGATTTGTTTTATTTCTTGCTCAGTAATACTTCTTGTTGGTGAATCATCGGTGTTTCGCTCATAACGAACTAACCCTAGTAGTGCATCAACCATGGTCGACATCTGTTGCGTCGCCTCTTGAATACGATGGACTTGTCGCGATTGAAAATCCGTATTAGCACTTTTAGCCAACATACTGCTTGAGCCTTTCATGACAGTCAGTGGCGTGCGTAACTCATGACTGGCATAGCGAGCAAAGGCTTGTTCTCGTTTGATGACCTGGTTAATCTTATGCCGGTACTCATTGAGCTCTGTTGCCAGAGCCTGAAATTCTTTAGCGGAGCCCTCTGGCACACTAAAAGTTTGCGTTGGGTCACCTTGGTGCTGATCCAATTGATTTTTCAGCGAGTTAACGGGTTCGATTAAGCGTTGAGAAAGCTTGAGTAATAGATTGCCGAATAAAAAAATGAGCACCGCCACCACAGAAAGTACCATGGCGACCACCATAATGAATTCTTCAGACGTAATTTCGACTTCATCTATAAGTGAGATAAGAATGATGGGATGCTCTTTACCTTGGTAAGTGTAAGTACTCATATAGATCATTCTTGAATACCGTTCATCCCCAACTTCATCAAGAAAGTGTTTTTTGCCAATGAGGTACGATTGGTACTCTTTTGGGACTAACGCGACATCATTATAGGCGATGGTCAATAAATCGAGTTTAAGACTGCCTTGATCGGGATAAGCTTGAAAATGTTCTATGGCTTCTTTTTTATCGATCATGATGCGGCGTTCACCGACTCGATCTTCCGACCAAAGCAGCGAGCCTGTGATGATACAAAAACAGAAAATACCAATGACAACCGAGACTAGAGAGAAAAACAGCGCAAGGCGACCCGTCATACTTTGCGTACTTTGCGAGCTCGATAGCAATCGCTGAATCATTCACCAGACTCCAAACGAAAACCGACTTTAGGAATGGTCGTCAATAAGTGCTTCTCAAATGGCTTATCTAATTGATTACGTAATTGATAGATATGACTGCGTAATACATCATTATTTGGTTCGTTTTCTTGCCACAAACGAAACGCCACTTCTTCTCGGCTAACCACGTCGGGGGCATTTTTTACGAGCATTTCTAAAATAGTGTAAGTGGTTGGATTTAAGGCGAGTAATTTGTCTTGGCGATACGCTTTACGTGTCTTTTGGTCGATAGAAACCTCTCCGTATGACAACTTGCTCGATGCTACCGTGCCCCGGTAACGGCGAATTAACGCCGTCATGCGCGCTTCCAGAATATCCAGATCAAAAGGTTTGGTAAGGTAATCATCGGCACCGTGTTGGAACCCTTTGAGCATATCATCTCTGCTGTCGAGCGCAGTGAGCATCAAAACCGGTGTGTTGTTGCCTGCATCGCGGAGTTTATTGCAGACAGTGAGGCCGTCCATTCGAGGTAACATCAAGTCAAGTAAGATGATATCGAATGTGTTTTCCATTGCTAATTTAAGGCCGAGTTCACCGTTGTCCGCATAGTCGAGTTCCATACCTGCACACTCAAAATAATCGAACAGCATGCCTGCTATTTCTCGATTATCTTCCACTAACAGAACACGTTTCATGTATTGCTCTCCAATTTGGCAGTTTTTGAGATTGCTTGGGGGTATGTGCCTTAACCGAACATTATGCACTAAGGGTGTGAAAAAGATGTCAACAACAAGTCTTTCACGCCGTTCTTTGTAAGCTGCATCCATTCATCGGATACAGTGGAAGAGTAGCATGACAACCTTCAATATTCACGAAGCAACCTTTTCAAAGGTGAGCCAACACTCTGAGCCTCAAACAGTTTTGTCTGTTGTAGTGCCATTCTTTAATGAGCAAGAAGTCTTGCCTGAATTTCATCGCCGCTTAACTGCTGTATTGGATGGTATGCCTGAACGCTGTGAAATTATCTATGTTGATGATGGCAGCAAGGATGACAGTCTGAAGCTTGCACAGAACTTTATGCAGTCCGCGAGTGATATTCGATGTATTGCGCTTAGTCGTAACTTCGGTAAGGAATCGGCGATGAGTGCTGGTCTAGAGCATTGCCGAGGTAGAGCGGTGATCGTGATTGATGCGGATTTGCAAGACCCTCCAGAGCTTATTCCGGAAATGGTCTCTATGTGGCGTGAGGGTTATGACGTCGTCAACATGCAGCGTAGCGAGCGTCATGGTGAAACATGGTTTAAGCGTTTTTCTGCCGCGTGTTTTTACAAAATTCTAAATAGTATGGCAAAGCTTGATGTGCCTGAGAACGTCGGTGATTTTCGCCTACTGAGCGCAGAAGTTGTTAAACACATTAATGCGCTACCAGAGCGCAATCGATATATGAAAGGTATCTTTTCTTGGCCGGGATTCAAGCAGGCAACGGTTCAATTTGAGCGTGATGCTCGCTTTTGTGGCGAAACCAAATGGAACTACCTCAAACTCATTGGTCTCGCGATGGACGGCATTACGTCATTCTCTATTCGACCACTGCGCTTAGCGACAGTCGTTGGTGGACTTGTTGCGTTGAGTGCCTTTGTTTATGGCGCATTTATTGTGATGAAGACGGTCGTGTTTGGTGACCCCGTTTCTGGTTATCCATCAATGATGGTAGTGCAGCTTGCGTTGGGAGGCATTCAGCTACTGTCTATCGGCTTATTAGGGGAGTACATCGGTCGTATTTTTGTCGAAACCAAACAACGCCCACTGTATCTCGTTCAGTCTGTTTACGAGCAACCGGCAAAGCATCAAATCATCCAGCCTTTAAAGTTTAAATTAGGAGAAACCGCGTAATCATGAGTATTAATAAAACCCACCTGTGGTTGTTATTGGCATTTGCTCTTGTACTTCGTCTCATCTCACTCGCGGCTTATCCTTTGATGGACACCACTGAGGCACGTTATGGCGAAATGGCGCGTTTGATGGTGGAAACGGGTAACTGGTTGACACCCCAATTTGATTATGGCGTGCCTTTTTGGGGTAAACCGCCGCTGTTTACATGGATGAGTGCGTACGGCATTGAACTCTTTGGCTTGAATGAATTCGCGGTGCGGGCTCCTCATTGGCTGGCAGGCGTTGCGACTATTGTATTGGTCGCTTTTATGACTTATCGAGCAGGCTTCAGTGCACTGATTGCTGCGTTAGTACTGGCCACGTGTGGCATTTTCTCTATCGCGGCTGGCGCAGTCATGACGGATATGGCTCTGACGTTAGCAATGACAATGTCGATGGTCGGTTTTTATTACTGTTGGTTGGGCAAAGATAAACACAGTCGATTGTGGGGCTACTTGGGTTTCTTTGGCTTGGCGTGTGGCTTATTAGCTAAAGGTCCTGTCGCCATCGTGATCATGGGGATAGCTGTATTTCCATGGCTTGTACTGCAGCATGGTTTCTTTGGTGCATTTAAAGCGCTGTGGCAACGATTCCCGCTTTTATCCGGCTTGGCTCTGATGCTGGTGGTTGCCTTACCTTGGTACATTATGGCAGAACGTGCGACGCCGGGTTTCATTGATTATTTTATCGTTGGTGAACACTTTAAGCGTTTTGTTGTGAGCGGCTGGGAGGGGGACTTATATGGTTCTGCTCATGATGAGCCACGCGGTATGATTTGGCTGTTCTGGTTACAGTCAGCAGCGCCTTGGTCACTTGTATTGCCAATATTGGCGTGGAAACGCCGTAACGTATTGAAAGCAATCGAGACTGATCATCAAGGGCTATTTAGTTTTTTAATGTGCTGGTTAATCTCACCTATGATCTTGTTTACGATGGCAGGTAATATTCTTCCTGCTTATGTACTGCCGGGCGTGCCAGCGTTAGGCATCTTGATTTCTATGCTGGTGGATAAGTACGACTTTAAATGGCTGAGCGGCGCTGCAGCGGTGTTACCCGCGTTGTTGATGATCGCGATGTTAGTACTGAATATGGGTAAGGCAGACAGTAAGAGCGACCGCGTGATATTTGAAAACATAGTTGATAGTGCACCTGCTTTCTATGTTGGTAAACGCCCATTTTCCGGCCAGTTTTACAGTCAAGGGCAAGCGAAGAAACTCGACAGTGTAAACGAACTTAACAACCTAAAAACGTTTCACTTAATTGGTAAATCGGATGAGGTGGATGCTTTGATTCACAAGCAAGCCTTGAGCTGCTCCCCTGAGTTTACTGCCAAATCTAAGCGCTCGCTTTACACCTGTGTCGCAGGGTAGGATATGAGAAGATTATTTAAATTCGCGTTCGTGGGAGGTGTCGGCTTTATCGTCGACACTCTCATGTTTACCGTGTTGTACCAATGGTTCGGCATGGAGCTAATGATCGCTCGTGGCATCGCTTTTTTGTTTGCCGCGACGACAACTTGGTATGGCAATCGTAAACTCACTTTTTCTCACGCTGAAAAATACAACTCATTGGTACAGTGGCAAAAATTTATGGCAAGCGCCTGTATCAGTGCATTACCAAATTTCATCGTATTCAAAGGAGTAACGTTGATACTAGGAACTCAAGACCTGATGGTGTATGTGGCATTGGTCATGGGGATACTAACGGGAATGGTGAGTAACTATTTATTAAGCACTAAATGGGTATTTCGATAGAAGGCTCGCCCTAGGCTGTCAAACCTTTGGCTTTTGTGGGCAAGTAACGAATTGAAAAGTATCGATAAATCCAATTATAAAAATAATTTGTGACGCATATCACATTTACTGTTGTGTAGATTCTTTTGTTATCAAGCTAGTAATAGTTTTCTTATTAAGAGTTTTGGGTAACTGATATTCTACAAAAACACAATAAATACAGTTGGTTATAGTTAAAATTTTAAAGTGGAGTTGGGTTTGGCAATTACCAGTGATGAGCATCAATCAGCCTGATAGTTATCGCTGTTAATAAGGTTTATTCTTTCATTCTTTTTCTGTTCATATTCTTTCATTCTCTGTTCGCTTTTCTTGTTTAAAATCCACGAAAATTTTAATGGTCAATTTATATCAATCACGGTAACTGCTGAGCGTTTTAAAGCGTTATAACACGCGAGAATGACCGGTTATTTACTGAGATTGCTATCATCAGCGATAGAGACGAACATGTTTAATAGTATACGTACGCGAATTGCAGTCAGTGCGGGCGGCGCGATGGCGTTCACCCTATTGATTGCGATGGGGATGACAACCAACGCTTTTACCGATGTGAGTGAACAGGTCACGGCGAAAGTCAAAACGCAACTGACAGACGCGACTACGACGGATTTACAAAACACCGCGATTCAGCAAGGGTTGAATGTTGCCAACCAGCTTCATCCTGTATTAGCTAACCTCAAGCAAGCGCGTTCTATTCTAGAATTGAGTTCAAAAACAAATGCAACGCCAGATCTTATTGTTAAACAGTTTATCGCGGCGCTAGAAGCACAAAATAAGGCCGTATTTGCAGGCTATATGGTGTGGCAAGATAAAGCGTGGCCACAACAAGCGACATTGAATTCGGCAGATGGTTTTAATAGCCAAGGCTACCTTGCCCCTTTCTTCTCCCCAAATTCTAAAAATAGCTTCGATGCGGTTGCGATGGAGAGCTTTAATAATACAGCGTTAAATAGCAATGGTGAGCGAATTGACGATTGGCATTTGATGCCTTACCAAACCGGTAAAACGTTTGTGATGGAACCGTATATGTACATGGTTCGTGGCAAACAAGAGCTCATTACGACCATCAGCCAACCAATCAAACAAGATGGCAGGATTATTGGCTCATTAGGTTTCGACTTGTCGCTGCATGAGTTGCAAAGCCAAAGTGAACAATTTGCGCGTCATTTGTTTGATGGTCAGGGAAAAATCCTTATTACATCATGGAAAGGTATTACCCTAGCCGACAGTCGTTCCGCAAGTATGGTTGGTAAAAAAGTTTCCTCAGAATTGGCTGCACAATGGTCAAAGATTCAATCTATTGCGAAGCGACAAGGTGCGGGTCTAGTAACGTTTGGTGGGGACGAGTATGCCATTACATCGATTGATACAAGCGATGCGCCATGGGTGGTGATGGTGTCGGTTCCAACGACTCATTTGAAAAAAAGCGTTGACGAATATACAGCATGGAGTGATGAGCAGAATGCCAAAGCACTAGAGCAAGGCGTTTGGGCTGGGATTATCGCCGCTCTGATTGGGATCGCGGCAATGGCTTATATTGCGAACTCTTTGGGTAACATACTGAGCAATCTGGTTGAGCGATTTAAAGACGCGGCACAGGGCGAGGGCGATCTGACTTATCGTATTGAGGTCAAGGGTAAAGACGAAACGGCGCAACTTGCACATTGGTTTAATACTTTCTTATCCCGTATGCAAGAAATGCTATTGACCGTTATGGCGACAGCAGATCAAGTGGATAAGAACGCGACAGAAGGTCAAATGCGTGCGGCAGAGTCTCGTGACCAATTGAATGCCCAAGTCAATGAGGTGAACTCGTTGGCAACGGCGATTAATGAAATGAGCGCAACCGCGCACGAAGTCGCAAACTCAGCGGTTCAAGCAGCTGCAGCTGCAAGCCAAGTTCAGAGCAACAGCTTAGATGGCATGGCTCGCATGAGCAATGCCGCAAATGCAGTCGACAGTTTAGCCCTACAAGTGAATGATGCTCAGCAACAAACTCAAAACCTTGTGGCGTCAAGCACGGCGATTCAGAGTATTTTGAGTGAGATTGGAGGCATCGCTGACCAAACTAACCTACTTGCTCTAAATGCGGCAATCGAGGCGGCACGTGCCGGGGAAGCCGGTCGTGGATTCGCAGTGGTTGCTGACGAAGTACGTAACCTGGCAAATCGCACTCAAGGCTCGACGGAAGAGATTCGCACTATGCTATCTCGATTAGAGCAAGAAACGCATTCTATTGTCGTACTGATGGAGCAAAGCCAAAAGCAAGCTATTGATACAAAAGGTGAAACACAAGCTGCTCACTTGGCGTTATCTGAGATCAATCAAGCAATAGATGTGATTAACGATATGAACAATCAGATTGCGTCAGCGGCTGAAGAGCAAAGCTCAGTCGCAGAAGAGATCAACCGTAACGTTGTGATCATCAATGACACGGCAGTAGAGGTAATGGACACCATGACCTCATCGGTAGAAATCAGTAATGAACTCACAATAAAAGCAACCGATCTGCATGACGAGTTAAGCAAGTTTAAGTTGTCGTAATGGTTGTTTTAATGTCCATGATTTTCCGAGCATGATTATCATTAACATTGAATAACCTACTAGACCGAGCCAATAAGCTCGGTCTTTTTTATTTCATGTTGTTTATTTTGGTAACAGGGGCCATAGGGGTAATAGAAATATTGAGCTCTCGTCTTTTTGAGATCTCCGTCGTCTTATTGTTAGCCGCCGGTCGTGTAGGTCGATTTTTTATCGAGGTAAAAATTTGTTCTAGATCAGTAAAGTGCTCAAAAATGCAACTTTATATTTTAAATATTTAAACTTTGATGGGATTTAAAAAATTAAACCTAATTGCCGGTTTTTTGGTGATCTGGTTCGAAATTTGTACGCAAGCTTAAGTAAATAAACGCATTTTGCTGTGATTTTGTGCGTTCGTTTCGGTTTACAGAAGTTTACTTAGCATTGCTGAATTAACTCTAAAGAAGTAGTTTATTGCCATTGAGTTCAAAATTGTAAACCAAAATAATGAGTGTAAATCAAGTTCGATTCAGCGATGAAGATCGACAGTACTTAAGCAACTATTTCCGAGTTGCTGACACTGTTGCCGACTTAATTGGCCCTTATTGCGAGGTGGTCATTCATTCGTTTGAAAGTCTGGAAAATTCAGTGGTGAAGATCGTAAATGGCCATCACACCGGCCGTAAAATCGGTTCACCAATTACCGACTTAGGCTTAAGAATGTGGCGAGCGTTTGAGAAGACTGGAGAAGTCTCACCAAAAAGCTACTTCACCAATGCTGCTGATGGTTCATTACTTAAATCGACCTCGTGTATTTTGGCCGGTCCCGGGCAAAAGCCGATTGGTATGCTCTGCATCAATATGAACTTGTCATACCCATTTCCGGAGATCGTTAAAACGCTTTTGCCTCAGTGCAATGTGTCACAAACCCTGGTCAGTGAGACATTCAGTAATAACGCAAATGATGTGATCAAGCAGGCATTGAGCGCGGCAATAGTCGAAGTCGAGCAAGACGCGACGATCTCATGCAAAGGTCGTAACAAAGCCATTATTCGTTGTTTGTTTGATAACGGCGTGTTTGAGCTAAAAGAAACGACCACACAAGTATCAGAGCAACTTGGAATCAGTCGTCAGGCTGTTTACAAGTTTATCCGCGAGTTTAAATCAGAATAAATTTATCATTTTTAATTAGTTAGGAGTTTTATTGTGAAACAGATTATTGCCACTGAACAAGCCCCTGCAGCCATTGGTCCTTACTCTCAAGGTACGGCTTATGGCGAGATGGTTTACACTTCAGGCCAATTGCCTTTGGTTCCTGAAACCATGCTGTTTGTTGAAGGCGGCATCAAAGAACAAGCGCGTCAGTCTTTAGAAAACTTAAAAGCGGTTTTAGAAGCAAGCGGTGCGGGCCTAGACACAGTATTGAAGACGACATGCTTCCTATCCGATATGGAAAACTTCGCGGCATTTAACGAAGTGTACACGGAAGTGTTTGGCACAGAGAATGCACCTGCTCGTTCTTGCGTTGAAGCAGCACGACTACCAAAAGACGCATTGGTTGAAGTTGAAGCCATTGCATACAAAAAATAACCGATTTTCGGACATAAATGGGTATCAATAGGAGATTCTCATGAGCGTTTCATTCATTGGATTGAGTATCCTGTTCTTTGGGTTCTATGCGTTACTCGCGAACTTCAAAAAACAAAAGAAAAGCTTTAACTTCCGCGTACTGAGTGCGCTTGCTGCTGGTCTGTTATTCGGTGGTGCGATTCAGTTGGTGTTTGGCGTTGGCAACGTAGCAACGGCTGGTTTTGCTGAACTGATCTCTGTGTTCGGTAAAGGCTATATTAAGCTTCTACAAATGATCGTTATCCCACTCGTATTTGTGGCGATGATCTCTTCGATCATGAACGTAGAGGGCGGTGGTGCGCTATCACGTATTGCACCAAAAATCATCGGTATTCTACTTTTCACTTGTGCTATTTCAGCTGGCGTTGGTATCGCAAGTATCTACCTATTCGGTATCGATGCAAACGCACTCGTCAGTACCATTGGCTCTAACGGTGCAATTGAAGCTCGTGGTGATGCACTAGTCGCAACGCAAGATGCAATGACGAACAGTGGCCTGTCAGGTATGGCGCTGTCTATCATCCCAACCAACATTTTTGACATGCTAACGGGCTCAGAGCGTACATCAACACTATCAACCGTATTGTTTGGTATGTTCCTTGGCTACTGTATCCTGCAAGTGAAAAACCGTAAGCCTGAAAAAGTGCAAAGCTTCGTTGATTTCATCAACTCTGCAAAAGAAGTGGTACTTTCAATGGTTCGTGAAATTCTAAAGCTGACGCCTTACGGTGTATTTGCTCTGATGACCACGTTCATGATGACAAACGATTTGTTCGCACTAGCAGAAATGGGTCGCTTCTTACTAGCAAGCTATGTGGCAATTGGTGTAATGTTCGCTATCCACTTCGTGATGGTATCGATGTTCGGTCTGTCTCCTGCGAAGTTCATGAAGAAAATCTGGCCAGTGCTAGTATTCGGCTTCGGTTCTCGCTCAAGCATGGCGGCTATCCCACTAAACGTTGAAACACAAACTCAACGCTTAGGTGTGGACGAAGAAACAGCAAACATGTCAGCAACATTTGGTACGAGTATCGGTCAGAACGGCTGTGCGGGTATCTACCCAGCGATGCTCGCTATCATGGCAGCGCAAGTGATGGGCATGCCTGTTGACCTAAGCTTCATCCTACAATTGATTGCGGTTATTACGATTGCTTCATTCGGTATCGCAGGCGTGGGTGGCGGTGCAACGTTCGCAGCAGTAGCAGTATTAACCATCATGGGTCTAGACATTACGGTTGTGGCGATTTTGGTTTCTATCGAAGCGTTAATCGATATGGCACGTACTGCGCTTAACATCTCTGGCTCTATGTTGTCAGGTGTTGTTACCGCGAAGAAGAATGGCTCTCTAAACACAGAGCAATACAACGCAGATGTCGCTGTAACGACAGCGAAAGAAGCGGCAGTATAATTTGCAAAACTTAATTAAGAGCACCCAAGATGGGTGCTCTTCAGTTTTTCCTGAGTTCAGGTTATTTAGGTAATAGATATGAAAGTTGTTGTCGTAGGCGGTAGCGCTGCTGGTATGAGTTTCGCGGCGAAATACAAACGTAATCAGCCATCAGATGAAGTGATTGTACTAGACAAGCGTGATTACATTTCCTTTGGTGCATGTGGTTTACCTTACTTTGCTGGTGGCATGTTTGATGACACTGAGCGCATGATCTCTCGTACGCCAGAGCAAGCGATTCAATCAGGCTTAGATGTACGTGTTGAAACTGAAATGGTGGCATTTAACCGCGCTGAAAAGCAGATCACAGTACGTCACCAAGGTGAAGAGGGCGTACTCGATTACGATATGCTGATCATCGCAACTGGTGCACGCCCAATCGTACCGCCGTTTGGTGAGTTCAACCCAGAGCACGTATACACGCTAACCAGCATGGAAGATGGCTTAGCAGTGAAAGAAGCGCTTAAGGACAGCAACAAACAACGTGTTTGCGTTATCGGCGGTGGCTTTATCGGGCTTGAAGTGTTTGATGCAGCGCATTTGCTTGGTAAGCACGTCACCATCATTGAACGTGAGCAGCACGTGATGAGCCGCCAGTTCAGTCCTGAAATGATTGACGTGGTAGAAGGCGCGATTCGTGAATCTGGCGCTGAGCTAAAAACCGGTTGCAGCGTATCAACCATTCGCGACGCAGAGCAGGGTGGTTACATCGTAGAAACCGACAATGGCAATGTGGAAGCAGACGTTGTGATCATGTCACTTGGTTTTAAACCAAATACAGAAGCATTCGAGTTACCAAAAGCCGCGAACGGCGCATTGCTAGTGGATGAGTTTGGCGCAACAGAAGATGCACACATTTACGCTGTCGGCGACTGTGCAGTGGTTCACCATATGGCGCTAGGCAAATCAGTGTATGTTCCATTGGCAACCACTGCTAACAAGCAAGCTCGCATGATGGCGGATAAGCTATCAGGCAAAGACACTTACATGAGTGGTTTCTTGGGCTCGTCTTGCCTGAAAGTGCTGGACTACGAACTGGCATGCACAGGCGTATCTGAGTTGCTTGCCAAAGAACACGGTTTGGAAGTGAAGACATCAACTATTTCAGATAAAAACCAAACCGATTACTACCCAGGTCAAGAAGACATTAAAGTGAAGCTGGTTTACCACCCAGAAACCAACGTGTTACTTGGCGGCGAAATCGTAGGTAAGAAAGGTGCCGTGGGCCGAATCAACGCATTGGCCGTTGCCATCACCGCGAAGATGACCACACAGCAGTTAGGCTACATGGACTTCTGTTATGCTCCACCATTTGCACGTACTTGGGATGCACTAAACGTTGCCGGTAACGTAGCGAAATAAGCTTTCTTTCTAAATAATATTTAGCCAAAACAAAAGGGCTCCAGAATTAACTCTGGAGCCCTTTTTAGTATTCAAATTCTATTGAACTAACGGTAGTCGCTTAACGATGTTTAGGTTTGCGTTGACCTGCTGGTTTACCTTGTCCTTGTGGACGGCTTTGTCCTTGCGGACGACCTTGACCTTTTGAGTGACTTTTACCTTGTGAGCCAGCACCATTTGAACGATTTGGGTTGTTGCCGCCAGTTCGTGAACCGGTATTAGGGCGTTGGCCGTTTGCACCATTGTTTTGGTTAGCACGGCCCTGGCCATTTTGTCCGCCTTGTGCTTTACCAGAACCGTTACGATTGCCTGCAGGCTTGCCATCGCGAGAACCACCCTCAGAACGTTTGTTCAAGTGACCACCAAAACCCGGTTGGTTTTTGGTGTGCTTAGTGGCAAAGCGGTTTGCACCATGGCGGCCTGATTTACGGCGTTGCGCAGGTGTCAGAGCATCCACATCTTCAGCAGGAACCAAACAGCTAGGCTTATCACCGATCAGGTGTTTTTTGCCCATGTTGATCAGTGCTTCACGGATCAAAGGCCAGTTCGCAGGGTCATGGTAGCGAAGTAGTGCTTTGTGTAGGCGACGCTGGCGTTCACCTTTCGCTACTGGTACATCTTCGCGTTGCTTGTATTTTACGCGTTTCAGCGGGTTCGTCTCTGAATAGTACATCGACGTCGCATTACACATTGGCGATGGGTAAAAGTTCTGTACTTGGTCACACTCGAAGTTGTTTTTCTTCAACCATAGTGCCAAGTTCAGCATGTCTTCGTCTTCGGTGCCAGGGTGTGCAGAGATGAAGTAAGGGATCAGGTACTGCTTCTTACCAGCTTCCGCGCTGTACTTTTCGAACATCTCTTTAAAGCGATCGTAGGTGCCCATGCCCGGCTTCATCATCAGATCCAGAGGACCTTTTTCGGTATGCTCAGGAGCAATCTTCAAGTAGCCGCCAACATGGTGAGTCACCAACTCTTTTACGTATTCTGGTGATTCAATCGCAAGATCGTAACGCACGCCAGAAGCGATCATGACTTTCTTCACGCCTTTTACTTTACGTGCCGCACGGTAAAGATCGATGGTGTGTTTGTGGTCGGTGTTGAGCTTGTTACAGATGCCTGGGAACACACAAGAAGGACGACGACAGTTCGCTTCTGCTTTCGGATCGCTACAACCCAGTCGATACATGTTTGCTGTTGGACCGCCTAGGTCAGAAATCGTACCGGTAAAGCCAGGAACCTTATCGCGGATCTCTTCTAACTCGTTAATGATCGAATCTTGAGAGCGGTTTTGAATGATGCGACCTTCGTGCTCTGTGATAGAACAGAAAGAACAACCACCAAAACAGCCACGCATGATGTTAACCGAGGTCTTGATCATGTCGTAGGCAGGAATTTTTGCTTTGCCGTACATCGGATGAGGAACACGCGCAAACGGCAGACCGAATACGTAGTCCATCTCTTCTGTCGTCAATGGAATTGGCGCTTGGTTGACCCACAGCTCACGATCACCATGGCGCTGTATGAGAGCGCGGCCAGAGTATGGGTTCGTTTCCAAGTGCATCACACGGCTTGAGTGCGCATACAGGATACGGTCGTTGTTAAGCTTCTCGAAAGGAGGTAGGCGTACAGCAGTGGTCGCCGCGTCATGACGTGATGGACGAATCGTAATTGGTTGAGCAATGGGCTCCTCCTTTTTCGTCTCACATTCCGTTTCTACTTCGTAAGGGTTCTTCGGTACAAACGCTTCCTTACGTGGCTTCTCAATGCGAGAAGAATCGATGATCGTGTAACCAGCAGGCTCCGCAGACAAGTTAACCGCAGTACCGCGGATATTCGTGAGGGTAGAAATGTCTTCACCATCCGCTAGTCGATGGGCCACTTCGACCAAGGCACGTTCTGCGTTACCGAACAATAGGATATCTGCTTTTGCATCAAGCAGAACTGAGCGGCGGACTTTATCAGACCAGTAATCATAGTGCGCAACACGGCGCAAACTTGCTTCAATGCCACCTAGTACAATAGGTGTGCCTTTGTAGGCTTCACGACATCGTTGCGAGTAAACCAAGGTTGCACGATCTGGTCGTTTGCCGCCTTCATTGTTTGGTGTATAAGCATCATCATGACGAAGCTTTTTATCAGAGGTGTAGCGGTTGATCATGGAATCCATGTTACCCGCCGTGATCCCGAAGAACAGATTTGGCTTACCAAGTTGCATGAATGCATCTTTATTTTGCCATTCTGGTTGAGCAATGATACCTACACGAAAACCTTGTGCTTCTAACAGGCGGCCAATGATCGCCATACCAAAGCTCGGGTGGTCCACGTATGCGTCACCCGTGACGATGATGATGTCACAACTATCCCATCCTAGGGCATCCATTTCTTTGCGGCTGGTCGGCAAGAATGGTGCCGTACCAAAACACTCAGCCCAGTATTTTTTGTACTCATGAATAGGAGTAATGTCGTTGGTCATATTTTGCTCTCTGTTCCAGGGAGCGCGAATTATAGCGATTTGGTGATCAGGTATCTATACCCAAATTCCTGATAGTGCTTAGTTGCACGGAAATTCATTGATTGAGAATGGGTTCTCAAGATAAACACTTGATACTCCTTTTTAGCCCTAAGGTTATAGAGAACAGCCGTCGCGAAGACGATGTGGGTTTAGGTGGTTTGGCGATAAGTGATTTGATATTATCGCCATCCCAAAATGACTTTTGAGTTTGTATTCAACATGATTCAACAACTGCTGTTAACTTTTCCTCCAATGTTGTTTGGCGCACAAGCGCTGTTAACGCTGCTTATGATTAAGGGCGATATTTGTCCGGGGCAACGTGGACGTTTGCATAAGATGTTGCCATCAATTGGCGTACTTTGGTTAGCAGTGGCGTCACTTCGAATTGAAGCATTCATGATCGTGTTTGCGATTTTCTACTTCTACTCTCAAGTTCAGACGAAGAAAACCCGAGAAAAAGGCCCTCTTTGGGCATTGCATTTAGCCAATGGTCTGGCATTTGCGTATGTGAGCATCCAAATATTCGAGCAACCCCATTGGGCTGCTGGCGCGTCGATGGCGTTGATGGTTTTCTTTCTTGGTGCTGTTTTTGCGCAGTTGCTTTTGGTTATTGCGCGCAGTCGTCTGCAAGCGTTCCAACGAATTTTGCCAGTAACGGGCGTTGTCTCCGGTATGATGCTTGTGGTGATGACGTTGTTTTCTGCCTATCAGTTAGATGAATCCACATTGAATTCTGTAACACAACATATTCTAGCGTCATTGGCGATGTTAGTGATTGCCATCGTTGTCTGGTGCTGGCATATGTTCACACACAAACTTGCAAATAAGGTTCAGTTGGCGGCGGCATTGCTACTTGCACTTGCTTCCATGACGAGTTTACAAGGTTTGTTCCAACTTGGTGCTTAAGCAAAACTGAAGTTGGGTCCATCAAGATAAAGAGTTGAGATTATTTAGACCAAGCTCACTTTCAAATCATTAGATTGAGTCTACGCTTACTAAATAACCTCATATCAATGTCGTATCGACATTGAGCAGAATAGAGGTTAAACACCTTGGTTTAGAGGAGTGTCGCGATGGACTTAAGCAATGTTACGAACTGGGATAGCATCATTTTGCTAGGTATCGTTAATGAGAAGCTGCGCTTAGAGTGCGACAGCTTTGAAGATCTCGTTTCAATGTATGAAATGGATGTTGAATCAGTTGTGGGTAAACTTGATATGCTCGGTTATCAATATGACCCACTCACCAACCAATTCAAATCTTACGAACGCTAATCTCAATTATTTATTATGACTTAAGCCACTTTGATTTCGTCAAGGTGGCTTTTGCATTGTTGACGTGCGGTTGCAAAAAACGCTTGTAGATAACGTTTATCTTTCTCTGAATTTCGCGTTGCTGCAAATAAACGACGCCATAGTCCGTCACCAAAAGGTTTACTGGTTATTAACCCTTGGCGAGAAAACTCTGAAATCGCCCAGTTTGGGAGTGCCGCGACCCCTAATCCTGCCGATACCATTTGCACAAGCATTAGCGTGTTATCCGCCTGTTTCCATTTCGCAGGCTCAATACCTGCCGGTTGCAAGAAGTGTTTCACGACATCGAGCCTTTGTTTTTGGACTGGGTAAGAAAGCATGGTTTGATCGGTAAGATCAGCCGGTTCTATCGTATCTTTATTGACTAAAGGGTGAGTGGTAGAAGTGATTAATCGCATTTCAAAATCAAACAGGGGTTCGTAATGCACTTCGGAACGTGGTTGAATATCGGAGGTGATGACTAAGTCTAGCTCTCCGGCTAATAGCGCGGGTAGAGGTTCAAATCCGAAACCAGAAGAAAAGTCTAATGTGACGCTTGGCCAAGTGAGTTGGTATTCCTTGAGGGCAGGCATTAGCCACTGAAAGCAAGAATGGCATTCAATCGCCATGTGTAGCCGACCATTTACATCTTCTTTTAAGCTTGCAATATCGTTTTCTGCCAATGCCAGTTTTGGCAAAATATCGTCCGCAAGACGAAGCAAGATCTCGCCCTCCGATGTGAACTTAACCGGGCGAGTTTTGCGTAAAAACAATTGCCCACCAATACGAGATTCTAGATCTTTAATTTGATGAGAGAGAGCAGATTGCGTCAGGTGCAATGCTGTCGCGGTCGCAGTGAGTGATCCGGTATCTCTTAACGAAGTGAGGGTGCGCAAATGTTTTAATTCCACCATGAATCTCTTTCATCCTTATTTCCCTGTCATGACTATTCTTAACTTACCCATATTATCCGGATATGTAAACGTCTAGACGGCTAATTATTGCTTAATGAACATGACTATGAATTTTTCTAATAAACACGTTGAATAATTGGAGATTGTTCATTGAGGCAATGGGAGTGATAGTTTTAGCCATCCAGACATCTTGATAAATATTCTTCACGTAAATCACCTACGAAAGTTCTTGATGTTCTGCCTTAAGATAAAACAGTGAATAAGGAATACGGACATGGCAACGACTACGCATATTCTTGGCTATCCTCGCATTGGAGAAAAGCGTGAGCTCAAATTTGCACAGGAAAAATATTGGCGCGGTGAAATCAACCAAGCGGAACTGAAACATGTAGGAGCATCGCTACGCGATAAAAACTGGAACATACAATCAGAAGCTGGGCTTAGTTTTACAACAGCAGGGGATTTTGCTTGGTACGATCACGTATTAGCGACGACATTACTTCTTGGGCATGTTCCAAAACGTCATGCGACAGGTTTCCCTGATTTGGACACTCTATTTACAGTGGGTCGTGGTCAATCGAAAGCTGATTGTGGGTGTTCAGGCGCTGCTGCCTCAGATATGACGAAATGGTTCAACACTAACTATCACTATATTGTGCCGGAGTTTAGTAAAGGCGATACCTTCGAAGTGAGTTGGCCACAACTGTTTGAAGAAGTGAATGAAGCGGTCAAAGCGGGCCATAGTGTAAAGCCAGTATTATTAGGGCCATTGAGTTACTTATATTTGGGAAAAGAGGTTGAGGAGGGCTTTGATCGCCTCGCATTGCTTCCTCGTTTACTTGCGGCTTACCAAGCCATACTTGCTAAACTGGCAAGTCAGGGAGTGAAGTGGGTGCAGATTGATGAGCCTATTTTGTCTCTTGAACTTGAAGAGAAGTGGGCTGATGCGTTCAAATTGGCTTATCAAGTTATTCGCTGCGACATAAAGGTATTGCTCACTACTTACTTTGATTCCGTTAGCGATACGTTAGATAAGATTGTTGGTTTGAGTGTGGATGGATTACACATTGATTTGTCGGCCGCACCTGAGCAACTGGAGGAGGTCGTCGAAAAATTACCCGATGGTTGGGTGCTTTCTGCGGGCGTCGTTAACGGTCGTAATGTGTGGCGTTCTGATCTAAGTGAGCAGCTTTTGCGTTTGCAACCTGTTAAAGATCGACTCGGCGATAAGTTGTGGATCGCAACGTCTTGTTCACTACTTCATAGCCCTGTGGATTTAGATTTAGAACCAGCACTGAGCGAGGAAGTAAAAAGCTGGTTTGCGTTTGCGAAGCAGAAAGTCTCTGAAGTCGCGTTATTGGGGCGAGCTCTCGATGGCGATCAAAATGCGATTTTAGCTTGTGACACGTATAGTCAACCAATTAAAGATCGTAAAACCGCAACGCATGTAAATAAGCCTCAGGTTCAGTCTCGTTTGAATAGCATCAGTGCATCACTTGCACAGCGAAGTGCGCCTTATGTGGAGCGAGTTGTACATCAGGCTGAAGTCCTCGGCTTACCGCTTTTACCAACCACAACAATAGGCTCTTTTCCACAGACGGCCGAAATTCGAGTACAACGAAACGCGTTCCGAAATGGCCAATTGTCTGAAGCAGATTATAAACAGGCACTTAAGGGCCACATCGCTGATGCGGTCAAGCGACAAGAAGCGCTCGATCTGGATGTGCTCGTTCATGGTGAGGCAGAGCGTAATGATATGGTGGAATACTTTGCCGAAAACTTAGATGGTTTCCAAACGACCAAGTTTGGGTGGGTACAAAGCTATGGTTCACGTTGTGTTAAGCCCGCGATAGTGGTTGCCGATATTGAACGTGAAAAACCGATTACCGTTGAGTGGTCTACTTACGCACAATCGCTCACAAGTAAGAAGATGAAAGGCATGCTTACAGGCCCAGTGACGATTCTGTGTTGGACATTTCCACGGGAAGACATCTCTCGCAAACAGATTGCACAGCAACTCGCCCTTGTACTGCGTGATGAAGTGACCGATTTACAAAGTGCGGGAATAAATATTATCCAAATTGATGAGCCTGCAATTCGTGAGGGCTTGCCTTTGAAAAAACGTGACCATGATGAGTATTTAAAATGGGCGGTAGACGCGTTTAAGATTTCTGCAGCGAGTGCCAAACCCGAAACACAAATTCATACTCACATGTGTTACAGCGAATTTAATGAGATCATCGACTCTGTCGCAGCATTGGATGCAGACGTCATTACGATTGAAACTTCCCGTTCAAACATGGAATTGCTAAAAGCGTTTGAAGACTTTAATTACCCCAATGAAATTGGTCCGGGGGTGTATGATATTCATTCGCCAAATATTCCGACAGAGGCATGGATTGAAAGTCTCATCAAGAAAGCGGCGGAGAAAATCCCACCACAGCGTTTGTGGGTTAATCCAGACTGCGGGTTAAAGACTCGAAATTGGGCAGAAACTGAAGCTGCACTATCGAACTTGGTGTCTGCAACGAAGAAGTTACGTGCAGAGTTAGACTTATAATAAGCAATAATAAACCGTTATTGACTACGATTAATATGGCATAAAAAAGCGAGGTTATCTGCCCTCGCTTTTATCTGTTTAGTCCACGCCGAATTGAATGAAATCGATTGGCTAGATAATTACTGTGGCTGTTGAGTTGCAGTACAACTTTGCTCTGAAACCAATTCGTCTGCCATCAATTGACCACGTGAATTGCGGATCTTAATGCGATATAGCAAGCCCATATCAATCTGTTCACGAACGGCTGGCGTGTTACAGTATGAGTAAATACTGGTGTTCAGCACTTGGTTTAATGGTTTGGCACTGAGAGCATCGTCGTTATAAATCATCATCATCTCTACTACGTTTTTATTGGCAGAAATGCGCATGATTTTAAGTGGCCCGTATTCAAGCGGCAATCCTGCAGACAATACTCCTGCGCGGTTTGAAGCCATCAACTCAAGTTGGCGTTGTTTATCATCATTTGATGAACAGCCTGCAAGTGCACCAAAGGCAAGGAATAGACACAGTAATTTTTTCATAATTTAAAATACTTTCTTGAACGGTTTTACGATCACGTTTTCATAAACGCCTGCCGCGATATAAGGATCGGCATCCGCCCACGCTTGTGCATCTTCTAATGACGCAAACTCTGCAATAACCGTTGAACCAGTAAATCCAGCTTCGCCAGGGTTATCAGAATCAATGGCAGGCATAGGGCCTGCTGTGAGTAGGCGACCTTCGTCTTGAAGTTGCTGTAAGCGCTCAAGGTGTTGAGGGCGAACACTCAAGCGTTTTTCTAACGAGTTCTCTACGTCTTGGGAAAAAATGACGTACCACATGGCATAGTTCCTTAATTGAGGAGGTAAACTCCTAATTTAACGCCTTTTTTGTGCTACTCACAAGCCAACATTTGAATTTGTGAGTGCTTTCTTCGCAATTCGTTGTAATACGAACGTCTATTACTTATTGATTGGACGAGGCTTGCCATTACTATCAATTGCAACGTAGTTAAAAGTCGCATCACAAACCATGAAACGGTCTTCGACGGCATCGACTTTTACCGGTTTGACCCAGACCTCAAGATCTACGCTCATCGAAGTACGACCGATTTTCGTACAGATACCATAGCAACATACCACGTCACCCACACTAACCGGTTTTTTAAAGGTGATGCTAGAAACAGAAACCGTTACGACGCGCCCAGAGGAAATCTCTTTCGCTAAAATTGCACCAGCTAGGTCGAGCTGAGACATGATCCAACCGCCGAAGATATCGCCGTTCGCATTGGTATCGGCTGGCATTGCTAAGGTTCTTAGCAGCAATTGCCCTTTAGGTGACTGACCGTTTTCACTCATTATGACATTCCAAATTAAAAAATATGCAAAAAATGAAGCTCAAAATACGCCCAAGTTTATGGCGCAAGCAACAAAACAGCGACCCTAGGGTCGCTGCAATTAATCGGTATTATTGGATTATAGCAAAATTGAGTTTTTAATCATCAACCGATATGTCGGCCGAGTTTTCTTTTTGTTCACTCTGTTCATTTTGCATGTGCTTATTCTTTGGGCATGTGCTTATAGATATAAAAACCAGTCGCAATCATGTAAGCGAATGTCGCGATAAGTAAACCAAACACTTTGAAGTTGACCCACACGTCCAGAGGTAGGTTAAACGCGACATAGATATTTAAGCCTGCACAAAATGTGAAGAAGCCGACCCAAGCCCAATTTATTTTGGTCCAGATAGTTTCCGGTAACGTGATCTCTTTGCCTAACATGCCTTTAATAGCAGATTTGCCCATTGCGTGGCTGATCGCTAAACCCATTGCAAATGCGGCATAAACGATAGTGACTTTCCATTTAATGAAATTGTCATCATGGAGGAAAATCGTCATCCCACCAAAGATAGCGACCATAACAAATGTAATCAGCTGCATTTTTTCGACTTTTTTGTACAGAGCAAAAGTCAGAACCAATTGGATGGCGGTTGCAACGATGAGTGCTCCGGTCGCAACATAGATGTCGTACATCTTATATAGAGCAAAGAAAATAATGAGTGGAATAAAATCAAGGATTTGCTTCATTTTTCACAAACTACTTAGTTGTTGAGTTGAAGACAGTCTAACGGAATCTCCGTTAATGTGAATAGTGAGAGGGAATAGGGGAGATGAAAACTTATTGCTATGATTATAAAGAAAGCCGCTCATGAGGAGCGGCGAGAGATTAAATATCTGTAAGTCTGTGCCTTTTACAACTCAGCCCCTAATTATTTAAGCTTCTTGTTTTTGAAGCTCCGCTTGTTCTGCAACTTCTTCTTCTACTAAAGCGTCTACAATCACCGCACATGCAGCATCACCGGTGATGTTTAGAGCAGTACGAATCATGTCAAAGATGCGGTCAAGAGCGAACAACAGCGGTAGACCCTCGATTGGAATACCTGCAGCTAGAAGTACCGCAACAACAAGGAATGATGGGCCAGGAACACCTGCTTGACCTACCGCACCTAACGTAGAGGTGACGATGATGGCAATGTAAGCACCCATGCTCAAATCAATGTTGAATAGCTGCGCAAAGAAGATAGCAACTAAGCCGTAGTAGATGGCATTACCAGACATGTTGATGGTTGCGCCTAGTGGCAAAACGAACGAAGCGGTTGAGTTTCTTACGCCAAGTTCTTTCTCGCAAGTATCCATTGTCACTGGCAGGGTTGCCATAGAAGATGCTGTCGACAATGCAACCGCTTGTGGTTTTTTCATCGCAGAGACGAACTTTTTCGCCGATGTCTTAGTGAAAATATGAACCATCAATGGGTATGCAATGAAGCCAAAGATCAGAATCGCCGCAACGTAGACGAGGAACAGTTTGAACACGACCATGAGTGCGCCGAAACCAAACGTACCCACGGCTTCTGCCATTAGACCAAATACACCGATTGGTGCAATGATCATCACTTTGTTGATCATCCAAACCATCGCATCAACAATACAGTTAACACCGTTGATGATAGGATCGCGGCGTTCTTTTGCTTGCTTAGAAATCGCAATGCCGAAGAACATACAGAATACGAGGATCTGTAGAATATTGGCTTCATTCAGTGATTGGAAAACGTTGGTTGGGATCATACCAGTGATGGTTGCCCAGAAAGTAGGTAAATCACCTTTTGAAGCGTACTCAGCAGAGAACATTCCCTCAACACCGCTAATGTCGATGCCCATGCCTGGCTTGAAGATCTCGCCCATGACTAAAGCAAGAGCAACAGCCAGCGCCGACGTTAAGCCAAAGTAACCAAGGGTAATAAGGCCCACTTTACCAGCAGATTGACTATTACCAAGACCAGCAGCACCTGAAATCAATGCGACAGCAACCAATGGGATGACTAACATTTTGATCAAATTGATAAAAATTGCACCTAATGGTGCAAATACTGTTGCGCTTTGACCCATAACGGCACCAACGGCAGTGCCCACGATCATTGCAATGACGACTTGAACGCCAATGTTGTTTAGCAAACTCTTTTCTTTTAACACTTCCATAACCTCTGTGCTAATAATATGTAAAGTCCTAAAATTACCCACCAATCTAATGTTGTTATTTGGATAATTATATCGGGTTGATTTTTACACTTATCATTCACAATTAGCAATACAAAATCGGTACAAACTGGTTCGCTAAGTGAGAAAACTTTGATTGATGATAATTTATTAGCCAATTGCAATCGTTTGCTATCGATCTGGCTGATGTTTTTAGCTGGTGTTGTTTATAAAATAGATAGTAAGAAAGGAGGGCACTTTGAAATGAAATGTTAAAAAAAGATCGATCCCACATGGCACTTAAGGAATCGATCTCATATTTTTAGTTTTGTAATCCGTTATTTTTGTGTCGCAGCTTTCATCGTTACTACGAACTCTTTAAGTTTGTCGAGCATAATCTGTGGCTGCTCAACGTGAACTTCAATGATTTTTACTACGGCTGACCCTGAGATTGCGCCGGCCGCACCAGATTCAAGTGCTTCTTTTACTTGCGCTGGCTCAGAAATACCAAAGCCAAGTAGTGCTGGCGGTGCATTGAATTGATTCAGCCTATCTAGCATATGACCGACAGGCATGTTTGCTTTGGTCTCTGCACCTGTTACACCTGCGCGAGAAAGCAGGTAAGTGTAACCACCGCCTAGCTGAGAGACTTGTTTTAGTGTTTCGTCACTGGCTGTTGGTGGGGCGATAAAGATTTGGTGAATGCCAAATTTCTCCGCCGCCGCGACAAACTCTGCACTTTCATTGGTCGGTACATCGGCAATCAGTACTGAATCGATGCCTGCTTTTGCGCATCGTTCATAGAAGTTTTCAATTCCGCGTGAGTACACAAGGTTTGCGTACATCAATAGGCCAATAGGCAACTCTGGGTACTTAGCTCGGATCTTGCTGATTTGCTCGAAGCAGATATCCGGCGTTGCACCTGAGTCTAATGCGCGAATGTTCGCGCCTTGGATGGTTGGTCCATCGGCTAGTGGATCAGAGAATGGGATGCCGAGCTCAAGGGCATCAGCACCAGATTCCACCAAGGTTTCCATGATTTTGTATGACTGCTGGGCATTTGGATCGCAAACCGTTACGAACGGTACAAATGCGCCTTGGTTTTTCTCGTTTAGGCGCGCAAACATCTTTTCATAACGGCTCATTAGATCGCTCCTTTTTCTTCTAAGATGGCATGCACAGTGAAGATATCTTTATCACCACGACCTGATAGGTTCACAACCAACAATTGTTCTTTTTCTGGGTTCTCACGAGCCATACGCAACGCATGCGCTAAAGCGTGGGAAGATTCTAGGGCAGGGATAATGCCTTCGTTACGAGCAATCTCTTGAAACGCATCTAGAGCTTCATCGTCGGTGACATTGTCGTATTCTGCTCGACCAATCGCATTAAGGTGTGCGTGCTGAGGTCCTACCGATGGAAAGTCTAAGCCAGCTGAGACAGAGTATGATTCTTCCACTTGACCATTAGGGTCTTGCATCAATGGTGCTTTCATGCCGAAGAAGATGCCTGTTTTGCCGTGTTTGAGCGGCGCACCATGCTGGTCAGTATCGATACCTTTACCAGCAGGCTCAACACCGATTAGACGAACGCTCTCTTCTTCAATGAAGTCAGCAAACATACCGATAGCGTTTGAACCGCCACCCACACACGCGATAACAGCATCTGGCAGACGACCCTCGCGAGCCAAAATTTGATTCTTTGTTTCTTCACCGATCATGCGTTGGAAGTCACGAACGATCGTTGGGAATGGGTGAGGACCTGCCGCTGTACCAAGTAGGTAGTGAGCATCTTCATATGTTGCAGACCAGTCACGCAGTGCTTCGTTACAGGCGTCTTTCAGTGTTGCAGAACCAGAGTGTACAGGAATCACTTCAGCACCCATTAGTTTCATTCGAAAAACATTCGGGCTTTGACGCTCAACGTCTTTTGCACCCATGTAAACGCGGCACTTAAGCCCAAGCAATGCACACGCTAGTGCGGTTGCTACGCCGTGTTGTCCTGCACCTGTTTCTGCAATGATCTCGTTTTTACCCATACGTTTCGCAAGCAATGCTTGACCCAACACTTGGTTTGTCTTGTGCGCGCCACCGTGAAGTAGATCTTCACGTTTTAGGTACAGTTTAGTTTTCGTGCCTTTGGTTAGGTTACGAGTTAGAGTTAATGCCGTAGGACGACCCGCATACTCTTGAAGTAATGTCATGAATTCGCTGCGGAATTCAGGATCTTCTTGCGCATCGATAAACGCTTGCTCTAGTTGATCTAGCGCTGGAACTAGAATTTGCGGAACGTACTGACCGCCGTATTCGCCAAAGTAGGCATTCAGTTTTGCCATCGTGATATTCCTTTTCGTAATTTTTTAGCTGCGAATAACGTGAATTTTTCGCTACCACTTTAATTTTTAACTACAACTATAATTTTTGAGCTACAAACCGTTTAATAGTTACGAATAGCACTAAATGCAGATTGCAACTTCTGTGAATCTTTCTTACCTGGCGAACTTTCTACGCCAGAGTTTAAATCTAATCCCAAGCAACCGAGTGTTGCGGCTTGTTGGGCATTTTCTGGTGACAGTCCGCCAGCTAACATAATTTGGCTAGGGTCGCCGATAAGGGACCAGTCAAACACGTGTCCGGTTCCGCCGGTTTGAGAACCAACTTGAGCATCCAATAGGTGGCGGTCAATGTTGTCTGCAAGCAATGCTGGTTTCGTATCGGTGACGCCATAGGCTTTCCAAATCTCAACGCCATCCGGTAATTCCGTTTTCAGCTTGTTGACGTAAGCTTGGTCTTCTTGGCCATGCAGCTGCACCGCTTTCAATCCAAGTGACGTAACAATGGAAGTAACAAAGTCAATGTCGTGATTTTGGAAAACGCCGACATATCGAAGCGGTGCGCCACTCATCGTCATGCGGGCACGTTCAAGATCAACCGCGCGTTTCGATTTTTCTACGAAGATCAAGCCACCAAATACAGCCCCTGCTTGGTAAGCTTTGACAGCATCATCTGGATGCGTCAAACCGCACACTTTGTTTTCTCCAAGCGTCACCTTGCGTACAGCAAGTTCTAGGTTGTCTTCTGCCATCAGCGAGCTGCCAATTAAGAATCCATCTGCGTATTCCGCTAAATCACGAACTTGTTGATGCGTGTAAATACCCGATTCGGAAATCACGGTCGCGTTTGGTGCGAGTTCGCGAATCGTCGGTGCCAGCTCTTTGGTGCGATGTAAATCCGTGCTCAAGTCACGCAAGTTACGGTTATTAATACCGATAACGCGTGCGCCTAGGTTCACCGCACGGTGCAGTTCTTCTTCGTTGCTCACTTCGGTCAGGATACCCATGTTTAGGCTGTGTGCTGCTTCTTCTAGCGCTTTGTACTCTTCGTCATTCAGGACAGAGAGCATCAGTAGCACAGCATCGGCGCTGTAATGACGCGCTAGGTAAACTTGGTAGATATCTACCATGAAGTCTTTGCATAGAACTGGTTGTTTGACTTGACCACGCACTTGAGGAAGAAAATCAAAGTTACCTTGGAAGTATTTCTCATCGGTTAGAACTGAAATCGCATCAGCATGGTTGTTATAAATCGACGCAATGTAATCCAAATCGAAGTCAT
The DNA here is from genome assembly GCF_905175395.2 of Vibrio sp. B1REV9. NCBI lineage: Bacteria > Pseudomonadati > Pseudomonadota > Gammaproteobacteria > Vibrionales > Vibrionaceae > Vibrio > Vibrio sp. B1REV9. The sequence goes on along the minus strand of NZ_CAJIMW020000221.1, from coordinate 337,758 downwards.
CACGAATCAAGCCTTTTGATGGGGATGCTTTTTTACATTCCGTAATGAATACCGTTTTTTCACCACTCAATGCATCGTAAAAACTGCGGTCAGATGGCAACAAGTCTGATTGGAAAGTGCTCAGTGGTTGTGACGCTTTACGGTCTGCTACCCATTGGTATTTGTCTCGTACTATTTTGGCGAGAACTTCTGCCATCTCTGCTTCTTTCTTAGAAACATGTTGAGACAGATTGTCGGCTTGTTGAGTGTTGAAGTCAGTCATCTTCATCAATTCCTTAAGCGTGTGCGGCAAGTTGCTGTACCAATTGGTATGCCTTGCCTGAATCCATTGCTTCAATCGCTTGTTGCGTGTTGGCTTTTAAATCTTCATGGCCGAATAGGCGCATTAGCAGAGCAACGTTAACCGCTACTGCACCTAATTGTGCGTCAGTGCCTTTACCCGTCAGGATATTGGTAATAATTGCTTTGTTTTCTTCAGGATCGCCACCCTTGATGGCTTCTAGCGGGTGTGGTTCTAGACCGAAGTCTGCGGGTGTTAGCGTGTATTCAGTGATTTTGCCGTCTTTGATTTCTGCAACGGTTGTTTCACCGTGAATCGCCACTTCATCCAAACCACTGCCGTGTACTACAGCGGCGCGTGTCATACCCATTTGTAGCATGGTTTCTGCGATAGGACGAACCAGTTCTTCACTGTAAACGCCCATCAATTCGATGTTGGGACGAGCAGGGTTAATCAGTGGACCAAGAATGTTGAAGATGGTGCGCGTTTTCATGGTTTGACGCACTGGCATCGCATGGCGCACACCACCGTGGTATTGAGGTGCAAATAGGAAAGCCACACCGATATCGTCTACCGCTTTACGTGTATCTTCTGCGCTCATGGCTAGGTTAATACCAAACGAATCAAGAAGATCAGAAGAACCAGATTTGCTTGAAACGCTGCGATTACCATGTTTCGCCACTTTTAGACCACATGCTGCAGCAACAAACGCCGCAGTGGTTGAAATATTGATGGTGTTGTGACCGTCACCGCCAGTACCGACGATATCTGCGAAATCGTAATCTGGACGAGGGAAGGAGTTTGCATTTGCCAGCAGTGCTTTTGCTGCACCAGCTATCTCATCTGGCGTTTCGCCTTTGATTTTTAGTGCAGTCAGTGCTGATGCCATCAAAATTGGTTCAAGTTCGCCACGGATAATGATGTCGAACAGCTGTTGGCTCTCTTCCTGAGTCAGAGACTCTTGCTCATACAATTTGGTAATAATAGGGTTGATGATTGCTTCCATGTTTCCTCTCCTAAATTTCTTATGTGCCTAGTGCTCTTTAAGCAGTGAGTGGGCTTGCTGAAGTTTGTTCTTCAAGTGCCCATTCAATGGCATTGGCCAACAGTGTTGCTCCGTAGGTCGTCATAATAGATTCCGGGTGGAACTGGAACCCGCAAACTTTATCTTCTTCATGTACAACAGACATTACCAAGTCATTCACTTCTGCTGTGATGGTTAGGCTCTCAGGAACCTTGGTCGCAACCAGCGAGTGGTAACGCGCAATTGCAAGTGGTGATGGTAGGTTTTGGTAAATGGCATGGCTTTGGTGCTCCATCATAGAGACCTTACCGTGAATGATTTCGCCTGCGCCAGCAACGGTGCCGCCGTACGCTTCAATAATCGCTTGGTGACCAAGACAAATGCCGATCATCGGAACTTTGCCTTTCATCCGTTGAATCAGTTCTGGCATTGAGCCTGCCTCTGACGGTGCACCAGGACCTGGTGATAGCAGAACCACTGGGTTTTCAAGCTCGTTTACTGCTTGTTCAATGGTTTGTGCTGGGATGTTATTTCGGTAAATCTTGACTGAGTGACCTAGCGAGCGGAACTGATCCACAAGGTTGTAGGTGAACGAGTCAAAGTTGTCGATAAAAATGATATTAGCCATCTCTGAACCCTATTCCTTATTTTGACTTGTGCGCTGCTTGAATAGCAGAGATTACGGCTTGTGCTTTGCCGCGTGTTTCGTCTGCTTCCGCTTGTGGATCAGAGTCAAAAACCACGCCTGCACCAGCTTGAACTTGAGCAATGCCATTTTCAACGTACGCTGAGCGAATTACTATACAAGTATCAAGCGTACCTTCACCAGTTAAGTAGCCCACAGCACCGCCGTAGCTACCGCGTCGTGCACCTTCTACATCACGAATCAACTGCATTGCGCGAATCTTAGGTGCGCCTGTTAGCGTGCCCATGTTCATACAAGCTTGATAAGCGTGCAGCGCATCCAGGTCTTCACGTAGTTGACCGACCACGCGTGATACTAAGTGCATTACGTGACTGTAGCGGTCCACTTTTAATAGGTCTGCCACGTGGCGAGTGCCAGCTTGAGCAATACGCGCTACATCGTTACGTGCTAGGTCAACCAACATCATGTGTTCTGCGTTTTCTTTCTTGTCGGTGCGCAGTTCAAGTTCGATACGGCTGTCTAAATCAAAGTCAATTTCACCGTTGGGACGTTTACCACGGCGACGCGTGCCCGCGATTGGGTAGATTTCAATTTGGTTGGTGTCGGTTTCATACTTAAGCGCACTCTCTGGTGACGCGCCAAACAAAGTGAACAGCTCATCTTGCATGTAAAACATGTAAGGGCTTGGGTTACTTTGTTTAAGCTCTTTGTATGCAGCGAGCGGTGACGGGCAAGGGAGAGTGAATCGACGTGACGGCACAACTTGGAACACATCGCCTTTCACTACGAACTGTTTTAAGTCACGAACGATCTGGCAGAAGTCATCATCAGAGACGCTTGGTTCAACCGTGATGTCGGTGATTTGCTCTGCACTTGGTAGCAGTTTTGGCGCAGCACATTGAGCGTTGATTTCTTCGATTCGAGTTTCAAGCGTTGTTTTTTCTGAATCATCAACAAACAATGTGGCCTGAAGCTGACAAGATTCCGTTTGATGATCCACAACCAACAACGTTTCCGCTATGTAGAAAACGTAATCTGGGCATTGGTTGGTTGCTTCCGCATTGCCAAGTGGCTCGAAGTTCGCGACTAAGTCGTAAGCAAACAGACCACCAAGGAAAATTGCGTGTTTGTCTTGCTTAGAAATATCAAAGCTGTGTTGAATCAAGCGCAGCGCATCAAAAGAAGAAGCCTCACGCAAGCGGGAATCTTCATCGAGTGTGTCACATGGTTGAGTGAATTCCAAAGTAAGCGTGTTGCCGTTGAATTGACGAGTGACTTCACCGCGCACATTTTGGTAGAGGTGCGTTAGTAGGTTCTTGCCGTTGTTTGTTAACGCGGTCATGGTAACCGTATGGTCAAAGCAAACAATGCGAACGGCCGAATCGACGATAAGTAATGACTTTAGATCTTGCTTTGAATCAATTTCAGCGGACTCTAGCAATAGACTGTCCGTTTTGTTTTCACATAATGTGTGAAACAAGCGCGTTGGATCTTGAGTATAAGGAACAGGTGTTGTTATCACCTCTAACTGTCCAAGCGTTTTAATCTCTATGGCCTTGTTCACAAGACCTCCTTATAGCTGTTGTATCTTCCTGCCGTACATAGTCGCATAAAGCAAACGTTCACCCAATCGAGTCGTGGTCAAAATTGATGAATGTTTAAGCAGTTAAATGTGAGATGGACGACAAAACAAAAAAGCCCGCTGAACTAGCGGGCTTTGCGACATTTAATTCTCTAAACTAAAAGTACACGTTCGCCCACCAAGAACTTGTCCAAGTGCGCCACCAAGCTAGATCAGCAGAACTCGCCTTATTGAGACGAACTGAAACTTTCGCTTTCTGGTCTTGGTTAAATTCTTGTAACATAGTGAGCCTTACAATAGGTACTTCGTATTTGTGTACTAGTAAACTGGTGCGGAGATTAAAAGTCAACCCCAAAACAGCATTAAAACGACAAAAAGATGAGAATTGATTTACACAGCCACACTACTGCCTCGGATGGTCGATTTACCCCGAGTGATTTGGTGGATAGGGCACTAAGTTTTGATATCGAGGTGTTGGCGATCACGGATCATGATACGGTTGACGGCTTAGCTCCGGCCAAGCAATACGTAGAAGAGAATAATCTTCCGATTAAAATCATCGACGGTATCGAAATTTCCACGGTTTGGCAGAACAAAGATATCCATATTGTTGGATTGAATGTGGATCCTGAAAACCCAGCGTTGACGAATCTTATCCAACAACAAAAAGCGCATCGCGTTGCGCGTTCTGAAATGATCGCCGAGCGATTGCAGAAAGCGACGCGAGAGGGAGTTTTAGAAGAAGTCCAGCACATTGCAGGGGACGCGCCCATTACACGAGCGCATTTTGCAAAATGGTTAGTAGATAATGGCTATGCCAAGAACATGCAGATGGTATTCAAGAAATATCTAACGCGCACGAATCCAGGATATGTACCACCAAATTGGTGTTCGATGAAAGAGGCCGTCGATGCCATTCATGCCGCTGGTGGACACGCGGTGTTAGCGCATCCAGGGCGTTATCAGCTGACAGCTAAGTGGGTAAAACGTCTATTAGCTGCGTTTGTTGAAGCGGGCGGTGATGCGATGGAAGTAGCGCAACCTCAACAAGCGCAACAAGAAAGGCGCACTTTGGCGGATTATGCTATACAATACAAACTATTAGCTTCCCAAGGCAGCGATTTTCACTATCCATCACCGTGGATGGAGTTGGGAAGAAACCTCTGGTTACCTGCGGGCGTAGAACCAGTTTGGAAAGATTGGGGAATTGATCCCTCGTTGAATAGCAACGAAATTAAGACTCCATAAAATATAGAGCCGAGAGGTTCGATAATGAGGAATTACAATGAGCCAGTTTTTTTACGTTCATCCAGAAAACCCACAGGCTCGCTTGATCAGTCAAGCAGTAGCAATCATTCGTAGTGGTGGCGTGGTTGTGTATCCAACCGATTCAGGTTATGCACTAGGCTGTCAATTGGAGAACAAACAGGCGTTGGAACGAATTTGTCAGATCCGCCGTCTGGATGACAAACACAACTTTACCTTGTTGTGTCGAGATTTGTCGGAGCTTTCTCTGTATGCACGTGTTGATAACTCGGCATTCCGACTACTAAAAAATAACACACCGGGTCCTTACACATTCATCTTCAAAGGCACAAAAGAAGTGCCGCGTCGCTTAATGAATGCGAAACGCAAGACGATTGGTATTCGTGTTCCGGACAACCGTATCGCGTTGGATTTATTAGAAGCACTGGGTGAGCCAATGATGTCTACCTCGCTTATCTTGCCTGGTAATGACGTAACGGAATCGGATCCAGAAGACATTCGTGACAAGCTAGAGCACGTAGTCGACGTGATTCTTAATGGCGGTTACCTTGGTGAACAACCGACAACGGTTGTTGATTTTAGCGAAGGCGACGCGGTAATTGCTCGTGTAGGCGCCGGTGATCCAGCTCCGTTTGAGTAAAATTTTTTAGCGATTACGAACGTTGATAACGATTGTTTCTTTATACAGTCAATAACGTTAGGAGGCATGTTTGCCTCCTTTTTTGTGATTGTTGGTCACAGAATCACAAAAAGAGAATGGAATTTTTCGAGAATTTGATGAGCGATTCTTTGGTCGATTTTGCTTACATTAAATTTGAGAATCTCGTATAATATCTGACTGAAAAAAATCCCATTAACTGGGTAACTTGCATAATGAAGGCCAATTTCGGTCTCGACGTCTGTGAAGACGACACATAGGTAGATAAATGAGCGAAAAGTTACAAAAAGTATTAGCACGTGCTGGCCACGGCTCTCGTCGCGAGATTGAAGCGTTAATCAAATCTGGTCGCGTTAGTGTAAATGGCATGGTAGCTAAACTTGGTGAGAGACTAGAAGATGAGAACAGCGTAGTTCGAATCGACGGTCACGTTGTGTCTGCAAAGGCACAAGAAGAAGTGATTTGTCGTGTACTGGCATACTACAAGCCGGAAGGTGAACTATGTACTCGTCACGATCCGGAAGGTCGTCGCACTGTTTTTGATCGTCTGCCAAAGATTCGTGGTTCTCGCTGGATTTCAGTGGGCCGTCTTGATGCAAACACTTCAGGCTTGTTGCTATTCACTACTGATGGTGAATTGGCTAACCGTCTAATGCACCCAAGTCGCCAAGTTGAACGTGAATACCTTGTTCGTGTTTTCGGTGACGTTACAGAACAAAAAGTAAAAAATCTAGTTCGCGGAGTTGAGCTAGAAGATGGTCTAGCGCGTTTCGAAGATGTGGTATATGCGGGTGGTGAGGGTATGAACCACACGTTTTATGTCGTGATCAACGAAGGTCGTAACCGTGAAGTACGTCGTCTGTGGGAATCGCAAGAAACGACAGTGAGCCGCTTGAAGCGTGTTCGTTATGGCGACATCTATCTAGATAAAAAACTGCCACGTGGCGGTTGGATGGAGCTTGATCTGAAAGAAGTAAACTACCTACGTGAGTTAGTAGAACTTCGTCCAGAGAAAGAAACCATGCTTGATCTTGATAAAGAAAATACATCACGCAAGCGTGAACGTGCGCGTAGCCAAAAAATTCGCCGCGCAGTTAAGCGCCATGAAGAGCGAGTAAGCGCACCGAAAGGTCGCAGCAATAACCCGTCTCGTCGTAAGCCAAGTAAATCGGCTGGCGAACAAGGTGGACGCAATAAGCATCGTTAATGATTAGCGAAACATTTGAAAGGCTTGCCAATTGGCAGGCCTTTTTCTTATCCATTATTTTATTTTTATCCCTTGTTTTACTTTCTTACCTATTGCCTTTGAAACGAATTTTTACACTGCTTAGAGCTTAGAGCTTAGAGCTTAGAGCTTAGAGCTTAGAGCTTGGGATTTAGACATAAAAAAACACCAGCACGAGGCTGGTGTTTGAATGCAAAATTGGTGAACGTTTTAATCACGTTTCCAAAGCATATGACAGAACTTATGTTCAGGATCTCGACTGATTAGCATACGAGCAAATACGTCATCAAGTACGTCATTTTCCTCGTTTACTAGGCCGATACGAACTTCTGCATACACTTCTTTGTCTACTTCGAAACCAACATGTTCAACCCAGTCATCACCAGTTTCAACAAGTTCGGCCGCTCCGCGATCTTCAAATTGTGCAGTAAACAGAATGACATCAGCAGGCTCTAGGTTGTCTGGAGCCATCTCAAGGAAGATGTCGTACGCTGCGTCGATAACGTCGTCGTAAGAAATCAAATCAGACATGCTTATGCTCGGCTCATGAACTTACGTTCAGTTGTGTTCACAATTACACGCTCGCCAGTTGCGATGTACTCTGGAACTTGAACAACAAGGCCAGAAGCAAAACGTGCTGGTTTAGTACGTGCAGAAGCAGATGCACCTTTGATTGATGGATCTGTTTCTTCAATAACAAGTTCAACAGAAGATGGAAGCTCGATACCAACAGCAGCGCCGTTTACTAGGATAATGTGGATACCTTGCGTGTCTTCATTGATGAATAGAAGCTCATCTTCAACTTCATTGTGCTTGAATGTGTATTGAGAGTAGTCTTCGTTGTCCATGAAAATGTGCTCATCGCCATCAGCGTATGAGTACATTACTGCACGTTTGTTCATTTCTACTGTGTCAACAACGTCATCAGACTTGTAACGCTCATCCACACGTGCGCCTGTCGTTAGATCAGTACAACGCATTTTGTAGATTTTTGAACCGCCACGACCACCAGGAGTCGTTACTTCGATGTCTTTTACTAGAAGAGTTTTACCATTAGACTCGATTGCGAAGCCTTTTTTGATTTCACTTGCCTTTGGCATTGTATTTTCCTATTACACTTATTAAGCAAAACTTTGTGATTATATACCCAACTTTGTTATCTGGCACCAAAATTCATCGCAGTAATTCGATCATCAATAAGCATTGTAACGGGCTTGATTCAAACGCAAGGCTAGTGGATCATATAACTCATCGTTTGTAATATGCTTGAGTTCGCGTTTTCTTTCATGTCTCTCCCTGTAATTAATCCACAGCAACCGTTTCAACCAGAGTTCGCGCCGTTGATCCGTGAAGTTATCATGTGTCTAAAAGGCGGGCTTGGGCCTAATCTTCATAGTGTATATGTTTATGGCAGTGTGGCACGAAAGACGGCGGTTTCAGGTCAATCTAATCTTGATTTGGTCGTAGTAACCAAATCGACCTTTGAGAGTAATCGTGCGACGTTAATTAATACGGTTAAGTGGCGTGCTCAGCAGGGGTACCCACATGTAAAGGGCGTGTCGATCCGTACTGCTGTCGTCAATGAAGTTGCGAATCTAGATAGCATCTTTACTTGGGGCTTTATGTTGAAACATTGCTGTGTATGCGTCTATGGCAATGATTTAAGTGATTGCTTTGGGGATTATGAGCCAAGTTGGGAGATAGCCAAGCACTGGAATATGGATGTGCAAGACTGGCTAACGGTTTATCGAACTAAGATAGCTCAAGCGCAAAGTATTGACGAGTTAGTGAGTGCGCAAGTGGTGATCGCTAAGAAGTTGCTAAGAGCATCTTATTCGTTGGTGATGTACCGAGATAAGCGTTGGTTTGATGATCCTATCGAGTGTGGGGCGGTATTTTTAAAGTACCACCCAGAAAAACAAGTTGAGATTGAACGTCTTGGTATTTTACTTTCAGGTCGGAGTATTCCTAAGCGTTCGGTAATTGGGCTCATTGACGTCTTCGGTGATTGGTTGGTGAAGCAATATCAAAAAACCGAATTTCGAATAGGTTGATTCTAACCTTACGCGAAGTCGTTTCTGATTGGGATCGTGGCTTCGCATAATTATGTTTAGAATAGTCCCATCTGTGGGGCAGACAATTGCTCAAAATCGGTACCAATAAACGGCAAGATCGCATCAGCGACAGGTTTTAACTGCTTATCAATATAGTGTTGATAATCGATTGGGCTTGATGAGTATTCTCTCGGCTCAGGGCCATTTACGGTGATCAAATATTCAATACGTCCACGGTTTTGATATTGTAAAGGGCGTCCTAGTTTTGCGTTGATATCATCCGCTATGCGCGCAGCGCGTACTTGTGGGGGGATATTTTTTTGGTATTCGTGTAACTTGCGGCGCAGACGTTTTTGATACACCAGCTGATCATTGAACTCGCCGCTGTTGGTTTTTTCTACAACCTCGCGAACGTAATCACTCGGATCTTCACCATGGAATATCATTTGATACAGCGTGTTTTGAAACTTTTGTGCTAATGGTGTCCAATCTGTTCGTGCGCTTTCGAGCCCTTTAAAGATGATGCGCTCGTGTTCACCCTCTCCAATTAAACCCGCGTAGCGTTTTTTCGACCCAGTTTCTGCACCACGAATCGTCGGCATCAAAAATTTGCGATAGTGGGTTTCATATTCGAGTTCAAGGATCGAGTTTAGATTGTACTCGCAACGCAAGTGGTCACTCCACCATTGGTTGATATAGTCGACCAACTCATTACCAATCTTATCTGCGTCTGCTTGGCTAAACGCGCCATTTAAAGACACAAAAGTCGAGTCCGTATCACCATAAATCACCTGATAGCCTTTCTCTTCGATGAGCACCTTAGTTTGCTTCATGATCTCGTGCCCACGCATAGTGATGCTAGACGCGAGGCGTGTATCAAAGAAGCGACAACCAGAAGAGCCCAAAACACCATAAAATGAGTTCATGATGATCTTAATTGCTTGAGAGAATGCTTTTTCGTTATTTTTCTTTGCGATATCTCTGGCTGCCCAGAGGTTTTCGATCATCTCTGGTAAGAAGTGTTTGGTGCGATGAAATTGGCCGCCTCGAAAGCCGGGAACAGATTGATGGTCGAGTTTGCCGATTTCTTGTTGTAAGCCCTCAATCAACCCCATAGGGTCAATGAGAAATGAGCGAATAATAGAGGGGTAAAGGCTCTTAAAGTCTAAGACTAAAACAGATTCGTACAGGTTGGGTATTGAGTCCATCACATAACCGCCGGGACTCGCAATCCAATCTTCTGGGTGTAGGTTTGGTGCTACGTAGCCCGCGCGATGAATCTGTGGTAAATATAAGTTAGTAAACGCCGCGACAGAACCGCCAATGCGATCAAGCTCGACACCGGTTAAGCGAGAGCGCTCAATGGCAAAATCAAGTAGGTGAGTATGATTGAAGATTTTGTTTACCAAAACACAATCTTGTAAGTTGTATTTTGCTAACGAGGGTTTATCGGAACGGTACATGCGATTAATTTCATCCATTCGGTCATGCACGTTATGAATTTCTTTACCCTCACCAAGCAGTTCTTGAGAGACCGACTCCAGTGACCAAGAGCGAAAGTGATAGGTCGCCGTCTTTAAGGTATCAATACCATCTAGAACGACACGCCCAGGTATCGAGATAAACCCTTGTTGACTTTGAGCGGAGCTACGGAAAAAACTCGCTTGATCAGCACGGCCAAGCATTAACTTCATGTTATGCCACTCAGCACGCTTATGCAGTAAGCGAAAATCGAAGTCGATAACGTTCCAACCTATAATTACGTCTGGGTCAAAACAGTTAAACCAATCGATCAATGCTTCAAGCAAGGCACGTTCGTCTTTTACCCATTGAATCGACGTTTCTGCCGGTTCAGGCGTACCAATCATGATGACGCGAGAGTCAGCTGGGCTGTCTAACCCAATTGAGTATAAAATGCCTTTTTCAGAACACTCTACATCGAGTGAAACGACATGAAGTTTCGGTTGGTATTCACCACGGCGGCATTTGGCATTTAGGACTCGTTGGAAACCATTTTGAATTTGTATATTGCCGGTGTACTCCATGCTTCCTTTAATGAAGCGCTCCATTAAGTAGCGATCCGCGAGTCGTATATCGCCCTCGTAGTGCGTCAGTTCATTTTGGTTTAGTAGATCCTGCAGCGCCAATGCATCTCGGGTAGTGTGCGAATAGCAGGCTGCGAGTGGCTTGAGTTGGAAATTCTTTAACTCTAACGGGCGAATATCACAAGCAATATGATGAGTTTGAGCCAACTTTTTGACTTGTTCAATATGATCATGCAGGAGAAAAAATACCGGTTTTTCTTCTTGAATAAGCAGTTGAGTTGGGCCGTTATCTGTCGACAGCCAAAGCTCTATTTGTGTTTTTCCTTTTATATCTCGAGCTTGTCGAGTCAGAAGAAAGCCTTGCTGGATATTCAAGAGTGGGAAACCTTAACAATCGAAATAAGTAATGATTCTATCACTCAATGGCCTAAATAGCCTCAATTCGGGATAATCGAAGCCATTCAAAACGACGCTTTTAACGTCTAATGTCGTTAAAATGAACGCTATAGACCCGCGATTGATTTGTCTTTTGGTCTCATCGCCCATCTAAAATAGACGTGCTGACTTTTGCATTTGATTATATTGCTCATAAATTGAGCAATATAGGTTTTTAATCCCAAGTTGAGGTTAAATGGAATTGCACGAGCAAATGGTAATGAGATAGTACTATTCATGAAGTAGGATAATAGGGAAACGGTTGCTTAATGAATGACCATTTGTTCTAGATATTTAGCTTAACTGAACAATATGAAACTTAGTTTCTTGATTTATGGGCGTTTATGTTGTTAATTAGCGTAATATTTAAAATTGGTTCTGCATTCTGCTCTTTTGAACAATTGAGTGGCTGGTGAATAAGTTCTTGCTAAAGTTTGCGTTTCAGCACATATTCAAAGAAAGCAATTTTGTGCCTAATGCGTTAGTATAAGGCCTCATACTGATATCCACATTTAATTACCATTATGTGGGTGCAGAACCAAACCAAGTGTGGAGATACAAGTTTGATAAATGTTTTCCTTGTAGATGATCACGAGCTGGTTCGCACAGGGATACGACGTATTATTGAAGACGTCCGTGGAATGAACGTAGCAGGAGAAGCTGACAGCGGTGAAGAAGCAGTAAAATGGTGTCGTAGTAATCATGCCGACGTCGTTTTGATGGATATGAACATGCCGGGTATCGGCGGTTTAGAAGCCACAAAGAAAATTCTTCGCGTGAATCCTGATGTAAAAATTATCGTTTTGACCGTTCATACGGAAAATCCGTTCCCAACTAAGGTGATGCAGGCGGGGGCTTCTGGTTACTTAACCAAAGGTGCAGGTCCCGACGAGATGGTCAATGCCATTCGTGTGGTTAAAAGTGGACAACGTTATATTTCTCCGGAAATAGCGCAGCAGATGGCATTGAGTCAATTCTCGCCTGCGTCAGAAAATCCATTTAAAGACCTTTCAGAGCGTGAATTGCAGATCATGATGATGATCACCAAAGGCCAGAAAGTAACGGATATTTCTGAACAGTTGAATTTAAGTCCAAAAACAGTCAATAGTTACCGCTATCGCTTGTTTAATAAACTGGACATTAACGGTGACGTTGAGTTAACACACTTAGCGATCCGCCACGGAATGCTGGATACCGAGACCCTTTAGCGTGAATCCTATTTTCGATTCGGCTTCCTTTCTCAAGACAGTTACTCATCAGCCCGGCGTTTACAGAATGTACAACGCCGAGGCTGTTGTTATTTATGTCGGTAAAGCCAAAGATCTTCAAAAGCGCCTTTCTAGTTATTTTCGTAAGAAAGTCGACAGCGAGAAAACTCGCGCCCTCGTTAGTAATATTGCCAAAATTGATGTCACTGTCACGCATACGGAGACAGAAGCACTTATCCTTGAGCATAATTACATCAAGCAGTATTTGCCTAAATACAACGTGCTTTTGCGCGATGATAAATCTTACCCTTACATTTTTATAAGTGGCCACAAACATCCACGGTTGTCGATGCATCGTGGTGCGAAAAAGCGTAAAGGTGAGTATTTTGGTCCCTATCCCGACTCAGGGGCGGTTCGCGAAACGTTGCATTTACTGCAGAAAATATTTCCCGTCCGTCAATGCGAAGACACGGTCTATTCCAACCGAACTCGTCCTTGTTTGATGTATCAAATTGGTCGCTGTGCAGGCCCATGTGTCAGTACAATCATTTCTGAACAAGACTACGGAGAATTAGTGGGCTTCGTTCGTCTATTTTTACAAGGGAAAGACAAGCAAGTTCTAGAACAGCTGATTGTGAAGATGGAACAAGCGAGTCAACAACTTCGTTTTGAAGATGCGGCCAAGTTTCGAGATCAAATCCAAGCGATTCGAAGAGTGCAAGAGCAGCAGTTTGTATCTGAGGATACTTTGGATGACATGGACGTGTTAGGTTTTGCACAAGAAAAAGGCATCGCTTGTATACACATTCTGATGATTCGCCAAGGTAAAGTGCTCGGCAGTCGAAGTCATTTTCCTAAGATCCCTCACAATACAAGTCAACAGGAAGTCTTTGATAGTTTCTTATCTCAATACTATTTAAGCCACAATGAAGCTCGTACGATCCCGACACGTATCATTTTGAATCAAGAGTTAGGAGAGAACATCGCTTCTTTTCAGCAAGCGCTAAGTGATGTAGCAGGGCGTAAAATACGTTTCCACACATCACCGACGGGCTCTCGTGGCCGCTATCTGAAGTTGTCCAATACAAACGCTCTGACCGCGCTTACTGCGAAGATTAACCATAAGATGACCATTAACCAACGCTTCAAAGCATTACGAGAAGTGTTGGGTTTAGAGTCTATTACTCGTATGGAGTGTTTTGATATCTCTCATACGATGGGGGAGAGTACTATCGCCTCTTGTGTGGTCTTCAATAGTGAGGGACCGGTTAAGCAAGAGTATCGTCGCTATAACATCACAGGGATAACCGGAGGCGATGACTATGCTGCGATGGGACAAGCATTAGAGCGCCGTTATTCTAAACAGTTGGATGTCGAGAAAATACCGGACATCATCTTTATTGATGGTGGCAAAGGTCAACTCAACCGTGCTCATGAGATTATTTCGCAATATTGGGGAGATTGGCCAAAGCGTCCAACCATGATCGGTATTGCCAAAGGGGTGACTCGTAAACCAGGTCTTGAAACCTTAATTACCGTAGATGGTGGTGAGTTTAATTTGCCAAGTGATGCACCAGCATTGCATTTGATTCAACATATCCGAGATGAGAGTCATAATCATGCAATCGCAGGCCATCGAGCGAAACGTGGAAAGACGAGAAGAACCAGTGCGTTAGAAGGAATTGAGGGTGTAGGACCGAAACGTCGCCAAGCTTTGCTCAAATATATGGGCGGTTTACAGGAATTGAAGCGTGCGAGTGTCGAAGAAATCGCCAAAGTGCCAGGAATTAGCCACTCTTTGGCAGAAATTATTTTCCAAGCATTGAAACAATAAAGAAAATCCCGCAACATTAAGCCGCAATGTGTAAGAGAATAATAAAATGCGTTTGAATATCCCGAACATTCTGTCCCTACTAAGACTGTTCCTAATCCCAGTTTTTGTGGTTGTCTTCTATCTACCTTACTCTTGGGCACCATTTGCCGCCGCAATGGTATTTTGGGTTGCAGGCTTTACGGATTGGTTAGATGGCATGTTAGCCCGAAAATTGGGCCAAACCTCTCGCTTTGGTGCCTTTATCGATCCAGTTGCGGATAAAGTACTTGTCGCCACAGCCTTAATTTTGATTACTGAACATTACCATACGATTTGGGTCACTATCCCAGCAGTGACTATGATAGCGCGTGAAATCATTATCTCTGCATTGCGTGAATGGATGGCTGAAATTGGTAAACGAGCCAGTGTTGCTGTTTCATGGGTAGGGAAAGTGAAAACCGTTTCACAGATGTTTGCACTTTGGGTTCTGATTTGGCGTTACGACGATTGGATGGTATGGGTTGGTTTTGGTGCACTTTACGTTGCGACATTCCTGACTTATTGGTCAATGGTTCAGTATCTCGCTGCGGCGAAAGATGACTTGCTCAATGAAGAGCATCACTGATTGTTACCGCTCGTACGAATAGCATTTTAAGAAGCAGGCTTGATGGCCTGCTTTTTTATTCCAGAATAAAAATCATCATGAATGTGATCTAAGTCTTGTTTTTGTTTTCTTCATATTAAATGTCGCGTTTAACAAGTAATACTTAATGATAATAAGGGAAGATCTTTTATTGATATTCGCTAGCGTAGTAGCCCAATATTCATGATAAACAAGTGTATTTGGGATTTTTTAGTACTAAAACCAAGCAATTTATGGCGTTTCGAACAAATTGTGGTCAAACGATTTAAAAAACTAAAAATAGTGTTGACTCGAATGCTCGAATCCGTAGAATGCATCCCGTACCCAAGAGAGCACGGCTTGAAAGGGTGGTGAAAGAAGTTAACTTCATTCACAAAGATGGCGCCTTGGCAGAGTGGCTATGCAGCGGATTGCAAATCCGTGGACCTCGGTTCGACTCCGGGAGGCGCCTCCATTCTTTTGAAAGTGAATGACTTTCGAGAATAAATGCGACACTAGCTCAGTTGGTAGAGCGCAACCTTGCCAAGGTTGAGGTCACGAGTTCGAACCTCGTGTGTCGCTCCAAAAATTTAAAGATATGGCTTTTTTAGCGGTATCGGATGGTGTTTTACTTTTCTGTAAAGGCATCACAAAGAAATTTGTGTGCCCTGGTGGTGGAATTGGTAGACACAAGGGATTTAAAATCCCTCGACGTTCGCGTTGTGCCGGTTCAAGTCCGGCCCGGGGCACCATCTCAAACATTGCGACACTAGCTCAGTTGGTAGAGCGCAACCTTGCCAAGGTTGAGGTCACGAGTTCGAACCTCGTGTGTCGCTCCAAACTTCAAAGCCCAGCATTTATGTTGGGCTTTTTAGTATCCGAACATTTGTCTAAATGTGCGTTCCATTCGTTGTTTTCCCAATCTCATCCAGAACAATACCCGTTCACCTCTGTTTGTTCTAATACACATCTAATACTCAAGTAAGATTAGTCACAGTAAAAGCTTGATCATTATTGCTTGTCAAAATCGCTGTTTCGCGCGTTATAACATATTGATTAGAATCATTAGTTTTCTGAAATTTATGCTTTTTCTCAAGTGCTTTTCTTGGCATAACTTACTGCTTATGTATTATTCGGCTTAGTATCATTTATGAGTGATATGTGAAAAATTATTTCCAGATGATTTTAATTTGTGATAAATTTCCGCGCAATCTCGGAGCGTAATTATACGGCACATCTCTGGGGGATACGCGTAATGACCATTCAAGCTGATTGTGACATTACGTAGGGTAGGTATTGGCAAAGCCATTTGTCGATAGACGGGATACTAATGCTGCAAGTTCAGCATGTTTATGGGAAACCCAACATTGAAACTTTTTAACACACACACACTAATCAGCTTCATTTTACCGAAATGTCCAGTTCTTCAAAACGGGTGCATTACGGAGCCTTGATTATTCCTCAACATCGTTAAAAGTCTCACTTACCTGAGACGGTGTATCTGTACCTGTCGTTTTGCTTCGGCGGTGCGGAGGTGTATCTATTTCCTACTATTTAATATTAATAAAAATAAATATAGGAAAGAGAATAATTATAATTCAAGGGACTATGTAGTATGAGCACTGCCTTTGAAGTCGATAATACTATCGCAAATTTCTTTTCTGCTCAGATTCCTATTGTTGACGGGGTCTATGATTTAACGCCGGATCAAATTTTGATTGAGCAGGAGGAACATGAATCTGAAGTTCGTTCTTATCCTCGTCGCTTACCGATTGCGATCAAACAAGCTTATGGGTGTTTGGTGGAAGATTCTCGAGGTCAAATCTTCTTGGACTGCTTAGCTGGTGCAGGCACGCTAGCTTTGGGTTATAACCACCCAGAGATTAACCAAGCACTAAAAGAACAGTTGGATGCGGGCTTACCGTATCAGACACTTGATATTGCAACATCGGCGAAAACGCATTTCATCAAGTCAGTGAAAGACTTTCTTCCTCAAGATATGAGTGATAATTGTGTTGTTCAATTCTGTGGTCCGTCAGGGGCTGATGCCGTTGAAGCGGCGATTAAGCTCGCTAAACAAACCACGGGCCGTAACACTATGTTTGCTTTTCGTGGTGCCTACCATGGTATGACGAATGGCACCATGGGTATGATGGGTAACTTGGGCACTAAGGCTCGTCGTACCGGTTTGATGTCAGACGTACACTTTATGCCTTTCCCATACAGCTTACGTTGTCCATTTGGTTTAGGCGGTGACGAGGGCGCGAAAGCGAGTATTCGTTACATAGAACGTTTATTGAATGACGATGAGGCAGGCATCATGAAGCCCGCTGCGATCATTGTCGAGCCAGTACAAGGCGAAGGTGGTGTTATTCCTGCTCCTGCATTCTGGCTACGTGAGTTGCGACGCATTTGTGACGATCACGGCATCTTGCTGATTTTCGACGAAATTCAATGTGGTGTTGGCAAGTCTGGTCATAATTTCGCATTCGAAGAAGCCGGTATCGTGCCTGATATTTTATGTTTGTCTAAAGCAATCGGTGGTGGCTTGCCAATGTCATTATTGGTGATCAACAAACAACACGACACATGGAAGCCTGGCGAGCATACGGGTACTTTCCGTGGCAACCAACTCGCAATGGTCTCAGGTGCAAAAGCACTAGAAATCATCCAACGCGACAACCTTGTTGAACATGCGAACGTTGCCGGTCAGTACTTACGCTTTGGTCTTGAGAGCATTCAAAAACGCGTTAACTGTATTGCAGATGTACGCGGCAAAGGCTTAATGCTTGGCGTTGAGATTAAGAACCCAAATGGCGAACTAAACAAGTTCGGTGAGCCTTTGTCAGATGGCCAACTTACTCTTGCTATTCAACGTGCGGCGCTTGAGCGTGGATTGATGGTAGAAAAGGGCGGCCGCGACGGTTCAGTCATCCGTTTCCTTCCTCCACTCATTATCTCTTTTGAGCAAATCGATTTTGCCCTCCGAGTATTGGAAGACGCAATTATCGCGGCGGGTGGTAGCCACATTGAAACAGACCCACAAGAAGAGTGGAAAAAGCACTTCATTCAAACCGGTGAACTTGGTGGTACTGAGTTTGCGTCAGTGATGAACCACATGACTGCAGCAATGAAGTCGGTGTTTGAGCAGGTCAACACGCCATACTCAGGAATGGATCCTAAATTACTCGAAGCGGCTATCAACTCGGTTGATTTGGATAACAAGAACGCACCGCTCAAATCGGTGATTGATGAGGCGGCTGAACTCGTTGCAAAGAATGCCATCTTCACTCAACACCCTGATTGTATTGCTCACCTACACACGCCTCCATTGATGCCTGCGATAGCGGCAGAAGCCATGATTGCAGCGTTGAACCAATCAATGGATTCATGGGATCAAGCATCGTCAGCGACTTACGTTGAACAAAAAGTGATCGGCTGGCTGTGCAATAAATACGAGCTAGGTAATCAGGCCGACGGTATTTTCACTAGCGGTGGTACGCAAAGCAACCAGATGGGCTTAATGCTGGCGCGTGACTGGATGGCAGATAAGCTAAGCGGTCACTCTATTCAGAAGTTGGGTCTGCCCGATTACGCAGACAAACTGCGCATTGTATGTTCGAAGAAATCACACTTCACTGTTCAAAAGTCAGCTTCTTGGATGGGACTTGGTGAGAAAGCGGTGATGACTGTCGATGCGAACGCTGACGGTACCATGGATGTTACTCAGTTAGATCAAGTTCTAACCCAGGCAAAAGCAGAAGGTTTGATTCCATTTTCTATTGTTGGCACCGCGGGTACGACCGATCACGGCGCAATTGACGATCTTGATTTCATTGCTGATATGGCAGCGAAACATGAAATGTGGATGCACGTTGATGGCGCGTACGGTGGCGCACTGATTCTTAGCAGCCACAAATCACGCCTGAAAGGTGTAGAGCGTGCGCACTCGATCAGTGTCGACTTCCACAAACTCTTCTACCAAACAATCAGCTGCGGTGCGTTGCTGGTGAATGACAAGTCGAACTTCAAGTTCTTACTTCATCATGCGGACTACTTAAACCGTGAACACGATGAACTGCCAAACTTGGTCGACAAATCCATCGCAACCACGAAGCGTTTTGATGCATTGAAAGTTTTTATGACGATGCAAAACGTGGGCCCTAAAGCGCTTGGCGATATGTACGATCACTTGTTAGCACAAACACAACAAGTGGCTGACATGATTCGCGCACACGATCAGTTTGAACTTCTGGCTGACCCAGCACTTTCTACGGTTCTATTCCGCGCAACAAACGTCCGTGCAACAAATGTCCATATAAAAAACGCATCTGCAGATTTAGATGAACTAAATAAAGCATTGCGTCTAGAAGCGTTGACTCGTGGTATCGCAGTACTTGGAGAAACCATCGTCGATGGTAAGACCGCTCTTAAATTTACGATTTTGAATCCTTGTTTGACGACATCGGACTTTGAATCTTTGCTCTTGAAAATCAACACGCTAGCCGTTGAGCTAGTTTAATAAAGGTAACGGAAAACTATGGCAGTTCTACAGATTGGTGCAGGCGGCGTTGGCTGGGTTGTTGCACACAAAGCGGCACAAAACAACGACGTTCTGGGTGATATCACAATCG
This sequence comes from Vibrio sp. B1REV9, assembly GCF_905175395.2. Taxonomy (NCBI): domain Bacteria; kingdom Pseudomonadati; phylum Pseudomonadota; class Gammaproteobacteria; order Vibrionales; family Vibrionaceae; genus Vibrio; species Vibrio sp. B1REV9. The sequence goes on along the minus strand of NZ_CAJIMW020000221.1, from coordinate 318,266 downwards.
CATCACGTACTATTGGTAAGTGTGAGAAGATCATCGAATCGATTCAGAAGAAAAACAACCTGAAAGATTCAACTAAGAAACTAGATGCGCGCGCAGTTAACGCTGACGACGTAGATTCTCTGGTTGCTCTTATTGAAGAAGTTAAACCGGATCTCGTAATTAACGCGGGTCCTCCGTGGGTTAACATGCCAATCATGGAAGCGTGTTACCGAGCAAAAGTTTCATACCTAGACACATCTGTGGCCGTTGACCTATGTTCTGAAGGTCAGCAAGTTCCTGAAGCTTATGATTGGCAATGGGGCTACCGCGAGAAGTTCGAAGAAGCGGGCATCACGGGTATCCTAGGCGCTGGTTTCGATCCAGGCGTAGTATCGGTATTCGCGGCGTACGCAGTGAAGCATCTGTTTGATGAAATTGATACGATCGACGTAATGGATGTGAATGCAGGCGACCACGGTAAGAAGTTTGCAACCAACTTTGACCCAGAAACAAACATGCTTGAGATCCAAGGCGACTCGTTCTACTGGGAAAACGGCGAGTGGAAACAAGTGCCTTGCCACTCTCGTATGCTAGAGTTTGATTTCCCGAACTGTGGTTCACACAAAGTTTACTCAATGGCGCACGATGAAGTTCGCTCAATGAAAGAATTCATCCCGGCAAAACGCATTGAATTCTGGATGGGGTTCGGTGACCGTTACCTAAACTATTTCAACGTAATGCGTGATATTGGCCTACTAAGTCCAGAACCACTAACGCTACACGACGGTACAGTCGTTCAACCTCTACACGTGTTAAAAGCGATGTTGCCTGATCCAACGTCTCTAGCACCTGGCTACACTGGCCTAACGTGTATCGGTACTTGGGTTCAAGGTAAGAAAGACGGTAAAGAGCGCAGCGTGTTTATCTACAACAACGCAGACCATGAAGTCGCGTACGAAGACGTTGAACACCAAGCGATCTCTTACACAACAGGTGTGCCAGCAATTACAGCCGCGCTGCAATTCTTCCGTGGCGAATGGGCAGATAAAGGTGTGTTCAACATGGAACAGCTAAACCCAGATCCGTTCCTAGAAACAATGCCAACAATCGGCCTTGATTGGCATGTTCAGGAGTTGGAAGCAGGTCAGGGCTTACCGCTGATTCACGAACTGAACAAATAAGTTTTATTATTAAATTTGTTTAGATAATTCGAGCAGTCATGGTCAAAAGCCGTGACTGCTTTTGTCGTATTTGAGTTTAGCCCCTCCCAGTCTCCTTTTCTTAAAGGGGACGTTAAAGGGGGTAACGTGTGATGAAAATGGTGAGTTATGAGTAAAGAGCAACTTAAAACCCCGTACTTTATGATCAATGAAGATAAGTTGGTTGAGAACCTAGAAAAAGCGAAGCAGCTAAAAGACATTTCTGGTGTAAAGTTGGTGTTGGCACTGAAGTGCTTCTCAACATGGGGTGTATTCGACATCATCAAGCCTTACTTAGATGGCACGACTAGCTCTGGTCCGTTTGAAGTGAAGCTTGGCTACGAAACTTTCGGTGGTGAAACGCACGCATACAGTGTTGGCTATAGCGAAGACGATGTGCGAGAAGTCGCTGATATCTGTGACAAGATGATTTTTAACTCACAGTCACAGCTAGCAGCTTACCGTCATGTTGTTGAGGGCAAAGCATCTATTGGCTTGCGCTTAAACCCAGGTGTAAGTTACGCGGGGCAAGATTTAGCGAATCCTGCTCGTCAGTTCTCTCGACTTGGCGTACAAGCTGACCACATTAAGCCGGAAATTTTCGATGGCATTGATGGTGTGATGTTCCACATGAACTGTGAGAACAAAGACGTGGACGCGTTCATCGCCTTGTTGGATTCGATCTCGGAACAGTTTGGCGAATACCTGAATAAACTTGATTGGGTCAGTATGGGCGGTGGTGTATTCTTCACATGGCCGGGCTACGACATCGAGAAGTTAGGCTTAGCGCTGAAAGCGTTCTCGAAAAAGCACGGAGTACAAATGTACTTAGAACCGGGAGAGGCAATCATCACAAAAACGACCGACCTTGTCGTGACCGTTGTAGATATTGTTGAAAACGTGAAGAAGACGGCGATTGTGGATTCGGCAACGGAAGCTCACCGCTTGGATACCCTTATCTACAATGAGCCTGCGTCTATCCTAGAAGCATCAGAAAACGGCGAGCACGAGTACGTGATTGGTTCTTGCTCTTGCCTAGCGGGTGATCAGTTCTGTGTGGCGAACTTTGAACAACCACTGGAGATCGGCCAGCGTCTGCATATTCTAGATAGTGCGGGTTACACCATGGTGAAGTTGAACTGGTTTAATGGCTTGCGTATGCCATCTGTGTATTGCCAACGTTCAAATGGTGAGATTCAAAAACTAAACGAATTTGATTACTCAGATTTCAAACGCTCGTTATCTCAGTGGACGGTGAAATAACCACTAATCCACCCGCTGGAAACGTAAAAAGAGCAGCGATGGCTGCTCTTTTTTGTACTTCGTGAATGACTAGCTATATGAGGTATCGTTCGAAAATACCCTAGAATCCAGCGATTAGCTTTCAACAATCACGCGAGTGTCTTCACTTAGTGATTCAAGCTCATTCACCACGTCATCGAGTTCAAGTTCACTTGGTAATTTGATGGCCAATTTTGCGCTAAACAAACTGGAACTTATACCACCGCCGCCAGCAATGAATACTCGCTGACAGTCCATATCAAGTATAGAGATACCTTGGCTATCAAGTACATGAGTGATCTCGTTGACGATGCCTCCGCGGTCATTGGCATCTAAACGTAACTGAAATATCGTCTCTTCACGGTGTGAATGAGGGCCGGAGTCGACGAACTTCACGACTAGGGTTTGACAAGCAGAGAACGCGTCTTTTACTGTCTCGGCGTTTTCTTCAGGAAGCTCAATTTTAATCACGCCAGCCACTTGGTCCTCAATAAAGTTCACTTTACTGATTAACCATTTGCCCCCATTTTCATGTGTGACCGCCGCAAGTTGTTTGATGGTCGCAGGTGAAGCCTGACCGACGAAGTTTACGATAAATACAGTGTTCATAATGTCCCCTCCCAGATAAGGTTTGGACGCGGCACGCATTTACGCATCGCTGAAGTGATTGGAACTTAAGTTATTGGAATAAGTCCTTTTATTTCAGTGTAGGTGCTGAGAGAGGGTAATGTTTGATAAAGGTCAATTTTTCACACTAATTCGTGATGCAAATAATGAAAACTACGCTTAGGGCACAAAAAAAGCAGTCCGGAGACTGCTATTTGAATGTGTTGCTTTGCTTTAAATATTCTCAATTACTTAGAAAGAGACTTTCATCTCAAAGCCGTAGAATTGGCGATCGTAGCTCGCCCCAGCGTTCATTGCGAATTTAGCCGCATCCTGGTTACCAAACCAAGGAGAAGAGGCGAACTGGAATTCTGCGCTGCCGCCCCAAGCGTCTGACACCCAGTAGTGAATATGGCCGACAGGGTTTAGGAAGAATAGTGATACATCACCTATGGTTTCTGACCCCATGACTTCTCCACCGCCAGCAATAATATCTTGTTCTGCGCTGAGCATCATTTCACCAACGACTGCTCCGAAGAAAGGCGTAATGAAAATATCTTGCCATGATGGCACTTCGGCAAACGCTTCTACACCATATTCCCAAAAGAACGTCGACATGGTTGCAGAGTATAAGAACGATTCGAATTCGTTGTAACCTGCGTGACGTGCTGCCGTATAGTAAACCCCACCAAAGTATGGGTGCATGATGTAGTTAAGAAAGTGTTCGTCACGATCCCACACAGGGCCACTTGATACATTGTCTTTCCACTTACTGCCGAGCTTACTCATGTCACGATCATCGTCGTCCCATTTGGTAATACTTTCTGGTAGAAACGTCATTAAACCAACAGTCGCAACACTTAGACCTAAAATGGTGTAAGTTTGCCCCATAAGGTAATCCCAATCTTTGTCTTTTGGAACAATAAGATGTTTCGGTTGAAGACCAGCATCAAGATCAAGTGAGTCATTGCTATCCAGTCCCATTGCGAAGCTGCGATTTTGAGGTTCGAAGCTATACAGCGTGGTCGTTTCGCAGTAACCTGACAAACAATCAGGTGTGTAAGAAAACTCACTATGGCGGGTCATGTCATATTGGCTAGCGTTTGCGGCTGCAGACGCTGTCAGTACGAGACCGCTAAAAGTCTTCTTGAACATGGATAATTTTGACACAGAGGTCTCCGAGTTGTTGGTTTAATGATCTAGCGCACAATTATCCCTTAAAAGCACAGCCATGAAAATAGTTGACCTAAATTTAATCTCAACAAATAGATATACCTAAGTGACTTTAAGGTGCAGAATTCTTGTTGAAAGGCGTCTGTTTAGGTTGCTTAGGTATAGAGATTAGTCTAATAAAATGAAAATGATATAGGCACAAAGTCGAAAAAAGTGAATGTTGCCCAATTTCAGGAGTCAGTTGTGAAAATTGCTATGCTTAGTACCGGTGAAGAAGTGCTTCACGGTGATATTGTTGATACGAATGCGGCGTGGTTATCTAGCTTGTTTTATCAACATGGTTTTGGCTTAACCAAACGCTCTACAGTCGGTGATAAACTATCTAGCCTAATCGAAGAATTCCTGATGTTGAGCTTCAATAATGATGTTGTGATCGTTAATGGCGGTTTAGGCCCAACGACGGATGACATGAGTGCAACGGCAGCGGCAAGAGCAGCTGATTGTAAATTGGTATTGTTTAGAGAATGGTTAGGACACTTAGAAGCCATGTATGCTCGACGTGGTATTCCTATGCCTGACAGCAATTTAAAACAAGCTATGTTGCCCGAAATTGCGGACATTGTAGACAATCCTATTGGTACGGCTTGTGGCTTTAAAATGCTGATCAACGATGCGATATTTTATTTCACCCCGGGTGTACCGAGTGAATTTAAACTTATGGCGGAAACTCAGATTTTACCGGATTTAAAGAAACACTTCCCTGAAGTGGAAAGCTCGTCTTGTAGCCGTATTTATACGTTTGGACTTTCTGAATCCGGGATTTCAGATACGCTTGACCAAATGAAACTTCCTCACGGGTACGAACTGGGTTATCGCTCTTATTTACCATTCATTGAAGTAAAATTATTTGGCCCATCGAATCAAGTCGAACAACGCGTGAAGCTCATACAGATTATTCATAAGCATCTTGAAACCAATACCGTGAGTGTTGATATGCCCATGGTGGATCATGTTGGTCAACTGTTGGCAGATAAACGGTTAACATTGTCAGTTTCTGAAAAGAGCAGTGCAGGGCACTTAACCTATTGGCTCAACGGGAATGAAAACATAGCAAAACAATTTGGTCATGGTTGGGTGTTGTCGGGTCACCATGCTACGATTTTGGATGAAAATGATCCGCTTGCTGCGACATTTGCGTTTGCTGGTGCTACGCGTGAGAAATGCGGAACAGACTTAGCTTTGGTGACGGGAAATATTGACGATAGTGTCTTTTCTGTGGCGCTCTCCACAGAGGCAGGGGAGTGGGGGGCATTGTATAAGCTATCAAGAAAGTATCAGCGTGATGACCAGGTGAAAGTTATTAGTGCAGTGGCGCTCGACTTGCTAAGGCGCTACTTGGAACGTAAACCGATGTCCGCTCGATATTCGTTTCTTGAGAAAGTGAAAGAGATGCACATTCCGAATAGTGCGCTTTAATCGATGCTCAACTTACCGATATCCAGATAATAAGAAGCCAAGGCAATCGCCTTGGCTTCTTAGTATTCACTAAAACTAAACTTATGCGCGTTTTTCTTTCATCGTATAGTTAACACCGTTCAGTGAAACACTGGATTTCGCTTTACAGATACAAGGCAGAATTTCATCAGCTTGTGTGTAAGCCATTGCAAAACCAACATACTCCACTTCGCCAGACTCCAGCTTACAGCGGCAAGCACCACAGTGACCATCGCGGCAATTGTATTCAGGCAGCAGACCAGCTTGTTCCATCGTCTCCAAAATCGTATTGGATGGATTGGATTCAATGCTGATAAGTTTGTTGATTTTGATTGTTGGCATTACAGCTCAAATCCTTCAAAGTCGTTAGCGCTGATCTCATTATCAATTTGACCAACAAGGTAAGAAGAGATTTCTGCTTCTTGTGGTGCAACTTGAACGTTATCTGATGATAACCACGCATTAATCCAAGGAATTGGGTTTGTCGTTGCGTTAGGGTATGCCGCAGGTAGGCCTACCGCTTGCATACGAATGTTTGTGATGTATTCAACGTATTGGCTCAGGATGTCTTTGTTTAGACCGATCATAGAGCCGTCTTTGAAGAGGTATTCTGCCCACTCTTTCTCTTGCTCTGCCGCTTCTTTGAATAGGTCAAAACACTCTTGTTTTGCTTCTTCTGCGATTTGCATGAAAGAGAAATCATCTTGGCCGTTACGCAGCAAGTTAATCATATGCTGAGTACCACTCAAGTGCAGCGCTTCGTCACGAGCTATGAGCTTGATGATTTTTGCGTTACCTTCCATCAGCTCACGTTCAGCGAAAGCAAATGAACATGCGAAACTTACATAGAAACGAATAGCTTCTAGTGCGTTTACAGACATCAAACAGATGTAGAGTTTCTTTTTCAACTCGTAAAGACTGATCTTAACCGTTTCGCCGTTGATAACATGCGAACCTTCGCCGTAACGATGGTAATCGTTCGTTGCTTGGATCAAGTCATCGTAGTAGTGCGCGATGTCTTTTGCACGCTTTAGGATGTGCTCGTTCTCAACAATGTCATCAAACACGACACTTGGATCGTTCACGATGTTGCGAATGATGTGCGTGTATGAACGAGAGTGAATCGTTTCAGAAAATGACCAAGTCTCAATCCATGTTTCTAGCTCTGGCAGAGAAACAAGTGGAAGAAGCGCAACGTTCGGGCTGCGACCTTGGATTGAATCTAGGAGCGTTTGATACTTCAAGTTTGAGATGAAGATATGCTTTTCGTGATCAGGCAGTTTGTTGTAGTCAATACGGTCGCTTGATACGTCAACTTCTTCTGGACGCCAAAAGAAAGATAATTGCTTTTCGATCAGCTTTTCAAAAATTTCGAACTTTTGCTGGTCGTAGCGTGCAACGTTAACCGATTGACCTAGGAACATTGGTTCCTTTAGTTGGTCATTTTTGTTCTGGTTAAAAGTACTGTAAGCCATAATGCCTCAATTCCTTTTAAACCTCCCCGTAGAGGGAGGTTCTCGATAATTTGGTTCTGTGGATTGTTCAGTGTCGGGAAGATTAAATCTTACAACCGCCGCCAGCACAATCATCATCTTGCGGTTGAACCGCGTCTTTCTGGTCGTCTTTCGCGCCATCGCGTGTGTTATGGTAGTAAAGTGTTTTTACACCAAACTTGTACGCAGTGAGTAGGTCTTGAAGTAGTTTCTTCATTGGTACCTTACCACTTTCGTAGCGTGACGGATCGTAGTTTGTGTTTGCAGAAATCGCCTGGTCAATGAATTTTTGCATGATACCAACAAGATGCAGGTAACCATCATTCGCACCAATGTTCCACAGTAGTTCATAGTTATCTTTAAGCTCTGTGAAATCAGGCACAACTTGTTTCAAGATGCCGTCTTTTGATGCTTTCACTGACACATAACCACGTGGTGGCTCAATACCGTTTGTTGCGTTAGAGATCTGAGAAGAGGTCTCAGATGGCATTAGCGCCGTCAACGTTGAGTTGCGTAGACCATGTTCCATGATCTCTTGACGTAGGCTATCCCAGTCGTACTGCAGAGCTTCGTCACAGATTAGATCAACGTCTTTTTTGTACGTGTCGATGGGTAATAGCCCTTTCGCGTAGTTCGTTTCATGGAACAGTGGGCATTTACCTTGCTCTTTCGCAAGTGCTACCGATGCTTTCAATAGATAATATTGAATGGCTTCGAATGTACGGTGAGTCAGACTGTTCGCACTGCCGTCAGAGTACTTCACGCCATTCTTTGCTAGGTAATATGCGTAGTTGATGACACCTACACCTAGAGTACGGCGGTTCATTGTTGACTTATAAGCAGCTGGTAGTGGGTAGTCTTGGTAATCAAGCAGTGCATCTAGCGCACGAACCACAAGTTCAGACAGTTCTTCAAAATCGTCTAGAGACTTGATCGCACCAAGGTTGAACGCAGAAAGCGTACAAAGTGCAATTTCGCCTGAATCATCTTCAACGTTAGTCAATGGCTTCGTTGGAAGTGCAATTTCCAAACAAAGGTTAGATTGACGAACAGGCGCAACTTCAGAGTCAAATGGGCTGTGAGTGTTACAGTGGTCCACGTTCTGAATGTAGATTCGGCCTGTTGAAGCACGCTCTTGCATCAGCAGCGTGAACATTTCGATCGCTTTAACCGTTTCTTTCTTGATTGCAGGATCATTTTCGTATTGAACGTATAGGCGTTCGAATTCTGCTTGGTTCTCGAAGAATGCGTCGTATAGACCTGGTACATCAGATGGTGAGAATAGCGTGATATTGCCACCTTCAACCAAACGTTGGTACATCAGTTTATTCAACTGAACACCGTAGTCCATGTGACGAACACGGTTCTCCTCAACACCACGGTTGTTCTTAAGAACCATCAGTGAGCGAGCTTCACCGTGCCATAGTGGGTAGAATACTGTCGCTGCACCGCCACGAACACCACCCTGTGAACAGCACTTAACGGCGGTTTGGAAGTATTTGTAGAATGGGATACAACCTGTGTGGAATGCCTCACCACCACGGATTTCAGAACCTAGCGCACGGATACGACCCGCATTGATACCGATACCTGCGCGTTGAGAAACGTAACGAACAATTGAGCTCGCCGTCGCGTTGATAGAATCTAGGCTATCACCACACTCGATCAGTACGCATGAGCTGAACTGACGAGTAGGAGTACGTACACCAGACATGATTGGTGTAGGTAGAGAAATCTTAAATGTTGACGTCGCATCGTAGAAACGCTTGATGAAGTCAAGGCGCGTTTCTTTCGGGTAGTTTGCGAACAAGCAAGCAGAAACAAGAATGTAGAGGAACTGAGCACTTTCGTAGATCTCACCTGATACACGGTTTTGAACGAAGTACTTACCTTCTAACTGTTTTACAGCGGCGTAAGAGAAGTCGAGATCGCGCTTGTGATCGATGTACGCATCAAGCTCATCAAGTTCTTCTTTTGTGTAATCTTCCAGAATGTGGCTGTCGTACTTACCTAAATCCACAAGGCGAGATACGTGATCATACAAAGCTGGTGGCTCGTATTGACCGTACGCTTTTTTACGTAGGTGGAATACCGCTAGGCGAGCAGCGAGATATTGATAATCCGGAGTCTCTTCTGAAATTAAGTCTGCAGCAGACTTGATCATCGTCTCGTGGATATCTGACGTGGTAATACCTTCGTAAAATTGGATATGTGCGCGCAGTTCTACCTGAGACACCGAAACGTTATTTAGACCCTCTGCGGCCCAAGTGATAACTCGGTGAATTTTTTCCAGGTCGATACTTTCTTTGCGGCCATCACGCTTAGTGACGGTAAGTTTTTGGTTCATTCTGCTTTATTTCCCTAAGAAAACTGATAAAAGCCGTATTTTTGTTGGTTTATGTGCAAAACTTGTAAAGGTTGCGGCGGCTTTGTGATCAAAGTCTATCTATATATTGTAGCTGAAACACAAGATATAGGGGTTAACTGGATTGCGGGTTACAAGATAGTGCTATTGCGCCAATTTATCAAGGCGCAGCTTTTGGATGACTTGTGGATAACTAACAAAAAGCAAAAAAACAGTAAGTGAACACTAACCGATGAGAAAAGGGCTCACTTGAAAGGGGAAAATATCGCTTTTCAGATCGGTTCATAAATAACCGCATGTAAAAATATTTTCCTTGATCTTTGACAGTTTTTGTTTGTTAAAAATGGAGTGGTTAAAATGGAATCTAGTGCACTTTTTTTCTTCAGAAATTGACAAAAAAAGCGGCGCATTTGTGCTACCGCTTTTAGTGCATGACATATTTAAAAAGACGAAGTCTTTCACTCAATGAGTAAAATTGATGGTGAGTGTTTTAACTTTTGACGTTCACTATCGTCTTAGAGAACGCTCTCACTTATAGTGAACACTTCGTGGTGTGTACGATGTAATTCACATCCACATTACGGCCTAGCTTGTAGCTGTCATTTAGAGGGTTGTAGTGCAAACCCGTAATGCCCATTTCTGTCAGATCAGTTTGGTCGATCATTTTCATCATTTCGGCTGGTTTGATGAATTTCTCATGATCATGAGTGCCCTCTGGGACAATCTTCAACAGCTTTTCTGCTCCGACAATAGCAAATAGGTACGATTTAATATTGCGATTCAATGTTGAGAAAAAGACATGACCACCAGGCTTGACCAGTGTTGCACATGACCGAATGACAGAAAGAGGATCCGGTACATGCTCTAGCATTTCCATGCACGTCACCACATCATAACTGCCGGCATGTTCTGCGGCGTGTTCTTCGATCGTACTGCGAATGTAATCAAGCTTAGTGCCTGTTTCTAGTGCATGCAGACGAGCCACTTCTAACGGCTCTTTGCCCATGTCTAAACCCGTCACCAATGCGCCTTCTTTTGCCATGCTCTCAGCGAGAATACCGCCACCACAGCCAACATCGAGCACTTTTTTCCCAAATAGGCCATCTGCTTTGTCGAGAACGTAGTTTAAGCGAAGCGGATTAATTTGATGCAGAGGCTTAAACTCACCCTCTAGATCCCACCAACGAGAAGCCATCTCTTCGAATTTCTTAATTTCACTTGGGTCAACGTTTTGTGCTGTTGTCATGATAGTTATATCGCTTCGCTAATAGTCCTTTGGAATGCGAGATTATACTCTAATGGTACGATACGTTAAAACTGCTTCTTCTCTCACAATCGCAACAGAGGAGATTTTTGAGCGGCAGTGGTGGAAATGTAGTCAGTTTTCATAAAGATATGGGACGAATGTGCAAATTCTCTTCATTTAACACATAACCAAGCTCACAACCTGATAAAAGGAGCGGGAAAGTGATGCCCCGTTGATGAATTGTGTGTTATATTTTTGCACCTTACACGTATCGTAATTACGATCAGATAATAGAGGGATAATGGCTCTATGAGCGATTTAGCTAAAGAGATCACGCCCGTAAACATTGAAGATGAGCTTAGAGGTTCATACCTAGACTACGCGATGTCAGTCATCGTCGGTCGTGCTCTTCCAGATGTGCGTGATGGCCTAAAACCAGTACACCGCCGCGTTTTATTCGCGATGAACGTACTAGGCAACGATTGGAACAAACCATATAAAAAATCAGCCCGTGTTGTCGGCGACGTAATCGGTAAATATCACCCACATGGTGACAGTGCTGTGTACGACACTATCGTACGTATGGCTCAGCCGTTCTCACTTCGTTACATGCTGGTCGATGGTCAAGGTAACTTCGGCTCGATCGATGGCGACTCTGCTGCGGCAATGCGTTATACCGAAGTACGTATGGCGAAGATTGCCCACGAACTTCTGGCTGACCTAGATAAAGAAACCGTAGACTATGTACCCAACTATGATGGTACTGAGCAGATTCCTGCGGTTCTTCCGACTAAAATTCCTAACCTACTGGTAAACGGCTCTTCGGGTATCGCGGTAGGTATGGCAACCAACATCCCGCCACATAACCTTGGCGAAGTGATCGACGGATGTCTTGCATACATCAATAATGAAGCAATCACGATTGATGAGCTAATGGATTATATACCTGGTCCTGATTTCCCTACAGCGGCGCTGATCAGCGGCCGTAAAGGCATTGTAGACGCGTACAAAACAGGTCGCGGTAAGATCTACATGCGCTCAAAAGCGGAAATCGAAGTGGAGAAAAATGGTAAAGAGACCATTATCGTCACTGAAATCCCTTACCAGGTGAACAAAGCTCGCTTGATCGAGAAGATTGCTGAGCTAGTTAAAGATAAGAAAGTTGAAGGCATCAGTGCGCTACGTGACGAGTCTGATAAAGACGGTATGCGTATCGTTATCGAATGTAAGCGTGATGCAGTGGGCGAAGTGGTTCTGAACAACCTTTACGCTCAAACTCAACTTCAAACTACTTTCGGTATCAACATGGTTGCGCTTGATAATGGCCAGCCAAAACTATTCAACTTGAAAGAGATGTTGAAGTGTTTCGTTGACCACCGTCGTGAAGTGGTTACTCGCCGTACTATCTTCGAATTGCGCAAAGCTCGTGAACGTGCTCATATCCTTGAAGCTCTATCTCTTGCACTTGCTAATATCGATGAAGTTATCGAGCTAATCAAAAACGCACCAACACCTGCAGAAGCTAAAGTTGGCTTGGTATCACGTGGTTGGGACCTAGGTAACGTAGCCTCAATGCTTGAGCGTGCTGGTACAGATGCTGCTCGCCCTGAATGGCTTGAAGATCAATACGGCATCCGTGATGGTCTTTACTACCTAACAGAAACCCAAGCACAAGCTATTCTAGAACTTCGTCTACACCGTCTAACTGGTCTAGAGCACGAGAAGATTCTTGACGAATACAAAGCACTTCTAGATGAAATCGCAGAGTTAATGCACATTCTTGCAAGTACTGAGCGCTTGATGGAAGTGATCCGTGAAGAGCTAGAAACGGTGCGTGATGCGTTTGGTGACGTTCGTCGTACTGAAATCACAGCGGCGAGCCATGACATCGATCTAGAAGAGCTTATTGCTCGTGAAGATGTTGTTGTGACACTGTCTCACGAAGGTTACGTTAAATACCAATTACTCAGCGACTATGAAGCTCAGCGTCGTGGTGGTAAAGGTAAGAGCGCAACCAAGATGAAAGAAGAGGATTATATCGAGCGTCTGCTTGTTGCGAATACTCACGATAACATCTTGTGTTTCTCTACTCGTGGTAAGACTTACCGTCTAAAAGTTTATCAATTGCCACATGCGAGCCGTACCGCTCGTGGTAAGCCAATTGTAAACATCTTACCTCTTGAAGATGGCGAGCGTATCACGGCAATTCTTCCTGTGTCTGAGTTCAGTGCTGATAAGTTTATCTTTATGGCAACCGGTGATGGTACCGTTAAGAAAACATCTCTTGATCAGTTCGCGAACGTTCGTTCTAACGGCCTAATCGCCGTTAACCTACGTGATGATGACTCTCTAATCGGTGTTGATATTACAACAGGCAATAGCGATATCATGCTGTTCTCGAAAGCGGGTAAAGTGGTTCGCTTTAGCGAGGACAAAGTCCGTGCGATGGGACGTACTGCATCTGGTGTTCGCGGTATGAAACTGGCAGATGATGACCAAGTTGTGTCTCTCATCGTTCCGTCTAACGAAGGTGATATCCTGACTGTGACGCAAAACGGTTACGGTAAACGTACTGAATTGGCAGAGTACCCAATTAAAGGTCGTGCGACACAAGGTGTTGTTTCTATCAAGGTTTCTGAGCGTAACGGTCCAGTCGTTGGTGCGGTACAAGTAGAAGAAGGCGACGAGATGATGATGATCACCGACGCTGGTACTCTAGTGCGTACACGTGTTGCAGAGGTTAGCCAAGTGGGTCGTAACACACAAGGTGTGACTCTGATCCGCACAGCATCTGATGAATCGGTTGTTGGTCTACAGCGTATCGACGAAGTTGAAGAAGTGGAACTGCCAGAAGGTGAAGAAGCGGAAGCAACAGTAGATGCAAATGCAGAGCAACAAGCGACAGAAACGCCAGCAGCAGATGATGCATCTGAAGGTTCTGAAGAAGAGTAATTCTTCTCTAAATCGCTAAATTTAGAAGCCGAGCAAACACGCTCGGCTTTTTTGTATCTGAATCACGCAATTTAAACTTGAAACCAGTAAACTAAACTTCATTTTGTTTATGGATCAGCCATATGTCGGTTTGGTTTTTTGTTGCCATCACTTTGATGGGGTTATTCATCGCAGTTCTATTGCTTGGCGCGTCAAAAGTGAAGTCGCATCAATGGTTGGGCATTTGTGCGTTGATCGTTGTTTTTACTAGCGTAAGCTTCTTATATTTTCGTCAAACCTCGTCAGAGCCTGCGCAAGCAGAAATGTCTCGAATGATGGCAGCCCGTGACATTATGGAAGAAATTCAAACACAGTTAAGGGAAGCCCCTAACAATGCGGAGTTGTGGTTTCAGCTCGGGCAGAGCTATTTGATGGAGGGAGAGCTTGACGGTGCATTGATCTGCTTCGATTATGCCATTCAGCTAACCGATCCTGTTGATGCTAGCCAACTTGCTGCAAAGGCAACGACGTTATATTACCTCTATCAGCAATCCATGACGGATGAGGTCAGTTTGCTTCTGGATCAGGCATTACAGATAGAGCCGCACAATGAGGCGGCCTTGTCTTTGATCGCGAACGACCATTTTTTGTCGTTCCGTTTCCAAGAAGCGATTGATACTTGGATAATTTTACTAGACTCTAATGATCCTAGTTTAGATCGAGCGCAGATCATTAATTCGAACAATCAAACTAAAGTACTTATGTAGACGTGCAATTTTGTCGGTGGATTTGAATTCACATTGTATTCAAAGCTAGAGACAGATTTAAAGTTAAAGACAAATTGAAAGCTATACACAAATTGAAACGATAAACAGGCATCACGTTTAAGCAGACCTGAGTGATAAACGGATTTAAAGGGTAAACAATGGGCAGAGGAAGTAGCATGAAAGAAATAACGTTGAGTCTATTGGTTCTATTATCGGGAACGATGCTGGTGGGCTGCACTTCTTCTTCGAATTCTGGGGCCTCTTCTGTTTATTACTCTACGGGTTACTATGACCCTTGGTGGTATGATAATGATGATTACTGGGTCTATTATTATCCAGGTTGTTGTGATGATAATGATGATTATAAAGAGAAGTTGGAAGAGTGGTGGAATGGCTTAGATGATGAGCAACAACAATCGATCAAAGACAAAGTTGAAGATTGGAAAGACGACGACATGTCAGCAAACATCGATAATATGAAGCGCCAACTTGATGACCATTGGCAATCACTTCCGGATGAACAAAAGCAAGAAATTCAGAACAAATGGGAAAATCGACCAGAGCGTGTTGAGTCTGTTGTGTTGCAAGATAAAGCTTTAAAAGAAAAAGTTCAGCAAAAGAAAGCGTTGCCAAACACCAAAATGCAGCGCTCTGTTGCTCGTCCGGATGTACAAATACCAAAGACTCGACCGAATATTCAGTCTATGCCAAGAGTGCGTCGTCGTTAGTTCAATAGCCAGTCCTGACCAAGTATATCGAGGTGGCTTGGATATTTATGAGCTGCAAAATAAAGTGATATAAAATCTCTTCCAGCTAATTTTCCATGCATTGCTAACACGGTGAGTTAGATTGGCTATTCGATTTAGAATTGAGAATCAGTTTTCAAATGCAATTCCGAGCACATAGACCTTAAAAAATTAACCATGATTAATGTGATTACAATTCCACAATTTGAAACTAATCGTGCACAGAGCAAGCGGAATGATATTATTTGTGCGAATTTATGAGTGTTTTAGTGAATCAATATTTATTAATTTGAGCTGAAGACGTAATAAAGAATTAAGCAGGTGTATGCAGTGGATCCAGTAATATCGCAATTAAAAAAGGACTTTTATTCGCAGATTCGTGCATTGCAGTCACCGAAGATGCCACAAGTCACATCATCACTCGCTGTCTTGACTGAAGAAGAAATTCAAGAACTTGAAGCAGCTTGGATAGAGCTTAAGGTTTGGAAGCGAAATCAAACACATTGACAAGATTGTTGCGTTTTAAGCAAACATACTAAACCCCCGGCAAATTTGTCTGGGGTTTTTTATTGTAGTTCACTTTAAATGTTATATTATAACAATTGCAAAGTCAGCCATCGATCAGTTCGAGTTGGATATTGACCCAAATGCTAAATAAGAATAGATCTCATAGTGATCTCAACATTGAAAAATTGGGTATCAGTCCCCATAGTTGAAAGGCAGATGAGAGCAATCCCATGAATGCAATAACGAAAATGCATCAAGCAATAAATCGAGTGAGTGTAGATATGGCGGAAGTACGTGCCAGAGTTGATTTTAAAGTCGGGGCAAAAAGTAACATAGATGCTGAAATCCTGTCTTTTCATGGTCTAAAGACAGACAAAGAGCATGTAGCAGTTATCTTTAAAAAAGCAGATCAATCGCAAGATACGCCGTTAGTGCGTATGCATTCTGAATGTCTAACGGGTGATGTATTCCACTCGTCACGCTGTGATTGTGGCGAGCAATTGGAAGAGACCATCAATCGCATGGGTGAGTCAGGCGGTATTATTTTGTATCTTCGTCAAGAAGGTCGTGGTATTGGCCTTTACAACAAAATTGACGCATATCGTCTTCAAAGCCAGGGTATGAATACTTATGAGGCTAACAACCACCTAGGTTTTGACGACGATTTACGTGACTTTACCGAGGCGGCGCAGATGTTAGAAGCACTTGGTGTGAGTAAGATTCGTTTGGTAACAAATAATCCAAAGAAAATTCGTGAACTTGCTGAGTATGGCATTGAGATTGAGGAAGTGATTAACACCTCAGCTCACATCAAAGATGGCAATGAAAGCTATTTGAAAGCCAAAGTATCACACGGTAAGCACCATTTAAAAGTTTAAGCATAACGTATAAAAGTTTAAACATAACGTAGTTAAAGGCATCGCTTTTGAACTGTTGTTGAATTGTAAAGAACCTCACGCTTGTGGGGTTTTTTTGTATTTGGCAAAAGTTGAACATTTTGTACTGTAATGCTCAGTTACACGCATCTGGAGGGGTATTGAATAAGGCAATCATTGGTCTTGAATGACTTAGAAAGTCTATTTGGTGAGCAGGCAATCAGATTATTGTTTGCGATTTTGATTCTGGATTCTTACTTTTAACGCGGCAAGTCGTGAGATATTTGCCATACTTTTTTAATAATAAGTAGGGCAAGGGTTGTATCAGTGATCGCAAGAGTTCTCATTATAGCCGCACTTAGTGTGCCATTTTACAGTTTTTCCACCGTCGTTTCTTCGGAGGCTTCAGCACAGACCGATCAAGCAGGGGCCGTTGAGCAGTTGTCGATCGAAAAAATGATTCACTATCCAGATGTCTTAGAGCAATTGTATCAAACCACAAATTACCGTTTGAATTGGGAAAACGCACAAGACGTTGAAGCGTTACTTCTGCAAATGAAGTTGGTGTCTTTGGCGGATGTGAGTCAAGAGTTCAATGATCAATTACTTCGCATAGAAAGTGTACGTCTGCGAGGTGATAAGCTCGATTTTGATCTTGTGATGACCGATTCTCTGCTCATGTATTTGAGTTACCTTGAGCAAGTCCCCTCTGAGGGCATTAATTGGCTTTTCGCGGACAAAATGCACGTAAAATTTCCTGCTCCCAACGTCGAAACGTTATCAAAATTGAGTAATGAGATATTAGTTGGAAAGCTCGGCGCTTTGTTGGTTGATTTACGTTCGCCCCTTCAAAAAGATGATGCTTTTCAGATGACTTATGCCTCTTTGGCTGAACATGCTAAGGCGCTTTATCCCTTATACCAACAGCAAGGCTTACTTCGAGTTGGCGATGCGCTTAACGATAAGGCTGTATTGTTGGATAGATTGGCTGTTGTTGGCTTGGATGTGAGTTATCTTGACCCAGAGACTCCAACCTATGATGAGAATCTAGAACTGGCGATTATTGAGTTTCAGCGTATCCATGGTTTAAAGCAAGATGGAGTGATTGGCCCAAATACTCTGCGTTGGATAAATGTCTCACCGAATCAACGTTTGCATTTATTAGCACTTAATGCCGAGCGTTCAAGAATTTGGTCAAAAGAACGAGATAACGTTGTCTTTGTTAATGTACCGGGTTACCAAGTCACCTATTGGCATGATGGGCAGCCGCTGTTTGAGTCAAAAGTGGTGGTAGGTAGAGCCACTCGAAAAACACCCATCATGACTGGAAACCTAGACTCCGTCATTCTTAACCCGACATGGAATGTACCATGGAAAATCATGGTGAAAGACATCATCCCGAAAGTGAAGCGAAATCCAATGTATCTGGTGCAAAATAATATCCAGATCATCCGTTCGTGGACATCAAGGGAGATCATTGACCCTACTACCATCAACTGGGCGACGGTGAATCCACGCAGCTTTCCTTATCGAATGAGACAATCATCAGGCTCAAATAATGCGTTAGGTTTGTACAAATTCAATATGCCAAACCCTAAGGCTATTTATCTGCATGATACGCCAAGTAAAGGGTTATTCGAAAAAGATCGTCGTGCTTTTAGCTCGGGTTGTGTCCGTGTTGAAAATGCGGATCAATTGGCTGAATTGTTATTTAAAACTCAAGGTCTTGAAGAGCGTTTTGAGAAAAAGCGTCAGAATGCTTACCGTTCTAATACTTCAGTCCCACTGAGCGAGCGTATTCCGGTACATATTATTTATCAAACGGCGTGGCTTGAGGAAGGGACGTTGTATTATCGTGACGATATTTATCAATATGACCACCAAGGTTGAGGTTATTTAATAAAATTTACAATTTAGAAAATTCTTTTTCTGTTCAATAATTAAACGAAAAAACAAGCCAAAACGCGACAAGCAAGCACGATTTATACGTTTGACGTGTTACATCGCTTTCGGTAATGTCCGTTTTTCGTTTAGTTATTGAGCAGTATGTTGTAAATGGTCAGTCGTCAATTTTCCCGTCGAGATTTTCTCAAAATGAGTGCTGGTGGTGTCGTTGTTGCATCCGCGATGCCAACAATGGCTTGGGCATCTTTGCCTCATGCACCTCGTGTGCTCGCCATGAACAATCTAAACACAGGTGAACTAATGGAGTCTTGCTATTTCGATGGTAAGGCATACGTCGATGAAGAATTGAAACGGCTAGATCGTTTCTGTCGAGACCACCGTCGTAATGAAGTGCATCCTATGGACCGACGTTTGTTTGATCAAATAAGCCAAATCCAAAAGTTAATTGGTACGCAAGCTGAAGTGATTGTGATCTCCGGTTATCGTTCGCCAAAAACCAATGCGTCTTTACGCAATGGTTCATCTGGCGTAGCGAAAAAGAGTATGCATATGGAGGGTAGGGCAATCGACTTTCGTTTGGATGGCGTAAAGTTGTCGACGGTTCGTGAAGCTGCACTAAACCTTAAAGCGGGCGGTGTAGGTTATTACCCAAACAGCAATTTTGTCCATATTGATACGGGCGCCGTCCGTTCTTGGCGTGGTTGATGAGTAAGCGCTTGAAATGCTGTTATTGAGTCCCGGACAGTCCCCTTGGTACAAAGCTTGAAGTCATTTGGGCTTAGTGTCATAGTTGCGGCAGTTTTTATGCAAATTAATTCGGTATAGGTTATCTATGGCTCTGAAGTATCAAGTTGTTCCAGTAACATCTTTCTCTCAAAACTGTTCTATCGTCTGGTGTGATGAAACCATGAAAGGCATCGTGATTGATCCGGGCGGTGACGAAAAGCAGCTTGCGATGCTCATTAAAGAGTTGGGCGTAGACGTGGTAAATCTTGTCCTCACTCATGGTCACCTTGATCACGTAGGTGGCACAGAGCCATTGTCTGCATTGCTAGGCGGCACTGAAATTGTGGGCCCGCATAAAGCAGATAACTTCTGGTTGCAGGGGTTAGAGGGACAAAGCCAAATGTTTGGTTTTCCGCTAACTGAGGCGTTTGAACCACACCAATGGCTAAATGATAGTGACACTGTCACCTTTGGTAATCAAACACTCAATGTGATCCACACGCCAGGTCATACTCCGGGTCACGTTGTGCTATACAGTGAAGAGGCGCGTCTTGCGTTTGTGGGCGATGTATTATTTAACGGTAGCGTTGGTCGTACTGATTTCCCTCAGGGAGATTTCAACACGCTTATCAGCTCGATAAAAGAGAAATTATGGCCTCTCGGTAACGATGTCACGTTTGTACCAGGTCATGGCCCACAATCTACTTTTGGTCACGAGCGCAAAACAAACCCATTCGTTGCTGACGAAATGCCACTGTACTGATAAGTCATAGATCTAATAAATCAAATATCTGGCTCGGCGGCCGCTAAGTATCGTCGAGCCAATCCTACAAACTCCTCTGCGTCTCTATCTAAGTCACTGGCTGAGATAAACACATCATAGCCGTAGAACTTTCTTTGATATTTCATTCGATTGGCGAGCATCGCTTGCAAACCGTCGTAGTGAATGCCCTCTTTACTGATATAAGGGGCAGGATCAAGCACCATATCTTCGAATTTCGTCTCACAGTGACTTTGTTTTGCACCCAAGTATAAAAGTGCCCGCTGGCTAAGTAGCACTTCTGTCGCAATGCGAGGGCAAATGGCATTGAGATACGGAGAATAGTGTTTGAGTCGAATGCCAATCCAAGGGAGAGGTTGATGCCACCCTTCTTGTTGGTACGTGCAGATCCCGATGGTGTCAATATTCTTCCAACGAACGACCCAGCCACCTTTGAATAAATGTTGTTGGAAGTGAGAAGCCGTTAAGGTGAACGCTACTTGGCTTTTTTTGATCATAATGATCGCGAAACCAACGATGATTGCCATCAATACCACAGAAAGCATGGCCTGTTTCCAACCGGGAGCAATGGAAACCAAAAACAAGGTAATGAGCACAACTAACAGCATGATCAGGCGGTTGATTGGTGCATCGGATTTGAAATGAGAATTCGTGATATGCAGAGTTTCCATACTTGTCACCTTGAACATGAGCACGGTGGGTGCTTAAAGTTTGATGTGCGTTAATACCTCTGTTTTTATACCCAGTATTCAATAAATCCGTTCACAATTTATCTGTTTAAATAGTAGACGTTCTATGCCTGGAGCGCATTTTTCATCGCGTTTCACCGCGAAAACCTACAAATTGCTTCTAAATTTTGGTATAAAACGCGCTTCAAATTTTCATCCCTGCTGATATGCAGTGAACTGGAGAAATATTCAATGAGACTTGCTCATAAGCGTAAAGTGCAGATGAAACTGCAAAAGCGCATTAAAGCGACAGTAGCGAACTTAGCTGCAGCACCAAAAGCTGCAAAGCCTGTTGTTGAAAAAGCAGCGGCACCTCTTGTCGCGGAACAAGCTGTTGTTGAGAAAGCAGTAGCTGAGAAGAAAGTAGCTGCAGCAAAAGTTGTAGAGGTTGCACTGACGCCTAAGCAGCAACAAGTGTTAGACATCGTTGTTGCAAATGCAGAGGGTATCAACCCTAAAGGCATTGGCTTAGCAGCAGGCCAAGAAGATACAAAAGCGGCATCATGGGCTACTGGCGCGCTTAAAAAGCTTCTTGAAGAAAACCTAGTTCAAAAAGAGCAGTTGGCAGGTAACAAAGTTATCTATAAAGCAGTTTAATTACCGCTGTAATTCTCTCTTAATACCTCGACTAAGTTCGGGGTATTTTTTTATCCAGTACCTATCGTCCCAATGACTTAAACATATGTGGGACCTTGGCTTATGCTCACATCACTCATTTGTTCGAGCAGATATTATTCTAACGTCACAAACCTGCCATTTGTCACATTTCCTTAAATAGTATGTAAATTTTCGCGCAGTAACATACGTACGTATATGCCTGGTGACTTTTATTTTGGGGCTTTATTAACACCCTGATAAAACGATTAAAATTCTATCATTGGTATAAATCCTACGTAGTACTACGTAATACCAAAGGCTGATTCCTAGATTTTTCTATTGATACCGTGCGTGTTCGTGCCCATTTCTAACCTCTCAATAATGATTCATCTTTTATCTCGAATCCTTGTGAAATGGATGACAACAATAACCTTGGTGACAAAGGACGTGAACGATGAGTCTTATCCAAAAATCTTTGAAGCGAGTGCTCAAGGCAACGGCAATGGTTGCTGCAATGGCATTCGTCACAACTTCTGCGAGTGCTGACGACAAAGTGTATCGCCTTAAACTGGCGGAAACGTGGGGACCTAATTTCCCAATTTTCGGTGATGCGACCAAAAATATGGCGAAAATGGCAGAAGAAATGTCGAATGGACGCCTGCAAATTCGTATTGATTCAGCAAACAAACATAAAGCGCCTTTGGGCGTGTTTGATATGGTGAAATCTGGCCAGTATGACATGGGTCACTCGGCGTCTTATTACTGGAAAGGCAAAGTACCTAACACGCTTTACTTTACTTCGATGCCTTTCGGTATGCTGCCAACCGAACAATATGCATGGTTCTATTACGGTGGCGGTATGGAGCTAATGGAAAAAGTGTATTCCCCACATAACCTTTTGTCGTTCCCTGGTGGTAATACGGATACACAAATGGGGGGGTGGTTCCAAAAAGAAATCAAATCTGTTGATGATCTACAAGGTTTGAAAATGCGAATTCCAGGCTTCGCGGGCGAGATTCTTGCTGAGCTAGGTGCAAAACCAACCAACATTGCACCGGGTGAACTATACACATCACTAGAACGTCGGACGATTGATGCATTGGAGTGGGTCGGTCCATCACTAGATTTGCGTATGGGTTTCCACAAGATCGCGCCTTACTACTACACAGGTTGGCATGAGCCGGGCACAGAATTACAGTTCCTAATCAACAAACGCGCTTGGGACCGTTTACCTGATGATCTGAAAGCCATTCTTCAAGTTGCGATGAAAACAGCTGCGTACGACATGTACACACAATCTAAGCACGAAAGTGGAAAGAACTGGGCGTCTATCCAATCAGAATATCCAGACGTACAAGTGAAAGACTTCCCACCAGAGGTTATCTCTGCTCTGCGTGAAGCAAATGAACGTCTACTTAAAGAGCACGCAGAGAAAGATGCGTTAGCGAAAGAGATTCAAGAATCTCAAGCAAACTACATCGAGCAAGTGCGCCCTTGGTCTAACATTTCTCACCGAGCTTACTTAAACAGTCAAGCTCAGCAATAACTTCACCAAGCAGGCTAACGTTGAGCTTATACCCCTAATTAGCCTGCGAATGAAGCCCAAGAAAAACTTCTCTTTGAGAAGTATTTATTACCCGACACGTCCAGATGTTGGGCATAACAGAGCTCCGCATCATAGCGGAGCCATTCTACATGTTCCATGGAGTTCGGAATGAGAAGCCTTATTTATATTGAGCGAATCTTTAACCGCTTCGGTGACTTTCTAGGATGGTTATCCAGTATCCTATTTATCTTGTTGTTAGCGAACGTGGTGTATGACGTTGTCATGCGTTATGTGTTTAACGACGTATCGATTGCCTTTCAAGAGATGGAATGGCACTTATTCTCTGCTGTATTTCTACTTGGTGTCCCATATGCGATTAAGTCCGGTGGGCACGTACGAGTCGACATTTTTTATGAGCGTTTATCATACAAAGCGCAGTCCATTATCGACATCATAGGCACGTTACTTTTTCTATTTCCGTTTTGCCTTTTGGTTGCTTGGTTTGGTATCGACTTTGCTAAAGAAAGTTATGCATTGGGTGAGACATCAGGTGACCCAGGTGGTTTGCCTTACCGCTGGATCATTAAGGCCATGATCCCACTTTCATTCTTATTTATGGCGATCAGTGGCGTTGGATTGTTACTGCACTCGATCAACAAAATCGTGAACCCTCATCTCATCTATGCCGGTAACAACGGTAAGTCGTAAAAGGAAGTCAGAATGATCGGTATAGTGATGTTTTTTGTAGCGTTGTTTGCGTTACTGCTTGGTTTTCCTGTTGCCTTTACTTTTGGAGGCATCGCATTAATTTTTGGCGTGTGGGCTGAGGGCATCGAGATGTTTGCTTTCATGCCATACCGTATTCAGTCCATTATGGAGAACACGGTACTGATGGCCGTACCGCTGTTTGTTTTCATGGGGTTGGTTTTACAAAAAACTCGATTAGCAGAACAGCTACTTGAATCCATGGGACGCCTATTCGGTGGTGTTCGCGGTGGTATTGCCATTTCTACCGTATTAGTGGGCGCTTTATTGGCCGCTTCTACAGGGGTTGTGGGAGCGTCTGTTGTGGCGATGGGCCTGATTTCTCTGCCAGTGATGCTCAAGTACAACTACGATAAAGGCTTGGCATGCGGCACTATTTGCGCGTCAGGAACACTCGGGCAAATTATCCCACCCTCTATCGTATTAATCCTACTTGGGGATGTACTCGGTGTGCCAGTTGGCGATTTATTCCAAGCGGCGATTTGGCCAGGATTAATGCTGGTGGGCGCGTATGTAATCTATATTCTTATCTACGCTAAATTGAATCCAGAAGCGGCTCAACCCATCGAGCGTGATGAATCTATCAGCCGAAAAGACGAAGTGATCACCGCGTTGAAAGCCGTCATCCCACCTCTTGCGCTGATCGTCGTCGTGCTGGGTTCGATCTTTGCAGGCATTGCAACACCCACTGAGTCTGCTGCACTAGGTGGGGCAGGGGCGATAGTGCTTGCACTTCTGTACAAACAGTTTAGCTGGTCGATGGTCTACGAAGCGTCTAAAGAAACAGTTAAAGTGACAGCGATGGTCTTTGCTATTTTATTAGGTGCGACCGCGTTCTCAATGGCCTTTACTTACACTGGTGGCGATTACTTAGTGGAAGAGTGGATGATGCAGTTGCCGGGAGAGAAATGGGGATTCCTGATCATTACGATGCTCGTTATCCTGATCCTAGGCTTCTTTATTGATTTTGTGGAAATCTGTTTCATCATCGTACCAATTATTGCACCCGTTGCGGAGTTGATGGGCATCAACATGACGTGGTTTGCGATATTAATTGCGATGAATCTACAGACCTCTTTCCTGACTCCGCCATTTGGTTTCAGCCTCTTTTACTTGAAAGGTGTCGCTCCGGCAGGGGTAACGACAAAAGATATTTACAGAGGAGTAATGCCATTCATTGCCATTCAGATTGCGGTCCTCACCTCGATCTTGGTTTTCCCAGGTTTTATGGCATGTAGTGGCTGATGCCAATCGTCGTATCTGATGGTGATAGTAACGATGATTAGAGCGGTGATTGGTATGAGAGTTAAATTAGGAAACTGTGAGCTGTAAGTTTCCACCTTGTAGCACAAGTTGTTAAGCTGCCTATTCGTAAGGATAGGCAGTTTTTCATGGAGGATGAAATGCCTCTTAAAGCGAAACTCATCTTGCTAGCTTTGATTCCAGTGTTACTGGTGACCGCGAGCATCAGTTGGATTTCTATCTATCAGGCTAAAACGCTTGGTCAACGAGAAGTGGAAATCTTTCATCAAAGTCTCATCCAATCGAAAGAAGCCGCGCTGAAAGATACGGTCGATCTCGCTTTTGATGCCATCTCGCATATCTATAACGATCCCCACCTTGATGAAAGTGTCGCGAAAGCCCAAGTTAAAGCCATTCTTAATCGTCTACGCTATGGCTCAGATGGGTACTTTTTTGCGTATGACCAATACGGCACTAATCTTGTTCACCCCATTCAACCTGATTTGACGGGACAGAACTTACTCCATATCCAAGACCAAAATGGAGACCGCTTGATTGAGGCGCTATTGCATCAAGCTCAGCGAGGTGGCGGTTTCCATCAATATTTATGGCAAAAGCCGTCCACGGGAGAAACCGTACCAAAACTCAGTTATGCGGCATGGCTTGATAAGTGGCAATGGATGATCGGAACTGGGCTATATATTGAAGATGTCAGCCGAGAAGTTTCTAATATGCGAGCCGCGGTGAATCGGAATATAGAAACGACATTTTTCTCTGTCGTGGTGATTTTGGTTGTCACAGTCGCGGTGATCATCGTCTTTACGTTGGCGATAAACCTGCATGAACACCGGTTGGCGGATAAGAATCTTAAAGAGCTTGCTCATAAAACGGTGATGTTTCAAGAAGACGAAAAAAAGCACCTAGCTAGGGAGCTTCATGATGGTATCAACCAGTTGTTAGTGTCGAGTAAGTGTCACTTAGAGTTGATGGAGCATCGAATTGAAGATCAAAAACTAAAGTCACATCTAGAAAAATCTCAGCGCTCTTTGATGACTGCGATCAGTGAAGTTCGCCATATTTCTCATCAATTACGTCCTAGTGCCTTAGACGACATTGGCTTAGAGGCGGCGCTGACGACCTTACTTCAGGATTTTCACTCTCATTCAGGGATTGAAATTGACAGCCATTTTGATACCGCACAAACCAAACTCAAGTCGGAAGTCTCTACCACGCTCTATCGAGTGGCGCAGGAGTCATTGAATAATATAGAAAAACATGCGCAGGCTAAAACCGTAACGATGACACTAAATAAAATGGGGAGCATTCTTCAATTACTGATTCGGGATGATGGTATCGGTTTTATGGTGAGCTCTGCTGCTCATAAACAAGGGATAGGATTACGGAATATGCGTGAACGTGTGGAGTTCATTGGTGGTGAATTTGAGCTGATGAGTGAGCCTGGTTTAGGCACGGAAATTACCGTACTGTTAGATTTAGATGGATTAGTTTATGGATAAACCAATTAGTGTGGTGATTGTCGATGATCATCAAGTGGTACTAGATGGATTTATGGCTCGCTTAGAGCTAGAGCCAGATATTGATGTGATTGGCACGGCAAGTAATGGGTTAGAAGCGATAGAGGTCGTTAAGCATTTAAGCCCAGATGTCGTATTGATGGATATTAGCATGCCAATCATGAATGGCATCGAGGCGACAGGGGTGATCAAAGAAGAATGCCCTCAATGCAAAACTTTGATGCTGACGATGCATGACAACCGGGAATACATCATGAAAGTGATGCAGGCGGGAGCCGTTGGCTACATGTTGAAAGAAATTTCAGCAGAAAAGATGGTTCAGGCGATTAAAACAGTCAATCAGGGTTCAACGTATTTTTGCGAGTCGGTTACTCAAACATTGTTCACTCAAGATGTGATACCTGTGGCACAAAAACCAAATCCATTAAGCCGTCGCGAAGAGGCGGTACTCAAATTGGTCGCCCAAGGGAATAGCAGCAAAAAGATTGCCACTTTACTTGATATAAGCTATCGAACGGTAGAAACCCACCGACACAATATAAAGCATAAGCTGGATTTACACTCGACAGCTGAACTGGCCAAATACGCATTTGAAACAGGTTTAACGGATTAAAGGCGAGCGCACATAGTCGGTTTATTTTAGACAATGAGCGCTCATGAAGAAGTTTATTCTGGTTTAGTGATGCTGCCCAACTCTAGCATTGGAGCAACGTCGATATCTTCAGCATTCATCATCGTAGAAATGCGTTGGACTGAAGAAAGCAGCAGACTTTGTTCCCACTCTTCAAGTTTTTGAAAACGACTAATAAAGTGCTCTTGAAGTGGGGTCGGTGCTTGCTCGAGTACGGCGATGCCTTGTTCCGTAAGTACAGCATGCACTTTTCGTTTGTCTTCCACACTACGGCGACGCTCCACATATTTATTACGCTCTAAGCGGTCCAATATTGTGGTTGCCGTTGCTTGGCTCATGTTGGTATGGCTCGACAGCTGTTTAATGGTGACGTTATCTAACTCGCTGATAGCGCGCATTAGGATCAGCTGAGGAGCAGTCAACCCAGACTCTTTACTTAGCTTTTTAGAATGTAGGTCGATCGCTCGGATGATCTGACGAATCGAGACCAAAACTTCTTCGTACTTTTCCAATTTTTTCATCCAGTCGTTTAGGAAGCATATTACGAGGTGACACTAACTCAAAAGCACTGTTTTTAAAAGGGCTTAGTGATGCTGGGCATCAGCAATTTTGCAATTCATAGCATTGAGAGCGTTTTGTCACGCGGATTTATGCAAGTGATAGAAGATCTCCTAAAATAATTATAGTAATAAATATTCGTAGTCTAAACAGGATAATGGGTAAGTTTGCTACTTTAGATGGGTTCTACTGATTTAAAACAGGTTAATTGGATTTTTTATCAGCAAGTGATAGACAAAAAAACCTCAAATGGTAGGATTTGCGACTTTCTGGAAAGTTAAATGTATCGTGCTCAAATTATTTTTGATGTTTTTATCAAATTAAGAAAGCACAAAAGAGAGGAACAATGACAAAAGGTATAGATAAGTACAGTATCGATAGTACCGACTATACGGTTGGTCAAGATAATGTCCAGAAATGGGGCTTTGACGTACATAACCCAGTGTTTGGTATTAGCGCTGGTTTCATCGCACTTTTTCTTGTCGCTGCATTAGTTCTAGATGCGCATACCGCAAAAACCGCACTGGATGGCATTAAGCTGAAAATCATCAGTTCTTTTGACTGGCTGTTCATCATCTCAGGTAACATTTTCGTTATCTTCTGTTTAGGCCTTATCGTTTCACCAATGGGTAAGATTCGCCTTGGTGGTAAAGATGCTGTGGCGGATTATTCATTCATGTCATGGCTGGCCATGTTGTTTGCCGCTGGCATGGGTATTGGCCTGATGTTTTGGAGTGTGGCAGAACCGGTGGCGTATTTCACTGGTTGGTATGAGACACCATTAGGCGTTGAAGCGAACACTCCGGAGGCCGCAAGGCTTGCACTTGGCGCGACCATGTTCCACTGGGGTTTACACCCTTGGGCAATCTACGGTGTTGTGGCACTGTCACTTGCATTCTTCACTTACAATAAGGGTTTGCCGCTTTCCATGCGTTCGATTTTCTACCCGCTATTGGGCGATCGTGCATGGGGTTGGGCTGGTCACATTGTTGATATCCTTGCTGTACTGGCTACTTTATTTGGTTTAGCGACTTCCTTAGGTTTGGGGGCGCAACAAGCGGCGAGTGGTATCCACCATGTGTTTGGTGTTGAGCCTGGGCTCGGGTTGCAAATTGTCGTTATCACTGTTGTCACCTTGTTAGCGGTCGTTTCGGTTATCCGTGGTATTGATGGCGGTGTAAAAGTCATCAGTAATATCAACATGATTATCGCCTTTTTGTTGCTTATTCTGGTTGGTTTGATTGGTTGGGCAGTAAGTTTAGGCTCAATTCCAACCACTTTGATGGCATATGTGGAAAATTTAGTGCCATTGAGTAACCCATTTGGTCGCACTGACGAAGCTTGGTTCCAAGGTTGGACGGTATTCTACTGGGCTTGGTGGATCTCATGGTCACCATTTGTGGGTATGTTTATCGCACGAGTATCACGCGGTCGTACGGTCCGTGAGTTCATTACTGCTGTTCTGATTGTCCCAACTGCAGTAACACTCATTTGGATGTCGGTCTTCGGTGGTCTAGCAATCGACCAAGTGATCAACAATGTCGGTGATTTAGGCGCGAATGGCCTGACTGACGTGTCACTTGCTATGTTCCAAATGTTTGATGTTTTGCCGTTTGGTAACATACTTTCGATTATTGCCGTTGTACTGGTATTGGTATTTTTCATTACCTCTTCAGACTCAGGATCGTTGGTGATTGATAGCATCACAGCTGGTGGTAAAGTCGATGCTCCCGTACTTCAACGTGTATTTTGGGCGTTTATGGAGGGGGCAATTGCTGTTGCGCTACTCTGGATCGGTGGCTCGGAAGCGGTTCAAGCACTTCAAGCAGGGGCGATTTCGACTGCCTTACCATTTACCTTTGTCTTACTTGCTATGTGCGTGAGTTTGGTGATGGGTATGCGAACTGAGCGTCAATAAGGGCCAATTTTATAAAAATTGCTTATATATTAGTAACTTAAAAAGTCAGTGTTTATGCTGGCTTTTTTTTGTGATTTTTATGACGATAGACAAAAAAATGACGCATTAAATCTTTATTTAACAAAGGTTTATTATTTCAATTTTATAAATAAAAGAACGTGATTAGTTGTGTAAAAATGTGTAATATTTGCTCGCCTTAACTGTTCTCCCAACTTCTATAATAATGATGAAACTAACGCTAAAACAAAAACTAATTGGCGCAAGCCTATCCGCTGTTGTCGTTATGGCGACAGCATTAACCTGGTTGTCGGCTGGTCAATTATTTGATCAGACTCGTTCAGGTGTCTATTCACGCGCACAGAGCCTAAGTAATTCGGCTTCAGAGGGGATCGCTGATTGGGTTGCCATTCGTAAAGATATCGCAACAGCTTTCAATGATTACTCAACAGAGCGTGATGTTGTGCCTTTTTTACAACAAGCACGTAAAGCAGGGGGCTTTGACGATATCTTCCTTGGTACGCCAGAGGGGGACATGTACCGTTCTCACCCTGAGCGAAATCGTGCTGATTACGATCCGCGTACTCGCCTTTGGTACAAAGAAGCGAATGCTGCCGGTAAGCAGATTATTACTGAAGCCTATCAAGACGCCATCACCAATGCACTGCTCGTGACGATTGCAGAGCCAGTCATGAAAAATGGCCGCTTTATTGGTGTTGTTGGTGCAGACGTATTGATTGATCAATTAATAGAGGATGTCATCAGTCTTAATGCTGGTCAAAATGCATATGCCATGTTGATTGATATGAATACTGGCACTTTCCTCGCTCATCCAAATAAAAGCTTAACGCTTAAACCAATCACTAACCTTTCTAACGAACTTTCCAAAGAATCCATAGAGCGTGCAGCCAACACTGGTACCATTGAAACCGCAACGATTGCAGGTCAAGAAAAGCTATTCTATTTCAGTAAAGTGCCGGGAACGCACTGGATGTTTGCGATTGAAATGGATCGTGCAACAGAAGAAGCAGGGCATTCGCAGCTTTTAAGTGAAATGATCATCACAGCGGTCTTGATCACTATCGCCGTAATTATCGCCGTTTCTTGGCTTGTCGGGTTCTTATTCCGCGACCTTGGACGAGTATCGAAAGCTCTTGAAGAAATTGCTTCGGGCGAGGGTGACTTAACTCAACGACTAGAACCTCGTAGTGACGATGAAGTCGGTAAGCTTGCTGAGAACTTTAACCGCTTTGTGGGTAACATGCATACCATGGTTGTCAAGTTAAGTGATGTATCATCAGCACTATCAGAGCAAGCGCGAACCACGGCACAACAAGCTCAAGAACGTAGCCAACGCATTTCTTACCAACAAGATGAAATTAACATGGTTGCGACGGCTGTGAATGAAATGGCAGCGGCAACACAAGAAATTGCGGGCAATGCTGATAATACCGCAAACAATTCTGAAGAAGCGGTACAAGCCTGTGTTCATGGTTCTGAGCAAGTTACGCAAACACAAACGTCCATTCAAAGCCTCGCTCATGAAGTGCAGGTTGCGACGAATGTCATTCAAGAGCTTGAAGCGCATGGAAACAGCATCAATGCAATCTTATCAACGATTCAGGGCATTGCAGAGCAAACCAACTTATTGGCGCTAAATGCGGCGATAGAAGCGGCTCGCGCGGGTGAGCAAGGTCGTGGTTTTGCGGTCGTTGCAGATGAAGTTCGAGTGCTTAGTCAGCGGACTCATGCATCAACGAAAGAAATCCAAGAAACCATTGAAATGTTGCAAGGCACTACGGCTAAAGCTGTTGGTATCATGGATGATGGTCGTCGTTTGGCGGATACCAGTGTTGATGACGCCAATGCAGCGGCAGTGAGCCTTACTCAGATCCACACCGCAGTAGAGCGAATCAGTGATATGGCAACGCAAATCGCATCAGCGGCAGAAGAGCAAGCATCGGTAACGACGGAAATTACACGTAATACCGAGGGTATCCGCGATGTATCAAATGAACTTGCGGTAGAAGCGCAGCAAGCTGCAGACCAAGCGTCATATTTATCAACCTTGTCTCGTGAACTAGAGCAAGAGATCAACCGCTTTAAGCTGTAGTGACGGACGACCATTTTAGTATGCTAGTTCGCTAGAATGGTAAAGACCTAAAATGAAAAGGAGCCAATGATTGGCTCCTTTTTTACCTTTTTACATTGGTATTAAAGCCAGAAGTCGCCGATGGGGTGATCTGGCTGATAGTGGTGAGCGATTTGAGCCTGCAATAATTCAGCTGTTGCAATGGCATCGGTTAGCGCGTGATGAGGCGTATAGTCTGGTAGGCCATATCGTCGACGAGATTGGGCTAAGCGTAGTGACTCTGGCTTTTTCCCTTTAACTTTGTTCCAGATGCCACCATGAAGTTTTTGCTGAATATTCGCTTCAATCTCTAATGTGTCCAGTACGGGGAACTCGATACCCTCGTCGATACGGCTACGAAGCGCGTGGTCGAGGAACTCACGTTCAATTCTTCGATAGTGCACCACGACAATTTTTCCGCTCAGGCTAGCCAAAATATCACTGAGAATTTCATTGAGATCAGGCGCATCAATCAGATCACTATGAGTAATACCGTGAATGATGACAGAATCTTCAGCCAGCTTTTCTTGCGGTCTTACTTTCCAATGCTTGGATTGGCGTAAAAAAATTCGATTGAGATTAAAGGGCACTAACCCTATGGTGATAATGCCGTTTTTATGAGGATCTAGCCCAGTGGTTTCGAAGTCCATTGCAACAAACTCAACCTCAGAGATTGGCGTGTTTGCATCGGGCAGATCATGGCCATAAAACGCAATGAGCCGCTCATCCGTTGCCCGCTCTTGTTTATGCTTAAACTTAGTTGGCCATTGAATGGTCGGTTTTTGAAATAACTTCTTAATCATCACGTACCTCACTTGAAGCTATTGCTCGCTTGGTAACGGAACTTGAGGAAGTTCTGACCATTACTCAAAATTTGGAATGCATCTTTTAGGTTACGACGTTCAAAATCAGACAAATTTTCTGGCTCGATATTGTTATCAGGATCCATACCTAGCTCAACGTCGACCGCTTGGTGGCGAATTCGAACCATAGAAATAAACTCTAGGGCATCTTTTAAGTCCTGAGCTCGTCCTTTAGGTAGGATGCCGGCATCAATAATGTCATCAAGACGCTCAAAAGAATTTTGTGCGCGTGATCCGACGGCTAAAGCATGAACACGAATAAGATCAACTAACGGTGCGGTGCCGCGACGTTTCAGGTTAATCGAGTTTTTATGTTGGCCATCTTTCTCCATTACGAAATCTTTAAAGAACCCTAAAGGAGGTGTTCGGTTTAATGCGTTGCGTGCTAAGCAGGCTAAGAATCGGTTGTTTTTTCGAGCCCGTCTGACGATGAAGCTGGTCAATTGCTCTGCCCATTTCAAGCGACCATAAACACCATCTAAGTCGAAGAAAATAGAAGCGTTGAGTAGCGCTTTTGGGTTTGGATCATCAATCCAATCGGCAAAGCACTCTTCCCATTGAGAACGCGTCATACGCCAAAGAGGATTGGTTGCCATAATGTCGCCTGTACAGTATTTGTAACCACAAACGTTTAGGCCGTCACTGACAAATTGTGCCAGTGTTTCAAAATACTTGCCGTGTTGCGCTTCATCATAACTGTCATCAAGAATGATCGCGTTGTCTTGGTCTGTGACCAATAATTGCTCATCACGGCCCATGGAGCCGAGCGCTAAGAAACAATACGGAACGGGTGCTGGGCCCAACTCTTCTTCAGCTATTTCAAGTAGGCGTTGTTTAAAGCTGCGACCGATAACAGACATCGCGCTACCAACCATGTGTGAATTCGCATCTTCATTGACTAAGCGAACAAAACTGCTTTTTACTTCTTCGGCAACAATGGCAAGATCTTCGATAGTTTGCTGTTGGAAGATACTGCTCACTAACAACAGAGAGTTCTGCGATTCATAGCGAACAATATCCGTTGCTTCAATGATGCCAATCGGCATCTGATCTTTGACGACAGGCAGGTGGTGTACGTTGTAGCGAAGCATCGTCAGCATGGCTTCATACACATAAGCATTGTGGTCGAGTGATATCACTTCCGTTGTCATGACCGTCGCTACATCATCTTGTGGTGACAAGCCCTCGGCTAACACTCGCGTACATAAATCACGGTCGGTAATGATGCCAACGACAGGAGATTGTGGATCGTCTTCATCAAGAGTGAAATCCGGGTCGACAATCAATAATGACGATACGTTTTCCTGAGCCATTAACTGGGCAGCTGCTTGAATCGTTTGATTTCTAGCGATGGTTGGAGCTTCGCGCGTGAGGAGGGTTTTCACTTTTGAGGTTGTGAGGTCATTAGCATCGCTGTTTTCCGAGACTGCCTGTCGTAAGCGAGCACTGTTTTCAACTTCAACAAAGTCAGCGAAACTGTCGAAGTTATCATACAGCTCTTGGAAAATATCTTGAGGAATACAGTAGAGTAGGGAGTCTTCAATCGCTTTAACCGGGAAACGGACCTTATTGTTTGTCAGTAGACCCATTTGCCCAAAAAGGTCACCCTCATCGAGTCGGTTATAAAGCTCCCCTTTGCGTCGATACACTTCGACCACACCACTTCTTACCATATACAGATCGTTAATTTGATCGCCAAAATGAATGATTGGCGTATCTTGTCGGTAATAAGAGATCTCTATGTTTTCGGTGATCTTGGTGAGAGTTTCTTCGGGTAGCTCGTTAAACGGGGGATACTTGGCGAGAAAGTTATATATCTCGAGAAGTTCTGCATCCATCAAGGTGCCTTTTCGTTTGCAAGTGGTAAGGTAATCTTAACTTAGTTTTAAAACAGAATCTTATCGGATCACTGTTTTTCGTGCGGAATGATAAGATTCCGATGAGCAGCACGGCAAATCGTTCTCAATTCGGCTACGCTGTCATGAAGATGCCGAATTAAATCAATAGAATGTAAACGGTATGAAAAGAGCAATGCTCTAAGAATAATTGAGTTCAAAATAAGAACTCGTAAAGAATAAGAGTGATAGAACAGTACTTTGAATGACACTCATGAAAGGAAGTAAAATGGTAAGAATATTATTAGCTGCACCTCTTGTAGCATTACCGGTGATGAGCGTTGCTTCAGAAGCAGAACAAGTAAGCAAGTTTGGCTATGAGCATATTCATCTTGATGTTGGTGCGGGAACGACCAATGAAGAGTGGTTAGATAATTCAAATGCGACCACGGCAGGTCTTGGCGGTAACTATCTTTTTACCGATAACTGGCTGTTCAACCTTGATTACACTGCGCAGTTTTTCCACCCCGATATTTACACTTTACGCATTGACCGTTTGTTAGTGGGTGGCGGTTACCGTTATGGTATTAATGAGCAATGGGACATCTATGGTATTTACAGTTTGGGGGCGATTAAAGCCAAAGCAACCAACGATGATACAGACAGAACGCTATCCTCAGAGAGCGAGTTCATTCAGGGTGTCAAGCTAGGGACCAATTACTTGATCAGTGAAAAACTTATCGCGACGGCTGAAATTTATCTCAATCGCAGTGATATCGTGGATGAAAACAATTACAAAATCGGTTTCAACTACCAGTGGCATGATGTCATTGGTACAGGACTTTACTATCAATACCGAGATACCGATTATCAAGGTGAAGCGTCAGAAGAGATCAATGAAGTTGGGTTGAGCTTTAAGTTCGTTTACTAGAACAGTATCGCTGTCGTTATATCGATGGCAGCCAAGGTCATAAATACAAAAAAGGTCAGCAATACGCTGACCTTTTGCAATTTTACTTGCTGATTTATAGAACCGCAGCAATACCTTTACATAAAGGTCCCATGTTCGATTTTGTCATGCCTGCAACACTAATGCGGCCTGAGCCAACGATGTAAATAGCAAACTCGTCTTTCAAGCGATTTACTTGCTCTTTTGATAGACCTGAGAATGAGAACATACCATTTTGACGTTCAATAAAGCTGAAATCGGCATCCACGCCCTCTGCTTTCAACGTTGCGACAAATAGCTCTCGCATCTCTTGGATACGATCACGCATTTCTGCAACTTCTGCTTCCCATTCTGCGCGCAGTGCAGCATCGTTAAGAATGTGAGTAACCACAGCACTACCGTGAGCGGGTGGGTTTGAATAGATAGAGCGGATGATAGCTTTCACTTGAGAGAATGCCGTGGTTGCGACGTCTTCTGATTCTGCAACCAGCGTAAATGCACCAACCCGTTCATTGTAGAGGCCAAAGTTCTTAGAGAAAGAGCTCGCAACTAGAATTTCTTTATTGTACTTAGCAAAGATACGCAGACCTGCCGCGTCTTCTTCTACACCTTTAGCAAAACCTTGGTAAGCGAAATCAAACAGTGGAAGCAGTTTCTTCTCAGCAACAAGCTTAGCCAGTGTTTCCCACTCTTCTGCCGTTGGATCAATACCCGTTGGGTTGTGGCAGCAGCCATGCAAAAGCACAATGTCACCTGCTGATGCTGCTTGAAGATCCGTTAGCATCGCGTCAAAGTCTTTGTCTTTTGTTTCTGCGTTGTAGTAGCTGTACTGCGCAGTTTCAATTCCTGCGGCCGTAAATACGCCATTGTGGTTTGCCCACGTTGGGTTGCTGATCCAGATCTTTACGTCGCCAAGTTGACGTTTAATGAACTCACCAGCAACACGTAAAGCACCTGTACCGCCTGGGGCTTGTGCTGTTTTTGCACGTTTTTCAGCCACAATCTCAGCGTCTGCGCCAAACAACAGTTTTTGAACAGCGAGTGCGTATTCCGCCGTCCCTTCAATTGTTAGATAAGATTTGGTTTTTTCTGTTTCAATTAATGCAGCTTCGGCTTTTTTTACGGTAGCAAGAACAGGGGTTTCGCCTTGCTCATTCTTGTAGATACCCACACCAAGGTTAATTTTTTCCGCGCGAGCGTCTTTTTTAAACTCTTCAGTTAGTCCAAGAATAGGGTCTGCCGGAGCGGCAAGTAATGTTTCAAACATAATCTTCATCCATGTGAATTGAAAGGGTCTGAGGTCATTTATACCTTCCAGCAATATTGGATACAACAGTTACAGAAAAGAAAACTTAAAAAAGTCTCGATTTGAAACAGATTGATAACAAAGCAGGCCTTTTTACTATGCATTCTCTTGAGTTAGCGTCTGAAAATCCAAACTTAATTTTTAAGTTGATTGGAAATTAACCACGATATCTCACTGTTCGCCAATACATTAACTGTTCGCTCATATATTAACTGTTCGTTAATACGTTAGGTTCTCGCTCATACATCAAGTGCTCGCGACTACGTTCGTGCATGCTGCTTTAATATTGAATGAGGGCTTTAAAGTGAGTTTCGAATGGAAAGCGTGGGGTGTATGAAGAGAGTGTAGAGAATAACTGAATGCACACATGGAAAACACACGCGCCCAACATCGGGCGCGCAGAAGAAGTTCGTTGTTATTTCTTCAGATTCATTTCTGATTCAATGGCATTGGTCTCAATATCAGGGTTTGAAGATAGCTTGCCACTTGCCCACTCATTTATGTGTTTTAGAACCGCTTTCAAAGCGTGTTTCTCAGTAGGGACTTCAGAACCCGTCACTTCGAGTTTTTGTTTTGGGTGTGAGCCAGTGACATCTTCTGCAACGTGCAACCAATCAGGATGCCAGTAGTAAGGTTGGCCAGATGGCGTGCTCCATGAATGAACGCCGTTAGATTCGCCTTTATATTGAATGTCATTTTCATTGTACTTTGTCATTATTATCATCTCTCATCTTCATGGGTTGAGGTACATCACCTTTACTTCATAAATGTAACAGACACACAAAGAATTAACGTGACGACCATCTACTTATTCTGTCGATGAATAACCGAATACGTTGCACAGTTCTCATTCATACCAATCGTCTGATCTTGTTAGACTTTAACCTTGTGGTAGGTATGGCAATCTTGCTTGTTAGTTTTCATTGAGATGTTTGATGATTGCGGCCTTAGCGTGCTCTTCTGTTGCGACTTCACCCTCAGGCACATCCAATTTTGCTTTTGGGTGAACCCCTAGCGCATCTTCTGCGATATGTAGCCAATCTGGATGCCAATAATATGGAATTGAGCTATCTGGGTGATCCCAACTGTGAACCCCTTTGTGTACGCCTCGATAGGAGAGGTCATCCATCGTAAACAGTTTCATTATTTATCCTCGGTGTTCTTTCATATCATTGAAAGTATGGAACATAATTTCACACTTTGAAGATAAAATTGCTACCGAGAAGAATGAGAAATCACGTTTCAAAAATGACCAATATAAATGACGGGTAAAAAAAGACCTCCACGAGGGAGGTCTTTACAATTTGACTCGTACAGCGATGATTAGAAGTTCGCAGAGCGAGGAGTACGTGGGAATGGGATCACGTCACGAACGTTGCCCATACCAGTTACGTAAGAGACTAGACGCTCGAAGCCTAGACCGAAGCCTGCGTGTGGCACGGTGCCGTATTTACGTAGATCACGGTACCAGCTCATGTGTTCTGGATCGATACCTACTTCACGCATACGTGCATCTAGGATGTCTAGACGCTCTTCACGCTGAGAACCACCGATGATTTCACCGATGCCTGGTGCTAGTACGTCCATCGCAGCAACTGTCTTACCGTCATCGTTAGCACGCATGTAGAATGCTTTGATATCTTTCGGGTAGTTCTTAACGATTACAGGAGCTTTGAAGTGCTCTTCCGCTAGGAAACGCTCGTGCTCAGAAGACATATCGATACCCCATTCAACTGGGAATTCGAACTCACGACCTGAATCTAGAAGAATCTGGATTGCGTCAGTGTAGTCAACTTGCGCGAAGTCAGAAGAAACAAACTGCTCTAGACGAGTGATCGCTTCTTTATCGATACGTTGAGCAAAGAACTCAAGGTCATCTCGACACTCTGCAAGAACGGCTGTGAATACGAACTTCAGCATGTCTTCAGCCAATTTTGCAACGTCGTCTAGTTCCGCGAACGCAACTTCAGGTTCAACCATCCAGAATTCCGCTAGGTGGCGGCTTGTGTTCGAGTTCTCAGCACGGAAAGTAGGACCGAATGTGTAAACTTTGCTTAGTGCACAAGCGTAAGCTTCTGCGTTTAGCTGACCAGATACCGTTAGGAACGTTTCTTTACCGAAGAAGTCTTCGTTGTAATCCACTTTGCCATCGTCAGTGCGAGGAAGGTTTTCCATGTCTAGCGTAGATACGCGGAACATTTCACCAGCGCCCTCTGCGTCAGATGCCGTGATCAACGGCGCAGATACCCAGAAGTAACCTTGCTCGTGGTAGAAACGGTGGATCGCTTGAGCTAGACAGTTACGTACACGTGCTACCGCACCGATTACGTTTGTGCGTGGACGTAAGTGCGCAACTTCACGTAGGTACTCAATTGAGTGGCGAGTTTTTGCCATTGGGTACGTGTCAGCGTCTTCCACCCAACCAACAACTTTAACGTCAGTTGCTGCTAGTTCGAATGCTTGACCTGCCGCAGGAGAGTCAACAATCTTACCTGTTACTTCAACAGAGCAGCCAGTGGTTAGCTTTAGTACTTCGTCGTTGTAATTATTAAGATTATTAGGGACCACGGCCTGA
Organism: Vibrio sp. B1REV9; assembly: GCF_905175395.2. Lineage (NCBI taxonomy): Bacteria > Pseudomonadati > Pseudomonadota > Gammaproteobacteria > Vibrionales > Vibrionaceae > Vibrio > Vibrio sp. B1REV9. The sequence continues at coordinate 279,016 of NZ_CAJIMW020000221.1, read as the reverse complement.
ATCGGGTCGAAACAAGAGCCGTCGTAAATGGCAAGGAAAGAGATTCCAGCTTTGGAATCACGACGTGAACGGATCCAACCGCGTACAGTTACTTCACTGTCTACCGCGAGTTGACCTTTCAAAACGTCTGATACAGGCGCGTAAGTCATGTTTTAAATATTCTCCGTTAAGGCATAAAATCAACGCAACAAATCAAAGTGTCTGTCTTTTAACTCGTTTGTACAAAAAACAGCCGAGTGCTGCGTTGGAAAGAATTCTAAAGATTCATCGCAACATATTACCTGTCAATTCGATAGCTTCAACCTTTATATTCACTTTGAACGACAGAAATTTTCTATTTGTTCTCTCTTTGCTCTTTTTTACCGGGAAATGGGGTAACTAAACGCTTAAATGATGGTTTTGGTGGGGGGAGGGTTAGGCCGCAGGTGATTGCGTTAAAGGAGATTGGCATAAAGGTTGTCATCAAGGATTGAATTCCTTAGTATGGCGTCTCTTTTTTAGCCTGAGATTTAAGATGAAAACTGAATTATACAAAGAGTTTATGTTCGAAGCTGCGCACCACTTGCCACACGTGCCAGAGGGCCACAAATGTGGTCGTTTGCACGGACACTCTTTTCTTGTTCGTCTTTATGTAGAAGGTGACGTTGATCCACACACAGGTTGGGTTGTGGATTTTGCAGAAATTAAAGCGGCATTTAAACCAATTTATGATCGTTTGGACCATTACTACCTTAATGATATTGAGGGATTAGAAAACCCAACAAGTGAGGTTTTAGCAAAATGGATTTGGCTACAACTCAAGCCAAAGTTGTCACTATTAAGCAAAGTAGAAATTAAAGAAACTTGTACAGCAGGCTGCATTTACAAGGGCGAATAAATTCGCAATAAAGACAACTGGAAATAAGAACAATAAGAAATAAAGATAAATAAGAAAGGCAAGCTGAACGATAGCTTGCCTTTTTTGTCACTAAATCAAGTCAGATCTACATCAAGCCAGAATTAAATCCAGCCTGAGCCAAATCCATTCAGAAGATCAGCTTAACGCATGGCGAACAATCATCGCTTTCCCACTTTCGTCATACAATGACTTTTGCGTATTTTCAAACCCTGCTGATTCAAAAAGCGTCATGGCAACGGCATTTTTTTGTGGGATGGTGGCACAAATAGAATTACTCAGAGTATCTATTGCATACCCATAAACCATGAGCTTTTTCAGCGTCGCTTTACCTATACCTTGTCGTTGGAAGCGTCTGTCGATGACGATATAGCTTAGCCCTAATTCATGGCGTTTAGCGAAAGGCACATACTGTGCAAACGCTTTGTCGATGATGAGGTAACCCACAACGAGGTAATCATAAAAGATGGTATAGAAGACTTGTGACTTACTGCGCTTTTGATACGCTAAATCGAATGGCAGAAAAAATGCGGTTTGATCTTTGTCTACTTCAAGTTGCAGCAGACTAGAGAAGTCTTTTAATTGAGTCGGTTTAATCGCAATCATAGTGCATGCGTCAGCTAAGCGGTGATGATAGCCGCATTATACAATAGGGTGCAGTGTTTGTATCAATGATAAGGTGAGGGACTGTTTAATAATGGACAGCTTTTTCAATCTAAGGGGGCTTTCAAAATAGAACAGGGCACAGAGAGAAGAGAGGGGAAAGAAAAAACCCGAACCAATGGCTCGGGTTTGTTGTTAGTTCGCAAGACTTAGAAAATCACTTTATTAGCGAATAACCGTATTAACAAATCACTTTAATTGCTAGACCGCCTTGAGACGTCTCACGGTATTTTGCGTTCATGTCTTTACCTGTTTCTAGCATCGTCTCGATAACTTTATCTAGAGATACTGTCGGAGCAGAAGAACGGCGCAGTGCCATGCGAGTAGAGTTGATCGCTTTCACTGCCGCAATACCATTACGTTCGATACAAGGAACCTGTACCTGACCTGCAACTGGGTCACAAGTTAGACCTAGGTTGTGCTCCATGCCGATCTCTGCCGCCATACATACTTGCTCTGGGCTACCACCCATAAGCTCTGCAAGGCCAGCCGCCGCCATAGAACACGCTACGCCAACTTCACCTTGACAGCCAACTTCTGCACCAGAGATAGAAGCGTTACGCTTGTAAAGGCCGCCGATCGCACCAGATGCTGCGAAGTAACGGATGTAATCTTTCTCTGTCACGGTTTGGATAAACTTGTCGTAGTAAGCCAATACCGCAGGGATGATGCCACATGCACCATTCGTTGGCGCTGTTACAACACGGCCACCGGCTGCGTTTTCTTCGTTTACTGCAAAAGCAAACATGTTTACCCAGTCAACCACTGCCATTGGGTCATTTGACGTCTTTTCAGAAGTCAGAAGCTGTTGACGAAGTGCTGCTGCACGGCGAGGTACGCGTAGTGGCCCAGGTAGAATACCTTCTGTATTCATACCGCGTTCCATACCCTCACGCATGGTTTTCCAGATGTTCGCAAAGTAAGTACGAGACTCTTCATCTGAATGCAGCGCAGCTTGGTTTTTCATCACCAAAGCACTGATAGAAAGACCGTGCTCTTTACATTGGTTCACAAGCTCTTCAGCGGTTGTAAATGTGTAAGGAACCTTGATAGGGTTTTCTTCTTCTTTGCCGAAGTTTTCTTCATCGACGATGAAACCACCACCGATAGAGTAATACGTTTTCGAGTACGCGACTTCGTCATCGATCCAAGCGTGGATCTGCATGCCGTTTTCGTGCAGCGATAAGTTAGAAGTATGGAAGTTCATACCGCCATCTTTAGGGAACGATACTGTGTGACAGTGCATGCCAACAGGAAGGCGCTCAGTTTCTTCTACGCGAGCAATAAAGCCCGGTATAGAGTCGATGTCTACTTTCTCAGGGGTGTTGCCAGCAAGACCCATGATGATAGCGATATCGGTGTGGTGACCTTTCCCTGTCAGTGATAGTGATCCATAAACGTCAACGGTGATTTTAGTGATGTCGCGCAATTTTCCCATTGAACGAAGATCATCAATAAATTCTTTACCCGCTTTCATCGGGCCTACAGTGTGTGAGCTTGAAGGACCAACGCCGATTTTATAGATATCAAAAACACTAATCATATCGATTACCTCAGAACAAAAGCCTCCCAAGGGGAGTTGGGAGGCTTGTTTTTATCGTTATATTCTTGAATTAATCACGCTAAAAAATGAGCGGTGATTAAAGAGCGCCGTAGATTACAGAAGTAATCGCTGCAAGACCACAGATAACTGTGAAAAGCTGTACAGGTGCTGAAGTTTTGTACTTCGCCATTGCAGGAACTTTGTGCATTGCGAATATAGGAAGCAAGAATAGGATACCTGCAATCATTGGAGCGCCCATTGTCTCAATCATACCTAGGATGCTTGGGTTAACGATAGCAACGATCCAAGTCGTAATTACGATGAAGATTAGTGAGCCTTTCTCGATTTTGCTTACAGGCGTTTGAGAGCGAGACTTGATTAGACCAACTAGGCCCTCGTGTGCACCTAGGAAGTGACCGAAGTAGCTAGAAGTAATCGCTGCGAATGCCACTAGTGGACCCATGTAAGAGATCAGTGGAGACTCATGAACGTTAGCAAGGTAAGAAAGAACAGAGATGTTTTGCTCTTGTGCTGTTGCTAGTGCTTCTGGAGATAGAGAAAGAACAACAGAGAATACGAAGAACATTACAAAACCCATTAGCATCATTGCTGCGCCGCCAGTGATAGCGTCAGTTTTCTTAACTGCGTCATCACCAAACTGTTGGCGTTGTTCTTTAGAGAACTGAGAAATGATTGGGCTGTGGTTGAATGAGAATACGATGATTGGAATTGCTAGCCAAACGATAGTCGGTACTTCACCCCAGTTTGGTGAAACTTCCATCATAGATGTATTCCAATCAGGAATTAGGTAAACAGAAAGTGCCAGTAGGATAGCAACGAGTGGGTAAACCATTGCTGATGTTGCTTTCAGCATAAGTTCTTTACCAAATACAACACCTGCAGTCATTGCAAGGATCAGCGCACCTGATAGCAACCAACGAGGAATTGATTCCATACCCATTTGGTTAACTAGGAAAGAATCAACTGTGTTTGTAATACCAACACCGTAAATAAGTACGATTGGGTAGATAGCAAAGAAGTAGGCAAAAGTAATAAGGTTTGCGCCAGTCTTACCGAAGTGCTCTTCTACTGTGTCAGTGATGTCTGCGTCTGGGTTTTTCGCCGATAGTACGAAACGTGCTAGAGATTTGTGTGCGAACCAAGTCATTGGTGCCGCGATTAGAGCAAGGATGACAAGAGGCCAAAAACCGCCAGCGCCTGCTTTGATTGGAAGAAATAGTACACCTGCACCTACTGCCGTACCGAATAGGGATAGACACCAAGTGAAGTCTTTGTAAGTAAACTTACTAGACGATTGTGCGGTTGAAGCCGCAGAAGTAGTTGTAGTCATTTTTGAGTTACTCATTTTTGGGAACAGGAAATAAGTCGAGAGCAATTTTGCAGGATTTTACATTACAAAAATTGGATCTAAATCATATATTGCTCGAGCTTATCGAATGATATGTCAAAAACCTGCTTTTTATCACGAAAATGACGTGCCACACCTGATAAATGCTAATGATAGAAATTAGAAAAACTAATCCGAAAGGGTGGTTGTGTGAAATTTATTCTCCGCAAGCGTTTGCGTTGAAAACGGTTAATTAGACTAATGTGAAACTATGTTCTAAAAATAACTTTTTATTAATATTGATGCACATGATGGTTGGTCAAAAAGTAAACCTATCGTTGATAGTCTTGTCATTTAGTGATGATGTGTTTTTGCATCGACTCGATGATTTTTGCCGTCACTCCCCAGATAAAATGACGCTCATAGGGTATGGCAAATACTCTGTGATGGCTGTTTTTTAAACTAAATTTGGCGCTGAAAAGTTTCTTAGGATTCAAAATGTGAGTTGCGGGGACTTCAAAAACCTCTGCGACTTCGTTCGGATCAACCCGCGCAGTGTAGTTGGGAGAAATGAATGCTAAGAAAGGCGTCACATTAAATTGACTAATCGTTGGCAGCGGTCTGAGTTGGCCAAAGACAGTGATTTGTTCTGGTGATATGCCAATTTCCTCTTCGGCTTCACGCAATGCAGTATTAACTAAATGCTCATCGCCTTGTTCATACTTCCCTCCAGGGAATGAAATTTGACCAGGGTGGTGGCGTAAATGTGTGGCTCGCTTGGTAAATATGACCTGCAATCCACTTTCTCGCTCTACAAAACCGATCAACACCGCCGCGTCGCGCAATGATGCTTGGTTTAGATTGGCTAACCGCTTGAGAGACTCGTCATGATAGCCGGTTGGCAAATGCAGTTGGAAGTTTTGCAGTAGGGTTGCTTTGTCGATAACCAAAATAGATTCCTTTCGCTTGTTATTATTATGGACTTATCTCAGGTTTTGATGGGTGACTTAGGTATATTTCTGAACGATTTATCATTAAGGCACCATCTATAACTGATAGGAGTAGGTTCAACTTATATGGAAACGAGGCGAATGGCTACTTTGAATGTGGCTAGCATTGAGCGAAAGTGACAAGTGTTAACGAAATCAGAAAGCATCCATCTCAGAAAGCATCTATTTAAAAAAGCATTCACTTCAGAAAGCATGCATCGAAACAAACCAATGTTGATTGAAATGCAGAGCCGGCGTTCTGAGTACTAGCGGCATGCTATAAACATGCGATAAAAAAGAGGCAAACCTAAATAGGGTTGCCTCTGATGAGAAGTGTGGCTTAATGACGTGAGCGACCTATTTTAACGCCGGTAGGATCTTTGATAACTTGTCGAGCGTTTCTTGATACTCTGCCGCGCAATCACTGTCGGCAACGACGCCACCACCTGCCCATGCGTAAAGGCGGTTGTCTTCTGCAACGAGTGTGCGAATTGTGATACTGGTATCCATTCGACCATGACGGGAGATATAGCCAATGCTACCGCAGTAAGCGCTGCGACGATGTGGCTCTAGTTCTTCTATGATCTGCATCGCGCGGACTTTCGGTGCGCCAGTGATAGAACCTCCAGGAAAGCAAGCTCGCAGTAAATCGGCAGCATTATATCGCGTATCCAACTGCGCTCGAATGGTGCTGACTAGATGATGCACAGCAGGGAAACTTTCAATATCGAACAGCTTCGGAACATGAACGCTGCCCGCAGAAGCGACACGGCCAATATCATTGCGCAGCAAATCGACAATCATTAAGTTTTCGGCTTGATCTTTTTCCGCTGTTTGTAGATCGCGCGCATTGGCTTGATCTTGTTCGCGGTCCAAACTTCGTGGGCGTGTGCCTTTGATGGGCTTGGTTTCAATGACGTTGTCTTTTAATTCCAAAAAACGCTCTGGCGAGACACTGATGATCGCCGAATGAGGCATGCGGATAAATGCGGAGAAAGGCGCAAGGTTGGCCGCTTCGAGTTTGGTGTATGCCTGCCACTCACTGCCTTGATACGGTGCATTGAAACGCTGCGCTAAGTTGATTTGATAGCAATCTCCACTTAACAGGTAGTCTTGCACGCGATCAAAACGCGACGCATAAGACGCTTGCGTCATGTTTGATTGCCAGTCTCCGGTGAGTTTGAATCCCTCGGGATCAACGGATGATTGCTGGTCGACTGACGCGTCATTTAACCAATGCCAAGCTTGTTCAATGTTTTGCCCTACCAAACACGCTTGTTTAAGTTTGTGGTCAACGATCAATGCCCATTCATACAGACCAACAGCCATGTCTGGCGTCTGCAAATCTTTGTTCGCAAGTTCTGGCATGGTTTCCACCCGGCGACCTAAATCGTAACTGAAGTAACCTAAGGCCCCACCGACGAAAGGCAAATCCCACTCATTTGTTAACTTGAGAGTCGGCAACAGCGCTTGTTGCAATTCATCAAGTAGAGCAAATGGGTCAGCTTGCGTTGTGTATTGCTGAGTCGTCGTGTGTATATGAGTGTCATTTGCGATCGTTTCGAGGGTCGCAATCGGTTTTGCAACCAATATGTCGAAACGACTGTCAATGTGCGTATCAGAAGCAGAACGGAGCAGCATTGCCCAAGGTAAATGTTCAATACGAGAAAAAATGGAAGCGGCGAGATCGCGTGAGTAATCCAACGTTTGAAAACTGAGCAATTGTGTGTCCATGTTGTTCATTTGTTTAAATTGTGACAAAGAGTTCGTTCACTGCATGGCATGTGATGGGCAGCAAGAGTATCATAAACGTCTGTATAGCCAAACTACCTCTATACAAAGGCTTAAAGGTGGTTTTACTATATGAAAGGCCAACTTCTTTGAATCGTGTGTCGATATCAGCCGTTCGACGAATATTTATAACGGCTTGTTTATAAAAGTCTAAAAAACAAGCCGTTATAAAATATGCTCATTGAGAGCAGTAAGCTCAACAAAGACGACAGAAGCCAAGCCAATAATGGAAGCAAAGCATAACAATAATGAGGCATGCAATGACGGTAATACGCAAGCAGGACGTCATCAGCAGTGTTGCTGATGCGCTACAGTATATTTCTTACTACCACCCACTAGACTTTGTTCAAGCGCTTGAGAAAGCTTACTACCGAGAAGAGAGCCAAGCTGCGAAAGATGCAATTGCACAGATTCTGATTAACTCTCGTATGTCAGCAGAAGGGCATCGACCGATCTGTCAAGATACAGGCATTGTCACGTGTTTCGTTAATATCGGTATGGGTGTGCAGTGGGATTCTACCGACATGACGGTTCAGCAAATGGTCGATGAAGGCGTTCGACAAGCCTATACCAACCCAGACAACCCATTGCGTGCCTCGGTTTTGATGGACCCAGCAGGTAAGCGAATCAATACCAAAGACAATACGCCAGCGGTTGTGCACATCAATATGGTGCCAGGTAATACGGTTGAAATTCAAATTGCAGCAAAGGGTGGCGGCAGCGAAAACAAAACCAAGATGGTGATGTTAAATCCATCAGATGATATCGCAGAATGGGTAGAGAAAACGCTACCAACGATGGGAGCAGGTTGGTGTCCTCCAGGGATGCTAGGCATCGGTATTGGTGGTACGGCAGAAAAAGCCGCCGTATTGGCAAAAGAGTCTTTGATGGAGCACATCGACATCCAAGAGTTGATTGATCGTGGCCCGCAAAACGCAGAAGAAGCGCTTCGTCTTGATATCTTCAATCGAGTGAACAAACTGGGTATTGGTGCCCAGGGTCTTGGCGGTCTAACAACGGTTGTTGATGTGAAAATCAAAACCGCGCCAACGCATGCTGCTTCTAAGCCAGTGTGTTTGATTCCTAACTGTGCGGCAACGCGCCACGTTCATTTTACTCTCGATGGCAGTGGTCCGGCAGAACTTACGCCGCCGAAGCTAGAAGATTGGCCAGACATCACTTGGGAGGCCGGCGAGAACACACGTCGCGTGAACCTAGATACAGTAACCCAAGAAGATGTACAAGAATGGAAGACGGGTGAAACGGTTCTTCTATCGGGTAAAATTCTGACGGGGCGTGACGCTGCGCACAAACGTATTCAAGGTATGCTAGAAGCGGGTGAAGGGCTACCAGCTGGCGTGGATTTCAAAGGCAAGTTCATTTACTACGTTGGTCCGGTTGATGCGGTGGGTGATGAAGCGGTAGGCCCGGCAGGACCGACAACGTCAACGCGAATGGATAAGTTTACCGACATGATGCTCGAAGAAACCGGCATCATGGGGATGATAGGCAAAGCCGAGCGTGGTCCTGCAACGGTTGAGTCGATCAAGAACCACAAAGCGGTTTACCTCATGGCCGTCGGAGGCGCTGCGTACCTGGTTGCAAAAGCGATCAAGAAAGCACGCGTGGTTGCCTTTGAAGATTTAGGTATGGAAGCTATTTATGAGTTTGAAGTGGAAGACATGCCTGTCACCGTTGCGGTGGATTCAAACGGAGCAAACGCGCACCAAATTGGACCTGATACTTGGAAAGTAAAAATCCAAGAGATGGAAGCGTAGCCTGCACGATGATTATGTTGTTTCGCGATTAAATCCGTACCAAGCGGCCTTATTTTATCTGTCTCAACCAAGAGATTCTATCTATCTCAAGCAAGAGAATGTGACAAGGTGCTGATTTAACTAGCAAACAATTGACAAAAGTGCAGCGAAAGCTGCACTTTTTGTCTATATAATTAAAGATATACATTTATAGGCATAGCAAATGATGTTGTTATGCTGACTATAATTAGGAGACGACATGCCTCGTTTTATTCAGATTCTACAAATCGTTCTTGCTGTTGTGATCGGTGGCTTTGTGGGCTACGACTTGATTCTTCATGGTATCAGTATCTTCAATGAAAAATACGTAACCATTACTTGTGTATTGTGGCTGATTCTAGAAATCGCTTTGTTTGTTATCTACAAGTTGATAGAAGAAGATTAGTTTCCAGCGATTTAAATAATTCTTTAAGCCTCTGATGTTCTCAGGGGCTTTTTCGTTTATGTAGGCATAGTTTGCAGTGAATGTTTTGTTCATCTTCGATTAAGGTTGATAAAATTACACTGCGTAGCAAGACTTGATGAGATAACAAGAATGAAAAGAATAACGCAAGAAGTGAATGATTTTATTAGCCGAGGTATGGATTCCAACGTGCGGATTGCCGTAACAGGATTATCTCGTGCGGGCAAAACGGCCTTTATTACTTCGCTGGTCAATCAACTGCTGCATACTGCCACTCACGATAATTTGCCACTGCTTACTGCCGCCAGAGACAAACGTTTGATTGGTGCAAAGCGAGAACCCCAAGCCAACATGATGGTGCCTCGGTTTGCTTACGATGACGCAATGAATCAAATTCATGCCACGCCGCCTCAATGGCCGATTCCGACTCGTGATGTGAGTGAGATCCGTTTGGCGCTGAAATACAAGCCGAAAAAAACGACCAAAAAGTTGCTCAGCAAAACGGCCGTGTTGAATGTCGATATTATTGACTATCCGGGTGAATGGCTGCTTGATTTGCCATTGTTAGACATGGATTTTGCTACTTGGTCTCACTCTCAGTTTGATGCGCTAAAAGGTCAGCGAAGCGATCTTGCCAGTGAGTGGCTTGATGCGCTTGAACAGGTTGATTTACACGCTGATGTGAATGAAAAGCAGCTTGAAAAAGTGTCGCAAGCTTACACCGATTATCTACATGCCTGTAAAGAGGCGGGGTTGCATTGGGTTCAGCCTGGGCGTTTCGTTCTGCCGGGAGAGTTAGCCGGTGCGCCTGTGCTGCAGTTCTTCCCATGTCGATTTAATTCAGAATCTAAACCCACAAAAGGCAGCAATTTAGCCATGCTAGAAGCGCGCTATCATGAATATCAACAAAAAGTCGTGAAAGCGTTTTATAAGCACCATTTTGCTACGTTTGATCGTCAAATTGTTCTCGTGGATTGTTTGCAGCCGCTCAATGCAGGTGATGAAGCCTTTTATGATATGCGTCAAGCACTCGAGCAGATCATGCATAGTTTCCGTTATGGTCGCAGTAGCTTTTTGCGCCGTTTGTTTTCTCCGAAAATCGACAAAGTCCTGTTTGCTGCAACCAAAGCCGATCACGTTACACCCGATCAGCACCCACACTTGGTATCGTTGTTACAACAGATGGTACACCCTGCGTGGCAAACCGCAGCTTATGAGAACATTGAAATGAGCTGCATGAGCATTGCATCGATTCAAGCGACGACTTCTGGTTTTATTGCATCAGGAGATAAGACGGTACCTGCACTCCAAGGCACTACAATCGAGGGGGAAACCATGACCATGTTTCCTGGCGAAGTACCGAAGAAACTGCCAAATTCAGCCTACTGGCAAAATAGTGGTTTTGACTTTACTTCTTTCCGTCCGATGTCATCAGAGAGTGACGAGCCGATGAAACACATTCGCTTAGATAAAGCACTGGAATACTTGTTGGGAGATAAATTGAAATGAGCGATCTGAAACAAAAACAAGTCTTCTCAGAAAAGGTCATGCACCGAGAAGACGTCGAGTGTTCTCCTGAGCTGACCGCTCAAAAGACGTTCAGCGAAAAAGAAACTTTCGTACCTGTTGAGATTCAAGAACATCAAGAAGAAATCAAGCAAGAGTTACAACTGGAGCAGGTTATTCGCCCGAAATCCAGCCGTAAATGGCTGACAGCCGGTTTGTTTACGACTTTTGCAGGCCTTGTTGGGTGGCAAGCGGTGGATTCGGTGGTCACGGCTGTTCAAACCGCAGATTGGCTTGCTTTGGGTTGGGCTGGTTTTGTCACTACGATCGCCTCTTTTGGTTTAGGGGCGTTAGCTAAGGAGCTTTGGAAGTTACGCAAGCTTCGTCACCACTTCAGTGTGCAGGAAGAGAGTGAAGCACTGATCGATAGTCAGAGTGTCGGTAAAGGTAAAGCATTTTGCGAAAAGGTCGCGGAGCAAAGTGGTGTACTAGCAGAAAATCCAGGCTTTGACCGTTGGAAAAACAGCGTTAACCCAGCACACAGTGATGCAGAAATTCTTGATATGTATGATTCGATGGTGGTCAGCCAACAAGATAAACTTGCCACTAAGATCGTTTCGCAACACGCGACAGAATCTGCGGCATTGGTCGCCGTGAGCCCATTAGCGGCGGCTGACATGTTGCTGGTGGCGTGGCGAAATTTCAAGATGATAGACAACTTATCTAAAGTGTACGGCGTAGAACTTGGTTATGCCTCGCGTATTAAATTACTGCGCGCGGTATTCGTTAATATGGCAGCTGCGGGCGCGAGTGAACTGGCAATCGATGCAGGTATGGATCTAATGTCTATGGACTTGGCTGGAAAAATCTCGGCGAGGGCAGGCCAAGGCTTAGGCGTGGGTATCTTAACGGCTCGTTTAGGTCTAAAAGCCATGGCGTTGCTACGCCCATTACCTTGGTACCCAGAGCGACAAGTCAAATTGGGTACGATTCGTAAAGAAGTCGTGGCGAAAGTTGCATCAATTACGATGAAACCGTAATCAATATCACCTTTGATGAAGAGGATTGCTTGACGCCATTCCACGCATGGTAGAAACTACTGTCAACTTTTCCTGACAGTTGTGAATTGGGATATTTTCAGTGCGTCTTGAAGTCTTTTGTGAAGATAGACTCGGTTTAACCCGAGAATTGCTCGATATTTTAGCGTCTAAAAGCATCGATTTACGTGGCATCGAAATCGATATCAGTGGCATCATCTACCTTAATTGCCCAGATATCGATTTTGATACCTTTAGTGAATTAATGGCCGAAATCCGTCGTATTTCAGGGGTAAAAGACGTACGTAAAATCCAATTTATGCCAATGGAGCGCCATAACACGGAACTGCTTTCATTGGTGGATAACCTCCCTGATCCTGTATTCGCGATTGATCTTAAAGGCGCAGTCGATATGGCAAATATGTCGGCGCTTTCTCTCCTTGGCCAGCACAAGCAAGACGTGATAGGCACACAAATCGGCACATTATTGCCAAGCGTCCGTTTTTCTCGTTGGTCCGAGGGTGTCAATGCGCGCACACGTGAAAGCTTGGTGATAGATGGCTTAGATTACATACTTGAATTGATGCCCGTCTATATCAAGGATGAAGCACAAAACTCGACACTAGCCAGCACGCTGATGACCATTCGCTCTAGTCAACATGGCGTGCAAATTGAAGAGACACTGCCACTGCAAAACCAATTGGGCTTTGAGCATTTTGTGGGTTTGTCTAACCGCCATAAGGCGCTGATGAATCAAGCGAAAAAGTTGTCAGTGTTGGACCAACCACTCTTAATTGAGGGCGAAACGGGCACAGGCAAAGAAATGCTCGCAAAAGCGTGTCATAGCCGTTCAAGCCGAGCAAATAAGCCATTTTTGGTGCTAAGTTGTGCCTCTATGCCTGACGATGTAGCCGAAACCGAACTGTTTGGTCATGCGCCGGGTTCATTCAATCATGAGCAAGGCCATAAAGGCATCTTTGAACAAGCGAATGGCGGTACCGTATTTCTTGATGAAATCGGCGAGATGAGCTCACATTTGCAAATCAAACTGCTGCGTTTTTTACAAGATGGTAATTTCCGTCGAGTAGGCGCAGAAGATGAAATGCACGTTGATGTTCGTATTATCGCCTCTACTAAGCATAACCTTGCTGAGCTTGCCGAAGCGGGCCAGTTCCGTGAAGACTTATACTATCGTTTGAATGTGTTAACGCTTAATATTCCACCTTTGCGCAAGCGTTCTAATGATGTGGCTCCGTTATTGGACTTATTTGTTACCAAGCATGCTCAACAACTTGGTATAGATAAACCTGACTTGGATGAAGCTTTGGTGGATGCGCTTGCGAATTATCAGTGGCCTGGCAATATGCGTCAGTTAGATAACATGGTACTGCGTGCACTCACCGAAATGGATGGCCAGGTTCTGAAAGTCGAAAACTTCAATTTGCCACAGCCACAAGCCATGGGTGGAAGCAGCGCGACACTTAACCTTGATGGTTCACTTGATGAGATCATGCGTGATTACGAATCGCAAATTTTAGAGCGTTTGTATCAATCATTTCCGTCAAGTCGTAAGTTAGCGAAGCGATTGAATGTCTCCCATACCTCTATCGCGAACAAACTACGTGATTACGGTATTCGAAAAAATTAGGCCAAAATTAAAAGGAAGTGATTCATCATAATGGAAGATAAAAGCTCCTCAATCGCCGTTCACAAGTTGGACGGCGACTTGCTTCTACGTACTGCTGAAATCGGCGACGCAGATATGATCGCAGAGTATTTTCAAACTAACCGAGAATACCTCAAGCCTTTTGAACCCAAACGAGAAGAAGCCTTTTATTCTGTCAATGATTGGCTACAAAAGCTGATCAAACTTAATGAGTTACATCGATTGGGCCTTGGTTATTACTGCCTACTTGTGCATGCAGAATCTGGCAAAATGCTCGGTACGCTTTCTTTTAGTAACCTGACACGATTTCCTTTCTATGCGTGTAACGTTGGTTACTCGCTTGCAGAAGATGCGCAAGGAAAAGGGTACATGCGTCGCGGGTTGAAGATGGCTTGTGATTACATGTTTGAGGTGCAAAAGCTGCACCGCATTCAAGCTGGTTATATGCCTCATAACAAACGCAGTGAAGCGGTTCTAAAGCATGTTGGCTTTGAGAAAGAAGGATATGCAAAGAACTATCTGTTGATCAATGGTGAATGGCAAGACCATGTGTTGACCTCATTGACCAACGCAAATTGGAAAGCAGAGGCACGATAAATGGACAGATTGGAAAAGCAGATAGCGTTGTTGATTGAATTGGATCAACTGAAAAGTGTCCTTCGTCGCACTCGTATAAAAAGTGCTGATGGACGATTAGAGAACAGTGGTGAGCACAGTTGGCATGTCGCACTCATGGCTATTTTGATGCAAGAACATGCGAATGCACCTGTCGATATCACTCGAGTAATGAAAATGCTGCTCATCCATGATGTCGTAGAGATCGACGCAGGCGATACCTTTGTTTATGATACAGCAGCATCAAAAGAGCAAGAAGAGAAAGAGCAAAAAGCCGCGCAGCGATTGTTTGGTATGTTACCCATTGAACAAGGTGACGAATTGCTAGCGTTATGGAACGAATTTGAAGCGGCCCAAACAGATGATGCTAAGTATGCAAAAGCGCTGGATCGCTTAATTCCAATGTTGCTGAACTATCACAACAATGGTCAAAGTTGGATCGAGAATAACGTCACACGTGACCAAGCGTTGACGATTAATAAAAGAATTGAATTTGGCTCTGTTACCTTATGGGACAAAGCCAAGGAACTGATTGAAGAAGCCACCGAAAAAGGTTGGTTGAAGTCGTAATAAAGGAGACGGAATGTCTTATTTGCCTTTGGATGAATACCAAAGAAAATGGATTTTTACCCACCAGTCGATGCCGGTACCGGAAGACGAACTGGAGTTTATCAAGCCGATGAATCAGGCTCGTGCAGCACAGTTTTGGAAAGAAAACATCAGTGCGCAAAGTCCGGATATGGAACGCTTGAGCTCATCAGACTGGCCAATGAAAGAGTCTAATTGGACAGATGCAGTGGATTGGATGGCAGCTTGGGACGCAGACGAGCCTGAATTGCCAGAAGAAGTCACGGCATTTGTTGATTGGCAAGATGATGTAACCGTCTACTTTTGTTACGAGAAGTACAATATCATCGAAACAAAGTGGTCGACGTTTAAAAAGCATTGGAAAAATTTCTTGTTTTACGATGATGGCCCGATGTTGCTTGGCCGCCGCCGTTCCCAAGCGTTGTGGTTTGACTCCAAAGGCAACGTCAAACTTGGCGAACGCACTTAACAATGTAACTTAATATGTATTAGTACACTTAATTAGAAGCCACGCATGATATTTTGTTGCAATTGAGCAATGACGAGCCATGCGTGGTTTTTATTTATCTAGAAACTATTAACTAGAGACTTGAAAGGGGACTTAATACTCCTCCTGCTCCGCGCTCAATGACATGGGTATAGATTTGTGTTGTTTTTACATCGCTGTGCCCAAGTTGCTCTTGTACGGTTCTGATATCGGCTCCTGATTCTAAAAGATGGGTAGCAAAACTGTGTCGCAGAGTGTGGCACGTGACCGTTTTTTCGATACCCGCGTCTTTCGCTGCACGTTTTACTGACCTTTGAATGGCACTTTCATTGATATGATGACGTTTAAGTTCGCCGGTTTCTTTATCAATGCTTAGTTTTGTCGATGGGAATAGAAAGTGCCAGTTGAAATCCATTTCAGCTTCTGGGTATTTTCGCCTCAATGCATCAGAAATATAGACACCAGCATATCCAGGGACATGACGGTCTTTTTTGTAATAATCTCGAACAAGATTAACCTGAGATCTCAAAGGCTCATGTAATTCTTTTGCTAACGTCACGGTTCTATTCTTGCCGCCCTTGCCTTGCCAAACACGAATGGCACCATAGTCATAATCGATATCCTGAATTCTAAGTCGCAAGCATTCCATTACCCTTAGGCCAGAACCATAAAGAAGCTGAGTATGAAGTTTATATCTTGGATCGATATGCAGGACAAAGCGGCGCATTTCTTCTCTGGTTAATACTACTGGGAGTTTTTTCTCAGTCAGGGACTTTTGAAAGCGCATTTCTAATGACAGAGGCATTCGAAAATACTCACGATACAGAAATGAAATAGCGTTAAGTGCGAGGGCTTGAGTTTTCACCGCGACTTTTTCATCTATTGCTAAGTGACTTAGAAAGCGTTCTACATCGTCTTCCGCTAATTTGGATGGATGAGCCAACTGGTGGAATACGATAAATCGTTTGATCCAGAATAGATAACTTTCAATCGTTTTCTTTGCATAGTGTCGAGCGATCATGTGTTCTTTTACGCTAAGTAAAAACTGACTTTTCATAACTCAATTTACCTGATTTTTTATACAGTTTTATTAATTTAGCGTTCAAACTGTAATTAGGCTTTATTCCGCCGTCTAATTGCGTGCTTGAGCACACAGATTCATACCATTTTTCTATTTGTTTCATGAGTATAAGTGTTAGCATCCGTTTTTCTTTTTGTGTGAAAGATGGCGGTAGCTTGCGTGAAACTCGGCATACAGCCGTATAGAAAGCGTTAGCTTACTATGCAATGACTTGCAAATTACATTTAGTGACTTAAGCTTACCTTAGTGGTATTATTGCTCTGAAAATTGGTAAGGAGACAAGATATGCCAAGCTTTTTGAAAAGATTGCTACTGCTAACCGTTAGCGAGCAAGAGAAAAAGGTTTTAGTTGCGCTGCAAACGTCAGAGGTTACTTCTCGTCGTGTTGTTGGTCGTGGCACATTGACTGTCGATGCTATCGAAGTTACACGTACTCGAAAATTTCAAGAATACGCAGAGCAAGCCTCTCAGATCGTCAACAGTAGCAGATAATAATTAAGCCAACCTATGTTTCTTCTTTTAGTAATCCCGATACTCATATCGGGATTTTATGTATGTAACCACAATCTATACTATTACTATAAAATTCACCGTTATGAAGGGCAGTATTTGTACTTAAAAAGTGCTCTTTTGGGGTTTGGGTGCTTAGTAATCGCTTCGTTAGTAACCCTTCTGTTAAATCGCTTTATGCCTGCATCGATATTTTGCATCAATATCGACGTTGTTAGTCGGTTAGAAACTTTGCTTAGCTCTGCTGTTTCAATGAAAGAAAACGAAGCGAAGCAATTAGCTTGGATCTCAATTATCGCTGTATCCACCCAAATTGTTGCGTACCTGTGGGTTAAACTGTCAGATCTACATATTCGAATTAAAGAAAGTGACGTTGAGAAATCAAAGATAATGCTAATGTCTACAATTCTCAGTGATAGCCCTTTAGACCTACTTTTACTAAACTCTTACGTGTATGAAAATCCGATTATGCTCACACTCAGTGACCAAAAAGTCTATGTCGGCGTTGTTTCTTCATTAGGTGAACCGAATGAAAGTGAAGGATTAGATCAAGAGATAGCAATCATTCCTATCATGAGTGGTTATAGAGATGATGATAATCTAAAAGTAATTTTTAATACCGATTATAAAATCGTTGGTAAAGACATATCGCTGGCAATTCGACAATCTCTAATTAGTACTGCTACTAAGTTTGAGTTTGATGTTTATCAAGAATTTCAAAAGTCCCAACCAAAAGAAGATAAGAGCAAAAAACTGAGTATTCCAGCTAATTCCAAAGTATTCTTCTGGAAATCGTAAGCTAACAATCTGTTTAAGAGTGATTCGCAACGCTTGGCATTTTTGCTATGCGTTGCGTTTTGTGTTTAAGGTGGTATGCGGGAGCTTCGGTATTGCGTTGCTCACACCTTAACAGGGCGTTATGTTTACTTGAAATTCAAAGGCTTAAAGGTATTGGGCTCTAGTTCTTTGTCCCTCTGGTAATTCGTTCCTAGTAGACTCAGCAAATCAGCATTGTCGACCTAAGTTTTTTGAATCTCTCAGCCCGTAAAACATGCCAATGTTAGTGGGTTGCTTCATTGGCAGGTCGTGGCGGTCGGCTTCTGATTTAACTGGCTCAAAGTCGCTTCTAGGTTCTTAACCGATTAGCATCCTACCTTGGCAGTCGCCTCGGCAATTTTCCGTTGTCTTGCGCTTTTGTTGGAAAGAAAGGGCGCTTGTTGGTACTCAGTTGGGTTGCCTCATTGGGCAGGGAAGTGGACTTGTTTGTTTTAGGTTGGTCGCCTTTGGTGGTCAAGTTAGTTTCTGCCTTGTGGTTTTGCTCAGAAAACTGGTTGGAAATGGGAGTTCTTTCTCAAGTAAATCATGTATTTGTGGTAAAACATAACAAACAATTCAACAGTGATTCGCAACGCTTGGCGCTCTCACTTCGGGTTGAGTTAAGTGTTTACGGCGCAGTATTTAAGTTCAGTGTATGCGCTGCTCACACGTTAATTGGGCGTTATGCCGCTATGTGAAAAACGGGAGAGGACATGAAAGGGGAAATTGTTCGCTGGGTTGATGAGCGCGGTTTTGGGTTCATAAATTCCAATGAACTGGATGGTGACATTTTTGTTCATGTATCCAAGTTCAAAAAAGGATACCGACGCCCCCGAATAGGGGACCAAGTAGAGTTTCAACTGGCAAGTGTTCAGCCTAAGTTAAGTGCGGAAAGTGCTCAGTTAGTCGGTGTCAAACCACAGAAAAGCAATTCTTTTTCAGTTGTATTATCAGCAGTTATCGTCGGTCTAATAGGCGCAGCCTTATATCTGTTTTATATAGAGCCTAAGCTAAACCCTGCATATGAAAATATGGGGTTTAGTTGCCAAGGTAAGACCTACTGTAGCGAAATGGCGTCTTGTGACGAAGCAAAGTTTTATTTATCAAATTGTCCAAATGTCAAAATAGATGGCGACAATGATGGTACTCCTTGCGAGAGTCAGTTATGTGGTAGTTGGTAGGATCGGCATAACAAACTGTTTAAGAGTGATTCGCAACGCGTGGCATTTTTACCATGCGTTGGTTTAAGTGATTAAGGTGGTATGCGGCGGCATCGGTATTGCGTTGCTCACACCTTAACAGGGCGTTATAACTACTTTTTTAGAACGGTATATGAAAGAGAAAATCGATAAAAATACAATATTGCTTAGTCAGTTAAACAAGGCATGCTCGCTATACCTGAAAAAAGAATACATATGTTCTCTTACTTTAGCTGGTAGTGCGGAAAGTTTGAGTGAGGGGCTAGTGGAAGCAATAAACTCTAAGCCGTATAGCGCTTTCTTTGTTATGTTTAAGCGTTTAAAAGCAGAATGGCGTAAAGAGGATGCCTCTAAAGCGAATATCATTCTTCGAGAAAGGAATTGGTCTAGAAACATAATCAAACACCATGACAAGGGTGAGGAGACAATTATCGATATTGATCTTCAATTCCAAAGCTTCATTGTTCTAAAGTCATGCTTGGAGAATTATCGGAAGCTTGGTTTTCAGCCAACGCCTGTCATGCGTCAGTTTGAAAAAGTAACACGTGATTTTGGTTAAACCGTAGTTATAACAAACAATTTAAGAGTGATTCAGCACGCGTGGCATTTTTGGCATGCATTGGTTTTTGGTGTTGAAGTGCTATGCAGCGGCTTGGTCATTGCGTGCTTCACACCTTAATTGGGCGTTAGTACGGGTTTGACATCAAAGGTCATCAGTTTTGGTGTTTATCTGTTTTGGCGCTCGTCTTTACACCTTTCAGTTAGTGCCTTTCACGTTCTATCCGGTGGCACTATATGCGGAGTGTTCGCTTTGATTTTACCGTTTACGGTTTCTAACTTTTAGCCTATTTCTTTGGCGCTTCTTCTCTTTCGTGGTTTTTACTAAGTCAGAATTGTCTTTCTTTGGTGTTGTCGTTGCAGTGCGAGGATCGAATCCTTTTCTAATTTGAAGTCAGTAAAAGTAAGGGAGTTCAGTACGTTTTTCTTCTAGCTAGCTTTCGTCTCTTAATCGAGTTTAAGTTTTGTAGCTGCCCGTCTCACTTCAGTGTTCAAAGCCTTTCATATCATGCTACTTTTCAATATCTTGGAGCGCACAAATAGAAGTAGCGCATGTACTAACAAATTGCTTAAGAGTGATTCGTAACGCGTGGCATTTTTACTTTGCGGTAGCTTATGTGATTAAGGCGCCGTGCGGTAGCTTTTGTATTGCGTTACTCACACCTTAGCAAGGCGTTATAGCGATGGGAAAGTGCCCTAAAATAGATATATTAGGGCATCAATGACGGATTAGTCTATTGGGTACGAACCTTCATAATGGTCATCACAAACGGGGTGATCTTGGACGTAACTAGTGGCTAGATTTTCACAAAACTCGCACTCAGCACCTTTAGGTGGTCTAGTTTCATCACAATATACACAGTAGCCATCTTCTTCTGGATATTCAGTACCGCAGTCATCACACGTAATATAGTTATCTTCTGACATATCGCCTCCATCAATAGTGTAAGTCAGAACTATGGTTTATCATATATGCACTTAATGTAAAAGTGGTTTAACTTATTGATAATTGGATTAATTATTGGTTTGGTGTGACCATTAAAGAATCGCTATAACAATAAATTTAAGAGTGATTCACAACGCTTGGCGCTCTCACTTCAAGTCAGTTTAGTGTTTATGGCACAATGCTTTAGGTAAGGTGTTAGCGTTGTTCACACCTTAATTTGGCGTTATATGCCAATACAGATAGGAAGTAAAAAATGAACTTTGTATATGAATTTCTATATGTGCTTTCATTATCAAAACGCACTCAATTAGCACTGATTCTTGGTGTCGTTTTTCACTTCGTAATTTTATTGGTTGGCAAATACTACATCGCTGAAATTGAGTTCCAAGGAGTAATGAAACCTTTGGAAGATGCCATAGTTGGGAAGCTATTGCATAGATACGATAAGGTAGCGTTGTTTGCATTGGTTTCATTCTGGGTATTGGCTTTTAAATGTTACCGTAAAGATCGCAAAAGGCTATACAGCTTGTAGTCCTTACTTTGGTTGCTCATTAAGGGACTTTCAGGCTTTGGGTACAAGCATATAACAAAGCGTTTAAGACGGATTCCCAACGCTTGGCATTTTCGGTTTGATTCGTATTTAGTGTTTACGGCACAATATTTTAGGTAAGGTGGTAGCGTTGCTCACCACTTAACGCGGCGTTAGGCGCAGTAAAGAAATTCTTGGATCTAATCTCTAATTTATCTTTGGCCATTTGTTCTAGTTTTTCGGCAATCTGGTTTTATCTTCCTAAATTCTTGAATCACTCAACCCGCAAAATATGTCAATGTTCGCGGGTTGCCTCATTCAGCTTTCGGGTCGGTTAGTTGTAATTTTCTTTGGCTCAAATCGCTTCAAGTTCATCTGTTTTGGAAGTTGATTTATTGGCTGAAATTTCGCTCTGAAAATCAGCCTGTTCAAATCCCATTTTTATGTGCTGAAAAGCCAATTTCTTTGGTGTTTTGGTTGCACTGGGTTTCAGATACTTAACTGCTTTAGCATTTGGGTTTTAATCAAATTCAGTGGGTTACGTGAATTTCTTTTTCCAAAAGGTGGTTTTCTAAATCAAATTTAAACTATTTGCGTGAAGCGCCTAACAAAGCATTTAAGAGTGACTCACAACGCTTGGCTATTTCAGTTTAAACTTGGCTTTAGTGTTTAAGGTGCAATGGGTTAGGTTAGGTGTTTTAGCGTTGTTCGCACCTTAATGCGGCGTTATGCGAATACGGAGAATTTAAATATGTCTAAAAAATTCAAAATATCTGCGGACACTATAAGAGAATTGGCGAGTGGGTACGGCGGTTGTATTGCTACAGACATGATAACCGTGGTTGGTAAGAAAGTTGGTTATTTTTACCGAGATGAACCAAATAATGATCTAGACAGCGGTTGGTGTTTTATGTCTGGTGATGAGACGCAAGAGTATATGGATGAGTCAACTAACCACGAAATCTATGATGTGAATACCATTGCTAACTATGACCCGGATATTATTCCTTTTTTGGACGCTCCTGTTGGCTCAGCATTCGAGCGAAACAGTGAAGGGAAAATAGTCGAAATAGTTGAATAATTCGCATAACAAGCAATTTAAGAGGGATTCACAACGCTCGGCATTTTTGCTTCTACTTCAAATTTTGTGTTTATGGCACAATGCTTTAGGTTTAGGGGGAGGCGTTGTTCACCCCTTAATTGGGCGTTAGGCGACATGAGATAAGCGATAGAGTAGTGATAGTATCTTGGCGTGAATCTAGCTTCAGTTAATTGAAAAGGAGTGGATTAATGAATGGTAAAGCATTTGATAATTGGCAAAAATCGCGAAAGAAAGGATGTTTAAATTGGCTTTTCAGAACCACTTTCGTCACAGCCATTTTGTACATGATTTTTAATGTTATTTTCCTTTATCCATCTTCTGATGCGGCAAGCATTACGATTTTCTTATCGGATAATGCTCTTAATTACTCAATTTACACGATCGGGATGTTTTTCGCATTTTGGGCTATTTGGCTATACAACGAATCTTCGTATGAGAAAGAAGTTAAACGTAGAAATGTCGCCTAACAAACTGTTCAAGAGGGATTCGCAACGCGTGGCATTTTCACTATGCGTTGGTTTTAGTGTTTAAGGTGGTATGCGGCAGCTTCGGTATTGCGTTGCTCACCCCTTAACAGGGCGTTAGTACGGGTTTGGCATCAAAGATCATAAGTTTTGGTGTTTATCTGTTTTGGCACTCGTATTTACACCTTTCAGTTAGTGCCTTTCACGTTCTTTCCGGTGGCACTATATGCGGAGTGTCCGTTTTGATTTCACCGTTTACGGTTTCTAACTTTTAGCCTATTTCTTTGGCGCTTCTTCATTTTCGTGATGGCTTTTGAGAGAACCTTGATTACTTTTGGTGTGGCTGTTGAAGTACGAGGAAAGAATCCTTTTCCAATTTGAAGCTAGTGAAAGTTGGGCAGTTCAGTGCGTTTTTCTTCTAGCCAACTTTCCTCTCTTAATCGGTGTAAAGTTTTGTAGCTGCCCGTCTCACTTCAGTGTTCAAAGCCTTTCATATCATGCCAGTTTTCAATATCTTGGAGCGCATAAATAGAAGTAGCGCATGTACTAACAAACTGTTCAAGAGGGATTCGCAACGCGTGGCATTTTCACTATGCGTTGGTTTTAGTGTTTAAGGTGGTATGCTGCGGCTTGGGTATTGCGTTGCTCACCCCTTAACAGGGCGTTAAATTTCAATGAGGTACTATGAAAAATTCAGATGCTGATTTCAGCGATATTTTTGAGGATGTATTTGAAAAGGTTTTTGGTGCGGCTAGATTATCAAAAGACCTTACCAAAGCGAAATCAGCGGACTCAGATAAGATTGGTGATGCAATTTTGTATAAACTGTCTTACGACAGTGTTGATAAAATTTCTGAGTGTGTTGCAAACTTTCAAGACGAAATCAGGGATTATTTGTTAGTATCATTTGAGCGCAATAACGTTGATAAAAGTAAAAAAGATGAAGTCGTCGATTTTGTTTCAGGAGACTCACAAGATAGTAAAAATGCAAGAATTGCTATGGATACTTTGCGTGAGTTGGTTACATTTGATGAAGAGTATGGCGATGACTATCACTACCTTGATCACGATGAGTTCTGCGCTTCGCTACTATCTTGGGTAACGACCTTGAATCGCATACGAGCAACAGGTGACCTGATTCCAATGGTTACTCGTGCCGTTTATCAAGATAAAGTTCGTGATGCAATTAATGTTTGGTTTGACAATAAAGATACCAAAAATAGTGATTCTGAAGATTTTTGGCAAAAGGAGCTGAGTCAAAATCTGGAAGTTTTGGAACGTATTATTGGGTCTAAAGTTTTACTCGTCAGTGAGCAGCCAAATTTTGGTGGGCAAGACATTGATGGCAAAGGTGGAAAAATTCCTGATTTTGCATTGGAAAGTGTAAGTACAAATAACCTTGTCATTGTAGAAATCAAGAAGCCAGGTGCTAAGCTTTTAGGTAGAAAATATCGGGGTGGGGTCTATGGGTTTAGTGCTGATTTGTCAGGTGCAATCTCACAAGTATTAGTTCAACGTAATCAAATTATGAACTCATTCTATGAGAAGAAATATACTTCAAATTCAAGTTTTGAAGTACATAAACCAAAGTGTATTGTGATTACTGGTAACTCAGAGAAAGAGTTAAAAGGTGATACTGACAAATGCCGTTCTTTTGAACTACTTAGAAACACAGTTGAACCTGATGTCGTAATAAAAACATTTGATGAGTTGTATGCGAATTATATTTCCTTCAACGAGGCAAATGAAATTTAACAAAGCATTTAAGAGTGATTCCCAACGCTTGGCATTTTCAATCCATCGTTGGGTTTTGTGTTTACGGTGGTATGGTTAGGTTTCGTGGTAGCGTTGCTCACACCTTAATGCGGCGTTATGTACTTGGAGAAAAATATGGATTTTCTCGTAGGTGTAGACCTTCAGGATTCATTTGTTTTGGGTTGGCACTACACTGATCAAACTTTTGAAATTGAACTAGAGTTTAGCATCTGGCCTGAGTCTAAATATTATGAAGCTCCAAAAATAGGTGAGCATACTTGCTATCGTTTGGGGTCTCTTCTTTTTGAGGGTGTTTTAAGTATTAATGGGCTCTTGAATCAAAATGATATGCAGCCGACCATAGACCTTGACGGTTCAAAAGACTACGGAAACATCGACTACTTTGAAAAGAACCAATCATATTTCAAGGTGGTAGGTGGCTTTGGGAGCATAGAATTTGAAAGCTCAGGTGTTCATTTTAAACTACGTACATAACAAACTGTTCAAGAGGGATTCGCAACGCGTGGTATTTTCAATATGCGTTGGTTTAGTGGTTAAGGTGGTATGCGGCGGCTTTGGTATTGCGTTGCTCACCCCTTAACAGGGCGTTAGTTTGCAAGAGAAAAAACGCAGCTATATCGCAAGATCTAGTGGTAAAAGCTCAAAGTTTAAGTTGTCGTATTGGCTTTCAATTTTAGTGTTAACTAGCGTGGTGAAAATCCAAAATTGGTATCGTTTCAACGGTTGATTTGTTCTTTGGTGCGGCGACTTTTGGGTTAACTGGGTTGAACTTTTTCGCTGAAACTCTGCTCGTTGAGTTTGTTGGTATAAAAGCCGAACTACTCGCTGAAATGACGCTTTCTTTGGTGTGGAAAGTTCACGTGGTTTCAGTGGCTTTGTTGAAAGTCCGCACTGTGAGATTGGTTTTCCAAAAGCGTTTTTTGGTGTTGTGAGTTCGGTTTCTGCCACGTTGTTTGTTCCAAGTGGTTTCATTGAGTTGCCGCTTTGAGACTAAGCCTGACTTAAGTGCATCAAAGCACATAAAGCTTATTGTTTTCAAAATTTAAAATAACGTAAAATCAACTCCTTGGGTTTGCAAACTAACAAACTGCTCAAGAGGGATTCGCAACGAGTGGCATTTTTACTATGCGTTGGTTTTGGTGTTTAAGGTGGTATGCGGCGGCCTTTGTATTGCGTTGCTCACCCCTTAGCAGGGCGTTAGTACGGGTTTGACATCAAAGGTCATAAGTTTTGGTGTTTATCTGTTTTGGCACTCGTCTTTACATCTTTCAGCTTGTACCTTTCACGTTCTTTCCGGTGGCACTATATGCGGAGTGTTCGCTTTGATTTCACTGTTTACGGCTTCTAACTCTTAGCCTATTTCTTTGGCGCTTCTTCATTTTCGTGGTGGCTTTTGAGAGAGCCTTGGTTACTTTTGGTATGGCTGTTGAAGTACGAGGAAAGAATCCATTTCTAATTTGAAGCTAGTGAAAGTAGGGCAGTTCAGTGCGTTTTTCTTCTAGCCAACTTTCGTCTTCCAATCGAGGTAAAGTTTTGTAGCTGCCCGTCTCACTTCAGTGTTCAAAGCCTTTCATATTATTCCACTTTTCAATATCTTGGAGCGCATAAATAGAAGTAACGCATGTACTAACAAATTGCTTAAGAGTGATTCGTAACGCGTGGCATTTTTACTTTGCGGTGGCTTATGGTGATTAAGGCGCTGTGCGGTAGCTTTTGTATTGCGTTACTCACACCTTAGCAAGGCGTTAGGGCTTAAGAAGATAACAATTACAATTGCAAGTGAGATTAATATGTTGCATCTAAACGAAAGAGAACGGCTTGAAGTTCAGAATATATTTGTTACAACCGAGAAAGAATATAGAAAGAAGCTTAGAGCAAACAAAAATGCCATTTATGCCATAAATTTGGTTGGTGATCTCCATAGTAAAATTGATGCTGTAATAGAGTCCGTAAAAGTCAAAGGTATTAAATTCGGATGCAAAAAGGGGTGTAGTTTCTGCTGTGATCTCCGCGTCGAGGTATTAGCTCCAGAGGTTTTTTATATTGCCAAGAAGCTGAAAGCTGATATGTCTAAGTCTGAAATGCAGACGTTTATAGATAAGTTGCAGATATATGCAGGTAAGGCTAAAGGACTTAGGTTCGATGAACACATCATTCCATGCGTAATGTTAGAAGATGGAGCATGTGGAATATACAGTTATAGACCTATGATGTGTCGAAAATATAATTCTCTGGATGCACAGGTGTGTGAGGATCCACATGCACAAGTCCCTGAAAATACGGAAGTAGTAGTTAAAACGGGAGCAATTGGTAAAGGATTCGCTGATAGTTATGAATCTCGAAGTTTGTCAGCAATACCACATGAGTTTGGTCAGGCTCTTCTTATTGCACTAACCGACTCAAAATCAGAGCAGAAATGGGCTAAAGGCAAAGAGGTTTTCGTTCGTATTCCTGAGATGTGTTAAAGACAGCCCTAACAAACAATTTAAGAGTGATTCCCCACGCTTGGCATTTTTGGTTTGGGGCAAGTTTAGTGTTTACGGCGTCCAAGTTGAGTGCGGTGGTAGCGTGGCTCACACCTTAATTGGGCGTTAGGCGACATGAGATAAGCGATAGAGTAGTGATAGTATCTTGGCGTGAATCTAGCTTCAGTTAATTGAAAAGGAGTGGATTAATGAATGGTAAAGCATTTGATAATTGGCAAAAATCGCGAAAGAAAGGATGTTTAAATTGGCTTTTCAGAACCACTTTCGTCACAGCCATTTTGTACATGATTTTTAATGTTATTTTCCTTTATCCATCTTCTGATGCGGCAAGCATTACGATTTTCTTATCGGATAATGCTCTTAATTACTCAATTTACACGATCGGGATGTTTTTCGCATTTTGGGCTATTTGGCTATACAACGAATCTTCGTATGAGAAAGAAGTTAAACGTAGAAATGTCGCCTAACAAACTGTTCAAGAGGGATTCGCAACGCGTGGCATTTTCACTATGCGTTGGTTTTAGTGTTTAAGGTGGTATGCGGCAGCTTCGGTATTGCGTTGCTCACCCCTTAACAGGGCGTTATGTTTTTAGAGGAAATTTGATAGTTTATGGAAAGCTTCTTCGAGAGTGAGTTCATGCTCTCCAACTCGCTTCACTTTGTTTTGCTCACCTGCGGTTTAGCATTAGCTTTCCATTTACCAATCTGGTGTGGCTTTAATCTCTGTAAGCGTAAGTGGAAGTATGTTGACTACCTTTGGCCTCTGCTAGCAGGTGTGGGTATGCTGGGTGCAGTTTCTGAAATTCGTGCAGCAGTTGCTGGTAATTGGGCTATCACCGAGCAAACACGAGCGGTAACCATTCTCGAATCAGTTCACGAGTTTTCAGTTCGGCAGATTAAAAGTGATATGTGTTCTGGTCTTATATCTGTTGGTGGTGAAGATGGATACTCCGACCCATGCAGTTGGTATTTATCGGTTGCTAAGCATCTAAAATCCCTCGATTTCAATTTACTGCCAACATTGGACCTGAATCTATTTTCTACCTCAGGACTCAATTTAAAATGGGTTGAGGAAGATGTTACATGGGTTAATGGTATGTTTGAGCAATACAACCAGCAAAAAAAGCGATACGACGAGACCAAGCTCGCGCAAGTCAAACATCCGATTGAGCAAGTATTTTGGTATATCAGCCCGTATTTAGTTTGTTTTGCGGTAGCTTTACGATTGGCTAAAGTGACAGGTGAGCTCAAACTGGAAAAACAAACATAACAATCTGTTTAAGAGTGATTCGCAACGCGTGGCATTTTTACTATGCGTTAGGTTTGTGTTGTAAGGTGGTATGCGGAAACATCGGTATTGCGTTGCTCACACCTTAACAGGGCGTTAGTCGCCAGAAAAAGCTAGCAATCAAAATCATGTTTCTAAGCTCAAAATTTGGCTGCTGATTGTTCGGCCCACAGGTTCATCGTCGTTGGTCCAAACTCATTTTCAGCTGTTTTAAGTCCAAAGTTTTGCAAGTGTCCTCGCGGTTGTTTTGTTCTTTGGTGCTGACATAGCAGGGCAATCGAGAGTTTGCTTTTGGTTGCAACTCCGCTCGGTGAGTTTGTCGGTACAAAAGCCGATTTACTCGCTGAAATGACGTTTTCTCTGGTGTGGTAAGTTCCACGTGGTTTCAGTGACTTTGTTGAAAGTCCGCATTGTGAGATTGGCTTTCCAAAAGCGCTTTTTGGTATTGTTAGTCCGTTTTCTGCGGCGTTGTTTGTTCTAGGTGGTTTCATTGAGTAGCCGCTTTGAGACTACGCCTGACTTAAATGCATCAAAGCACATAAAGTTTGTTGTTCGCAAAGTTTAGTTCGGCTTAAAATTGTCGCTCGGTGCCTCGCGACTAACAAACTGCTCAAGAGGGATTCGCAACGCGTAGCATTTTCACTATGCGTTGAATTTAGTGATTAAGGTGGTTTGCGGCGGCTTCGGTATTGCGTTGCTCACCCCTTAGCAGGGCGTTAGGCATACAAGGTTATTTTTAGCTTATAGGTCAAGTTTATGAGTTGGGCAAAATTAAAAACGGGTATTATTATAGTTTTGGTCATCCTCATTTCTGAGGCAATTAGGCTACACACTGGGCTACCTATAACAATGATTGATATTGGGGTGCTGCCTATCACATGTTTGCTAATTTATTGTATGAAATATTATAGGTTTCCTTTTAGTAAAACATATAAAGATACGGATAATCTCCAACAAAAAACGCTTTTTCAGCTAATTGGTTTCTTGCTTTTTACAATTATCTTAGCAGCAATGGGTAGCTGGTTAGCTTGGCTTGGAATTCAAGCTCCTCTAAAGTACTTCTCGAGTGTTAAAGGAGCTGCCCATGGATATACATTAATTCAAATTGGTGGTTTAACTGCTTTATACAGTATGTGGGGGGCACTTGTTTTCCTATTTAGGCTAGTTAAGTTACGTGATAAGTCTGCCTAACAAACTGTTTAAGAGTGATTCGCAACGCGTGGCATTTTTACTATGCGTTGCGTTTAGTGTTTAAGGCGGTGTGCGGGAGCATCGGTATTGCGTTGCTCACACCTTAACAGGGCGTTATGTACTTTCTCGAAAATTAACCTAGCCAACGTATGAAATTAGGTCGTAAACTTAGCTTAATTAAAGGGTTAGGTGATAGATATGGCATTTTCAGAAATTGAGCAACAGCGTTATAGAAAGGTAGTGGAGAAGTACCTTGATTCTTGTCGGCCGCCAGAAGAGATCCGCAACCAACTTGATATTGGGTATCGTTTAGAGGGGCAAGTCATCGAAATCTTCGAGATACGTCCTAAGTGGAATGATCCATCCGAAAAAATGGAGTGCCCAGTAGCCAAAGTCAAATATTATAAGTCGCGTGATGCGTGGAAAATTTACTGGATGAAATCCGACCAAAAATGGCATTCGTATGAGCCAGTTCCAGAGATTCAACTTCTAGAAGCTTTCTTGGAAATATTGGAAGACGATACTTATGGGTGTTTCTGGGGATAGAACCAACCACGTACATAACAAACTGTTCAAGAGGGATTCGCAACGCGTGGCATTTTTACTATGCGTTGGTTTTAGTGTTTAAGGCGGTATGCGGCGGCATCGGTATTGCGTTGCTCACCCCTTAACAGGGCGTTAGGCGACATGAGACAAACGATAGAGTAGTGATAGTATCTTGGCGTGAATCTAGCTTCAGTTAACAGAAAAGGAGTGGATTAATGAATGGTAAAGCATTTGATAATTGGCAAAAATCGCGAAAGAAAGGATGTTTAAATTGGCTTTTCAGAATAGCTTTCGTCACAGCCATTTTGTACATAATTTTTAATGTTATTTTCCTTTATCCATCTTCTGATGCGGCAAGCATTACGGTTTTCTTATCGGATAATGCTCTTAATTACTCAATTTACACGATCGGGATGTTTTTCGCATTTTGGGCTATTTGGCTATACAACGAATCTTCGTATGAGAAAGAAGTTAAACGTAGAAATGTCGCCTAACAAACTGTTCAAGAGGGATTCGCAACGCGTGGCATTTTCACTATGCGTTGGTTTTAGTGTTTAAGGTGGTATGCGGCGGCTTTGGTATTGCGTTGCTCACCCCTTAACAGAGCGTTATGTGTATAGAGGAACTAACAAATTGATCGTAAACAGTATTTGTCCTTATTGCTCGACTGCAATGGTAAAAGGCGAGAACTTGCACAATAGTCGTTCTGTTGAGCACCTAGTTCCCAATACCGCTCTAACGCGAAAGAGAAACAACGGTGAGGGTGATTTCTATGCTTGTCGTAAGTGCAATTCTGAAAAAGGTACATTGGATGAAATATTTGGTCTAATTGCCCGATGCCAATCCAGTGATAGTGAGCTAGCTGTGAAAGCACTAGTTCGTGCTTTCACGAAACGTAAGCGTGTACCGAATCGTCTTTGGGAAATGTATGACAGTGCGGTAGAGGTGGGTGAACACGTTGAAGCAAAAATGCCTGTTTATGGTCAAGAGCTGATCGACTACGCAACGTTCTTTGGCAAGGGTCTATATTTTCTAAAGCATCAACGAGTCTTCAATGAAAAGCGAGACGTCATGCATATTCGCTTCTTCAATAAACAGGTTCATTCAAGTTTCGCTCAGAATTATGAGAGTAAGTTTTTAAGCAATCCCATCAAAGACCTAGAATCCAACTCAAAATCATGGGTTGTCGCAGAGGATGAGTGTGTCATCTGGTCAAAAAATAGAAGTCATCTCATTATTTTTCATCACTTTATCTCTTTTGGTATTAGGTTTAAAACTCGTAACCACAAGACTCTGATGAAAAAGAAAGAACTAGAAAATAATATTTTGGAAAGCTTTGGGTAATACACATAACAAAGCGTTTAAGACAGATTCGCAACGCTCGGCATTTTCGGTTTGCTTTGAATTTAGTGTTTACGGCACAATGGTTTAGGTAGGGGTAGCGTTGCTCACTACTTAACGCGGCGTTATGCATCATGGAGTAGCTGTGAAAATTAAAGATGATAAAAACAAATTCAAAGGTTTGAGTAACATTAAAAATGCATCTACTTGGTTTGATGTTTTAAAAAGCGATGACCGGAGTGCGGTGCTTATTTCGTGTGCTGCATTTGACGCAAAACTTGAGAGAATACTTGATAATAGTTTCAAAAGTGGTGTTTCAAACAAAGTAGTTAATCAGTTTGCCAAAAGGATTGATCTTTGTTTCGAGCTAGGGCTAATTTCTAAACAGGTGCAATCGGAGTTGCACGCGTTGAGAGAAATTAGAAATGCTTTCGCCCACAACATATTTGGCTGCAGCTTCGAGAATCCAGATGTTCTCAACGAACTAAAAAAGGTCAAAAGTGCAGAGCTTGCTGGAGCATCTTTCAATGAGCCAAGAATATATTTTCATACCGCGGTTCTCATTCTAGATAATGCTCTTGAAACTGTAATTCAGCAAAACAGTGCAAGTGATGCTTAGTATCAAGTTTGAAGTGCGACACTTTCTACAGATGCGCATGAATATACTCCGTTGGTGTCCTATACCCAAGTCTTTTGCGTGGGCGCATATTTAATTTGTGTGCAATTTCATTGCAGAACTTCTGTGTCACGTGTGACATAGAAGTTCGTTTTGGTAAGTATTGTCGTATCAAGCCATTAGTGTTTTCATTAGTGCCTCGTTCCCATGAGTGGTATGGGTTTGCAAAGTAAAACAGACAGTTATGATGTTTCTCTAGTTGTGCATAACCATGAAATTCAGTGCCGTTATCCGCAGTTATCGTCTTAAAGGGTAAGTCAGAGCGGGTCATGATTTTGCTCATTCTTACGTTGAGCGACTCGCTTGTTCTGTCGTCCATTTGCCCAATAAAAGTGTAGCCAGTCATTCTGTCGACTAAAGTCACGATACAGTGCTTGGTTCCGCGGCCAACGACGGTATCAATTTCCCAGTGACCAGGCTCTTTTC
Source organism: Vibrio sp. B1REV9 (assembly GCF_905175395.2). NCBI lineage: Bacteria > Pseudomonadati > Pseudomonadota > Gammaproteobacteria > Vibrionales > Vibrionaceae > Vibrio > Vibrio sp. B1REV9. The sequence continues at coordinate 246,733 of NZ_CAJIMW020000221.1, read as the reverse complement.
GATGCTCAGCTTTTGCAGGTCTTTCGGTAATATGACGCTTTGCTGCCAGGCGACCTCGGCTGTCTTTTGAGTTATACCTTTTACGCCTTTTCTTAGTGGATTGGCGTAGGTGTTTCCATAGGGTTCCACCGAAAGTTTTGTCGTTCCAAATATGCTGATAAATGAGCTCGTGGCTCATTGTTGGATAGCCTCTTACCCTTAGGTATCCGACGATTTGGTCATGGCTCCAATCCAGTCGTAGCAAGGCTTCAGGTAACCTGAAGTCGATTTCGCTGTAGCGCTTATTTCTGCGCGAGCGACTCAGCCGGTTACGAGCCATTTGTTGGGCTCTCCATGCCTGATAGGAGTACCTTTTAAAGTGTCTGTTGTATCGGGAGTTGCGTTCAATTTCTCGATAGATAGTAGCTTTGTGACGGCCCAGTTGTTTAGCTATTTTAGCGGTACTAATTCCTTGCTTTCTGAGTGCAGAAATCATATACCTTCGTTCTCAGTGAGGTGCGTGTATCTCATGTTTTTTACTTCTTGGCGGGAGCAAACTTCATGATTATCGCATCTCACTGTTTTTATGTTCAGAGGTGTCGCACTTCGTACTTGAATCCAAGATGCATAACAAATTGTTCAAGAGGGATTCGCAACGCGTGGCATTTTTACTATGCGTTGAGTTTAGTGTTTAAGGTGGTCTGCGGCAGCTTCGGTATTGCGTTGCTCACCCCTTAACAAGGCGTTATATGCCAATACAGATAGGAAGTAAAAAATGAACTTTGTATATGAATTTCTATATGTGCTTTCATTATCAAAACGCACTCAATTAGCACTGATTCTTGGTGTCGTTTTTCACTTCGTAATTTTATTGGTTGGCAAATACTACATCGCTGAAATTGAGTTCCAAGGAGTAATGAAACCTTTGGAAGATGCCATAGTTGGGAAGCTATTGCATAGATACGATAAGGTAGCGTTGTTTGCATTGGTTTCATTCTGGGTATTGGCTTTTAAATGTTACCGTAAAGATCGCAAAAGGCTATACAGCTTGTAGTCCTTACTTTGGTTGCTCATTAAGGGACTTTCAGGCTTTGGGTACAAGCATATAACAAAGCGTTTAAGACGGATTCCCAACGCTTGGCATTTTCGGTTTGATTCGTATTTAGTGTTTACGGCACAATATTTTAGGTAAGGTGGTAGCGTTGCTCACCACTTAACGCGGCGTTATATCTTGGAGGTCTTAGTTGAGTAAAAAAGTGGTCATTAATGATATCTTCGAAGAGATAGATGAACGTCTTATCACACAGGGCGTGCCTATTAAGCTCCGTTATATGGAAGCCGTTGGAGAGGTCAGTGCATACTTTGGAAATGTTCCAATTCCGTTGTCACCGAAATCACTTCTTCCCAATAACGAAATAGGTAATCAACTTTGTGTATGGTTGCACGACTGGTATGACGCTAAGTACGGTAAACTTCAGTCCTTCAATTCTGATTTAGGCTTCTTCTATCAAAAAATCAGAGGAGACTTATGGCATTATCGTGTGCCAAACTTTGTTGGTACATGTAACTTTTTCATCGATAAAAATTTGACAGTTTGTGGTGCTCATAACGAGACAAATATAATGCGTATGTCATCTAATATGACGCAAGCTTATGTGAATTCTTTAACCGACGCTGAATTGAGTTCGTTAATGGCATCATTTAGGAGTGCTCTCGAATCATTCGAAATTCTATCTGGTTGGCGATTAGCAAAAATACCATTCTGTCAAGCTATAGAAGCAGACCTTAAGACAATATCCGTGCAGTTACAGACCAATGCAATGAATTATGGGCAAGCTCGATGGGCGTATTCACAATGTGCGGAGAAGATACTTAAGGCTTGGCTTTTAAAGGCTGGTATCTCTGAAAAACGTCTAAAAGATAAATATGGTCACAGCATCCACAAACTAGTTAATGCGTTTAACAAACATTATAACGAGCAGCTTAGCTCTGATAAGTTTGATGCTATTACTTGTTCTCCAAGCGCTCGTTACGATGAGGATGATTTTTCATCTGAAGATATCATTGAAGCGCAAAATTGGTTGTTCGAGACAATTAAAACGATAGGTTTTTCTCCAAAATTAGCAACGATATAACAAACAATTTAAGAGTGATTCCCCACGCTTGGCATTTTTGGTTAGGGTCTAATTCAGTGTTTACGGCGTCCAATTTGAGTGTGGTGGCAGCGTGGCTCACACCTTAATTGGGCGTTAGCAATAATAAACGGTTCAAATGCTTTTTTTGATTTTATCTGAGGTTAATATTCAATGAAACTCATCAAATCGCTAGGTGATGGTAGTGCTTTTACACATGTTTTTTATCTTAATAATGACCCTCAAAAATGCTTCATATTTGGTTCAGCTAGTAGGTATGAGAACTATTTTTATGCACAATTGGATCAAGCTTCTTTAAAATCAATGTTAAAGGCGAATATCGTTGATGCTAGCCGTATCGGTGCGTACGTAGTCAATCACCTAAGGTTTAACTACCTTTTTCTATCAACAGACGTGACTGTAGTCGCAAGGCGTTAAATTTATATTGCTAACAAACTGTTCAAGAGGGATTCGCAACGCGTGGCATTTTTATTGTGCGTTGGTTTAAGTGATTAAGGTGGTATGCGGCGGCTTCGGTATTGCGTTGCTCACCCCTTAACAGGGCGTTATAAGCAATAGGAAAGTATGAAGAATATAGATTTGTTCAATCTTGGGGTCGCTAGCGTCTTTGGCAAATGCTATGAGTCTTTTCCCGTCCCGATCGAGCTATACTCCGGTATCATCGCATTAGAGGTTGAAAGAAAACACACCGAGAATCCTTTCGCAAATATCGACGGTCATGGTGAACAGCAACATATAGCAGAATGTACGATTCAATGGTTATTAGACACTGGTTATATCAAAGGTGTGAAAAAAGAGGGCTTTGCTGTATTCCAAAATGTTGTATTAACCCCGATGGGGCTAGCAGCGTTGAATCGTATGCCTAGTTCACTTTCTGGTAATACAATTGGTGATCAGTTGGCTGATTTCTCGGGTGAGTGCTCCAAGTCTGTGGTGATGGATCTTGTAAAAGACGTGATAGCTGAGGGTATAAGGTTAATCGCGGGATAAATTGCTTATAACAAACTGTTTAAGAGTGATTCGCAACGCGTGGCATTTTTGCTATGCGTTGTGTTTAGTGTTTATGGTGGCATGCGGCGGCATCGGTATTGCGTTGCTCACACCTTAACAGGGCGTTAGGCATCAAGGAGGATGGATGAATCGTCGAGAGAACAAATACCTCATAGCATCTTCAGCGTGTTGCTTTTTGGCAGCATTAGCTCATTTGGGATGTATTGTGTTTGGATCTGACTGGTATCGAATGTTTGGGGCCGGAGAAGCGATGGCACAAATGGCGGAGCAAGGGCTTTGGTACCCTACACTGGTCACGCTCACAATAGCAGCAATTTTGTGTTTTTGGGGTATTTTTGCGTTAGCTGGGGCGGGCGTAATAAAGAAACTTCCATTTACGCGTTCCATTTTAGTAGTGATAACAAGTGTTTTTATCCTCAGAGCATTTTCATTCCCAGTACTAATGCCAAGCTTTCCAGATAATACCTTAACTTTTTGGCTGACAAGTTCAGGTATCTGTTTGTTAATAGGTAGTTTGTTTGCAGTGGGTACAAAGCAAGAATGGTCGAGGCTCACTCAGGCAAATGCCTAACAAACTGCTCAAGAGGGATTCGCAACGCGTGGCATTTTCACTATGCGTTGATTTTAGTGATTAAGGTGGTTTGCGGTGGTTTCGGTATTGCGTTGCTCACCCCTTAGCAGGGCGTTATATGCCAATACAGATAGGAAGTAAAAAATGAACTTTGTATATGAATTTCTATATGTGCTTTCATTATCAAAACGCACTCAATTAGCACTGATTCTTGGTGTCGTTTTTCACTTCGTAATTTTATTGGTTGGCAAATACTACATCGCTGAAATTGAGTTCCAAGGAGTAATGAAACCTTTGGAAGATGCCATAGTTGGGAAGCTATTGCATAGATACGATAAGGTAGCGTTGTTTGCATTGGTTTCATTCTGGGTATTGGCTTTTAAATGTTACCGTAAAGATCGCAAAAGGCTATACAGCTTGTAGTCCTTACTTTGGTTGCTCATTAAGGGACTTTCAGGCTTTGGGTACAAGCATATAACAAAGCGTTTAAGACGGATTCCCAACGCTTGGCATTTTCGGTTTGATTCGTATTTAGTGTTTACGGCACAATATTTTAGGTAAGGTGGTAGCGTTGCTCACCACTTAACGCGGCGTTATAACACAGAATCAACTTCTTGCTCAAAAGGGTCAGTTGAACTATTATCTGTACGTTATTTTGTACTAACTGGAGTTCAATATGAGTCGTATTCATTTCGATCAAGATATTCAGCCTTTGTCTGAGTTTCGTGCCGGTGTAGCTTCATACATCAAACAAATCAATGAGACTCGTCGCCCATTGGTTATTACGCAACGTGGCAAAGGTGTTGCTGTTGTTCTCGATGTTGCTGAGTATGAAGCAATGCAAGAGAAAATCGAATTACTGGAAGAAATGCGCACAGCAGAAGCTCAGTTAGCTTCTGGTCTCGGTGTTTCCAATGATGATGCGCGTGCTCAAGTACTTGGGCGCATTAAAAAATGAAAGTAGTCTGGTCTCCATTAGCACTTCAGAAACTAGGTGATGCAGCGGAGTTTATTTCTTTGGATAATCCACCTGCAGCAGAGAGGTGGGTAAACGAAGTTTTTGATAAAACTGAACTACTTGGAAGTATGCCTGAAATGGGGCGGTTTGTTCCTGAAATGCCCCACACGAACTATCGCGAAATCATCTTTGGTCACTATCGTATTATCTACAGTTTAAGTCACGAAATCCGCGTACTAACAGTTCGTAATTGTCGTCAAATTTTATCGGAAGATGACGTGTAAAACTGTGTTATAACAAACTGTTTAAGAGTGATTCGCAACGCGGGGCATTTTTACTATGCGTTGGTCTTAGTGTTTAAGGTGGCATGCGGCGGCATCGGTATTGCGTTGCTCACCCCTTAACAGGGCGTTATACCACTAGTTAATTAAAGTTCGAGAGTTCATTTTGGAAATTAATGAAGATAATGTTCAAACTATTATAGATAAAGCTTGGGGGGCTTGTCGGGAACGCGTTGAGGATAAAGACTACCCACTGTCAAGCGAGAAGAGTTTAGTGTTTCTATTTGCTATGGAGATACTAAAAATCGTAGGTAATAAATTAGTGGTTGATTTTGAGCAGCAATGTTATGAAGAATTGTCTGGGAAAAGTAAGTACTTAGATCTATTTTTTTATACATCAACTAACTATAAAGTCGCTGTAGAATTTAAACTTCCTCAAGGAACTCCTGATAGAAAGGAAACAAGAAAATCAATTTACCGTGATTTAGCTAGGCTAAGATATTTACATGATCAGAAATCACACAACTATTGCGTCTTTCTAATGGCTTCCAATATTGAGTCTTTTTTGAATCCTGGAAACTATACCAATTACATAAATTACATCACTGCCCATAATCATGTAATTGAACCAGAGAACGATTTGTTAGTAGAGAACCTTCCATTGCAAGGCGTTAGTGCAAAATTTGAATGGAGAAACATAGAGTTTAGGGAAAACAAAACTAACAATAATGGCAAGTTTGTTGTATCCGGCAGTTATGCTTGGATAAAGCCAATAGTGGCTTAGTATCAAGTTTGAAGTGCGACACTTTCTACAGATGCGCATGAATATACTCCGTTGGTGTCCTATACCCAAGCCTTTTGCGTGGGCGCGTATTTAATTTGTGTGCAATTTCATTGCAGAGCTTCTGTGTTACGTGAGACATAGAAGTTCGTTTTGGTAAGTATTGTCGTATCAAGCCATTGGTGTTTTCATTAGTACCTCGCTCCCATGAGTGGTATGGATTTGCAAAGTAAAACAGACAGTTATGATGTTTTTCTAATTGTGCATAACCATGAAATTCAGTGCCGTTATCCGCAGTTATCGTCTTAAAAGGTAAGTCAGAGCGGGTCATGATTTTGCTCATTCTTACGTTTAGCGACTCGCTTGTTCTATTGTCCATTTGCCCAATAAAAGTGTAGCCAGTCATTCTGTCGACTAAAGTCACGATACAGTGCTTGGTTCCGCGGCCAACGACGGTATCAATTTCCCAGTGACCAGGCTCTTTTCGATGCTCAGCTTTTGCAGGTCTTTCGGTAATATGACGCTTTGCTGCCAGCCGACCTCGGCTGTCTTTTGAGTTATACCTTTTACGCCTTTTCTTAGTTGATTGGCGTAGGTGTTTCCATAGGGTTCCACCGAGAGTTTTGTCGTTCCAAATATGCTGATAAATGAGCTCGTGACTCATTGTTGGATAGCCTCTTACCCTTAGGTATCCGACGATTTGGTCAGGGCTCCAATCCAGTCGTAGCAAGGCCTCAGGTAACCTGAAGTCGATTTCGCTGTAACGCTTATTTCTCCGCGATTGGCTCAGCCGGTTGCGAGCCATTTGTTGGGCTCTCCATGCCTGATAGGAGTACCTTTTAAAGTGTCTGTTGTATCGGGAGTTGCGTTCAATTTCTCGATAGATAGTGGCTTTGTGACGCCCCAGTTGTTTAGCTATTTTAGCGGTACTAATTCCTTGCTTTCTGAGCGCAGAAATCATATACCTTTCGTTCTCAGTGAGGTGCGTGTATTTCATGTTTTTTACTTCTTGGCGGGAGCAAACTTCATGATTATCGCATCTCACTGTTTTTATGTTCAGAGGTGTCGCACTTCGTACTTGAATCCAAGTGGTATAACAAAGCGTTTAAGACAGATTCCCAACGCATGGCATTTCCTATTCCATCGTTGGGTTTTATGTTTACGGTGGTATGGTCGGGTTTAGTGGTAGCGTTGCTCACTACTTAACGCGGCGTTATACGACTAAGGAGAAAAATGAAGCCTGATTTACACGGAAGTAGAATTGTTTTGAGGTCAATTCAAACGAATGATTCTGATGATTTGTTTGAAATTTATGGTGACATTCAAACAATGGAATTTGCTTCAGACCCAGTTTTCACATCGGAAGATATGGTAGTTCAGATGCTAGAAAGCGTCGTCCGACTAGAGAAATCAGGTGAATCGTTGGAATGGGCGGTTATGGAGCAAGCGACAAGCAAAGTTATTGGAACCTGCGGCTTACATAGCTTTAGTGATAGCGGTGATTCCTGTGAGGTCGGGTGCTTACTAAATTCATCGTACTGGCGACAAGGGTATATGTCGGAAGCTCTTAGTTTATTATTCTCTCATGCTAAATCTTTGGGTATTGAAAAATTGTATGCCGATATTGATGAGGGTAACTTTAGGTCTCAAGCTTTGTTTAACAAACTGGGCTTCAAAGCTAAAAACGGTCAGTTTCAGCGCTTGCTGAGAGGCATCGTATAACAAACTGTTTAAGAGTGATTCGCAACGCGTGGCATTTTCACTATGCGTTGGTTTTGGTGTTTAAGGTGGTTTGCGGCGGCTTCGGTATTGCGTTGCTCACCCCTTAACAGGGCGTTAGTCGCCAGAAAAAGCTAGCAATCAAAATCATGTTTCTAAGCTCAAAACTTGGCTACTGGCTTTTTGATTCATAGTTCCATCTTCGACGGTCAAAGCTCAGTTTCATCGGTTCTAAATCAATGCATTGCTATTTTCCAAGCGGTTGTTTCGTTCTTTGGTGGTGATAGAGCGGGGCAATCGAAAATCTGTTTTCGGTTGCAAATCTGCTCGGTGAGTTTGTTGGTTTAAAAGCTCATTTACTAGCTGAAAGGACGTTTTCTTTGGTGTGGTAAGTTCCACATGGTTTCAGTGACTTTGCTGAAAGTCCGCACTGTGAGATTGGCTTTCCAAAAGCGCTTTTTGGTGTTGTCAGTCCGTTTTCTGCAGCGTTGTTTGTTCCAAGTGGTTTCATTGAGTAGCCGCTTTGAGACTACGCCTGACTTAAATGCACCGAAGCACATAAAGTTTGTTGTTCGCAAAGTTTAGTTCGGCTTAAAATTGTCGCTCGGTGCCTCGCGACTAACAAACTGCTCAAGAGGGATTCGCAACGCGTGGCATTTTTACTATGCGTTGGTTTAAGTGATTAAGGTGGTTTTCGGCGGCTTTTGTATTGCGTTGCTCACCCCTTAGCAGGGCGTTAGTCGCCAGAAAAAGCTAGCAGTCAAAATCACTTTTCTAAGCTTAAGATTTGGCTGATGATCGTTTGATATGCAGGTGTGTCGGCGATGCTCAAAGCTCAGTTTCAACTGTTTCAAGTCCAAAGTTTTGTAAATGTCCTAGCGGTTGTTTTGTTCTTTGGTGCTGACAGTGCAGGGCAATCGAGAGTCTATTTTTGCTTGCAACTCCGCTCGGTGAGTTTGTTGGTACAAAAGCCGATTTACTCGCTGAAATGACGTTTTCTCTGGTGTGGTAAGTTCCACGTGGTTTCAGTGACTTTGTTGAAAGTCCGCACTGTGAGATTGGTTTTCCCAAAGCGCTTTTTTGGTGTTGTCAGTCTGTTTTCTGCGGCGTTGGCTGTTCCAAGTGGTTTCATTGAATAGCCGCTTTGAGACTACGCCTGACTTAAGTGCATCAAAGCACATAAAGTTTATTGTTCGCAAAGTTTAGTTTGGCTTAAAATTGTCGCTCGGTGCCTCGCGACTAACAAACTGCTCAAGAGGGATTCGCAACGCGTGGCATTTTTACTATGCGTTGAATTTAGTGATTAAGGTGGTATGCAGCGGCTTCGGTATTGCGTTGCTCACCCCTTAGCAGGGCGTTATTGCGACATTGGCAAAGTGAACTACATACAGAATATTAGGAAGATTGGCTTAGATTAGGGAATGTGTATGAATGATAAGTATTTTTCGCACTGGAGCAAGGTTAGAAAGCAGGGTTTTCTCGTCTGGGCTTTAAAAAGTACTGCGGTAATGGCAGTTGCTTTTATAGTGTTTAACATCTTGATTAACTACCCGTCATCAGATGCAGAAAGCGTGTTAATGTACGTAAAAGCCAATGTCGTAGAATACTCTATCTTTCCATGTTTAATGTTTTTCGTTAACTGGGGTATTTGGTTACATAGAGAAAGTAAGTTTAAGGTCGAGCTACAGCGAAGAAATGTCGAATAACAAGGTATTTAAGACGGATTCCCAACGCTTGGTATTTTCGGTTTGCTTTGAAATTAGTGTTTACGGAACAATGTTTTAGGTCGGGTGGTAGGCGTTGCTCACCACTTAATACGGCGTTAGTTTGCAAGAGGAAAAACGCAGCTATATCGCAAGATCTAGTGGTAAAAGCTCAAAGTTTAAGTTGTCGTATTGGCTTTCAATTTTAGTGTTAACTAGCGTGGTGAAAATCCAAAATTGGCATCGTTTCAACGGTTGATTTATTCTTTGGTGCGGTGACTTTTTGGGGTTAACTGAGTCGAATTTTTTTGCTGAAACTCTGCTCGTTGAGCTTGTTGGTATAAAAGCCGATCTATTCGCTGAAATGACGCTTTCTTTGGTGTGGCAAGTTCCACGTGGTTTCAGTGGTTTTGTTGGAAGTCCGCATTGTGAGATTGGTTTTCCAAAAGCGCTTTTTGGTGTCGTTAGTTCGTTTTCTGCGGCGTTGTTTGTTCCCCGTGGTTTCATTGAGTAGCCGCTTTGAGACTACGCCTGACTTAAGTGCATCAAAACACATAAAGTTTGTTGTTTGCAAAGTTTAAAATTACGTAAAATCAACGTCTTGGGTTTGCAAACTAACAAACTGCTCAAGAGGGATTCGCAACGCGTGGCATTTTTACTATGCGTTGAATTTAGGTGATACCCCACGAAGACATCCCTATGCTCAAACTTGCTGATATTGCGATGATGAATTGGCAACCTTGGTCAAGCAACAGGTTTGCAAGAGGAAAAACGCAGCTATATCGCAAGATCTAGTGGTGAAAGCTTAAAGTTGAAATTGTCGTATCGGCGTTCAATTTCAGTGTTAACTGGCGTGGTGAAAATTCAAAATTGGCATCGTTTCACAGTTGATTTGTTCTTTGGAGCGGTGGTTTTGGGGTTAACTGAGTCGAACTTTTTTGCTGAAACTCTGCTCGTTGAGTTTGTTGGTACAAAAGACGATTTACTCGCTGAAATGGCGTTTTCTCTGGTGTGGTAAGTTCATGTGGTTTCAGTGGCTTTGTTGAAAGTCGGCATTGTGAGATCGGTTTTCCAAAAGCGCTTTTTGGTGTTGTTAGTTCGTTTTCTGCGGCGTTGTTTGTTCCACGTGGTTTCATTGAGTAGCCGCTTTGAGACTACGCCTGACTTAAGTGCATAAAAACACATAAAGTTTGTTGTTTGCAAAGTTTAAAATGACGTAAAATCAACGCTTTGGGTTTGCAAACTAACAAACTGCTCAAGAGGGATTCGCAACGCGTGGCATTTTTACTATGCGTTGGTTTAAGTGATTAAGGTGGTATGCGGCGGCTTTTGTATTGCGTTGCTCACCCCTTAGCAGGGCGTTAGTCGCCAGAAAAAGCTAGCAATCAAAATCATGTTTCTGAGCTTAAAATTTAGCAGCAGTTTGTTTGGAACACAGATTCATCGTCGATCCTTAGAACTTAGTTTTAGCTGTTTTGAGTCCAAAATTTTGCAAGTGTCCTAGCGATTGTTTTGTTCTTTGGTGCTGACAGAGCAAGGCAATCGAGAGTTTGTTTTTGGTTGCAACTCCGCTCGTTGAATTTGTTGTTACAAAAGCAGATTTACTCGCTGAAATGACGTTTTCTCTGGTGTGGTAAGTTCCACGTGGTTTCAGTGACTTTGTTGAAAGTCCGCATTGTGAGATTGGCTTTCCAAAAGCGCTTTTTGGTGTTGTCAGTTCGTTTTCTGCGGCGTTGTTTGTTCCAAGTGGTTTCATTGAATAGCCGCTTGGAGACTACGCCTGACTAAAGTGCATCAAAGCACATAAAGTTTGTTGTTCGCAAAGTTTGGTTCGGCTTAAAATTGTCGCTTGGTGCCTCGCGACTAACAAACTGCTCAAGAGGGATTCGCAACGCGTGGCATTTTTACTATGCGTTGATTTTAGTGATTAAGGTGGTATGCAGCGGCATCGGTATTGCGTTGCTCACCCCTTAGCAGGGCGTTAACTGGCGCAGAAAATACGAAAGCACAATGATACAGTTTCTAGGTTCAGAGATTTAGCGTGTTCGGTCGGTTTCCTTAGCTGAGCTAATGCGACTAATTTCAGTTTGATACTTAAGTTTACTGATGTGAAAGGCGGCACAAAGCCTTCTAATAATATAAGGCATTCGCGATTAGTTCGGCGCACTTACATCGCCGAAGTATGGTGTTGTGAGACGCATTTCAAACTAAAGATAAACGGTAATTTTTTGGTTAAATACATATTTGAGTTAGCTTTGCTAATCATTAATTAGCAAAACGAGCTTTGGCGAAAGTGGCTGAAAGATCGGCGAAAACTGAAAGGCGCTCAGTTAACAAACTGTTCAAGAGGGATTCGCAACGCGTGGCATTTGCACTATGCGTTGGTTTTTAGTGTTTAAGGTGGTATGCGGCGGCTTCAGTATTGCGTTGCTCACCCCTTAACAGAGCGTTATGTGCTTTGGTGGAAATGAATATGGAAATCACAATCAGGCTTATCGAAACAGAAAGCATTGAGGACAAGAGTATATTCGAGACTTTGTTTAGAGAGTATCTATCTGGATTCTCAGTTGAACTAGACCTCTCAGTAATTGCTCAGCTATTTGCGTTGCCTTATTTCCACGGATTTATCAGTTTTGTCGACAATAAGCCTGCTGGTTTTGCGGTTTGCTTTGAATCGTTCTCACCACTTATCGTGCGCAAAGAGTGATGAATATTCATGACTTTATGGTGTTGGACAACTTTCGTGGTAAAGGTGTTGGCAAGGCACAACTGAATGGTATCGAACAGTATTGTCGTGATAATGATTACCTCAAAATCACATTAGAGGTCGGTGATGATAATGTTTCAGCTAAAAAGCTTTACAGTTCATTGGACTACGAAGATTACAGAGTAGTTTTGAAAGGGCAGCAACATTGGCAAAAGTACCTCAATTAGCACGCACATAACAAACTGTTCAAGAGGGATTCGCAACGCGTGGCATTTTTACTATGCGTTGGTTTTAGTGTTTAAGGCGGTATGCGACGGCATCGGCATTGCGTTGCTCACCCCTTAACAGGGCGTTATAAGGCACGATAGTTATGAGTGACGAAATGAAATATGTTGAATGTTGTTCTCACGGAAAACAGCAAGCAACGTTTGTCTGCCAGCACATCATACAAACCCTAAGAGATGGTCAACCGCGTGGGTTCTGGTCTGCGGAACCAGAGCCTGGTGATACTCGCCCTGATTCTTGGTGTAGCGAGTGTGAGGATAAAGTTACAAGCACTGGAGGCGAATGGAATGATGAGTCTGAAGCATTTGCTGGAGTCACTTTACTATGTGGTGCTTGTTACGATCGTGCAAAAGAAATCAACGGCCTGACATAGAGTTTTTTAGTGCCTTATAACAAAGCCATCAAACATCGCCCCCTTCGGGGGCTGGACTCGCAAAAAACGCTCGCCGTTTATGGCAAGCGTTATAAGTAATGGAAACGACGGAGAGCGAAATGTATGTTTGAGTCAGCCAGACTTAAAATTGAAAGAGCTAAAAAGCATATAAATGATCTACATGATTTATGTAACACTTATGTCGCTTCAAATTTTTGCGAACTATGGGTCGAGAAAGATGAGAAAAGTGGTGATTACTTATTAAGGTTGGCTCAAACCAAAGAACCGCCATCAGATATACCATTGATTATCGGAGATGCAGTGCACAATTTGAGGTCTTCATTAGATATTGCGTACTGTGAACTAATCAGAGATATCGCTGGCATTTCTCTTACGCCCAAAACACAAATTAAGATCGTAAAAACTCGTAACGAACTCGTTTCAGGCTTGACGAAAGGTAAAGGTATACTGGTTAGTCGCCCCGATATTGCAGAGGTTATAGCCACCACTCTACGTCCATATAAAGATGGAAATGAGGATAGTTTGCTACATGTGATCCATGACCTAAATATTACTGACAAGCATATTATTCTAATACCCATTTTCTGTCCTTCAAAAGCTGAAATTACAAATATAAAAATGGGTGGTTTGACTATTGGAAAACTTGTAGCAGACATAGGACCCGATGGAGTTCTTAATATTGCTCGGATGGGAGGTGGTGTAACCGATTTTAGCTTCGATTCACAATCAGTTTCCTTTTCTGTGCTCTTTGGTAAAGATCAGCCATTGTCTGGAAAGCCAGTAGTCTCAGAACTACGTAATTTAGTCAAATATACGGAAAATGCTTTGCAAAGCATCCAAGACGCAGTTTTAAAGCTGGAGACATAAATTACTTATAACAAACGCTTTAAGGCGGATTCGCAACGCGTGGCATTTTTACCATGCGTTGATATTGGTGATTACGGTGGTTTGCGGAAACGTCGCATTGCGTTGCTCACCACTTAAGCGGGCGTTAAGTTCTCGGAGAGAAATATGGAGCAGTGGATACATTTTTATAAAGAGTACTTTGAATCCGAAAAAGAACGAAATCGATTTATTTTGAAGTGTGAGTCTTTAAGACCGCAATCAGATTCGCACAAAGCCAAGATAATGATGCATCAGGGAAAGCGACTAGTATCGATAGCAAATGAAATGGAGTCAGTAGCAGGTGGTCGAGACTCTCTAAAGCTTATGTTTTTGATTATTGCCTGCGAGAACGTATATAAGTTGAGTTTAGGTAAAAGCCTACGAGGTGATTCAAACAAGAGTGTTAAAAAGTTCTTTAACGTGTTTGTTAGTCCAGAAGATAAAGAGATTTTAACAAAAGGCATCCATTTAATTACTCCTGAAGAAAGTGATTATGATTTGGCTGATATTATCGAGGCTTTATATAAAATTCGATGCGATATAGTTCATGAGGGCTACTATTGGGGATTCGACTTTGCATGCAAACGTTATCCAACGGTTTTGTCAGGACGTGGAACAGATCTCCAACTTCGAGTTTCTCTTCAATATGAAGATCTAAGAGGCATAATCGTCCGTGGTATCATTAGAGCTGTTGAACGTCATATCAATTAGCAACGAACTTAACAAAGCGTTTAAGACGGATTCACAACGCTTGGCATTTTGGGTTTGCCTTGGCTTTAGTGGTTACGGCACAATGTTTTAAGTACGGTGGTAGCGTTGTTCACCACTTAACGCGGCGTTATATTTTTATTGGGGTAAATAACTTGGCTGTAGCTACATCTATATTTAAATATCGAGAGTTCACAAAATCGTCAATAGAGTTGCTTGTCAACCAAGAGCTATGGTTTGCGAAGCCAGATACGTTGAATGATCCATTTGAATGTCAAATGATGATGCCTGAAATGTTGGAATCGATTTGGCGTCATCATGAAGTTGAACAAAAAGAACGAGAAAAAATTGGTCAGTTTCTTACTGAACGTCTCGATGAGGTTGGTATTTGTTCCTTTAGTAAAACACGTCAAAACCAATTGATGTGGGCACATTATGCGGACGAACATAAAGGGTTCTGTATAGGTTTTTCTGAATGCGCTTTGATGCAAGATATACATCCTGTGCATTCTGCGAGTGTAGAGTATCAAGATGATTTGCCATATAAAGGCGTGATAGAACGGATTAAGTATTTTGAAGCCCACCCTCACTCAGAACCATCATTTCAGAATTCTCCCCATTCAATAGCCAGTGATATCTTAAGTTCTTCTATTGGTATCAAGTATACTAATTGGAGTTATGAGAAAGAGGTTCGTCTAGTAAAAATGAAGTTTGGCGCATATAAATTTCATCCATCCTCAGTTGTTTCAATTGCATTTGGTTTACGAATGAGTGAAAGAGATAAAGCCACGTTAAGGAAGCTACTTTCAGGACCTGAGTGGTCTCATCTATTGTGGTTTCAAGCACAAAAATTGCCTGACAAATTCGGCTTAGAGTTTGTAAAAATATAACAAACAATTTAAGAGTGATTCAGCACGCTTGGCATTTTCGGTTTGGGTAAAGTTTAGTGATTAAGGTGTTCAAATTGAGTGTCGTGGTGGCGTGCTTCACACCTTAATTGGGCGTTATGCCACTTTTATTTTACTTCTCATGGATGAGGATAGAATTAGATGCAATATGGGATTCAGCATCACATAGAAGTTACGGCAAAAGCTGCCGGAGCTGTGATTTTTAATCAACGCAATGAAGTGTTATTGGTTCAAGAGCTAACCGGCTCAAAGAAAGGTCTATGGCATATACCGTCAGGTAGTGTTGAATCTACAGAGTTTCCTCAAGAGGCAGCGGTCAGGGAAATTGCAGAAGAAACGGGTTTAGAAGTTGCTTTAGAGAATTACTTAAATACCTATGCAGGACGTTTTGATGATGGTGAATTAGTATTACGTCATGTCTGGGTCACAGAAGTTAAAGACCAAGTCATATTGCCGAAATTCAACCATGAAATAGGTCGAGCAAAGTTCTTCTCGTTAGCTGAAGTACGGGATTTGTATGCTCAATCGAAATTGCGGATGCACCATACATTTTTAATGATCAATGATGCTTATGCACAGCGGGAAAAATTGGCATAACAAACTGTTCAAGAGGGATTCGCAACGCGTGGCATTTTTACTATGCGTTGGTTTTGGTGTTTAAGGCGGTTTGCGGCGGCTTTTGTATTGCGTTGCTCACCCCTTAACAGGGCGTTATATGCACGGGAGAGTTCAGTGGAAGAAAGAGTCCGAAAAAGGGAAGTTAAAGTCTGTCCCGTAGTGTTCAGAAAATCAGGAAACTATCGTGAGTTACTATTGTTTGAACATCCATTAGCTGATGTTCAGCTGGTTAAAGGTACACTAGAACCGTCGGATATTTCTATCGAAAGTGCCGCTTTGAGAGAATTGGAAGAAGAATCAGGGCTATCCAGTGTATCGAGCACTCACTATCTCGGCTGCTGGGAAAGCGGTTTTCAAAATCATTTGTGGCATTTTGTGCTTTGCGAAATAGACCAAGAACTACCGAATAGCTGGAGTTTCTTTACTCAAGATGACGGTGGGCATGAGTTTAACTTCTTCTGGCATAAATTAGGAAGTAAGCCCGATTTGAAGTGTCATAAAGTATTCTTTGATGCCATTAAGCAAGTCGAAATTCTGTGCATATAACAAACAATTTAAGAGGGATTCCCAACGCTTGGCATTTTTGCTTCTACTTCAAGTTTAGTGTTTATGGCACAATGCTTTAGGTTGGGTGGTAGCGTTGCTCACCCCTTAATTGGGCGTTAGGTAACAGGAGCCTACTTTAGATATGC
Organism: Vibrio sp. B1REV9; assembly: GCF_905175395.2. NCBI lineage: Bacteria > Pseudomonadati > Pseudomonadota > Gammaproteobacteria > Vibrionales > Vibrionaceae > Vibrio > Vibrio sp. B1REV9. The sequence continues at coordinate 230,380 of NZ_CAJIMW020000221.1, read as the reverse complement.
TCTATTTCGGCTCAATATTTGTCACTTACTAGGCTTGTTTCGTTCGATAACGCTCACAGATATTGCGAGAAACAGAATGTCTTTGACTAAGAAGAAGTTAGTAACTAATACTCCGTCAGAAACTTTCCATGTGTTTGGGGTAGTAAGAAGAAAACTTAATGTCGTGACAAAAATAAGTGCTGCCGCGATACCCGAAAGGTAGGCTATTTTGTTATTTTTAATGCCAACAATAAGTCCAATAGCAACAACAATTTCGGTTGCACCAATAATGTTGGATACAGCTTGAACGGAGATGACGTTATATAACCAGCTCATGGCGAAATGATTTTCAACTAGTGATTGAATGAGTTTCGCTTCAGTAGGTGTGAACTTGTAGATACCAATCCAAGCTAGAACTAATGAAACACCCAAAACACCGATAAGGTACCCGACGTTGTCATTTTTTGATTTATTTTCTACAGCATGCATAAATTATATTCCTCATAGTTAGCATGCAAAAGAAGACCGAGGTGGTAATCAAAAAATTTCATTGAGAACAGTTACCTAACAAACTGTTTAAGAGTGATTCGCAACGCGTGGCATTTTTACCATGCGTTGGTTTTAGTGATTAACGTGGTATGCGGCGGCTTCGGTATTGCGTTGCTCACACCTTAACAGGGCGTTAGGCGACATGAGACAAACGATAGAGTAGTGATAGTATCTTGGCGTGAATCTAGCTTCAGTTAACAGAAAAGGAGTGGATTAATGAATGGTAAAGCATTTGATAATTGGCAAAAATCGCGAAAGAAAGGATGTTTAAATTGGCTTTTCAGAATAGCTTTCGTCACAGCCATTTTGTACATAATTTTTAATGTTATTTTCCTTTATCCATCTTCTGATGCGGCAAGCATTACGGTTTTCTTATCGGATAATGCTCTTAATTACTCAATTTACACGATCGGGATGTTTTTCGCATTTTGGGCTATTTGGCTATACAACGAATCTTCGTATGAGAAAGAAGTTAAACGTAGAAATGTCGCCTAACAAACTGTTCAAGAGGGATTCGCAACGCGTGGCATTTTCACTATGCGTTGGTTTTAGTGTTTAAGGTGGTATGCGGCGGCTTTGGTATTGCGTTGCTCACCCCTTAACAGAGCGTTATGTGTATAGAGGAACTAACAAATTGATCGTAAACAGTATTTGTCCTTATTGCTCGACTGCAATGGTAAAAGGCGAGAACTTGCACAATAGTCGTTCTGTTGAGCACCTAGTTCCCAATACCGCTCTAACGCGAAAGAGAAACAACGGTGAGGGTGATTTCTATGCTTGTCGTAAGTGCAATTCTGAAAAAGGTACATTGGATGAAATATTTGGTCTAATTGCCCGATGCCAATCCAGTGATAGTGAGCTAGCTGTGAAAGCACTAGTTCGTGCTTTCACGAAACGTAAGCGTGTACCGAATCGTCTTTGGGAAATGTATGACAGTGCGGTAGAGGTGGGTGAACACGTTGAAGCAAAAATGCCTGTTTATGGTCAAGAGCTGATCGACTACGCAACGTTCTTTGGCAAGGGTCTATATTTTCTAAAGCATCAACGAGTCTTCAATGAAAAGCGAGACGTCATGCATATTCGCTTCTTCAATAAACAGGTTCATTCAAGTTTCGCTCAGAATTATGAGAGTAAGTTTTTAAGCAATCCCATCAAAGACCTAGAATCCAACTCAAAATCATGGGTTGTCGCAGAGGATGAGTGTGTCATCTGGTCAAAAAATAGAAGTCATCTCATTATTTTTCATCACTTTATCTCTTTTGGTATTAGGTTTAAAACTCGTAACCACAAGACTCTGATGAAAAAGAAAGAACTAGAAAATAATATTTTGGAAAGCTTTGGGTAATACACATAACAAAGCGTTTAAGACAGATTCGCAACGCTCGGCATTTTCGGTTTGCTTTGAATTTAGTGTTTACGGCACAATGGTTTAGGTAGGGGTAGCGTTGCTCACTACTTAACGCGGCGTTAGGCATAATGAAATATTGGAGTATGTTTTAAATGACAGTAATTGATGCTGATTTTATTGAAGAAGACTACATTTCGGCGGTAGAAACGATGATATCTCGTTCAGCATATGCCCATAATAAAAAATTTATAGAGATTTCACGTATCTCACAAGATCAAGAAAGAGGGCTCGGTTATGATGGCGTTTTAACTGCAATTGTTCCATTTTATGTCCAATTTAAGCGTTCACAATTTTATACCCCAGCTTATAGTGGAAAATTAAGTAAAGACAGACAAAAGGTGTTCGGAGAACCGTTAAACTCTGGTTTTTTAGCTTTTAAGTTACATAGAGATCGGCATACTCAAATGTATGAGCAACACAATGCAATGTGGAAGCTATCCCAGTGCAGTTCTGCTGCATATGTTGCTCCGCTGTTCTATAAAAAAAGGGACCTGACAGCCTTAAAACAGCGTGAGGTGGATCTTCCTTGGGAATATAGACAGTTAAAAATTCGCGATAGGGTGTATAGGATGGGTTATCCACTAAAGGCTGTTCGAACTTTCAAAGACTCAATTGTAGTTATCCCACATCGAGAAGTTAAAGATAAGGAACCTAGCCATCATTATACTTATGATAGAGCAATAAAGAATGTTGCTTTTCATAGTGATGTTGAGTTTGTTGAAAGCCCGCAATATAACCTTGCTGATTTTGTATCTTCAGTTCTTGAAAGAGCAAGTCGATTGGAGGCTGGTTTTAATCAGATGCCAATGGACGGAAGCTTAGAAGTTATTCAGCACCTACCTGAATTGTTTGGTCTAAATTGGCGATCTCGTAAATTTAGAAGTATGGTATCTAATTATCTAGTAGAAATCGGGGTTATCTTCAAGAAGCTACCGAATAACCTTGAATCCTACCTATCTGATGAATTGTCAATTCAAGATCGATTCTACTTTCTAGAAGAAATCTTAAGACAAGAGTTTGATATCATACAATACACAGTGCGTCTGGATGCCTAACAAAGCGTTTAAGACAGATTCCCAACGCATGGCATTTTTCATTCCATCGTTGGGTTTTGTGTTTATGGTGCAATGGCTTAGGTTCGGTGGTAAGCGTTGCTCACTACTTAACGCGGCGTTAGTACGGGTTTGACATCAAAGATCATAAGCTTTGGTGTTCATCTGTTTTGGCGCTCGTATTTACACCTTTCAGTTAGTGCCTTTCACGTTCTTTCCGGTGGCACTATATGCGAAGTGTTCGCTTTGATTTCATCGTTTACGGCTTCTAACTCTTAGCCTATTTCTTTGGTGCTTCTTCATTTTCGTGGTGGCTTTTGAGAGAACCTTGATTACTTTTGTTGTGGCTGTTGAAGTGCGAGGAAAGAATCCTTTTCTAATTTGAAGCAAGTGAAAGTAGGGCAGTTCAGTGCGTTTTTCTTCTAGCCAACTTTCGTCTTTCAATCGGGGTAAAGTTTTGTAGCTGCCCGTCTCACTTCAGTGTTCAAAGCCTTTCATATCATCTCAGTTTTCAATATCTTGGAGCGCATAAATAGAAGTAGCGCATGTACTAACAAATTGCTTAAGAGTGATTCGTAACGCGTGGCATTTTTACTTTGCGGTGGCTTATGTGATTAAGGCGCTGTGCGGTAGCTTTTGTATTGCGTTACTCACACCTTAGCAAGGCGTTAGTTTGCATGGATAAACTCTCACCCCAGTTATTATTTCTAGGGTGAAAGTCGTGTTATTTCAGATGATTCTGGGGTAGCTGTGATTGACCTAAGACAGCAACGACTAAGATAAAGTCATGTTCTTTGGTGAAATAAGCTGTGTGTTTTCCAATCGGGAAATAAAAGCCATTTGGGTATATCTCGTCACAACTTCTTCCTAAGCCTGGATTATCAGCTAGCATCTGAAACCCTGATAGCAGAGTATCTTTGTAGTTACGCCACTGTAATTCAGAAAAGTTTTCAACAGTGTAGTTTTTTACTTTGCGCAAGTGAGATTGCGCTAAGTTACTTAGCTTGTATTTGTTCTTTTGCATAAGTTAGTTACAGCGAGTTCAGAAAGCTTTCACCATCAACAGTGTTTCCATTGTTCAAGTCTTCTTTAGCTGACTTAAAGCAGTGTTTGAGGTACTCAACTTTCATAGCTTCTAGCTCTTCAAAGTCACGAATGGACATGACAACGACAGTATCTTTACTGTTTTTGCTGATTTTTACTGGCTCGCGTTGTGCGCTTAGAAGTAGTTCGCCGAAATTTCGTTTGGCATCATTGGCTGTTAATGTATGCATGGTCAGTTCCCAATTGAGTGTACAGTTAGATTATAATGTATCGCATGAAATGTTCAATTTAATTAAATCGTGCGATTTGTACGAAATGCAAACTAACAAACTGCTCAAGAGGGATTCGCAACGCGTGGCATTTTCACTATGCGTTGAATTTAGTGATTGAGGTGGTTTGCAGCGGCTTTTGTATTGCGTTGCTCACCCCTTAGCAGGGCGTTAGTCGCCAGAAAAAGCTAGCAATCAAAATCATGTTTCTAAGCTCAAAACTTGGGTTACTGATTGCTTGGTTTATTGTCTATCTTCGACGGTCAAAGCTCATTTTCATTGGTTCTAAATCAATGCATTGCTATTTTCTAAGCGGTTGTTTAGTTCTTTGGTGGTGATAGAGCGGGGCAATCGAAAGTCTGTTTTTGGTTGCAAATCTGCTCGGTGAGTTTGTTGGTTTAAAGGCTTATTTACTTGCTGAAAAGACGTTTTCTCTGGTGTTGTAAGTTCCACGTGGTTTCAGTGACTTTGTTGAAAGTCCGCACTGTGAGATTGGTTTTCCAAAAGCGCTTTTTGGTGTTGTCAGTCCGTTTTCTACGGCGTTTTATGTTTCAAGTGGTTTCATTGAGTAGCCGCTTTGAGACTACGCCTGACTTAAATGCATCAAAGCACATAAAGTTTGTTGTTCGCAAAGTTTAGTTCGGCTTAAAATTGTCGCTCGGTGCCTCGCGACTAACAAACTGCTCAAGAGGGATTCGCAACGCGTGGCATTTTTACTATGCGTTGAATTTAGTGATTAAGGTGGTTTGCGGTAGCATTGGTATTGCGTTGCTCACCCCTTAGCAGGGCGTTAGTACGGGTTTAGCATCAAAGGTCATCAGTTTTGGTGTTTATCTGTTTTGGCGCTCGTCTTTACACCTTTTCAGTTTGTACCTTTCACGTTCTTTCCGGTGGCACTATATGCGGAGTGTTTGCTTTGATTTCACCGTTTACGGCTTCTAACTTTTAGTCTATTTCTTTGGCGCTTCTTCATTTTCGTGGTGGCTTTTGAGAGAACCTTGGTTACTTTTGGTGTGGCTGTTGAAGTACGAGGAAAGAATCCTTTTCTAATTTTAAGCCAGTGAAAGTAGGGCTGTTCAGTGCGTTTTTCTTCTAGCCAACTTTCGTCTCTCAGTGGCGGTAAAGTTTTGTAGCTGCCCGTCTCACTTCAGTGTTCAAAGTCTTTCATACCATGCCCCTTTTCAATATCTTGGAGTGCACAAATAGAAGTAGCGCATGTCTTAGTATCAAGTTTGAAGTGCGACACTTTCTACAGATGCGCATGAATATACTCCGTTGGTGTCCTATACCCAAGTCTTTTGCGTGGGCGCGTATTTAATTTGTGTGCAATTTCATTACAGAGCTTCTGTGTCACGTGTGACATAGAAGTTCGTTTTGGTAAGTATTGTCGTATCAAGCCATTGGTGTTTTCATTAGTGCCTCGTTCCCATGAGTGGTATGGATTTGGTAAAACAGACAGTTATGATGTTTTTCTAGTTGTGCGTAACCATGAAATTCAGTGCCGTTATCCGCAGTTATCGTCTTAAAAGGTAAGTCAGAGCGGGTCATGATTTTGCTCATTCTTACGTTGAGCGACTCGCTTGTTCTATCGTCCATTTGCCCGATAAAAGTGTAGCCAGTCATTCTGTCGACTAAAGTCACGATACAGTGCTTGGTTCCGCGGCCAACGACGGTATCAATTTCCCAGTGACCAGGCTCTTTTCGATGCTCAGCTTTTGCTGGTCTTTCGGTAATATGACGCTTTGCTGCCAGCCGACCTCGGCTGTCTTTTGAGTTATACCTTTTACGCCTTTTCTTAGTTGATTGGCGTAGGTGTTTCCATAGGGTTCCACCGAGAGTTTTGTCGTTCCAAATATGCTGATAAATGAGCTCGTGACTCATTGTTGGATAGCCTCTTACCCTTAGGTATCCGACGATTTGGTCAGGGCTCCAATCCAGTCGTAGCAAGGCAGGCCTCAGGTAACCTGAAGTCGATTTCGCTGTAACGCTTATTTCTCCGCGATTGGCTCAGCCGGTTGCGAGCCATTTGTTGGGCTCTCCATGCCTGATAGGAGTACCTTTTAAAGTGTCTGTTGTATCGGGAGTTGCGTTCAATTTCTCGATAGATAGTGGCTTTGTGACGCCCCAGTTGTTTAGCTATTTTAGCGGTACTAATTCCTTGCTTTCTGAGCGCAGAAATCATATACCTTTCGTTCTCAGTGAGGTGCGTGTATTTCATGTTTTTTACTTCTTGGCGGGAGCAAACTTCATGATTATCGCATCTCACTGTTTTTATGTTCAGAGGTGTCGCACTTCGTACTTGAATCCAAGTGTACTAACAAATTGCTTAAGAGTGATTCGTAACGCGTGGCATTTTTACTATGCGGTGGCTTATGTGATTAAGGCGCTGTGCGGTAGCTTTTGTATTGCGTTACTCACACCTTAGCAAGGCGTTAGGTTTCTCCGCGGGAAACATCGAATACAAGGATTTTGGATCATGGATTATGAAACGAAGCTACAACTGGCGCACAAAGAATTAAGTGACAAAGGTGTTTGGAAGTCGAACTACAATCCTCCACTTGTAAAGTTGTTACGTAAACTAGGACTGTGTTTTCCACCGCCTTATTATCAAAGCTTCTTTTCAAACGTTATGCTTTGTGTGGCTTTCTTTGCTCCTGTTTGGGGAGTCTTTCAATGGTTTCTTGTGTGGGACGAGTTAGGTAAACTAGTTTTAGAAGCTGTTTTCATTTCGTTACTTACTGGCGCTTTGTTTGGCTTGGTTATGGCAACCTTCTATTACATTAGGCGTAAGCAATTAAATCTAACAGATTGGGGTTCACTGGGGGAATAAGCCCAAAACCTAACAAACTGTTCAAGAGGGATTCGCAACGCGTGGCATTTTTACTATGCGTTGGTTTTAGTGTTTAAGGTGGTATGCGGCGGCTTTGGTATTGCGTTGCTCACCCCTTAACAGGGCGTTAGTCGCCAGAAAAAGCTAGCAATCAAAATCATGTTTCTAAGCTCAATATTTGGCAACTGTTTGTCCGGTTCACAGGTTCATCGACGTTGGTCCAAACACATTTTCAGCTGTTTTAGGTCCAAGCTTTGCAATTGTCCTAGCGTGTTTTGTTCTTTGGTGCTGACAGAGCAGGGCAATCGAGAGTCTGTTTTTGGTTGCAACTCCGCTCGTTGAGTTTGTTGGGTACAAAAGCCGATTTACTCGCTGAAATGACGTTTTCTCTGGTGTTGTAAATTCCACGTGGTTTCAGTGACTTTGTTGAAAGTCCGCACTGTGAGATTGGTTTTCCAAAAGCGCTTTTGGTGTTGTCAGTCCGTTTTCTGCGGCGTTGTTTGTTCCAAGTGGTTTCATTGAATAGCCGCTTTGAGACTACGCCTGACTTAAGTGCATCAAAGCACATAAAGTTTGTTGTTCGCAAAGTTTAGTTCGGCTTAAAATTGTCGCTCGGTGCCTCGCGACTAACAAACTGCTCAAGAGGGATTCGCAACGCGTGGCATTTTTACTATGCGTTGAATTTAGTGATTAAGGTAGTTTGCGGCGGCTTCGGTATTGCGTTGCTCACCCCTTAGCAGGGCGTTATACGCTTTATGGAAAATGATACAAAAAGGACGTTATGAAGTTATCTGAGTTACAAAGTCATATAAAAGAATTCGATTATGCGCCAGAGCAATCTGAACACTATTTTTTAAAACTAATCGAAGAAGTTGGCGAATTATCGGAATCTATTCGCAAAGGCAAAAGTGGGCAACCAACGCTAGATGAGCTCAAAGGTTCAGTCGCAGAAGAGTTATATGACGTTTTGTATTATGTTTGTGCTCTAGCCAATATTCACGGTGTAAACCTTGAGAAAACGCATGAACTAAAAGAAGTTTTGAATAAAGTTAAGTACAACCGATAGGGCGCGTATAACAAGTTGTTCAAGAGGGATTCAGCACGCGTGGCATTTTTACTATGCGTTGGTTTTAGTGATTAAGGCGGTATGCGGTAGCATCGGTGTTGCGTGCTTCACCCCTTAACAAGGCGTTATGTCTAAGGAGAAAACAATGAATTTTAAATTAACAATCAACGAAAAATTAACGTTAATGGTTGCTATATTTTCACTTGGTATCGCAGGATATTCGCTTTATATTTCTCTACAGGCTAAAACAACGAAATTGAGTATTGAAACTGAAAAAACAACATGCTCAGGTGAAAAGGATTGTTATAAGGTTTTTGTATTTAATAACGATGAAGCACCTTGTTTTGATTTTAGTTTGAGCTATGGCGAGGAGCTTGGACAAGGCTATTATATGCAAGGCTATGAAAAGTCGAGTTTGTTCAACAGTAATATAACCAATAAAACGATTTCATTCCCTGCGATGACAATGGTGCCGTTAAACAAGCATAACGGTAAAGCATGGCTGGGGTTTCTGGATAATAAACAAATAGCACATTTTTCTTTCATACCGCTAAAGCCACATTCTTCCAGTTCTACTTTGAAAGTTACGTGTGCTGGATTTGAGGAAAGTGTATCTTTGTAGGTACGACATAACAAACTGTTTAAGAGTGATTCGCAACGCGTGGCATTTTTACTATGCGTTGCTTTTAGTGTTTAGGGTGGTATGCGGTAGCTTCGGTATTGCGTTGCTCACACCTTAACAGGGCGTTATAACTAGTAGGTGAAAATTGAAATTAAGTAGCTATAAAGTTAACCCAAAACATAGAGCTCAAAAACCTAAAGAGGACTGCACTCAATGGACAGTTTCGGAATGGGTCGAGCTAAATTTATTTGTCGAAGGACAAAAAAAAGAATGGGTTTGTGGAAAAAATAATGTTTGGTCTATTGAGGGCTCTATAGGTAACTATACTGAAATAGGTAACAACGGGACAGCAAGTGCGTACATGGCTAAGTACGTAACTGACCACAATGGGGAGTGGCATGGTTACCCAGTAGTACCTTCAAGGCAAGCGGATCGTCCGCCGACAACGGTCCTCGATAGCTGGAAAAATAGTGGTATTATCAATAAGCATATTCAATCGAGAATCACTAAGGGCAAGTGGTAATGACTAACAATGAGTTTAAAATCATCATTGAAGGTGACTATGTCGATTCATATATTTACTCTGGCCTTCTTTTCCTAGTGGATTCAAATTATATATTATCGGTATATAAGTGGGAGGACATATTCGAAGAGGCGCTAAAAGGTGTAAACTTCTTTGATTCACTATCTATTAAAGAACTGATCAAAGATAGTAGAAATAAAATTTCTACTAATGGTATTGATTCTATTACTGTAGCAAAGGATATTCTAAATAATCACAAACTTTCAAGTTATGAGGTTGGTGTTTGGCCTACTGATATCAACATATTTTCAAATAAGCTGTATATTGCTTCAGAAAAAGGTGTGCAATGTTTAAGTCTTAATTACTTAACAGGTGAACTAAGCGGTGAACTAACCATGTTTGATGAGATGGTGTTTACACTATCACCTAATTCGCATGGCCGCCTAGCGTTCGCTGCTGGGCAGTCGGGCGTATTGTCATATACTCCGTTTTCTAAATTTTTTAATCGAGACAATATTAAGCAAATCGTAAGTGATACGTGCTTAGAAGTTGATTGGCAATCAACGACACTATTTGCAGAAACAATGAGCTCAATTGTTCGCTGTGATTTTAAGTCTATGCCAAGTAAATCAGATTTTGACTCTAATAGAGAGTATTTCGAATCGGTTAAAGGTATTAAACAAATTAAACCGTCTATAAATCAGTTAGGCTATTTTAAGAACGCATGGGTTGCAGGTGATAAAACGTTTTCCATAACTGAAAGTGGTACAGTTTGTAGCGGGAGTGTGCTGAGTCAAGAGTACGAAGAATACCCGGATATTGTAATTATAGATAAAGTCCTGAAAGCAAGAACTGCAGCTTTCGGAACTGCGATTGAAACTGATAAAGGGTTGTTTACATTACTCAATAAAGAGGTTACTCATTACGCTAGTGAGCCAATCTCTTGGCGAGTCTTCCCACGCGCAAAAAATTATGCCAACCAAATTCATATCATTAAAGAGCAACATATTGAATTAGTTGTTGTGGAATCTAAACCCGATGAGATCTTTGGCTTTGATGTCGAAAAAATTGACTTAAGAGGCTAGGTTTTATCTTGTTATAACAAACAATTTAAGAGTGATTCAGCACGCTTGGCATTTTCGGTTTGGGTTAAGCTTAGTGTTTACGGTGGTCAAATTAAGTGTAGTGGATGCGTGCTTCACACCTTAATTGGGCGTTAGTGCGCAAAGATAAAAATTACAATTAGCAGGATTTAAAATGAGTGAAATTGCTCGTTTCATATCTGGTAAAGCCCCAGATAAATTTGGTCGTAATGTAGAGCAGTTGTTAGCTTACAACCACTTCTGGCTAGAGCATGATCATAAGTATATTCAAGTTCTTTTCCCGATTGATGAGGGTACTAAGTTCAATCAACATGCTCCTTTGGTAACTCAAGCAGATCGAGAGGCTTTTGCTAACTCAGAAGAATTGCGCATTGCTCACTTAAAAGCACTCGACCTTTTACTCGAGTTTTGGGGATTACAGCGAGATGGGTGTGAAATTTCGTCAATACAGCCATTAAGCCCTTCTAACCATGTTTGGCTTAAAAGTCATGACCATAACCAACTTCGCCTGACCCGAGCAATTCGTAGTTTATATTTACTCGGTAATGAGCAGATAGCTGCTAACTTGTGTGACTTTCTAGTGGCTGCAACTAGAGAAACCGGCATGGTTTCAGATAAAACGGTCGAGTATTGGCGTAACGCGCTCAAAGGTTAGGTGATCGCTGAAACAGCGCACTAACAAACTGTTCAAGAGGGATTCGCAACGCGTGGCATTTTTACTATGCGTTGGTTTTGGTGTTTAAGGTGGTATGCGGCGACTTCGGTATTGCATTGCTCACCCCTTAACAGGGCGTTATACGCTAAAGGTTAAACGTAGCAGTAATCAATTTAAAGCAATTGGTTAGCTGCATGTTGGATAATAGGTTTTCATCATTATCAAGGGTAATCATGGAGTTACAAAAGGCAGAGTTGCTAGCATTACTATCAAAAGAGTGTGAAGTTTACTCATCAATTCCCGCTAGCGAGAAGTCGCAAAAACGCGACAAAAAGCACTTCATTAATGGTCTTATGACAGCTTGTCGTGTTGTGGACATCAGTTACGATGAACTCAGCACTATCATTGATTCAATGCCTAAAAGTCCCAAATACAAAGACCTTGATGAGCAATTATCGATTCCTACTTACATTCGTAATAAAGTGGATATTCAGTTGTAAACGTGACTACGCGTATAACAAAATGTTCAAGAGGGATTCGCAACGCGTGGCATTTTCACCATGCGTTGATTTTAGCGATTAAGGTGGTTGCGGCAACATCGGTATTGCGTCGCTCACCCCTTAACATGGCGTTAGGCGACATGAGATAAATGATAGAGTAGTGATAGTATCTTGGCGTGAATCTAGCTTCAGTTAATAGAAAAGGAGTGGATTAATGAATGGTAAAGCATTTGATAATTGGCAAAAATCTCGAAAGAAAGGATGTTTAAATTGGCTTTTCAGAACAACTTTCGTCACAGCCATTTTGTACATGATTTTTAATGTTATTTTCCTTTATCCAACTTCTGATGCGGCAAGCATTACGATTTTCTTATCGGATAATGCTCTTAATTATTCAATTTACACGATCTGGATGTTTTTCGCATTTTGGGCTATCTGGCTATACAACGAATCTTCGTATGAGAAAGAAGTTAAACGTAGAAATGTCGCCTAGTATCAAGTTTGAAGTGCGACACTTTTTACAGATGCGCATGAATATACTCCGTTGGTGTTCTATACCCAAGCCTTTTGCGTGGGCGCGTATTTAATTTGTGTGCAATTTCATTGCAGAGCTTCTGTGTTACGTGTGACATAGAAGTTCGTTTTGGTAAGTATTGTCGTATCAAGCCATTGGTGTTTTCATTAGTGCCTCGCTCCCATGAATGGTATGGATTTGCAAAGTAAAACAGGCAGTTATGATGTTTTTCTAATTGTGCATAACCATGAAATTCAGTGCCGTTATCCGCAGTTATCGTCTTAAAAGGTAAGTCAGAGCGGGTCATGATTTTGCTCATTCTTACGTTGAGCGACTCGCTTGTTCTATCGTCCATTTGCCCAATAAAAGTGTAGCCAGTCATTCTGTCGACTAAAGTCACGATACAGTGCTTGGTTCCGCGGCCAACGACGGTATCAATTTCCCAGTGACCAGGCTCTTTTCGATGCTCAGCTTTTGCTGGTCTTTCGGTAATATGACGCTTTGCTGCCAGCCGACCTCGGCTGTCTTTTGAGTTATACCTTTTACGCCTTTTCTTAGTTGATTGGCGTAGGTGTTTCCATAGGGTTCCACCGAGAGTTTTGTCGTTCCAAATATGCTGATAAATGAGCTCGTGACTCATTGTTGGATAGCCTCTTACCCTTAGGTATCCGACGATTTGGTCAGGGCTCCAATCCAGTCGTAGCAAGGCCTCAGGTAACCTGAAGTCGATTTCGCTGTAACGCTTATTTCTCCCGCGATTGGCTCAGCTGGTTGCGAGCCATTTGTTGGGCTCTCCATGCCTGATAGGAGTACCTTTTAAAGTGTCTGTTGTATCGGGAGTTGCGTTCAATTTCTCGATAGATAGTGGCTTTGTGACGCCCCAGTTGTTTAGCTATTTTAGCGGTACTAATTCCTTGCTTTCTGAGCGCAGAAATCATATACCTTTCGTTCTCAGTGAGGTGCGTGTATTTCATGTTTTTTACTTCTTGGCGGGAGCAAACTTCATGATTATCGCATCTCACTGTTTTTATGTTCAGAGGTGTCGCACTTCGTACTTGAATCCAAGTCGCCTAACAAACTGTTCAAGAGGGATTCGCAACGCGTGGCATTTTCACTATGCGTTGGTGTCAGTGTTTAAGGTGGTATGCGGCGGCTTCGGTATTGCGTTGCTCACCCCTTAACAGGGCGTTAGTGCGCAAAGATAAAAATTACAATTAGCAGGATTTAAAATGAGTGAAATTGCTCGTTTCATATCTGGTAAAGCCCCAGATAAATTTGGTCGTAATGTAGAGCAGTTGTTAGCTTACAACCACTTCTGGCTAGAGCATGATCATAAGTATATTCAAGTTCTTTTCCCGATTGATGAGGGTACTAAGTTCAATCAACATGCTCCTTTGGTAACTCAAGCAGATCGAGAGGCTTTTGCTAACTCAGAAGAATTGCGCATTGCTCACTTAAAAGCACTCGACCTTTTACTCGAGTTTTGGGGATTACAGCGAGATGGGTGTGAAATTTCGTCAATACAGCCATTAAGCCCTTCTAACCATGTTTGGCTTAAAAGTCATGACCATAACCAACTTCGCCTGACCCGAGCAATTCGTAGTTTATATTTACTCGGTAATGAGCAGATAGCTGCTAACTTGTGTGACTTTCTAGTGGCTGCAACTAGAGAAACCGGCATGGTTTCAGATAAAACGGTCGAGTATTGGCGTAACGCGCTCAAAGGTTAGGTGATCGCTGAAACAGCGCACTAACAAACTGTTCAAGAGGGATTCGCAACGCGCGTGGCATTTTTACTATGCGTTGGTTTTGGTGTTTAAGGTGGTATGCGGCGACTTCGGTATTGCATTGCTCACCCCTTAACAGGGCGTTATGTTGCAATCGGCTCTAGCACACATTATCGTAGCTAAAATTAACTATAAATCAGGATATTGCGCTTATGTACCAGTTGCGATGTACAAAGAAAGTACAAGACGCATTAGGCTTGAAACCAGCAGACCTAACTGAAGTTCAAGATGAAAACTTCACCATAGGTAATTGGTATGTAAACCTTTTTACAGCAGACCGTAGAAAGTGTCTGGTTTTCATGGAAGAGCAAACCTTAATGTCGTTTATATTGGTAGGTTATCGAAAAGAGCATGCAAAAGACATTGGAAAAATCTTTAAAAATGGTGTCTTGCAATTACTTGAGCTAGAGGGCTTTCCCACTGAAATTATCGAAGCTTATGAGAAAGCACCAGAAAATGTACTTTTTACTAAGACAGCAAGTAAAAAGTTGCTAGGTAACATGAACGATGTTTTGGGTGGCTATGAGCACTTTATTTACATGGATGGTGGGTTAAAGCATTGTGATTTCACTGATGCAATGTTGCGTATAAATCGAACGCCACAAAGAACTTTGGAGTGGAAGTATCCGATAGAGTCTCTACATCAGCTCTTTGGAACGGCAACATAACAAACAATTTAAGAGCGATTCCCCACGCTTGGCATTTTTGGTTTGGGTCAAGTTCAGTGTTTACGGCGTCCAATTTTAATGTCGTGGTAGCGTGGCTCACACCTTAATTGGGCGTTATACCGCAATCAGTCATCTAACCTTTTCATGGCTTTACGGTAAACATCGCTACGTTCGCGCTTTCCAACTGCTAGGACGGTTACAATGATGACATCATCTTCAACTTTGTAGACGAGACGGTAGCCTGATTGACGCAATTTAATTTTATACATGTTGTCAGCTCCAGAAAGTTTTGAAGCCGGAACATGTGGGTTATCTAAGCGCTCGATTAGCTTTTTCTTAAATTGTTGTTGCAGAGTAGAACCAAGCTTTTTCCACTCTTTGAGGGCGCTCTTTTTAAAGTCGAGTTTATAGGTCATCAATATTTACCGAAATGCTCTCTTCAGATTCACGCTCTTTAGCGATAGCGAGTAGTTCAAGATCTTCGAGTCTGTCCATCATCATTTCGTACGCTTCGGCAGGTACGCAATAAAATGCTGGTTCATTTCGGTTTAATACAGCAACAGGTTCGCCGTAAGCACTAGTTGCAACTTTCATAGGGTTAGCTTTCAACTCAGTAATGCTTGCAGCAACATCGGCTAAAATTCTAGTGGTCATATAATCGGTCTCTTAAGTGGTCTTTATGTTGGTCATTTTAGCCTCAACCAAGCGGTATAACAAGTTGCTTAAGAGTGATTCGCAACGCGTGGCATTTTTACTATGCGTCGGTTTATGTGTTTAAGGTATTATGCGGAGGCTAAGGTATTGCGTTGCTCACACCTTAGCAAGGCGTTAGTACGGGTTTGACATTAAAGGTCACAAGTTCTGGTGTTTATCTGTTTTGGCGCTCGCCTTTACACCTTTCAGTTTGTACGTCTCACGTTCTTTCCGGTGGCACTATATGTGGAGTGTTCGCTTTGATTTGATCGTTTACCGTTTCTAACACTTAGCCTATTTCTTTGGTGCTTCTTCTCTTTCGTGGCTTTTACTAAGTCAGAATTGTCTTTCTTTAGTGTTGCCGTCGAAGTGCGAGGAACGAATCCTTTCCTAATTTGAAGTCAGTAAAAGTAGGGGAGCTCAATGCGTTTTTCTTCTAGCCAACTCTCGTCTCTCAACCGAGTTTAAGTTTTGTAGCTGCCCGTCTCACTTCAGTGTTCAAAGCCTTTCATATTATGCCAGTTTTCAATATCTTGGAGCGCATAAATAGACGTAGAGCATGTACTAACAAATTGCTTAAGAGTGATTCGTAACGCGTGGCATTTTTACTATGCGGTGGCTTATGTGATTAAGGCGCTGTGCGGTAGCTTTTGTATTGCGTTACTCACACCTTAGCAAGGCGTTATGGCTTAGGAGAAAAAATGGCATTTGTATTAGCAAATACAGCAACTAAAAATCAGGCACTCTATGCATTTGAACCAAGTCTTTCATTAGAAAGTGTCGAGTTTAAGACTGTTCGTCTTGAACATGTACATTATGATCATGATGGCAATATATTGGTTGACTCGGATACCCTAAAGGAGTTTGAAGTTTTAGGCATTCCGGTATTCGAAAGGAAGTCATCTGCTAAACAGTTTTTGGTGGGTTTAAATTTGGTAGGTAAGGCAAAGTATGTTGGTGTGCGTTACAAGCGTGCCTTTGAGCATCAATATACAGATCTTGGCTTATTCTCAAGTTGGACGGAACTAAATCGCTAAACGTGAGCTTCACCATAACAAAGCGTTTAAGACGGATTCCCAACGCTCGGCATTTTTGCTTCTACTTCAAATTTAGTGTTTACGGTGCAATGTTTTAAGTGCAGTGGTAGCGTTGCTCACCACTTAACGCGGCGTTAGGCATTAATCGTTAGATTATCAAATTTAGCTGATACAATACCCTTAATTTTCAAAGTAGCAGAGTTTGTGAGTATGGACATTGAAAAGTTAACTCGAAAAGAATTGATTGAGTTAAATAACCGAATCGTAGCTCGCTTGGAACGCCTAGATGAACTTGAAATTCAGGCCAAAAGGCAACAGTTCATACTTGGTTCTCCAGCGGAGTTTGTTGATGATAAAGGCATAGTTCATGTCTGTGTTGTGGTTAAGTTCAATAAAAAGACAATATCAGTGTCAACTGTAAATGGTGAACGTTGGAACATTCCAGCAGATCGGCTGCGCCCGTTGGCAAATGCCTAACAATCTGTTTAAGAGTGATTCGCAACGCTTGGCATTTTTACTATGCGTTGCGTTTGGTGTTTAAGGTGGTATGCAGGAGCTTCGGTATTGCGTTGCTCACACCTTAACAGGGCGTTATAGCGCAGAGGTATTTTTAGAGTGAGGGTATCCGATGAAGCGTGATATGGAATTGATCCGAAAGTTACTAATGTCAATCGAAGAACTGGAAAACCCAAGTTCTAGTGCAATTAGTATCGACGGTTATGAGGAGCGTGTAGTTAATTATCATTTATATTTGCTTATTCAAGCAGATTTACTCAATGGTAACTTTGATTTTGAAGGAGGAGGAAATCTTTCAATTCCTGATTATGTCCGGATCTATCGAGTAACTTGGAGTGGTCATGAGTTTATTGATAATGTACGAAGTGAGGATGTTTGGAATACTCTAAAATCAGAGTTTAAAGAGGTTAGTTTTTCGTCACTTACAAATATAAGTAAGCAGTTGGTAGAAGGTTTTGCCAAGAAAAAAATCGAATCATTACTACTTTAGACACCACGCTATAACAAACAATTCAAGAGTGATTCCGCACGCGTGGCATTTTTACTATGCGTTAGGTTTAATGGTTAATGTGTTATGCGGAAGCATCGGTATTGCGTGCCTCACACCTTAATTGGGCGTTAGCTTACAACTCTACGGAGATACAATTGAGTAAAATAAAAACAAGAATAGATTTTAAACCTCAAGTTCCTGAAATATTGTACAAGCAAGCAGGTGCTAGGTGTTCGGTACCTCGATGTTCGAACCCTACAATGGGACCATTTTATGATCTAGATGGTGCTGTAAATATGGGCGTAGCTTGTCATATATATAGTGCTTCAGAAAATGGTCCTAGAGGTTGGGGCGGTAAAGACGCGGATTTCATTAGCAGCGAGAAGAATGGATTATGGTGCTGTCAGTATCACGCAGCATTGATAGATAAAAAAAATGGTAGAGATTATCCGGCTAGTACGTTATTCGCATGGAAAGAATTAATTGAAGCGCGAACAAGAAAATTAATGAATGATACACCATCTCCTCTAGGCTGGATTGAATCAATAGCAATAGATAAATTTGCTTCTGACAAAGGGATCTCTCCGAATATTGAACTATCTAGATGGAGCTTAATTTGGGGTAAAAATGGAGTTGGTAAAACGGCTTTACTCGAGTTTGCAGCATCTATATCTAATGCTAAGTACGCCGAACGTTTTTCCGGGAATCAGAATTCAATTTTTGAAACAAACGTAAAATACTCGACCGTAGACTCTTTTAATAAAAACTTGACATTAAGTATAGTGAACGGTGACTTTAAGAGACTAGAAAATGGGGTTGAATGCTTGTTACCTCCAGGGGACTTAGAGGTAATATATTGTGATGTAGGTGATCTCCGTGCGCATGAACATGAAGATCATATAGACGTTATGCAAAGAGTGTTAAATGTTGACAAAGCAGCACTCATGTCGCTGTGTTCTATTGGTACTAAAACACTTATACCCGGCGAAATAAAGTTTGAGCCCGGAGTTGTTGAGGACGAGGATGATTGGGATTACGAAAATGATACTTATGTGACCAAGCCTCGACTGAAACTGAATGAAGAGCCATTTTATGAACTATATTTTAAGCGTAAGAACTCATCTCTAGATAGATTTGCTTCCTTCGAGCAACTATCTACAAGTGAACGCGCAAAACTAATCTTGGACTTACAAATTACAAAAGCTCGGGAAATAGCAAAACAGCGATTAACCCTACTATTGGTTGAGGGGCTTGCGGTGAACTTTGATAAAGTTAGCTTTAGATCACTTCTTAATGCTTTAGAAAACGAGAACTTTCAGGCAATAGTTTCAATTCCTCCTTTTTTAGACGGTGAGATTATTGATAAAAAACAATCGACAGTGTGTCTTCAAGATCATGATTATTTAAGATCGTGGAGTCTGCGAGTTATAAGCTAACAATCTGTTTAAGAGTGATTCGCAACGCGTGGCATTTTTACTATGCGTTGCGTTTAATGTTTAAGGTGGTATGCGGGAGCTTCGGTATTGCGTTGCTCACACCTTAACAGGGCGTTATGCCTTTTTTGGAGATATTAAATGAGTAGTCATTACGAACAACCTTTTCTAGATAAAAAAGGTTTTACATGTCCGCATTGCGGTGCTTATTCAGCTATGGGTTGGGAGTGGCTTAGAAATCACTATGATTCATTGCCTTTAAAGCGTGCTTCTTGTCATAAATGCAAACAGTTTTCAATTTGGCGTGTTTCAGATGGTGAGAGTCGCATGGTTGACCCTATTATCGTTTCAGCTCCGCTTCCTAGTGAAGACTTGCCTGAATCTTGTCGTAAGGATTATCAAGAGGCTAGAGAAATTGCGGATAAATCTCCTCGTGGCGCTGCAGCTCTATTGCGTCTATGTATTCAAAAACTCTGTAAAGAGCTTGGTGGAAAAGGAAAGAACATTAATGATGATATTGCGGAGTTGGTGAAAAATGGGTTACCCGTAAAAATCCAGCAAGCGCTCGATGTTGTTAGAGTTGTGGGCAATAACGCTGTACATCCTGGCGAAATATCGCTAGAAGACCACCCGCAAGTTGTGACAGCTTTATTCAATCTGATCAATATGATTGTTGATAATCAAATTACGCAACCTAAGCAGGTCGCGGAACTTTTTGCCTTCTTACCTGAGGGCGCAAAAAGTGCGGTAGAAAAGCGAGACACCAAGGCTTAGTATCAAGTTTGAAGTGCGACACTTTCTACAGATGCGCATGAATATACTCCGTTGGTGTCCTATACCCAAGTCTTTTGCGTGGGCGCGTATTTAATTTGTGTGCAATTTCATTACAGAGCTTCTGTGTCACGTGTGACATAGAAGTTCGTTTTGGTAAGTATTGTCGTATCAAGCCATTGGTGTTTTCATTAGTGCCTCGTTCCCATGAGTGGTATGGATTTGCAAAGTAAAACAGACAGTTATGATGTTTTTCTAGTTGTGCGTAACCATGAAATTCAGTGCCGTTATCCGCAGTTATCGTCTTAAAAGGTAAGTCAGAGCGGGTCATGATTTTGCTCATTCTTACGTTGAGCGACTCGCTTGTTCTATCGTCCATTTGCCCGATAAAAGTGTAGCCAGTCATTCTGTCGACTAAAGTCACGATACAGTGCTTGGTTCCGCGGCCAACGACGGTATCAATTTCCCAGTGACCAGGCTCTTTTCGATGCTCAGCTTTTGCTGGTCTTTCGGTAATATGACGCTTTGCTGCCAGCCGACCTCGGCTGTCTTTTGAGTTATACCTTTTACGCCTTTTCTTAGTTGATTGGCGTAGGTGTTTCCATAGGGTTCCACCGAGAGTTTTGTCGTTCCAAATATGCTGATAAATGAGCTCGTGACTCATTGTTGGATAGCCTCTTACCCTTAGGTATCCGACGATTTGGTCAGGGCTCCAATCCAGTCGTAGCAAGGCCTCAGGTAACCTGAAGTCGATTTCGCTGTAACGCTTATTTCTCCGCGATTGGCTCAGCTGGTTGCGAGCCATTTGTTGGGCTCTCCATGCCTGATAGGAGTACCTTTTAAAGTGTCTGTTGTATCGGGAGTTGCGTTCAATTTCTCGATAGATAGTGGCTTTGTGACGCCCCAGTTGTTTAGCTATTTTAGCGGTACTAATTCCTTGCTTTCTGAGCGCAGAAATCATATACCTTTCGTTCTCAGTGAGGTGCGTGTATTTCATGTTTTTTACTTCTTGGCGGGAGCAAACTTCATGATTATCGCATCTCACTGTTTTTATGTTCAGAGGTGTCGCACTTCGTACTTGAATCCAAGTGTACTAACAAATTGCTTAAGAGTGATTCGTAACGCGTGGCATTTTTACTTTGCGGTGGCTTATGGTGATTAAGGCGCTGTGCGGTAGCTTTTGTATTGCGTTACTCACACCTTAGCAAGGCGTTATATCCTTGGAGCAGATAATGCAGAAACAAAGAGTTAGTGCTCTAATACTTAATCGCAAGAACGCAGAAATTCTCCTCATTAAACGCTTTAAAGAGGGACGAAATTACTGGGTTTTTCCCGGTGGTGGAGTAGAGCCAGAAGAACTACTTGAGCAAGCAATCGTACGAGAGGTTTTTGAAGAAACCAGTCTGCGAATCGACAACTATCAAGAAATATTTTCAGTCGTTAACCGTGGACGAAAGGAGCATTTCTATCTCGTAAATGTTCAGTTTTTTGAGCCTAAATTGTCATTGCATAGCCCAGAGCGTCAAACTCAAAGCAGCAGTAACCGCTATGAGCTTACTTGGGTAAAGCTTAATGATCTAAGTAAGTTAGATCTTGTGCCGGTTGAAGCAAAGGAAATAGTAAATTCACTGGCATCTCAAGCACGGATATAACAAACAATTTAAGAGTGATTCAGCACGCTTGGCATTTTTGGTTTGGGTTAAGTTTAGTGTTTACGGTGGTCAAATTTAGTGTCGTGGTCGCGTGCTTCACACCTTAATTGGGCGTTAGGCATCAAGGAGGATGGATGAATCGTCGAGAGAACAAATACCTCATAGCATCTTCAGCGTGTTGCTTTTTGGCAGCATTAGCTCATTTGGGATGTATTGTGTTTGGAGCTGACTGGTATCGAATGTTTGGGGCCGGAGAAGCGATGGCACAAATGGCGGAGCAAGGGCTTTGGTACCCTACACTGGTCACGCTCACAATAGCAGCAATTTTGTGTTTTTGGGGTATTTTTGCGTTAGCTGGGGCGGGCGTAATAAAGAAACTTCCATTTACGCGTTCCATTTTAGTAGTGATAACAAGTGTTTTTATCCTCAGAGCATTTTCATTCCCAGTACTAATGCCAAGCTTTCCAGATAATACCTTAACTTTTTGGCTGACAAGTTCAGGTATCTGTTTGTTAATAGGTAGTTTGTTTGCAGTGGGTACAAAGCAAGAATGGTCGAGGCTCACTCAGGCAAATGCCTAACAAACTGCTCAAGAGGGATTCGCAACGCGTGGCATTTTCACTATGCGTTGATTTTAGTGATTAAGGTGGTTTGCGGTGGTTTCGGTATTGCGTTGCTCACCCCTTAGCAGGGCGTTATGTTGCAATCGGCTCTAGCACACATTATCGTAGCTAAAATTAACTATAAATCAGGATATTGCGCTTATGTACCAGTTGCGATGTACAAAGAAAGTACAAGACGCATTAGGCTTGAAACCAGCAGACCTAACTGAAGTTCAAGATGAAAACTTCACCATAGGTAATTGGTATGTAAACCTTTTTACAGCAGACCGTAGAAAGTGTCTGGTTTTCATGGAAGAGCAAACCTTAATGTCGTTTATATTGGTAGGTTATCGAAAAGAGCATGCAAAAGACATTGGAAAAATCTTTAAAAATGGTGTCTTGCAATTACTTGAGCTAGAGGGCTTTCCCACTGAAATTATCGAAGCTTATGAGAAAGCACCAGAAAATGTACTTTTTACTAAGACAGCAAGTAAAAAGTTGCTAGGTAACATGAACGATGTTTTGGGTGGCTATGAGCACTTTATTTACATGGATGGTGGGTTAAAGCATTGTGATTTCACTGATGCAATGTTGCGTATAAATCGAACGCCACAAAGAACTTTGGAGTGGAAGTATCCGATAGAGTCTCTACATCAGCTCTTTGGAACGGCAACATAACAAACAATTTAAGAGCGATTCCCCACGCTTGGCATTTTTGGTTTGGGTCAAGTTCAGTGTTTACGGCGTCCAATTTTAATGTCGTGGTAGCGTGGCTCACACCTTAATTGGGCGTTATGTGTTTAATTTGAGTTCAGTATATGAATCATGAGTTTTATGAGCACTTGATTGAGAGTGATGAATTTTGTTTGTATATGGGGCGTTTAACTTTATTGGTTTCAAAACTTGAATCTAGATTGAAAGAAATAATTATTGCCTCAGAGGTTAAAGTTAGAATCAAGTTAGATAAACCGACATTAGGTCCTTTAATCGGTTGCTGCAAAGAACACCAACTTGTGAATAAAGACGTCGTTTTTTTTGTTGGGTTACATATTGGAACGTCGCAATTACGTAGTTCACAATTTGTACCCATTGTTCGATGGTAAAATTGAACCGACCCTTTTACCAAATGACAATCTGGTTTCAGAAGATGCAGAATATCTTTTTGCTAAGTGTGTTCGAGAGTTGTCGGAAGAGGTGAAAGAAACTCTTAAAATGTTAAACACATAACAAACTGTTTAAGAGTGATTCGCAACGCGTGGCATTTTTACTATGCGTTGCGTTTAGTGTTTAAGGTGGTATGCAGTGGCATCGGTATTGCGTTGCTCACACCTTAACAGGGCGTTAGGCAACTTTTTCGAGGTAGGTATTTGAAAGGTAGTAAAAGATTAGTGCTTGAGCTATTGCTTGTCGCAATTATTTGCGTTTTAGCCGTATTTTGGATATTTGAGCCCGATGGGAACTTTGAACCAATTATTGTACTGATTGGGGCGCTTGTGTCTTTAATTGCATTGATAACCTCTTTTTATGTAAAGAAAAAGAAGCAAGACTTCGTGATCGAGGAGCAGCTAAAACCTAGCCAACTTCACTTTATTAACCAGTTGATTGAGCTTAAATCTAGTGTGTACGCGTCTGCCAGAAAACAATGGGATACTGGTATTACAAGTGAAATGCGAGGTGGAAATAGTGAAGTGATGTCTTTCTATGAAGACACTTGGTTACAGTTAGCTGCTAACTTCCCAATTGAGCATTTTGGAAATACAACTCACGCAGAATATTTAGACAAGTATGTATCTGAACGTTATGAAGCCCATTATCAAGCGGCAAATCAAAACGGTTATGGCGAGGGCTCTATGGCATTTGTTATCGTAACTGCTGACGTGATGAAAGATCTCGACTCACAAATTGTTGAGCTAGTCTCGATTGTTTCGTCATCTACGGATTCTTTTGATTACGGCAAATGGGTACAGCGGTGGGCATCAGTTGCCTAACAAACTGTTTAAGAGTGATTCGCAACGCGTGGCATTTTTACTATGCGTTGGTTTAATTGATTAAGGTGGCATGCGGTGGCTTCGGTATTGCGTTGCTCACACCTTAACAGGGCGTTATGTGCTTTGGTGGAAATGAATATGGAAATCACAATCAGGCTTATCGAAACAGAAAGCATTGAGGACAAGAGTATATTCGAGACTTTGTTTAGAGAGTATCTATCTGGATTCTCAGTTGAACTAGACCTCTCAGTAATTGCTCAGCTATTTGCGTTGCCTTATTTCCACGGATTTATCAGTTTTGTCGACAATAAGCCTGCTGGTTTTGCGGTTTGCTTTGAATCGTTCTCAACTTATCGTGCGCAAAGAGTGATGAATATTCATGACTTTATGGTGTTGGACAACTTTCGTGGTAAAGGTGTTGGCAAGGCACAACTGAATGGTATCGAACAGTATTGTCGTGATAATGATTACCTCAAAATCACATTAGAGGTCGGTGATGATAATGTTTCAGCTAAAAAGCTTTACAGTTCATTGGACTACGAAGATTACAGAGTAGTTTTGAAAGGGCAGCAACATTGGCAAAAGTACCTCAATTAGCACGCACATAACAAACTGTTCAAGAGGGATTCGCAACGCGTGGCATTTTTACTATGCGTTGGTTTTAGTGTTTAAGGCGGTATGCGGCGGCATCGGCATTGCGTTGCTCACCCCTTAACAGGGCGTTAGTTGTTTTAAGAGGAAGTATTGAATGCGGTGGATATCTGCTTATAGTCGTTTGTTCAGTATGTTGGATAAAACAGGTTCACCCGCTTACCACAGCGGGTCAGCCTTCATTAAGGTCGTTCAACAGTTTGACCTTGGCTTGCCAGGTTATTCGCTCTACATTGAAGAACGAAACAGGCTGAAACAGAGTACGACTCGTCGAGATTTTTACTGGGACATTCTCAAAAATCTCGATGAATCAACACGATTCGAAGTATTTCGTACCTTTATAGATATTGTCGAGCCACATTGTCCAACTGAAGCTCAAGATCTTCGATCATATATGTTTGGTAACGGTAACCCTGTTCCCAAGGCTACTATTCCAAACCATCAGTGGAGTTCTGATAAACTCAATTCGACACTGTCTAAAATTGACAATGCAATAGATACGGCAAACTACAACAATGCAATGACTTTGGCATATACGTGTCTGGAGGGGTTGTATAAATCCTATGTTCAGAAACATGTTCCAGCTAGCAGCAATGTCACTGACTTAATACCGTTGTCCAAGTTGGTTCGCACAGACATTGATTCAAAGCTCTCAGCAGTAGGTAGTTATCCAGTTCAAATGGTGACAAGTATTTCTACACTTACCAGTGCAATTGCAAACTCTAGAAACAGCTTTAGTGATTCACACTTTGATCATGATGCTAATAAATGGTTAGCTATCTATAGTCGAGATTTGGTTAACTCTATTGGACGTTTGTTATTGCACTTTCTGTGAGCCAAACAACTAACAAACTGTTTAAGAGTGATTCGCAACGCGTGGCATTTTTACTATGCGTTGCGTTTAGTGTTTAAGGTGGTATGCGGCGGCTCTTGTATTGCGTTGCTCACACCTTAACAGGGCGTTATGTGTATTTAGAAGAACAAGGAAAGTTCACATGAAAAATATTGCGATGGGCGTGGTCGTAAGAGATGGAAAAGTTCTTATCCAAAAGCGCTTCAGGCGAGGGCAAGGAATGGTATTTGAATTCCCAGGCGGTTCTATTGACCCTGGTGAGTCAGGTAATCAAGCAGCAGTTAGAGAGCTGTGGGAAGAAACGGGACTGCAAGGTTTAAAGCGACTCGGTAGTCATCAAGCTAAAAATGATTTTGGTGGTGAAATTCATTATGTTGTTTTACGTGCGGGTAATGATACTGAGCCTCAGATGATTGATGAAGTTAGGCAGCAAACTTTCTTTTGGCTTGAGCCAAGTGCTATTCCACTTGGTGATTTTTATCGAGCTGATATCGAATTTATAGAGAATCACTTAAGCCAATACACATAACAAACGCTTCAAGACGGATTCGCAACGCGTGGCACTTTTATCATGCGTTGATTTTAGTGATTTAGGTGGAATGCGGAAACATCGTATTGCGTTGCTCACCACTTAAGCGGGCGTTATGTGCCTAGAACACGAGGTAAATTCCAATGGATTTAGAACAAATGCGGCTTGATGACGAGCTTGAAATGAAAAGAATATTGGAATCCAAGCAAGAAGAAATAGATGATTTTATTAAGTATTGTAAAGCCTTGGGCGTAAATTTAGTTCAAGAAAATTTCAGTTACTCATATAGAGTGGGGCTAACAGCAAACTCACAGGGTATAGTTCAACGCCTTTACCCTGAACTGATAGTTGATAAGGATGGTTTAATCGACTTCGACTTAATGAGAAGTCAAGGTTTGTATTCTTTTCGTCATGTGGGTTATTTATTTGGCTCTAAGTTCACAATTCTAGCCTCACCTTTGTATCGTAGAGGTTTCCACCCAGACTCTAACTGGGACTCAGGTTTTTTAAAAGAGTTCTGGTTTTACGGTAATGAATCATCCAAATGCTATATAGCATTGGACTTAGATAGGGTTCGACTCCCTAATGATAAATCGATATTTTTTGAGAAAGATTATTGGTTTGGACCTAAATTTTCGGATGACATAGCCTCTATCAGCGACGGTGTCACAAGGCATGTTGTGCCATTGGATATCAATACTGCACAAAGGTTATTTGTGTTTAATGATGCTTATTCGATTGAGGTTAAGTGGGACACTAATGGGAACAAAAAAAACTGTCAACTAATTGAGTTCCGCGAGGAAACAATGGTTGTTGAAACTGGTGTAGGAAAACTGCATCCAGCAAAGTACTTACATGCGGAGTTTGACTTAAATAAAAATGTATTCACTCATTTTGACGGTGCAATACAATTATTTGATACGCAAGAGTACTTCCAAGTTCGTGATTGCTTTTTTACCAATATTAGAAATGCAGAGAATCAAGTTAAAGGAAAGTATCATAAGTTATTCAAAATAAACGATATGCTTCCCATTGGTGATTGGGCTGAGTTTGTTGGGTTATTCTGTAGCCATAACCCATTAATCTATGAGTACTTTACAGGTGAACTACCTGAGTTTATGAAAAATAAACTTGAGAAAGTCAGAAGTATAGGCACTTAGTATCAAGTTTAAAGTGCGACACTATCTATAGAAGCGCATGAATATACTTCGTTGGTGTACCATACCCAAGTCTTTTTCGTGGGCGCGTATTTAATTTGTGTGCAATTTCATTACAGAGCTTCTGTGTCACGTGTGATATAGAAGTTCGTTTTGGTAAGTATTGTCGTATTAAGCCATTGGTGTTGTCATTACTTCCTCGCTCCCATGAGTGGTATGGGTTTGCAAAGTAAAACAGACGGTTATGATGTTTTTCTAGTTGTGTATAACCATGGAATTCAGTGCCGTTATCCGCAGTTATCGTCTTAAAAGGTAAGTCAGAGCGGGTCATGATTTTGCTCATTCTTACGTTGAGCGACTCGCTTGTTCTGTCGTCCATTTGCCCAATAAAAGAGTAGCCAGTCATTCTGTCGACTAAAGTCACGACACAGTGCTTGGTTCTCATGTTTTTTACTTCTTGGCGTGAGCAAAGTTCATGATTATCGCATCTCACTGTTTTTATGTTTAGAGGTGTCGTACTGCGTACTTAAATCCAGGGAGAGAATCAACGTCTAATTAGTGAGCTTCTACACAGATACATCAACTTTTTTAATTTGAATAACCATTCATTGATCTAGTCCTAGAATTTAAAATTAAAAGCGCGCGCATAATTTCCGTTTGGAGTGGCGAAAGGAAGCCAAAAGGAATCGCTCTTTAATTTCGTGGCACCTTACGCTTGTTATATCGTGGCCAACTGTCTCAGGAAGAGAAGCTCAGGAAGAGAAGTAGTACTATGCGCCCTTATCTCAAATACATTATCCCAACGATCATTCCCTTGTTCGTATTGCTGATGCCGTTATCAGCGTTTCCATTTGATGGAATAACGATCATTCAACAGCGAGTGATTGCAATATTTTTGCTTGCCGCACTTTGTTGGGTATTTGAACCTATTCCCATTTACGCCACCTCTGTCGTGATCATTGTGCTTGAATTATTACTCGTTTCTAATAAGAGCATTATTCTTTTTCGGCTTGACGAGGGCCAACCTCACTTTGGGGAACTCCTGCAATACAACGAGATCATGGCGACGTTTGCAAGCCCAATCATCATGCTCTTTCTTGGTGGTTTCTTCCTTGCAATGGCCGCGACCAAATATCGTTTGGATGTGAACTTAGCACGCGTATTGCTAAAACCATTTGGTCAAAACCCGAAGTACGTGATGTTAGGTTTAATGCTTATCACGGCGATATTTTCCATGTTTATGTCAAATACGGCGACAACCGCGATGATGCTATCCATCCTAACGCCCGTTATTGCAGTATTTGGGCCCAAAGACCCAGGTAGAATCGCGTTTGCATTATGCATTCCGGTCGCGGCTAATATTGGCGGGATTGGCACGCCAATCGGAACCCCGCCAAATGCTATCGCGTTGAAATATTTAGTTGGTGACAACTTGATTACTTTTGGTGAATGGATGGTGTTTGGCGTGCCGTTTGTTGTGGTGATGATGACATTAGCTTGGTTCTTGATTAGCTTTTTATATAAAGCAGAGCAAACGACCATCAATTTGAACATCAAGAGCAAATTCTTAAAAACGCCGAAAGCCATGATCGTCTATATCACGTTTGCTGGTACGATTTTGCTCTGGTTAATGGGATCGGCACATGGCATGAATTCCTATACGGTGGCATTGATTCCCGTTGCCGTCTTTTCCTTAACGGGCATCATCAATAAAGAAGACTTGAAGAAGATATCGTGGGACGTGCTTTGGCTTGTATCTGGGGGTATTGCCCTGGGTCTTGCGCTTGATAAAACGGGCCTAGCAAGTTTAGTGGTCCACAGCATTCCCTTTGATGAGTTTTCTCCTTATGTGGTGTTATTTGGTGCGGCGTTCTTATGTTTAGTTATGGCCAATTTTATGTCCCATACCGCAACCGCTAACTTACTAATGCCAATTATGGCTGCGCTCGGCACATCAATGGCTTCCCTCACTCCATTGGGGGGAGAGGTAACCTTGATCCTAGTCGTGACCTTTGCTGCATCGTTAGGTATGTCTTTGCCGATCAGTACGCCACC
The DNA here is from genome assembly GCF_905175395.2 of Vibrio sp. B1REV9. Lineage (NCBI taxonomy): Bacteria > Pseudomonadati > Pseudomonadota > Gammaproteobacteria > Vibrionales > Vibrionaceae > Vibrio > Vibrio sp. B1REV9. The sequence goes on along the minus strand of NZ_CAJIMW020000221.1, from coordinate 201,384 downwards.
GAATGCGCTAGCACACGCGACAGGGAATGTGCAGAGTAATCAAATGGCGAAAGTTGGGGTAGTGTTAGGTGTTGTGGGGGTCTTACTCAGTTTCTTGATGGTATGGATACTTCATACGGTTGGTCACATTGGATAAGCAATGTACGAAAGTAAATTAGATGCGCTAGTCGAGCGTTATTTCAGTCAAATAGAGCGCCGCATTACTGTGGCGGAGGGCTCTATTTTGATTGAGCAAGATGGCGATAACGAACGACTTTATTACGTACTATCTGGCGAGCTTGCAGGGTATTACTCCGAGGATGGGAAAAAACAGACTCAAGTATTTGCTGCATCACAAGGGGCGTTTATTGGTGTACACAGCTTTTTCTCAGGGACTTGGACGGCCTCGTCTACCGTGGTTGCACAAACAGATGTTGAGTTAGCTTGGATCGAACGCAATACGCCTGCGGTGCAAGCGAGTAAATATGGCCCATTGACCGCGCAATTTATGCCTGTGATGGTTAATGAATTGTCACGCCGTCAGCGTCGAGCGATGCAAGAAGCGCTCGGTAAAGAGAAAGCGCTTCAAAAGCTGCATACCGCAGAGCAGATGACAACACTTGGGCAACTGGCGGCGGGCATTGCACACGAGCTTAATAATGCAATTGGTGTCGTCAGCAGTAAATCAGAGCGCTTAGAATCAGTCATCATGGAATTGTTGGAAGAAGTGCATCCAGAAGCCAGTCAGTTTTTTGATTTCGGTTTAATGCAAGGGCAGAAAGTGTCTTCTAGTGAGGCACGAAAACGAGGCCGACATTTCGAAAAATATTACGGATTGCCGAAAGACATTGCTCGTGAATTGGCCCGAGCAGTACCGACGGACTACCTCAATGAACATTGGTTAAAGAAGCCCGAAGAGGCCATCCGCTATTGGCAAATGGGGCGAGATTTACACGACTTGCGAATTGCATCAAAACATACCGTAGGCATTGTGAAATCGGTTAAGCAACTTGGACGAACTGATATTGATAAGGAAGATGGGTTAAGGGTAAATGACTCCATTAATCAAGCGTTGGCTTTATTGCAAAGCGATTTAAGGCGGGTGAGTGTGCGCTTTAGCCCTGCTGAGTTGCCTTTGTTTATGGGGTCGCAAACGGAGTTGGTGCAGATCTGGGTGAACATTTTGAAGAACGCTTGTGATGCAATGAGAGAAACCGACTCGCCAGTCATTGAAATACAAACACGGGTCAGTAAAAGCAAAATTCTGGTGACTCTAGCAAATAATGGCCCAGAGATTGATGAAGCGACGCGCCGAAAGATATTTCAGCCAAATTTCACCACCAAAAAAGGGGGACTGTCATTTGGCTTAGGGCTAGGGTTGTCGATCGTAAAGCGCATCGTGGCGGGGTATAACGGCTCGATAGCGGTGAAAAGTGACAGCAAAAAAACCATATTTAGAATTAAATTACCGGTAGAGGATGAACATGGACAAGCTTAATTTAATTTGCGTTGATGATCAGCGAGAGGTGTTAAGTGCCGTTCTGCAAGACTTACAGTCATTGAGCCCATGGATCAATATCGAAGATTGCGAGTCTGCCGATGAAGTGCTCGAACTGATGGAAGAGTTAGATGCAGATGGTGAAATGATTGCACTGATTATTTCAGATCACGTCATGCCAGGGAAAACAGGCGTTGAGTTGTTAACTGAAGTTTCCCAAGACAGCCGTTTTATCCGTACTCGCAAAGTGCTGCTGACTGGGCAGGCGACACATACGGATACCATAAACGCAATTAATTCGGCAGGTATTGACCGTTATTTTGAAAAACCATGGCAAGCTGAACAATTGGTCGAGTGTGTAAGAAACCTGGTAACGAAATATATTTTCGATATGGGATTAGATTATACCGAATACCATGAATACTTAGATCAAGCCGTGGTATTAGAAAGATTGCGATAAACAGGTATAAGTAAAAAGGTCGAAGTAAAATGACAGGCATATCCCTGAGCAAAGATAGTACTGCTCAGGGGTAGCATCAGTCGGGTTGCGTTTATTGCCAATCAGAATTTCAACGTCTTACTGATTTAACGTCTTATTACTGATTCAAAGTCTTATTGCTGATTCAACGTATAGTGACTTGCACTCGCGACAGAGAGGGGCTTTGAATACCAATAGCCTTGCAGATAATCTACGCCTAATTCTGTGAAAAAATCACACATCTTGGCGTCTTCAATACCCTCAATAACCACTTCTATATTCTGCTCTCTGCAAATCGAGATTAAGAACTGCAGGTATGCTTGAGACGAATTATTAGTCAGTGTCTTCCAAGCCATTGATTTATCGATTTTGATTTGTGTCATTGGTAAATCAAAGAAGCAGTTGAGAGAGCTATAACCTGCACCAAAATCATCCAGTGAGAGCGCAAACCCAAGCTCACTTAGCGTGTTGAGGGGTGCAATTGCCGCTTGATTGTTATCGAGAATGAATGTTTCAGTCAGTTCCAACACAATGGCTTCAGGATGAATACCAGCATCGTCAGCGATGGTTTTGATTTTGGCTGGGAATTCACTGTTCAACAATTGCAGCACTGAGACGTTAACATTGACTCGAACTTGGTTGTGATGCTTTTCTCGATAGCGTTTAATAAAGTGACATGCCTTAGCAAAAACTTGATAGCCAAGCTCTATAATTAGGCCTTTGTTTTCTGCAACCGGAATGAACTCGTCTGGAAAGATTTCTCCAAATTCTTTGCTGCGCCAACGCACAAGTGATTCAAAACTCACTACTTGTCGTGTCGTGGCATCGATAATGGGTTGGAACTTCACACTTAGCGTTTTTTCTTGCAATGCTGTTTTTAGACCTTGCTCTATAAAAAAGTAACGGTCGACGGCTAATTGTGTTTTTTGGTTATAAATGGCGATCCGGTCTTTATTTTTCTCACTGGCGTATTGGCATGTGCGTGCCACCTTGCGCAAAATCTCTTCGGCGGGATGTTCAGTGGAAAAGCAAGGATATAAGCCAATACTGATGTTGCTACCGAGAGAAATACCGTCTTCGACAACGGCTTCATGATAGTTGCTTTTGATGGTTTTCGCGTATTGTTGGAGCACATCGAGATTGCACTCGTTTGGAACGAGAACAACAAAAGCATCGTCATGGACGCGATAAATTGAGCTGTCTTTTGACGGGAGAGTACTGACGGTGCGAATCAGTTTTTCGACCAAACCGTCAACAATTTTACTGCCATATTGGTTTAAGTAAGAGCGGATTTCTTCAATTTGGATGTAGAAGATGGAAGAACGTTGCGGGTCTTTATTGGTAATGCTATTGAGGTCAAATAGCAAGTGGGCGCGATTGGCCATACCCGAGGCGTTGTCATGAAAAGCTACCTGGTGGATGTAACTTTCCATCAACTTTTTATCTGAGATATCACGATGACTGCCAACCATATAAAGCCCTAATTGGCTCTCTTTAGTTAACGCCGTGCCCTCAACCCAAATGTATTGGCCATTAGGTTTTCGCAAGCGATAGGTTGTGGTGACTTTTGTGTTTTTGCTACTAATGTGTTGGTCAACACGCTGGGATAGTAATGCTCTATCTAATGGATGAACCAAAGCAAGCCATTGATCTAAGGTTATTCGTCCCGCATCAATGCCGAACTGCTTATAAAAAGATTGATTGTAAAAGACCATCGTGCCGAACTCATCCATATAGAAGAGTCCTTCACTAAAAACATCAAAGATGTGGATGAATTTTTCTTCAACAATTTGAAGAAATTCACGGTCGTGGTCAGAAATTGGTCGTTCAGCCTCGGTAGACAAGATAATTCCTCCGCAGCCCATCAAGAGTGGCAACGAAAATCAAAGCCTGATAAAAGTCTAAAGGCATGTTTTGATGTCCACTCAGTAAAGAAAGTTAAAGTGTGAATTCGACAAGTTTCTCATGCGCATTAGGCGTTGTAAAATAGAGTTATTGCTCTAATTGTCAATTTTCCCATAACTTGGTTCTTAGTATCAGCCGTTTATGATTCCGTATTATTGATGCGCGCCGCAAAATGATAAAAGAGTTGACGTGCTGATGAAATATCGCTCAAAACTCAAGGCAATATAAAGGGTTAGTAGCATAAATGTTGCTCTTTGGTTGATAGAACGCGCATTAATGTCAGTTTTTTCTAACGCTGGATGAGCTGATCTCATATAATCCTACACAATTCTATAAGCAGTTAATGAATATACCGATATGCAATACCGACAAGAAGATTCGATAAAAATAGCTATTGCAGATCTGGGCATAGGAATGTTCGTCACCGCTATTGAGCAAAGTAAACGAATTAATTTAGCCAATGCCGGGCGTGTTTCGAGTGAACTAGGTATAAAAAAACTCCAAGATAGTGGCGTCAAATACGTATGGGTTGACCAGAAACTCTCGGCAAAAGAATGCATTATTAAGCCCGTCGAAGAGCCTCACAACATTACGGTTGAAGCTGGTGAGTTAACGACAATACCAAAGATTCCCCGCTCATTTCGTTCTCGTGAAGTACAGCATAAACGTGCTAAAAAACTGATTGCTGAAGCGAAAGGCCTAGCCCAGAAACTACTTAACCAAACGTTTGAGGGGAAAGTACTCGAAGTCGATGAGATTGAGTCATGGGCAGATGACATGATCGAGAGTGTTTTTATTGACTCTGATGCGCTGCAGTGCGTGTCTGCATTGCGTAAAAAAGACTCTTACTTGCTTGAGCATTCAGTGAATGTGGCATGTTTGTTGGTGACGTTTGGCAAGCATCTAGGGTTAAATAAAGATGTACTTAAACAGTTGGCAATTGGGGGCATTATTCACGATATTGGCAAAATTAAAGTCGATGATGATGTTTTGCAAAAGCCTGCCCGCTTGACTCCTGAAGAGTTCGAGCACATGAAACTGCATCAAGTGTATGCGAAACGCATCATTCTTGGTGTGAAAGGGTTAAGTGATGTAAGTCGTGACGTGTGTTTAATGCATCACGAAAAACTCGATGGTAAGGGTTATCCATTGGGGTTGTCCGGTGATCAGATCCCACTACACGGGAGAATGAGCTGTGTTGTTGATATCTATGATGCGCTAACGTCTGAACGCGTTTATAAAAAGGGAATGAGCTCTGCAGAAGCATTTAAAATCTTGTTGAGTTTGACGCCATTCCATCTCGATGCTGATCTCGTTTATAAGTTCATTAACTGCATTGGAATATATCCTGTCGGCTCGATTGTGGAACTAAGCGATGGTCGAGTGGGGATTGTGTGGACATCAAACACTTCGCTACCACTTAAGCCTATCGTAAAGTGTTTTTATTCTCGTAAATATAAACGTTATGTTGAAGTCAGCATGGTGGATCTAAAACACAGTACGCTCAAAATAGAAAAAGCGGTTTCTCCTGTGTCACTCGAGGTGGATCCAAAACCTTTCTACGATTAAGTGGGTGACTCGACTTTGCTCACACACCTTTTGCAATGAAAGGCATTTTTAATGAAAGAGCACCCAAATATAAGTGTTCATGTTAAACAAGAGTGAATATTGATCGCTTTACATGATTGCATATAGACAGTATGTTGTTTGCATAGTTATGCCCAAGTATTTTGTGTTAACTCGGGTATAGTAAGTATTTCATGGATGGAAATACTTTGCTTCTAACATTCATCACATTGGATAAGGAAAGCCTGATGCAACTTGATACTTGGATTTATTATACCCTTGCGATATTGGTCCTTACTGCCTCTCCAGGGCCTAGCTCTCTGCTTTGTTTAAGCAAAGGCGTCAGTAGTGGTTTTCGATCTGCGTTTTTTACCGCGCTGGGTAGTTTAACTGCGATTACAACGATTCTGACATTGTCTTTTACGGGGCTTGGAGTTGTGATTGCCTCTTCTGAACTGGTATTCAATATCATTAAATGGTGTGGTGCGGCCTATCTGATTTGGCTTGGCGTTCAAGCACTACGTTCAAAACAAACCGATTTTACAAAAGGGAATGCAGAGCAGCCTACATCAGGCTATTTGAGTGCCTTTGCCAGTGGCTTTATCGTGGGCTCAAGCAACCCTAAAGCGATCGTCTTTTTTACCGCGTTATTTCCCCAGTTCATTGACCCATCCGCGCCATTGTTTACCCAGTACATTGTTTTTGCGAGCACTTTTGTTGTTTTTGAATTAACTTGGCTTGTTTTTTACGGATTGCTCGGGGTGAAAACGTCAAACTGGCTGTTTGTAAAAGGTCGCGCTAAGTTATTTAATCGTCTAACTGGCGGAGTGTTTATTAGTGCGGGTGTGATGTTATCCGCAACGAGTCGAAGCTAGGCTAATCGCTAATCGCTAATCGCTAATCGCTAATCGCTAATCGCTAATCGCTAATCGCTAGCATTATCCCTGATATCCACACTTCGCTATTGATGAATCGCACGAACAACAAAAGAGTTATTTCTGAATTGGAAATGACTCTTTTGTTTTTATTCATTAGTGGAAAAGACAAAAGACGCATAAAATCAGCATCAACCTTTTGAGCAATTGATATCAAAGGGTTAACCGTCGTATTTTCTTCAGGAATATCCTAGATGATTCAAAGCTTATCTGATCTTCAACAGCGTTTTCTTACTATTGCTACTGACAGCAATTTGTCACCAAAACAAAAATCCAACATCCTCGCTTTAGAAGCTGAAGCCAGCATTCCATATATGACCATCTCTGATGAAGTGAGCACTGCGATGCAGCAAGGCGTGATATGTGACATGTTTGAGGGGCATGCGCCGTTTAAGCCACGCTATGTTTTGCCTGATTACGCAAAGTTTCTTTCTCAAGGTTCAGAATACTTGGAGTTATCTCCGGCGGAAGATTTTGATGATGCCATCAACATGCTGACCATCATTTATCATCATGTGCCTTCAGTAACGAACATCCCGGTTTACCTCGGTCAACTTGATGATGTTTTAATGCCCTATGTTGGGGAACTGACGGAAGCACAAATCTACAAGAAACTTAAACACTTCTGGATCATGCTTGATCGCACATTGCCAGATGCATTCATGCACGTGAATATCGGCCCATCAGATAACATCATTTGTCGTACGATTTTGAAAGTAGATGCAGAACTCAAGCAAATTGCCCCAAACTTGACGTTCATGTACGACGAAGCCGTGACTCCAGATGATTTGTTGAAACAAGCGACACAAAATATTTGTGAATGTAGCAAGCCACACATTGCAAATTATCCAATTCATGCAAATGCTTACGATGGTGGTCGATTTGGTATTGTGAGTTGTTATAACTCTTTGCCTTTGGCTGGTGGCTCGAACACGTTAGTACGTATGAACCTTAAAGAGGCAGCAAAGCGAGCAGATAACCGCGATGACTTTTTTGCGAATGTGCTACCAGAGTACCATGGTTTGATGGTCGAACTAATGGATGCGCGTGCTTCACACTTACACGAAAAATCAGAGTTTTTTAAAGGCTTCTTAACCCAAGAGGGCCTCATTGAAGCGTCTCGCTTTGCGCCAATGTACGGGATTTACGGCATGGCGGAAGCGGTGAACGTATTACTTGAAAAAGAGAATATTGAAAGCCGTTACGGTCAAGATGATCTCGCGAATGAACTCGGTCACGCCATTTCTGCGAAACTTGCTGAACTGGTCGACAGCACGCCGGTTAAATATGGTCTTGAGGGTAAAGCGTTATTACACGCTCAAGGGGGCATCAGTCTTGATTTAGACGTCACTCCAGGTGTACGTATTCCTTATGGTACTGAGCCTGATCCCGTGTCTTACGTGCAAGCGACAGCCGCGCACCATCAATATTATCGCTCTGGGATCAGTGATATTTTGACCATCGATGAAACGGTAAAATCAAACCCAGAAGCCATGTTTAACCTGTGCAAAGGTGCGCTGAATGCTGGTTATCGTGAGTTCACTGCGAACGTTGCATCCAATGATCTGGTCCGCGTCACGGGTTATATGGTGAAACTGTCGGATATTGCAAAGTACGATTCAGAGGGTTCGCGTACAAACACGACGTTTTTAGGGGCGGAAGCGGCAAAAAATACGGGTATTCTAGAGCGCTCACCTCGTGTGGTGAGCCACGAAATGTCACCGACTTACGTAAAGTAATTGGGGATAGGTAACAATAAGATGACAAGACGTACAGACAATCTACGAGCAAAGGTGAGTCGTATCCTGCCTTTTTCTTGTGTTGATGGGCCGGGAAACCGTCTTGTTGTCTTCTTACAGGGTTGTAATTATCAGTGTATTACTTGCCACAATCCCCACACGATCAATCACTGTAATCATTGCGGTGATTGTGTTGGGGAGTGTCCAGCAGGTGCGCTGAAGTTCAACGAAAACAACAACGTTGTTTGGCTAAAAGAGGAGTGCACCCACTGCGATCGTTGTATAGAAATATGTCAGCATCACTCTAATCCAAAAATTACTGACTATTCTGTTGAAGCAATGCTCGATTTGATACGTAAACAACGTTTTTTTATTAGCGGTGTAACAGTATCCGGTGGGGAATCTACCTTACAGCTTCCTTTCATCATTGCGTTATTTAAAGGGATAAAGCAAGACCATGAATTGCAGCATCTCACTTGTTTTATAGACAGCAATGGATCGTTGTCGCTTTCTGGATGGGAGCGTGTCTTGCCATATATGGATGGCGCAATGATTGATCTCAAGTCATGGCAGCGAGAGACACATCAGTGGTTGGTGGGCCGTGATAACCATCGTGTACTTCAAACCATTCAATATCTTGCTCAAGCAAACAAGCTCTACGAAGTGCGTTTACTCCATATTCCGGGAAAAAGTGATTTGGATATTGAAGCTGAAGCGGTAGGTCGTTATCTGCAAACATTACCGGAATCGGTACAGATTCGCCTAAACGCTTTTCAACATCACGGTGTCACAGGGGAGGCGTTAGATTGGGAGAAATGTTCAAAAATAGAAATGGAACGATTTCATGCTCAGCTAAGTCACTTCGTTACCCGTCCAATCACGATGCCTCAAGTATTCGTTTGAAAGGTCTAGTTTGATCCCTTTACGTCATCAGATATCCTATTAAGGTTTGCCAACAAGAGTATTGCTTGCGTTGAAAAGCTGTTGTTGCAACCACTGCAAAGCGGGATCGTTTAAGCTCGCTTTGTTCCAAACCAAACTATACGCCACTTGCCCATATTCAAAGGGGAGAGGCTTTTGAACTAATCCCTTGGCTTGCAAGGCCGCGTTCGCCCACAGCTTTGAGCAAGTAAATAGATAATCGGAATGATGACACATCACTGCAGCCGATCCAAAGTCAGCTACCGTCATCGCGACGTTTCTCTTGGCATGATGCTGGGTTAAGTTTTGTTCAAAGTAAGGTTGTGATAAATCTTTGTCGTGAATGCCTAAATGTCTTGCACTCAAGTATGCGTTGATGGAAAGCGCCTTGTTCACCAGTGAGTTTTGATTTCCCATCAAACAAATCATTTCATCTTCTAAAATGGCCTGCCAAACCAAGTCTTTATTGCTGGTTGGGGGCTGACTAATATCGTGCGGTAACAGCATAAAGTCGACTTGGCCACGGACCAGTGAATCAAAGTTCATTTGTTCTTTTGCGTAGACATGCAACTGCGCACTGTCGCCGATTTGTGTTGAAAGGGACTGCAATATAGGGGCGAAAATCTCAAACGTACTTTCACGCATCGCGAGCGAAAAGCAGCCTTGATACTGTGCAGGATCGAATGAGCCTTGGTAGAGTAAACCGTTCATGCTCGATAAAATACCATGGATTGATGGCCCAATATTGAGCGCAAAGGGCGTCGGAACTAAATGAGTTCCATCACGATAGAAAAGCTCATCTTTTAGGATATCCCGCAGTTGACTGAGAGTTTTACTGACGCTCGATGGCGTAACGCATAACTGTTCTGCTGCTTGAGTAACGCTGTGTGTCGTAAGCAGCATGTGCAAAACGGTTAGGTGCTTAAGGCTAATGCGTGAGAGTGTTAAATAGTCCATTCGACAGGCTAATTCGGGTGATTTTTCTCAGTATATCAAAATATTATTATGAAACATTTTTTTACGATTACTGAAGCACGAAAAAATAGGCGCTTCCATTCGTGCTCTATGCAATAGTTTGGCTCAACTCGGCCCTTGATGAGGACGGTAGTGGTAATATCCTTTAGAGGACGAATTATTGGGGGCGAAAGTCGGCCAAAATAAGGGATTGCGCCCAAGCGTGGGAGATGATTTACTCGCATTTCCTAAGTAACAGAGGTTTAAATAAACTTAATGGACGACCCCTTTAGTCGACTGAACAATTCACTGTATGGCTTCCAATCGCAGGAGGCATACTCATGTTAGAACTTTTCATGCAACCAGAAGCGTGGGCTATCTTCGCGACCTTGTTTGCTCTTGAAGTTGTCTTAGGCGTTGATAACGTCGTATTCATCTCCGTTCTGTGTGAACGATTACCATTGCACCAGCGTAAACTTGCCCGCAATCTAGGTATTGGCCTTGCGGTGATGGCGCGTATTGTTTTGGTGTTCTCGATCTCTTGGATCATGCAACTTACTCAGCCATTAATCAGCTTTGGCGCTCATGCGTTTACTGGTCGTGATTTGATTATGATTGCAGGTGGTGCGTTCCTACTGGCGAAAAGCTTGAAAGAGTTGTGGAGTTGGTTAACACACACCGAACACGGTCACTCGACCCACGTCCGTACTGGCTTGGCAGTGGTTCTACTGCAGATCGTAGCGGTTGATGCGGTGTTTTCGATGGACTCGGTGATTACTGCGGTTGGTTTAACGAGCGAAGTACCCATCATGGTAGCGGCGATCATCTCATCGGCGATTGTGATGGTGTTAACGGCAGAGAAAATCAACAACCTAGTGACGCGTTACCCGGGCTTTAAGACCCTTGCTCTACTGTTTCTAGTATTGCTTGGTGGTTTGTTGATGGCAGAAGGCTTCGCTATTCACATCAACAAAGGTTACGTGTATTTCGCGATGGCGTTTGGTTTAGTGTTGGAGATGTGTCATATCCAGCTTAAGAAAAAACAACGTCCAGTTATTCAAAGAATTCGTCCAATCCGACCTCGTTCTATTGCGCTTCAAACGCGATAACTGACTTAAATGCGATAAGTGAAACGCAGTCATTGAAGTCTATTAAGCCGCTCTTCTGAGCGGCTTTTTTACATGAAAATCTTTGGTTGACCAAACGGTTGTCGTTTCGATTAAAAATGCCATTTGTCGTTGTAGCACGCATTTTCTATATAGAAGCTCCCAAAACAAACAAGTGATAATGAGAATGAACAAACTGATCGATGCGTTAGCAACGGACGGATATTACATTTGGGATGATTTTCTTTCACAGCAGGAAGTGATAGAGCTACGTGACTGTATTCCCGAAAATTGGAAGAACGCACGTATTGGCCGCAATGATGATGTAACGCGTATTGAAACAATCCGCAGTGATAAAATTCAGTGGCTAAAGCGTGATATGGGTGAGCCCGTCACGTCTTTCTTAGACAAAATGGAAGCGATTCGCTTAGAAGCAAACCGCCATTTCTTCCTGGGTTTGTTTGAGTACGAAGCACACTTTGCGAAATATGAGAAAGGTGACTTCTACCAAAAACATCTTGATTGTTTTAAAGGCAATGAAAACCGCCGCCTAACCACAGTGTTCTACATGAACGAATCGTGGAGCGAAGAAGATGCTGGTGAGTTGGTGGTGTACGATTTGAATGACAATAAAATCGCGACGATTCCTCCGCGATCAGGTCGTCTGTTCGTGTTCTTATCGGAACAATTCCCACATGAAGTGTTGCCGACAAACGCTGAGCGATTCAGCATTGCGGGTTGGTTCCGTATCAATGGCGTAAAAGACAACCAATTGGATATCGCACACTAATCGAGTTGATGAGTTGAGGTTAAATAGTAGGGGTAGTGTTAAGCACTGCCCCTTTTTTATGTTTCGAATCGTGTTTTTACACTCATTCCATATTCTGTGATGTTAACGCATCGAAGTGATTGAAAAAGCGTCTAAAATAACACAAGGCTTAACGCTCTCTCAAATCGATTCAGATACGGAAAAGGAATGGGTATGCTGAAACACCTGCTCTATCGTGGTTACACTAATGGACTAAAAGTGGCTGCGCACATTCTTCCTATGCCTAGGCCTACGCTGTTTTCTGGAGCAGGCAGTGCTTATGAACTCATCGAAGCGATAGCGGAACTTGGCTTCAACAAGTTGCTTTTGGTGACCGATGAGGGGTTGGTACAAATAGGCATGGCGAAGCAAATTTCACAAAGCGCACAATCGCAAGGCTTAGAGGTGATCTTGTATGCAGAAGTGAAGCCTGATCCGACTTACGATCAAGTAGAAAGTGGTTTAGATGTATATTTACAGTCTCAGTGTGATGCAATCTTAGCGCTAGGTGGCGGCTCAGCAATGGACTGTGCCAAAGTTATCGCAGCAAGAGTGACTAATCGACGCCCAATCAAAAGGCTAGCGGGACTGTTTCGAATTTGGCGAGCGCCTGCCCCTCTATTTGTTATACCAACGACATCTGGAACTGGCTCAGAGGTGACCATCGCGGCGGTTGTTTCTGAACCTGATACACACAAAAAAACACCATTGATGGATCCTAAGTTGGTTCCGCTTATGGCTGCTCTAGATGCGAACTTGTTGCTTGGCTTACCGCCAAAAATAACGGCTGACACTGGCATTGATGCGCTTACCCATGCGCTAGAGGCATATATCTCTCGTAATGCAACACAAGAAACGAAAGCCTACTCAGTCGCGGCGATGAAGCTTATCTTCGAATATTTGCCGCGCGTAGTTGAAAAGGGCAGTGACGTTAACGCGAGGCACAAGATGGCGATGGCGTCGTATTACGCGGGACTGGCGTTTACCAAAGCAAGTTTGGGCTACGTGCATGCATTTTCGCACAACTTAGGTGCGAAATATGGCTTACCTCATGGTATGGCAAATGGTTTGGCTCTGCTGCCAGTACTTCGTTTTTCTTTGCCTGAAATAGAGCCTCAATTGGCTGCACTAAGTGAAGGGTTAGAGGTGGGGGAAAGTGAAGAGATTCCAAGCGCACAAGCATTTATCGATAGAATTGAGAACTTGTATCAGGTTATCGGAATTGAGCAAGTGACAGATAAGATCCAGCCTTCAGATACGCAAGAGCTTGTGCGACTTATCTTAAAAGAAGCACATTGGAACTATCCAGTTCCGAAGTTTATGAATGAGCAAGAATGCGCCCAGATATTGGCTGAAATATCTATATAGTATAAGTGTAAATTTTAGTGTACGGATATGGTTTGTTATCCTTACACTTCGCTTGACCTTATCATAAAGATCCTACAGAATCGATTTCATACCAATTGTGGCGTCTAATGACAGGGGTTTTTACCCGATTTGATGCTGATGAATCTTATTAAGCCGTAAAGATAATTATACAATGAGTCGATCTAAAGTATTTGGTAGTACCCTAATCATTGCAGGGACTACGATTGGTGCTGGTATGCTAGCACTTCCTCTTGCTTCTGCAGGCATTGGTTTCTCTACTTCCTTGGCCATCATGCTAGGTTTATGGGCATTGATGGCTTTTACTGCATTGCTTATGCTGGAGCTTCATCAGTATGCTGACAGTAGTGCAACGCTTCACACTCTCGCCAAACAAATTTTAGGGAAAAAGGGTAAGTGGGTAGCAAGCTTTGCGATGCTTTTCTTGTTTTACTCATTGTGTGCGGCTTACATCGCGGGTGGTGGTGCTCAGTTTGGTGATCGTCTAGCCGAGTGGTTTGGTTTAGATATTTCAGGTTCGAGTTCAACCATCATCTTCACACTTATCGTGATGCTGGTGGTGACGGTGGGTACGAGCACGGTCGATAGAGTAAATCGTGTACTATTTGGCCTGAAGATGGTGACCATGATTGCGGTGCTGTCTTTCCTCGCTCCGAACGTGACCGAATCTTACTTATTGAGCATGCCGATAGAGCAGGGGCTGATTGTTGCGGCGATTCCCGTTATCTTTACGTCGTTCGGTTTTCACGGCAGTATTCCTGCAATCGTCAACTACTTAGATGGCGATACATCATCACTGCGTAAAGCGATCATTGTAGGATCAACAATCCCATTAGTGATTTACATTTTCTGGCAAATTGTCACGCTTGGCGTGGTAAGCCAAGATACGTTAATTGAAAATGGTGGTTTGAGCGCCTTAATTGGCCAACTATCTCAAACGGTTCATCAGTCTAATCTAGGTAGTGTGGTCGGTTTATTTGCAGACCTTGCGCTTCTTACTTCTTTTCTCGGTGTGAGTTTAGGTCTATTTGAATTCTTGGGAGACACCATCAAGGGCGATAGCGATAAGCCAAACCGTTTGATTGCCGCGGTCGTTACATTTACACCACCACTAGGCTTTGCACTGTTTTACCCACAAGGCTTTATTATGGCATTGGGTTACGCCGCTATTGCTTTAGCGATTCTTGCCATCTTCTTACCGTTGGTGATGATTATAAAAGTTCGTCGCTCAGAAGAGTTTACTGGCGAATACCGAGTGGCGGGTGGTCAAGGTGCGCTGGTTATAACAGGTGTAGCTGGCACAGGCATCGTAATGGCACAAATTCTTATTACCTTGGGTGTACTTCCTGCGTTAGGTTAAAAACCAAACCAATTGGTATCAAAAAATCGAACTGTATAAAACAGCCAGTGCCCGAAGTGTACTGGCTTTTTTGATCTGGATTAAGCTACGTTGCGATTCTAAGTGAAAAAATTGGCAAAAATTTGGTTTTATTTCGTACACTTAACTTGTGGTATGTCGATTATTTAGGGGAAGAAAGACTGCTCGAATTACATCACAGACGCTGACTTTCGTGGGGTTTTCTTCAGGTTTCTCTACATGGTGTGGAGGTGAAGTATGGCGCACCGGAGTTTTTACCCGTTTGCAAAATCGCTCAATGAGCAAATGCAAACATTAAAGAATCGAATGCAAGCACATTTGCCGTGTGTCGATAGGGTGTCGTTTGCCAAGTTTCATCCTAAACAAGGCCTGCTTAAATCTTGTGCTGAAAGTGAGTTCGATACTTGGTGTTTGGCCCATCATGAAGCGCCACTTCGTAAATTGCATCATCTGAGCATTTCTGCCGACAATGCTATTCCTCGCGTCGTGAATGATTTAAACGACATTCGCCACTGTCCACGTATCAAAACCTTATTAAAGCAGGGCTATCATTCTTCCGTCGCAATTCCTTGCTATGACCGTCAAACGTTCACGGGTTTTGTCTTTCTGAATTCTATCCAACCCAATGCCTTTAGGGCAGAGGCGCTAAATGGTTTAAAGCCCTATTTTGATATGGTACAGTTTGCCGTGGAATCAGAAGATCACGTTGTGAATGCCATCGAACTGTTAGCGGAAAAAGTACAAAACTTGTTGCCAAGTTACTCACCAGAAGTGTATTCGCACAGCAAGCGGATGGGGATGTACGCGCAATTAATCGCGGCGCGATTGGCTGACAGGCATCATCTCAGTGATGAAATGGTCGAGCAAATTGGCATGTTTGCGCGGTATCATGCCCTTAGCAATATCAAACTGCCTACTGATCTGATTTGTAATCGTCGTTGCAAGAATGCAGAGCAAGAGGCGTTACTGAGCGAACACATTGAACAATGCGTGGAAACTGCGGACAACATCGTTGAGCGTATAGGAAATCCTGTTCACCCAAGTGTGACGCTATTCCAACAAATTATGGCTTACCAATATGAGAACCTCGATGGCTCTGGTTATCCTTATGGGTTAAGCCATGGTGATATTCCAATTTCGGCCCAAATCGTAGCTGCTGCGAATGTGTTTGACGTGATGACCACACATCATCCATATCATCAAGCGTGGTCAATTCCTTATGCGTTATTAGAGTTAGAAAAGCGAGTGTATCAAGGCTTGTTGTCCAATGAATGCGTTAATGCTTTGCGCGATCACCAAGCTTATTTAAAGCAAATCATCCACAAATATCCGGAGCACTATGCTGCAATGGGTTTAATGTAACGAGTGAATAACGAAGCAAAAAGTTGACGAGGAGGAAGTTATAATTAATACTGTATTTATATACAGTAAGTAGTTTGGAGGTGAAGTATGTTGTGGGAAACCCTAGAAAGAGTAAACCGCTTACGCCAACAAGCAATGGCGAATTCTGAGTTCGTTGAGTCTGCAAAAGAGCATGAAGAAGCCTTGCTAGACCAAGAATATCATTACTACCCTAAAAAGCGTTCAGCCAAAGACAAACAAGGCAAGAAGTCGCTGGCCGATATCTATAAAGAAGTAGAATTTGGCGCTGACGCTCGTCATTAATTGATTAAATAACGCTGCGGCTTGCATCCAATTGTTCTCATCGCCGCAGTTCTCTATCCACAAAGTTTCTATCCACAATGTGGATGTTCAATAATGGTAATGCAAATGGCTTTCAACGTTATTCGAAAGTGTGACATTACTCAAAGTCATCCGATGAAAATGGAAAATAAAAAAATCCCCCGAATTTCTCCGGGGGATTTTTTAGAAGTCAGCTTTGCGTACATAGTGTGGATTTTTGTACTTTTTCTCAGGCCCAAAAGTAGAGACGACCAATTTGTTCCAAAGCGTTTTATCAAACTCTCCTTTAGGAATGGAGGGGTAAATCGTTTCCTCTTCTTCTCGGGCAAAGTTCATATACTGCTTTTTCTTAATTTGATTGTATTTTTTGGCAATCTGATTGTGCTTTCTCACCCACTCAAGCTTATATTCACGCAGAACGTGCTCCGCTTTCTCCACTTCCATGCGAGATAAGAAGAGACGCTTATAAGACACTTTTCTATCAATCATGGTGCGCATGACGGTCTGAATATATTTACCGTGATGAGTGATGGTTATGTCTTTCTCATCAATAGGTGTGATACACCAGCCCTTTGGTAAAAAGTGGGGCTTTTTAAACTGCTTATTACGTTCCATTAGCACCTGATGAAGAACTAAATCAGAGGTGCCGCGGAAAGTCTTTTGCCATTTAGCGATTCGAATTTGTAGCGAACCTGGCAAGCGATAGATGTTAGTAAACTTATCTTGATCCATGGACTTCAATCATGAAATTAATATGCAATATTGAATGTGGCAGACACGAAACTCGAGCGTCGCATCAAAGTGCAGCGCACTATATTTTCGAAGATGTACATAACATTTTCAAAGATATACTTAACGGCTGAAACTATTTTAAGTATAAGACGACGAGTCGTTAGCTTACGTGATTCTACAACGACCTCGCTTAGAATAGCGAGAGGTTATGTCAATAATAGGTAAGAAATAAAGAATTTGTTTCGTTTATGAATAAAACATGAGAAAAGCCCGTGAACTACGTCACGGGCTTGGGGTTTGAAAGCAGGGAGTAGCGAGTAAATATTCAATAGTAGAGAACCATCAACTTGAGTTGAATTAGCGCAGTGAACATTCAAACTCACATGGCTCCGTTCGGTGGCTATGCAATGGAATCTGGACCCTGTAAATAATTCCGTTTAAACGGCCTCTTCAAATTGTTTGTCTTCCATTTCTTCAATTTGCTGAATATGCCGATCCGCTTGCTGAAGCTGATACATTTTGGCGTAACGACCGTTTTGTTTCAGCAGTGATTGGTGTGACCCCCTTTCTACTAAATCCCCATGATGAAGGACGATGATTTGGTCTGCGTTTAAAATCGTGGATAAGCGATGTGCGATAACCACAAGAGTCATGTCTTGACGTAACACTTCCAAACTTTTTTGGATGAGGACTTCCGTGCCTGAATCAATGTTCGCGGTTGCTTCATCTAAAATGAGAATTTTAGGTTTCGCGACCAGTACGCGAGCGAGTGCTAGTAACTGTTTCTGGCCGGCTGATAGATTGGTCTCTCCTTGTCCTAATTGCGTTTGTAACCCGTTTGGGTACTGGCGGATTTGTTGGTCTAAACCGACCTTTTCTAGCGCATCCCATATTTGTTCATCGGTAATGGTTCTACCAAGGGCAATGTTCTCCTGAACCGTTGTAGGCAGAATGTGTGGGTCTTGCTGAACCATGGCAATGTCTTTTCTGATGACATCTTTCGCTAAAGAACTGATTGGGCGGCCATCGATGGACAGTGAGTTGTTTTCCGCTGGGTAAAATCCCATTAATAAAGACGCTAACGTGCTTTTACCACTGCCAGTGTGACCCACTAAAGCGATGAAATCTTGATGCTTGGCTTGAAAAGTGATGTCATTGAGCACATTTTGTTGTCCATCATAGCTGAAAGTCAGCTTCTCTAGCGAGATGGACCCCGATGCTAACGGTTGGGTATCTTCGCCATAGGTTTGAGCTTTCGCATCCATTAATTCGAACACGCGCTCACTCGATACTAATGCCTGCTGCAATAGGGCTAATTGCTGCGTCATTTCAATGAGCGGCTCGGTCACTCTCGCAAGGTAACTAATGAAAGCATAAAGCACACCAACACCAATTAGCTCGACGCCGTTAAAGCCAAAAATTGCAACTAAAGAAAGCAGCGCTAGGCCGGCAAGTAAATCCATTAACGGACGCAATAGAATACCATTAAGGCGAATGACTTTTTTCGATGCGGCTAAGTGTTCAGCAGTTAGATCATTAAATTGCTGATTAAAATGCGCTTCCTGTTGCATGAGTTGAATCACGCTCATACCTTGAATGGATTCACTTAAGTTGGCGTTAATATCCGATAGGAGGTCACGCATATTGCGGTAAGTTTCTGTACTTAATCGCTTAAATAAGTACATGAAACCAATCACGATCGGCAGCAAAACTAGAACGACAAGCGTCAGTTTCCAACTCATGTATAGCATGACACCGAGCATGACCGAGATCATGACGAAATTTCTGACAACCGCAGCGATGAGCAGCTCATAAAATTGTTGTAGTGATTCAGTATCATTGGTAATCCGAGATACTAATTTTCCTGCTGGTGTGTAGTCAAACGCAGAAAGTGGCTGATTGATTACGCCGGAAAATATCTGTTTTCGTATCACTTTGATGGTATTGGCCGCCACAATGCCAAATTGTAGCGATTGCAGATATTGGAACGTTGCGGAGATAAGTTGTAGAGCAATATAACCTACCGCTAAAGGAATCAGGACATCTGTTGAGTAGTTTCCTTTCGTTATATGTTCATCAATAAAATACTGTATCAGCCATGGCCCGCCAGCATTTGCTACTGCAGCAATAAACAATAGACCAAGGCCGATGAGCATCGGTTTAGGTTGAGATAATGGGTAAGACAGGAGCCTTTTAAATAGCGCGCTTTGTTTCACGGGTTACTCCTCCATAGCTTGTTCAAGTTTTTGATATTGATACATCTCTGCATACCATCCATGGTGTTCGAGTAACGAATGATGCTGTCCGCGCTCGGAGATGTGGCCGTGATTAAGCACAACAATCTCATTGGCAGCTTCAAGTGCGGTTAAACGATGAGCAATGACAATAAGCGCTTGATCGCGATAATGTGTCTCCAAGTTATGGAGGATTTTGTGTTCAGTTCGACCATCGACGGCAGACAGTGCGTCATCTAATACCAACACTTGTGCATTGAGTAACAAAGCTCGAGCAATCGCAATCCGTTGTTTTTGTCCTCCGGACAAGGTGATGCCTTTTTCTCCGACCTCTGTCTGGTAGCCATGCGGGAATTTTTCGATATCATCATGGATGCAAGCCAGTTGTGCTGCGCGATACACTTCTTCGGCGCTTGCATCCGGTTTGCCTAAAGCGATATTGTCGAAAATGGTTTTAGAAAACAGAAAAGGGCTTTGATTTACGATCGCAAAGCGGTTTCGCCATTGAGGTAAAATGGTATTTTTGATTTCAATATCGCCAAACTGAATCGTACCTTTCTTCAAATCATATTGTCTCAATAGAAGAGAAAGCAACGTGGATTTTCCGCTACCAACAGGCCCGGCGATGCCAAGCATTTTTCCGGGTTCTAGCGTAATGTCAATGTTACTCAAAGCGGGGGGCAAATCTTGAGACCAATGATACTGCTCAATTTGGATTCGCAGCGGCAGTGGGGCATCACCAAGGGGTTGTTGACCACTCACGATGTCAGGCTTTTCATCAAAGATTTCTTGTAGCCGATTCCAGGCGGCTGAGCCGCGCTCCAGAATATTAAACAGAAAAGCAAAGGCGAGCATTGGCCATATCATCATGCCTAAGTACATGGTAAATGCCGTTAAGTCTCCAAGTGAGATTTCACCTTGCTCAACTAAATACGCACCGGATGCAATGCTCAATAAGAAAGATAGGCCAATGGTTAACTGGATGGCAGGATCAAAGCGTGCATCTGCTCTTGCGACCGCTATGTTCTTCTCTGCGGTGTCATTGACGACCTGTTCAAAACGTTGTTGTTCGCGGTTTTCTAAACCAAACGCGCGCAGCATTCTTACCCCGTTTAGTGACTCTTGAGTCATGTCTGACATGGAAGAAAATGCTTCTTGAGCGGTGCGAAAACGTTGGTGCAAAACACGTACGATAAAGAATATGGTGATCGCAAGAAAGGGCATGGGCAGCAGAGCCATAACCGTCAGTTTCCAGCTTATTTGGGTGACCATAATAATCAGCACTGCAATTCCAGTGATTAAGGAATCTGCTGCGGTCAGCACGCCCTCGCCAGCGGTCATCACCACGTTTCGAACATCGTTGGTGCCTCTTGCCATCAGATCACCCGTTTTAAAACGCTCAAAAAATCGTGGTGGTTGTGTAGAGAGATGGCGATATAGGCGGTTACGCAAAATCGCACCCAATTCCCAACTGGCGCCAAATAACCAGATACGCCAGAGAATTCGGCAACCGTAAACCGTAGCAAGAACAGCGGCAAGACCAAGCAGCCAGAGGATCAATGTCGATGCCTCAAGAGAGTTATCGACAACCCCATCGACAATGATGCCGACGGCTTTAGGGGGAATAAGTTGGAGAGCGGAGATCAAGGCAAACAATAGGATGGAACCCACGTAATGTTTCCATTTTAGTTGGAAATACCAACGAAGCTGCCAGAATATTCTCATTACGCCTCCTGCTTTAAATGATTGAATTTTCTATGGAACCATTATTGAGGCAAATGATGAGTTTACAAGCACATTTTTTACACAGCGCAGAAAACAATAGATTGTGTTGTATTTACTTGAGCACAGGGAAATAGGTCCGATCTCTCACTGCAAACTGAGGATGCAACAATATTGTGTGAAATTATTGTTACATTCCCCTAGCAGATAGCAGATAGCAGATAGCAGAACAACAGACTTATCAGTGACAGTAATGCTAAATTCGGTTATCCCCGGTACTAAACGCAATGATTTGACTGATCTCGGTTAAACTTTTGCCGCTTTCTTTTTGCCATTGAGTAAAGGCCTTGTTGGCTGCATCCAATGATTTCTTGGTGTCTTTCCCCCCCTCAATGATCTTACAATTGCGAAGATAAGCTTCAACGTCACTAGACAAGATAAAGGTGTCGACGCCCATTTGGCGAAGTGTGTAAGGACCAGTATTTCCGCCCAAGCGATTGCCGCGTTTCTTCAAATACGCCCATAGATCGGTGATTTTATCATCAGGCCAATCGGCAACCATTTTGCCAAACGAGCCGTATTCGATTTTTGCTTCGTGGATCATACGTGCGTTGGCAGGAATCGACATGACTTTGGTAAGGTGGCGAATAATGCGCTTGTCAGTCGCTTTGTTTTCCCACTGCTCGTCAGAGAGCATCAATAGCGGCTCAATTTTAAAGCCGAAAAAGACTTCCTCAAAGTTCGGCCATTTGTTGCGAACCACACTCCACGAAATACCACTTTGGAATACTTTCATCGAAAATGCCGCTAACCAACGATCATCGGGAATCGTTGCCAGTTCTTCTTTGCTTAGTGGGCGAGACAAAAGAGATTCTAGTCGCACCTCTCCGCCTTTGCGTTCAGCTGCGCGCTGATAAATGGCGTCAAACTTTTCGATACTCATAAAAGAAGTTAGTCCTAGTTTATGTCGATATTTGCGAAACATACTACCCTTAAGTGGCTGAATCGTAAATTGATGGAGTGTCACAAATGAAGAAAGTCACGTTGACGTTTATTGGAGAAGGTTCGGAGCAAGTAGCAGAAAAGTTTTATGCTTGGATGACGGATGGCGGGTTAGAAGATAGCATGATTGAACATCTATCAGACCGAGAAGTATCCGTGGTGGGGATCAGCGATATGGATAATGAAACACGTGATGTGGTGATCAATACTGAGGTGAATTAGCGTACTGTTTGTGGTCAACATGTCAGTGGTCAATATGAATAAAACAAAGCCCTTCATTGAGAGGGCTTTGCTGTGTTTAGGCGTGCATTAATATTAATAATTGACCAGCGTGAGCCCGCTAGGCAGTGCATCACCAAAGACGCGTTTTGACTCGCTCTCTGACAGCTCTTTCACTTTTTCAACCAACGATACCCAAGATTCTGGCACCTTGCTCTGTTTCAGTTTAGCAAGAACTTGCGCGCGATAGTCGTCTGAAATATCGAATAGGCGATCGCCAGTTTTACGACAAATCATTACGGCTGCGAATGCAATCATAGGCTCTTTCTGCCAATCTTGGTCTAGCAATTTCGGTAACCACTGTTCCGCTTGCTCGCGAGGAACGACGTTATGTTGACTGCCATATAACGGTGTACGTGATGCCAAGCGACCCATAGCCCACCAGTGCGCTTGTTCGAACTGGTTGTGGTTGATAGCCTTGCTCAAGAACCACGTTGCTAATAGAACTTTGTCTTCGACTTCTAGGTGTTCTAGAGATGCAGACAATCGCACCATAGATTCGTAACCCATGTCTTGCGCGGCTTTTGCTGATTGTGGGTTCTTCATCGCGCCAGGATGCAGGTATTTCGCAATGTCTGCTAAGATGGTTTCTTGCTGCTCTTGGCTCAAACCACCTGCGATGCGGCGCCAGAATACCCACCAGTCGGTCCAACCCTGATGGTTCTTGAATTGAATGTTTTGTTGGTAAAGGCCCCAAACTTGCTCGATGCGCCATGAATCAGTGGGATCGCCAAAACCCGGGCGAAGTGCAAACCCTGCCAAACGAAGCCAGTTTTTCTCGTGTTGCTCAGAGCGACGACGACGCTTACGGCCTTGGGCGAAAGTATCGAACAATTGACGTAGGGTGGTGAAATCCCACTCGTCACGTTTACCGAGCTTCTTCTCAAGATCTTTGGCTAAGGTTTTGATCTCTCTGCTTTCTGCGCTTTTCTTGTTGCCGCTGTATAAGCGTGCGATCTGCTCTTTACACTCGTTCAGTTTAGGGTGGAGCTTAACTTGTTCGTTCTCATCGGTTTGCTTGTTACGAACTTCGAATTCCAGCTCCCAACGTTTGCTGTCGTCTTCCGCGCTAACACACTCCATCTTAAGCGTGCCGACTTCAGTCAGCTGACACGCGAGTTGTACTTCTACGCGTTCTTTCTGGTTCGCTTGCAGTTCGGCAGCTTCGCCTTCAAGAGTGGTGATGTAAGGTGGTAGAGGAGCAAACAAGTCGGGATCAACGTCAACCATCACACCATTTTGAATCGCGGTGTTATTGGTTAGGGTGTCGTGGGTAGAAGTCAGCAGGTTAAAGCGAACGGGTTCACCTAGGGTAAGCGAGAAACGACGACCACTTAAGCGGATCTCGTGACCTTCTTCTGTACCTTTTGCGAGCAAACAAAGTGCTTTACCCATCTTGTTCTTTTCTTGAAGATGCAAGAAGTAAGAACGTGCTGCGCCACCACCAATTTTTAGTTGTGCGCCACGACGCGCTTTACCAAAGGCAACAGCACCAAGTGCGACCGACCAATCTGGATGGGGGTTATCTAAAACGGTGATAGGCGCGTCACCCCAATTTGAAAGTAGCGTCGTTACGCGCTCGGTGACAAGGTCACTATTAAACACCCCGCCATTAAGCAATAAGCCCACTGGGATTGCGTTTTGCTTATCGTCTTCAATGCCAAGAGCGGCACGAGACACTTGCTGATGCTGGGTTAAGAACTCGGCAACATGTTTACTCACCGCAGGGTCAGCAACGTAGGGAAGACCAAACTCAACGACCGCACTGCGACGTTTATCTGGTACTTCACTGAAATCAGAGAGCGGGAAGAAGCCATCTAAGGCGATTTGGTGCACTTCTTGTTTGCTCAGAGCAATACTTTTTGTGCCGCCGAGCAGTTTAGAGCCACTGCCTAGCATAGTGATTTTTACTTCTTCAGGCGCGTTTGCAGAAAGTAGGTTTTCTTTCGCCTTGCGAGTTTGCTGAATCAGTTTGGTGAGGCTTGCCGCGGTGAGTTTCTTACTTTGTTCTCCCTTTTGTTGAGCAAAGCGACTTTCCGCGAGGTGGGCCAATGCGAGGTCTAGGTTATCACCACCAAGCATCAAGTGTTCGCCAACGCCGATACGATCAAGGGCAAGTTCATCTTGAGAAGAAAAACGCGCTTCAATTAAGCTTAAGTCGGTGGTACCACCACCTACATCGCACACCAGAATCAGTGGCAGCTCTTTTAGCTCATTGGCTGCGGTTTGCTGGTGGCGCGCGTACCAGTCGTAACATACGGCTTGTGGTTCTTCGAGCAGGACGATTTTCTTTAAACCCGCCAATTCAGCAGCTTCAAGCGTGAGCTTACGTGCGGTTTCATCGAACGACGCTGGAACGGTTACAACGACATCTTGGTCTTCTAGCTTGTTGCTAGGGTGTCGGTAGTTCCATGCTTGACGAATGTGGTTGAGGTAGCTTGCGCTCGCAATAACGGGTGAGACTTTATCTACGTCTTGCGCAGCAGCCCAAGGAAGAATGTCTGAGCTGCGATCGACGGCCTGATGTGATAACCAGCTTTTCGCACTGGATACCTGACGTCCTTCGACTTTCGCACCTAATTCACGAGCCCACTCACCAACGATCACGTTATTAATATCACCAGAGACGGGTTCATGGTCCCATGGAAGAGTAAGATCGGATGGGGAAATTTGACTTATCGCTGGATGATAGCGAAATGAGGGCAGGAGTGGTTTACGAACCACTTCACCCGGACCAATTAATTGATCGATGTTAAATAGGGATACTTCGGATTGTTCAAGGTTGTCGGTGATTTCACAATACGCCACCACAGTGTTTGTGGTGCCAAGGTCAATACCAACAAGAAAACGAGGAGATGCCATACAAACCTTCGTGTATTTAAAAACGGCACCCGATTGGATGCCGTTTGATTTCTATTTATTCTTCTTCGTTTGAGTCGCTTTTCGCGTCTTCGCGCACATCGAACTCAACATGCCATTTTTGGCCGTTATCAGCAGCAATGGCTTCTAGGTAAAGCGTACCAAGCTCGGTTACGCGAGAGGCTAGGGTTACCGGAACCACTTCACCCTCACGACGACCTTCAGATACAGGCAGCGTTACTTGAATTTCTGGCAGCTCTTCAAGCTCTTCTGGTGCCCAGTAGTCTAGGTGAGTACCTGCTAGGTCATCACGGCGAACGGTGGAGCCGAAGAACTGGAAGTTAACTGGCTGACCAATGATCAAACCAAACTCTTGGCTTGGTACGTCAACGCTTGAGCCTTCCTCCATACCAAATGGTGCCACACACAGTGCTTCCATTGGAGGCGCCATGCCCGGAATCGCTGGCATCGCACTTTCGATACCCACGTAGTATGCCGAAGCAATACCGCCGCGGATACGAACGCCTTGACCGCGACGTACTGAACCGTAGTAAGCCGCACCGCTAGCAACCGCAAGGTCTAGATCCACACCTGTTAGGCGCTTTGCCATTTCTGCATCTGCTTCAAGTAGCCATTCGTTGATCGTGTCTTCTAGACGAGTTGCTAGAAGTTTTGATTTCAGCACACCACCGTTGAATAGGATTGCGGTTGGCTTGATGAAGTCAGCTGATTGCGCTGCATCCGCACCTGGCATACCAGGCATGTTAGCGAATGGGTTGAAATCTTGAGTTGCGGCTTCTGCGCCATTTCCTGAAGCAGAAAGGGCATTGGCTTGCTTAGACAAGAACGCTGCAATATGACGAGTAATGCCCGCATCTTGTGCGTAAGGCAGACCCATTTGCGTTAGTGCACCACGGTTACGTTGAACAGGGTGGTCCGTAATCGCAACTTGAGGGAAGAAGCCATCAACCAATGTTTGTTGTACTTCTTCTTGAGTCAGGTCAGTCTTAAGTGTTGCGCCAAGCAGTTTCGAACCACGGCTTGGTACCACGATTGGCACTGACTGAAGTTCGCTGTCGTTCAATAAAGCTTCTTTCGCATCACGACATGCGTGCGTCATCGCCTGAACTTGCCATGGCTGTAGCTCTTTGCCGTCCTGCGCTAGCTTCATCTTTAAGCGGTACGCAAGTGCAAGATCCATGTTGTCACCGCCAAGTAGGATGTGTTCACCTACCGCGATACGGTTCAGAGTTAGGTTGCCGTCGTCTTCAGTGACTTCAACCAAAGAAAGGTCGGTTGTACCACCACCGATATCTACCACAAGCACGATGTCGCCAACTTCAACTTCGTCGCGCCATTTGTCGTTGCTATTATCGATCCAGTTGTAAAGCGCAGCTTGTGGTTCTTCTAGAAGCGTTAGGTGCACGAAACCAACGTTACGTGCTGCTTCTGCCGTTAGATCACGAGCAGCAGGATCGAAAGAAGCCGGAACCGTAATGGTGACGTCTTGGTCTGCAAGGTTGTGGTTTGGATTCGCGTGATTCCAAGCATCTTTTAGGTGCTCTAGGTAAAGCTCTGTCGCACGAAGCGGGGATACTTTTTCCACTTCTTCTGGGCTACCTGCTGGTAGGAATGCATCACGACGGTTCACACCAGCGTGGCAAAGCCAAGATTTCGCACTTGCAACAAGACGAATTGGTGTTTTTGAACCTAGGTTACGTGCAATCGCACCAACCAGAGCTTTTGGCTCGCTCGACCACGGAAGAACGCGTGATTGCGGGTCCATTTCGTGTTCGTGCGGCTGGTATAGGAAAGAGCCTAACTGGCTGCGAGTCTCTACCGTGCCTGGCGCAGTAAGTTGCGGGATAGGCATCACTTCAACGCGTGCATCTTCGTCGTGCGTATCGACAAAAGACATCACACAGTGCGTCGTACCTAAGTCGATACCAACGCTGAATTTCGGCGTCTGTTGTGTTTCAACAGACGTTTCTTGAGAATGGTTTTCTTGATTCATGTGTTCCATTACAGCTCAACCTCAGCTGGAGCAATCACAGATGCATCGTAGTTTTCAGCAAGTTTTGGTAGGTTCATTGATGTTGCTTTCCAGCCTTTATGAACTAACGTGCCGCTAAATGGTGCGTTACCTGTAACATTGCCTGTTAGACGGATTTCTTGTGGGTTAAAACCTTCTTCAACCGTAATGCGAGTTTCTTCATCTTCGTTGCGTACATTTGCAAGCGTAACGTAATCATTCAATACTTTTTGGCCGCCAGTGTGGATGACACGTGCTGCCGCACCCACTTCCTCATCAGAGAATGACGTTAAGTCTTCTTTTAGGAAGTCGATCAGACGCGCTTCTTGCTGCATGATAGAAAGTAGTTGCATGGCAGAGTCTGTTGATGCGGTTGCAAGTTTTGATTCAACTTCGACAACACGCTCGACGACTTTCTCGACTTCTACAACTTTTTCTACTTCGACGATTTTTTCAACTGGCTTTTCCACCTCGACGATTTTCTCGACAGGTTTTTCGACCACTTTCTCAACCACTTTAGATTTGCGAGAAACCGCAATCAGAAGAAGTAAAACGCTCGAAACAGCAAGACCAGCGTGAAGCATATCGAACGTTTGAGGAATTAGGTTCAAATCAATGTTCATGACATTATTCTCTTTCTATTGATTGACTGGTGCTCAGCATTGGCTCATAGGTATTGACGCTAAGAATTGTCTTTGCGGCCTGCACCAAGTTTAGACATTAAAATGATGCTCGATGTTAGCATATTCAAGGCTTAAGGCTGTAATAATTCGCAAATATCGCGCATGATTAGCATAAAAATTCAGCGATTAGACGATGCTATCACGTCATTGCTTGCTGTTTATTCACTTGTGGCGCTCTATTTCAATAACTTCCAAAGTTTGACCAAGCGTCAAAACATGGTTTGCTAAATGACTTATGGTGTATTTTGAATGGGGGGATGACTTAAACTGCTCCTACGCTCGACATGTCTATCAAAGTTGAAGGTTTAGGCTTTGATGCGAATGGCGGAATTGGACTCAGTGACCCAACTATACAATCGACACAATCGACGCATTTTTAACGATAACTTATTTCACTATATTAATAGTGGGTTGGAATGAATAGTGGGTCGAATTTCACTTTGGTCGGTTTTGACGTTGCTCGCTTTAAGTTCGTCAATTTTTTTCATTGAGCATCGGATCGGCTACTCATGAAGACGAAGATCCGGAGACATTACTCCATAAAGTTGATCTACAGCTCTATAAAAGCAAGGAAAATGGCCAAAATTGGGTATCGATTGGTGATTAAATCAGCGGGCAAATTCGAGTTTTGAAAAGTGTTGCGGTAGAATCTCTCGCTTTCCATTTACGTTAGGAACGAAAACAAACTATGAACCATAACCGTATCGTCTGCTTCGATTTAGAAATGTGTTGTTGGAATGAAAATGGCGCAGGCCGCACAGGCGAAATTATTGAAGTTGGTTTGGCTGAAATAGATTTGTTGAAAGGTGAGATCGTCAAGCGCGCCCAATACTATGTCAAACCAGAACACGACGAAGTGTCTCTGTTTTGTGCTGAGTTAACCGGTATCACACCACGTAAAATTGAAAAACAAGGTAGACCGTTAGAAGACGTCATTAAGTCGATCATCAAAAACTTCGGCGGGCGCAATAAAATTTATGCCTCGTGGGGACGAGATGATCTTATCTTGCTTGAAGAATGCAGACAGAAAGGGTTAGATGCTCCTTTTTCAGAGTTCATTAACCTCGCTACTTTGTATCGAATTCAAAACCGTATGAAAGAGAAACGCATTGGTCATAAAGCGGCGCAAGAAGCGAAAGGTATTGAGTGGGAGGGGCGACAGCACTCTGGCTATGTTGATGCCTATAATCTCGCCAAGCTTGCATTGACGATGCTGTAGTGATCTCTCCAAGCGGTTTCAATTTGCGCTGTTGGGAAAGAATTCGTTGAAAACGAAATATTAGGTACGTGGATAGCGTAGGCTAAAGACAAAAAAGCTATTAT
This sequence comes from Vibrio sp. B1REV9, assembly GCF_905175395.2. Lineage (NCBI taxonomy): Bacteria > Pseudomonadati > Pseudomonadota > Gammaproteobacteria > Vibrionales > Vibrionaceae > Vibrio > Vibrio sp. B1REV9. The sequence goes on along the minus strand of NZ_CAJIMW020000221.1, from coordinate 172,182 downwards.
TATGAGACCTAGTGCTTACACTAGGTCTTTTTTATATCTAATTTCTTTAGAGCGCGCATTTTTACAAGCTACTGAAATATCGGCAGGTTTTATGTCAATTGTATGTAAAATGTACCAACTCTGATATTTCTATTAAATAGGATTTAGTTCTGGTTTTTGTGTTTTTTGCAATTAAATTATCTAGATGTTTTTTTATTTTTGGCCATATGTGTCCCTAGAAGCAAAATTTGAAGTACCTCGCAAGTATTTGAGTTTATATAAATCTTAAATTAGCCATGAAAAAAGTTGGCGAAAATCATAAGCTTGTCATACACTTGCTGATGTACGCCCGATATGTTGTTGAATTGGTAGGGTAAAACTGCTCTAGCGCTACATATAGGTAGCATTGTTTAACATAGCTTTGAGGAAAGTTTTATGGCGCTCACAAAAGCCGAACTTGCAGAAAACCTGTTTGAAAAATTGGGATTTAGTAAGCGGGACGCCAAGGAAACGGTGGAAGTGTTTTTTGAAGAAATTCGTAAAGCACTTGAAAGTGGCGAACAGGTTAAGCTATCAGGATTTGGTAATTTTGACCTTCGTGACAAAAATGAACGACCTGGTCGTAATCCTAAAACCGGTGAAGATATTCCCATTACTGCTCGACGTGTTGTTACGTTCCGCCCGGGTCAAAAGCTGAAAGCCCGTGTAGAGAATTTAAGAAAAGAACAGTAAGCAAAGAACAGTAAATTAGGCGGTTAGTCACTTTGTGGCAAGGTAACACGCTAAAACAAAACCACCTCAATGGGTGGTTTTGTTGTTTTTATCGCTTTGAAAATCCGTGGTGTTTATGCCGCTTCAAGATGGGTCGTTAAATAAGGCTGCCAAGCCTGTTGATACCAGTTTTTAGATTGGCTTTGCATCTGTTTTATCGATGCCATTTCCCATTCAGTTAGGTCACGTTTTTCCATCAATGCTAAGCGCTCAACATTTTGAATTTTTTCATACAAATCATGTTCAGGGCCATTTTTTACTTCTGCGATGGCTTTTAGATGAAGTTGCACCTCAGCAACTAAGTTGGTTTTTGGTAAACGAACTAAAAGATTAAGATCACGATAGCCAGATGGTGTCGGCTTCTTAAAGCGGTTTTTCACTTTTACGATGGTGGTTTCACGCTCCAGTGCTTCATAGATGGAAACCAAACTAGCCACGTCATCTGCAACGATCGTAGCGCGCGCAAGGTCGGTGATTCTTTCAACTTTTCCATCTAATTCATGAGTAATTTTTTCAATCGAGCGTTGTTTAGATTTAACACCTGCAAAGTATGGTTGTGCATTGGTAAGTAGGGCGGTACTTTTACAGATGGTCTCGAGTTCGAATTGTGCTTGGTGAGCTTTGCTGTAGAGAATATCGAAATCGGTATAAGGCTGAGTTGGCTGGGTATCAAGGGATTGGATACCGTAAAGGCCACTGAGGCTATGTTTGAACAGTTTTGAGCAAACTTCGTTTTGACTTTCAGAACGATTTTGCTCGTTGCTCGGCGAATTTGGAAGTGCGGCGAATGCCGGCGCACGGCTTAGTACTAATAGCATCAATGCTGTAGTACGTAAAAATAAGCTCATTCACTCTCCTTAACTTGCATACACTTAGAAAATGGGTAACGAAAAGGTCACTAAGATTCGCAAATCAGGTACTACCTATTAAATGGGGTCTAACAACATAATTCCAATACTCCTCGTCTAGCTTGTAGTGAAATCGTGCTGTATATCACCATTTTACTCTTCATTTATTCTGACCCGCAGATAAACAAAACGTTCATTCTTGAACAGCATCTATTCTAACATTTCATTGTTAACGAAAGATGAACGCCATAGACAAATTTGAAAAAATCATTAGTCTTAGCAAACAAAAGAGAAGGACAACACTTCCAATAACTATCAGCCGATAAGTAGAAGTAAAATGAGAGATCAAGAATTTTGGCATCAAAAATGGGCCAGCAATCAAATTGGTTTTCACCTTGATGAGGTGAACCCGTTATTACCCATATTTTGGCAGAAAACCAATCCGAAACGAGAAGATGTAGTGCTTGCTCCTCTGTGTGGTAAATCAGAGGACCTTATCTGGCTTGCGTCGAAACATGACAATGTTCAAGGCGTTGAGCTTAGTCAGATTGCGGTAAGAGCGTTTTTTGCTGAGCATTTTTATACCCCAACTGTGATACCTGTCAATGGAATGCATGAGTTATATCAATTCGATGAGCTTTCCGTGTACACCGGGGATTTCTTTACAGCGCCAGTGTCAAAGGTCGATATTGTTTATGATCGTGCAGCGCTAGTCGCATTACCGAAAGACATGCGAATCGAATACGCAAGTAGAATTAAATCACTATTGAACCCTGATGGACGAATTTTGTTAATTACCTTGAATTACCCTCAGAATGAAATGTCCGGTCCTCCATTCAGTGTTCCTGTTGAAGAAATTGAGCAATTGTTTGAGGGGTATAAGGTAACATGCCTCAATGTGGATCAAGCAGATGAAACTCATCCTAAAATTGCTAAGCAGGGACTAAGTCGCTTTTCTGAAGAAGTGTACTTAATCGAGAGTACATAACCTGACGTTGGGTAATCTAAGCGGTGAAAGACGCTCTTATCCTGAAATGAGGTAACTGGCGATCTCTTGATTGAAATTTATGTACAGAAAAGCGCAGCTCACCGAGCTGCGCTTTTTGTTCTCTTTACTTGATGAGAAAATCAGTAAACGATCTGTATTTTAGATGCATTTTTTACGGCATCTTCAATCGAATCTTCGATGGTTTTGCGTCGAGTAAGGATGACGCCAAGACGTCGACGACCGTCGATTTCCGGTTTACCAAATAAACGTACTTGAGTTTGTGGTTGTGCGAGTGCGGCCGCTAGGTTGTCAAAGCGAATATCGCACGATGTGCCTTGGCCAAGAATAACGGCTGATGCGGACGGACCATATTGAACGACATTGTTGATTGGCATGCCGGTAAAAGCACGAACGTGTAATGCAAATTCCGACATTTCTTGTGAAATCATCGTCACCATGCCAGTGTCATGTGGGCGAGGAGACACTTCATTGAAGATCACCTTGTCACCTTTCACAAACAACTCTACGCCGAAGATGCCGTGACCACCCAGTGCGTTTACCACTTTCTCCGCGGTATATTCCGCGGCTTTTAATGCGTTTTCAGACATAGCCTGTGGCTGCCATGACTCACGGTAGTCTCCATCTTCTTGGCGATGGCCAATAGGTGCACAGAAGTGAACCCCGTCGACTGCTCGAACGGTTAAGAGTGTGATTTCGTAATCAAAGTCGATAAATCCCTCGACAATAACGCGGCCTGCGCCTGTTCTGCCACCTTCTTGTGCATAATCCCAAGCGGCTTGAACATCTTCTTCTGTCTTGATGATGCTTTGGCCTTTACCTGAAGAGCTCATGACAGGTTTAACCACACAAGGGATACCGACATGCTCGACGGCAGCTTTAAAGCTAATGAAACTGTCTGCGAATTGGTAAGGGGATGTGGTTAAGCCAAGTTCTTCTGCTGCAAGGCGGCGAATGCCCTCACGATTCATAGTGAGCTTGGTCGCTTTCGCAGTCGGAACGACGTTTAAGCCTTTCTCTTCAAGCTCAACCAATTTGTCTGTTGCAATCGCTTCAATTTCTGGAACGACGTATGCGGGTTGCTCTTTTTTGATGATTTCTTCTAGTGCTTGGCCATCAAGCATATCGATAACGTAACTACGATGAGCAACTTGCATGGCTGGCGCATTTGCATAGCGGTCACAGGCGATGACCTCTAAGCCCAAACGTTGACATTCAATTGCCACTTCTTTTCCTAGCTCGCCAGAGCCCAAAAGTAATACACGAGTAGCTTGATTGCTAGTAGCAGTACCGAACATAGTGTTCCCTTAAAAAATAAAGTGATGAAACCGAATTTGCGGGGGATCATACTGAATTTTTATCATGAAGCAAACGTTTGCGCATGGTTTTTAAAAATAAAAAAAAGGCTCCACTAAAAGCGGAGCCATGCCTTAAATGCGTTGGGTAGATTAAACGTTCACAAAAGTGACCGGAATATCAGGGTTTAACGCTTCAAGCGTGGATTGTGTATCGGCTAGATGGCTGATTTTCCCTTGCGCATTCTCAACGAGTGCAGCGGCTTTGATGTTATCAAACGTTTCACCGGCAAGCAGGATCTGAATGAGCGCAACTTGCAAAGGTGGAAGGCTTGGGTTGAATGCGGCATTTTCCGCGTAAGCACCTTGGAACACTCGGCCATCTTCCATTTCTAGTGCTAGACCACTTAAATTGTTTGTATATGGCGCGTGGCTTATGTTCATCGCATCGACCGCTTTCTGGATGAGCATATCGTCTTCATCACAAGTAAATTGATGCATGACTTCTGCCATCAAGCCAGATTCGATGCCAAGATCTGCGGGTCCAAATGCTTCTGGTAGATACTCGTGTAGAGATTTCTCTTCTCGCTCTGGTAGCTGAACTTTTAGATCTTTTGCTGTTGATAGTTCGTTCATGAACTGGCGACAATGACCGCAAGGGCTAAAGTTGATTGTGATGTCTTTAACACCACGTTCGCCTTTCATCCAAGCATGGCTAATCGCAGATTGTTCAGCATGGACGGTTTGACCGAGTTGAACACCGAAAAACTCCATGTTTGCGCCGAAGTATAAGCGGCCGGAAAGACCACGAACAATCGCACCGACATAGAATTCAGAAATAGGCGCATAAGAGAACGATGCCGCAAAAGGAAGTAGAGCAACACGAAGCTCTTTATCAGACATGCCTGTCGCTGCAAGCAATTGTGCGAACTGTTGCTCTGAAAGAGTGGCATCAAAATCGTCCGCTTGTACGATAGGAGCAAGATGTTTTGAAAGTGCTTCTGGAGCGCTTGAAAGCGCCTGTTCAATGCGACGTTTCATGTTGAATCCTTGTTATTGCATGGACAGTTATTCTATGCGAAAAGTGAAAACGTTCCGTGCTTTAGATCACGTTAATGTGTGTAATGTTAATAACATTTACATAATTAGAGTGAACTCACACATGCATTCGATTGCACAGAAGTGAAATGTTATGCCTATCACAGTAAGTCAGAAACACATTATCAAGCTTGATAATCCTTTGAATAAAACGTTTTTGACAGGGATTGGTGTTATTCAGTCCTACAAATAACCATATCAACTTTCGTGCATATTGCGAATTTTAAGGAGAAATAGAGTTGGATTTTGCTGTTTTGGGAAAGTGAGGATGCCCAAGGGTGAGAACCAACTCGGGCATATAGAAAACCAAGGAGTGATTATTGGGATAACCACACCGCTAAAGCAAAGAAGCTAGGGGCAAGAATCGAAGTGATGATGCCACATAACACGAGAGCAAGAGATGAGAACGCGGCATCTCCTGGCTGTTTCTCAGCGCACGTCGCGGTTCCTAAGGCGTGTGAAACCGTGCCCATAGTCAGGCCTCGAGCGATAGGGTGCTTAATTCCGATAAGATTGAATATTGGGTAAGCCAGAATTGCCCCGAACAAACCCACAATGAGAACGAGGATTGCCGCAACGGCCGCTTCCCCCCCAAGATGACTTGAAATTTCCATTGCGATAGGCGTCGTCACGGATTTACCAACAAGACTTGCGATTAAGCTAATATCTGCTTTAAAGGCAACAGCGATGAGTGTTGCGGTTAGCATTGACATCACACTGCCCAGCGTACAAGCGAGCGCGATGATGCGCCAATTGGCCTTGATTTGGGGTAATTGCTCGTAAAGTGGATAGGCAAGAGCGACGACTGCTGGTTGCAGCAGGAAGCTAATGTATTCATTGTCCGCGTAGTATGTTTCAAATGGAACGTTGAGAAACATAAGCAATGGGATCAACACCGCAATACTAATCAATAGCGGATTGGCAATCGGGTTGTTCACTTTGATTGCAATTTGGCGAGCTACGAAGAAAACAACAATAGTGACAATTAACCACATATTAGTTTTTCTCCTTTAGCAAATAATCCAGGAACCAAGCAAGACTGACTAACACAATGAGCGATCCACCTACGGCACTCGCAAAGATAGGAAGTGCATTGGCAATCAACATATCGAAGTGTTGCATTAGGCCAACACTGATCGGGACAAACAAAAGGATCATGTAGCGGATAAAAAGTGTGGCGCCCGGTTTGACCCATTCTACTTTAACAAGTCCAAGAGCCATGGATAAAAAGAGGACAAGCATTCCTAGGACACTGCCAGGAACGGAAATGCCAGTAAATGTTTGGATGGTGTTACCGATACCAAGTGCTCCCATAATTAATGCAAAGGAGATGAGCAAATGGATCAGTTGTAAAAGTCGGTTTTTAATCATTTTGACAGCATATAAAACGACAAGCACACCCGAAAGTGCGCTTGAATAAGGAAAGAAGTTATGAGGCTAGACTCTCTACATAACGATAGACTGATTTTAGTATTGCTATCTTTTTTTCGTCACTTTCATGTTCGTGAACTAAGTTTTCTAAATTAAGCATGTACTCTTCGATTTGGCTTTCGAAAACATCACGACAATGGAGCGTCCAGCGTCTTTGTTCTTGTTCATCTAACGTGTTTGGATAATGACGTGCTCGGTAGCGAAATAGCAAGGGTTTAATGCGTTTATCGCCAAATTCGATATCAAGCGCCGCGAGATTGATAGGATCAGTTTCGCGAATGATGTCCATTGCTGCACGATCGGCGGGTGAGAAGAAACCATCATAAAGCTGTGTATCAACATCATCACTTTTTTCAAACTGACGCTCAATAGAGAATAGGTTGATGAGCTTCTCACGAATTTCTGGGTGTTGACGCAGCAAGGCAAGGTTATCAAGACATTTCTGACGATCAATGCCAATGGATTCGGCATTTTCGGCCGTCAGCGTTTTCGCTGGAGCAAGAATAGGGCACTTGTTTAAATGAACAAGTTTTACCGGCACAGGCAGTTGACCGCCTAATTCTTCACGTTTGGTGTATAAGCGTTGGTGTAACTCTTCTGCCGACAGCTCAAGAATTGGTTGAGGATCTTTTGCCAAATCAATCGTGATAACCGCATTATTATTGGTTGGGTGCCAAGCGACAGGTACAATCCAACTGGTGTACTGACACTCTCGCCCTAACATGCCAGAAACGTGCATTAATGGCGTCATGTTGACGATATCGACTAACTCATTAAGTTTTCGCTTATGGCGCATTGAGTAGAAGTAGTCGAAAAACTTAGGCTGTGCGGCTTTGACTTTTTTGGCCATTTCAATGGTAGCGATGACATCTGCCATTGCGTCATGGGCATTGCTGTGTTCAATGCCATTTGCCACTGATAAATGCTCTAGCTTAAAGCTCGTAAAGCCCTCTTCGTTTTCTGGCCACTCCACGCCCTCAGGACGTAAAGCGTGACAAGCACGCATAACATCGAGTAAGTCCCAGCGCGAGTTACCATTTTGCCAACTCCATGAATAAGGGTCGATAAAGTTTCGGTAACAGGTGTAACGGGTGACTTCGTCATCGAAACGAATGCTGTTGTACCCAAGACTTGTGGTATTTGGCTTAGAGAGCTCAGCGTGAATTTTAGCAATAAATTCAGGCTCAGAAAGGCCCTCTTGCATTGCTTTTTGCGGTGAAATACCGGTAATTAAAGCGGCCTCTGGAGATGGGAGGTAATCCGCTGGTGGTCGGCAGTACATCACCAAAGGTTCGCCAATGATATTAAAGTTCTCATCTGTACGAACGCCAGCAAATTGGCTAGGGCGATCTTTGGCTGGGCTTGTTCCCCAAGTCTCATAGTCGAAGAAGAAGAAAGTGGGCTGATTGTCTTGGTGCATGATGCTTACCGTTTACGGAACCGATGGCAGTATTAGACCATTCAACGCTTTGACTCGCAACGAAAGATGAAAGAATCTACGGTGAAAAGCACAGCCGTAAATAAGTGCCACGTGAACGTTCAGCACGCGAACTTTAAAAATCTACGCAAGCTATGAAAAATGGAGGTGCAGTCAGGGTAAACGAGAAGTTTGTGTCGCTAATCATAGTGCGCGAGCAGGTTCATCATTTCGTTGCGGTGTAAGTAAATGATCGGCTCTTCTTGGTAACTGAACACTTGATAGATCATTGCTTTGGCGACATCTTGAGCGGCTATCGGAAGAAAGTTGGCTAATTTCCCTAACATCACTGGTTTAATGATCTTAAAAATGCTTTGAATGATCTTCTCGTCTGTTCGAGGATTTTCTCGTTGACCAACCAATGGTCCGGGTCTTACGAAGACTACTTCATCGAACCCCATTTTTTCAATGTTCTTTTCCATGTGGCCTTTGCAAGCTAAATAGTGGGATGAAGAAGAGGCTTTGGCTCCAAGGCTAGAAACCACCGCTAAACGCTTGACGCCAATCATTTTCATTTGCTGTGCTACTTTACACACCAACTCTACATCGACTTTGCGCAGCGCTTCTTTACTTCCAGCTTGCTTTAATGTCGTGCCTAAGCAGATAAATCCGATGTGAGGAGAGGGTTTCTGTTCATCCCAATCATGAATGGACAATTCTGCGTCAATGATAGGGATGATCTTGTTGTGAGGATCGCTGACTTCGCTCAGTGCTCGACGAGATAATGAGTAAAGCGTGTGAATACTTGGCTGCGCAACTAATGTGGACATGACCTCTTTGCCAACTAGCCCTGTTGCGCCTGCAATAATTACACAGGTATTTGAATCATTACTCATTGTCTTCTTCCTCATAGAGAACAGATGCTTACGCTATTGTAGCGTATTTAATGAGTTAAGTACTTTTGTTACGTTAAATCGTGTGCAGGGCCACATGTTTGAGGACTGAATCTCATTCGATGAATTGGTGGTTTTCAAATATATGGTTTGCTCTTAGAGCAGTTTGGTTCTTTGTGTGAATCATTCTTGTGAGAGAGCGTAGCTGGTGCGGACGCAAAGAATGAACAAGGCCCACCAAATCGGTGGACCTGTACTTTAGGACAAGGACAACGGAACGGAACGTTTTTGGTTTTTGGGTTTAGGTTTGTCTTTTTTAGCTGTGCGATGGGTTTGATTTGCAAACATAGATCCTCGCTTATTGTTGTTATTGACTTATTTGTTAGTGCATTTAGCGATTGTAATAAACGAATGCATTCGACGTGCCAATGTTATTGTGGGGCGACGATTTACAAAGTTTTGCAAAATAAAATCAAATCCAGAATTTGACGGTTTGATAGTGCATGGGTTGGTTAAATTACTTTAAAATCAGTATTTTGAGTTGTTTTTCATGTCATTTTTTTAAAGCTGGCGATGCGTGTGAATGTGGTTATCATTGATGGCCTGCCGCGCTAATTGTTCGAGCGAGGAAAGCATCTTTGAGGGGAAACATATTCGTTTTATTCTCAAATTGAAAAAATGCGTTTCAATTTGAGAAAGTCGGATGAAAATGAGCGGTAGCAAGTTACACTTAGCAGGTTTACTCAATGAACTTCGAGATTTTCAGCGACAAGGATGCTGTATAAATATCGATTTTGGCGCACTTTTGCGGACACACGATCTTTGAATTTGTCAAAATTTGCTTTGTCGCGTATTAAAGGCGCGCCAATTGCATTTGCTTGTCAGTTACACATAGTAATCGTTACGCAAATGAACAGTTCCACAAGCGAATAGTTACCCAAGGTAAGCGAAGTCGGTGAAAGGCCGCAAAGCTTCATTTTTTGCTGAGATTGAACGAACTTAGAAAAGACGTTTCCGTTGCTCGTCAAAAATAACAAGAAGGAACCATTATGATGGATCGCTCTTATGCTTTAGAAATCCAAGCGCGTATTGATAACAAAACCAAACCTATCGGTGCGCTCGGTCTCCTTGAAAAGGTGGCGTTAGAACTGGCTCTTATTCAAAGCCAAGATAAACCTAAGGCGGCAGAATATATTGAAATTCGTAAGCCAACGATGCTTGTGTTCGCAGGCGATCACGGTATTGCGGAAGAGGGCGTCAGTATTGCACCTAGTGCTGTCACTCAACAAATGGTGGCCAACTTTTTGTCTGGTGGTGCTGCGATTAATTGCTTTTGCGACCTCAACCAAATTGAGTTTAAAGTGATCGATTGTGGCATGTTGTCGCCAATTGAAACGCTTGTTCCTGATTTCAAAGCTCACCCAAACCTAATTGAAAAACGATTAGGTAACGGCACCGCAAACTTTGCGAAGCAAACTGCGATGTCCTTAGAGCAAGTTGCATTGGGTTTGGAGTATGGTGCAAAGGTCGCAGAGCACAGCATACTCAATGGGTCAAACTTGTTGATGTTCGGTGAAATGGGTATCGGAAATACAAGTTCTGCGTCTGCGTTGCTCACCGCATTGAGTCCTTTAGAAGTCGACCACTGTGTTGGTTATGGGACAGGGATTACTCAAGCGCAACTGAATCACAAAATCAAGTTGGTAGCGCAAGGCGTGAGTCGTTGTCGTGATTTGGGGACTAAAGAAACCTTGGCGCAGGTTGGAGGATTTGAAATCGTCCAAATGGTGGGCGCTTTTCTAGAAGGGAAACGTTTGAAAACGCCAGTGCTGGTCGATGGTTTTATTGTGTCCGTTGCTGCTTATGTCGCGATACTTCTCGATGAAGAGGCACGCGACTATATGTTGTTCGCTCATAACTCAGAAGAAAACGGTCATAAGTTTGTTTTAGAGTGCCTGCAAGCGGAGCCGCTACTAGACCTTGGCTTGCGTTTAGGGGAGGGTACAGGCTCGGCCCTAGCACTACCGTTAGTGAAAGCAGCAGCGCAGTTTTACAATAACATGGCCAGTTTTGAGAGTGCGGGAGTAACGGTTTAGTGTCTACTCTCAACAATACATCATCACTAGTAAGCTCGCTGCGTTATCAAGGCGAGCTTTTCTTGTTAGCCGTGAGCTTTTTTAGCCGCTTAGCTGTACCAGAAAACTTACCTTACAGCGAAGCGCGCATGAACCAAGCTGGACGATATTTCGCACTTGTTGGCGTAGTGCTTGGTTTACTCTGTGCCGCGTTGTACTCACTTACGGTGTTACTGTTCCCTCACACTGTCGCGATTGTTTTGACCATGGGCTTTAGCTTGCTGTTGACCGGCGCATTTCATGAAGACGGGTTAACAGACATGGCCGATGGTATTGGCGGAGGGATGACGGTTGAACGACGCCTGATGATAATGAAAGACAGTCGTATTGGTACTTATGGTGCAGCGACATTGGTTATGGCGTTACTCGCAAAGTTTGTATTTTGGAGTGAGTTAGTTTTTGAACCCCAATTTTGGCTAATTATTGTCGTGGCTTATACCGTAAGCCGAGCAACCGCCGCGACGTTGATTTATGACATGCCTTACGTCAGTGATGCTGATACCTCAAAAAGTAAGCCTTTAGCAAATAAGCAATCGACACTAGAAGTGGCGGTACTGCTCTTTACTGCTGGTGTTGTTGGGTTGTCTCTAGGGATAACACTGGCGGTTCTGATTGCGCTTGTGCTGTTGGTTTTTCGCGCCATCTTTAAGGCGTGGTTACTGAAACGTATTGGTGGCTTCACCGGAGATTGCTTAGGTGCGGCTCAACAGCTTTCAGAACTACTGGTTTATCTTACACTTATCGCATATTTTCACCTTTCATGAAGCAACTTATCTTAGGCGGAGCACGCTCCGGAAAATCAACCCTAGCAGAAACCAGAGCTAAGAAAACTGCTCAAGAAAGAGGCATGAAGCTACACTATGTCGCTACCGCGTATCCATTTGATGATGAGATGCGGGAGCGAATTGTTCATCATCAAAAACAGAGAGGGGTGGGCTGGAAAGAGCATGAATGTACGTTGCATTTAGCGGAGAACATTCGTGGATTTTCTTCAAATGACGTGGTGTTGGTGGACTGTTTAACGCTTTGGTTGAATAACTGGATTTTTCAGTTAGGTGATGAGTGCAGCAATGACAAGCTAGAAGTACAGATCAGAGAATTGGTCAAAGCGGTAAGTGGATCAAGTGCGACACTCATTTTTGTCTCGAATGAAGTCGGCATGGGCATTGTGCCATTAGGTCAAGTGACTCGGTATTTTGTTGATAATGCAGGACGAATGAATCAGCAATTGGCGCAAATTTGTGACCGCGTCACCTTTGTCGCAGCAGGCCTGCCCCTTGAATTGAAATCATAGGATTTAATGAGATGAAAACGCTAAATATTTATTTGCTACGCCACGGAAAAGTTAATGCCGCCCCTGGGTTACACGGACAGGCTGATTTAAAAGTTGATGGGTCAGAGCAAGTTAGCATCGCCCAAGCGTGGAATGACACGGGCAAAGAGATTGGAGGAGTCATCAGTTCACCTTTGTCTCGTTGTTATGATTTGGCACAAATGCTTGCAGATCGACAACTGCTTCCTTTATGTGTAGAACCGAATATTAAAGAACTCGATTTTGGCGATTTTGATGGCGTACCTTTTGACATGTTGGCAGAGCATTGGAGCAAGCTGGATGCCTTTTGGAAAGCGCCAGCGCATCACACACTGCCAAACGCCGAGTCTTTAGATATGTTTGCTGAGCGTGTAACTTGTGCATGGTCTCAAATAATCAATGATATCAATGACAACTTGCTAATTATCACGCATGGTGGCGTAATAAGAATAATTCTTGCCCATATTTTGGGTGTAGATTGGCGCAATCCGCGATGGTATTCGACATTAGCGATTGGGAATGCGTCAGTAACACATATAACCATTACCATCGATGACCAAATTTACGCCTCAGTTCGTTCAATAGGCGTACCAATAATGGAATAATTTTGTTAGTCACGGAAGATTTCCATCTGTACTTTGCATTGGAAATGTAAGGAAAGGTGGGATGAATTACATCAAAAGGAACCAGAAATGACGACTCCAAGCTGGGATTTATCTATCGTTTATAACGATCTCGCTGACCCTAGAATTCAAGATGATATTGCGTTAGTTGAACAATGTATTGACCTTCTGAACAAGCAGTCAACGGACTGTCATTCGGTGGAGGTGATGCAAAATGCAATTTTGACCAGCGAAGCCGCAAGTCGCTTGGCGGGTACCATTGCAAATTTCGCCAACTGCTATGCATCCGTCGATGCAACTAATGCAGAAGCTAAAGCGCTACTTGGTCGAATGACACGCATTTTCTCTGAGCTCTCTCAAGCTTACAGCGCATTTGATCTGACGCTGACGCACGCTGATGATGAGTTTATTGCTCGCGTACTTGACCACGAAAATCCAGACATCAGCGGTCAAGCATTTTCCATTGCAAACGCTCGTAAGTTGGCGGATACGCGTTTAAGTACAGAAGAAGAAAAACTGCTTGCGGCGATGAGCGTTGATGGTAAATCCGCATGGGGCAAACTCTATGATAACTTGACTGGATCTTTGAAAGTCAAGTTGGACTACGCGGATGGCAACAGTGAAGAGCTCGGTTTTTCTCAAGCAGCGAGTATTCTTTATGGTTCAGAGTTTGACCGTCAGGAAGCAGCATGGCGAGGCGTTCAAAAAGCAATGGCAACGCATCAAGAATCGTTTGCTGCGATTTTAAACGCACTATCTGGTTGGCGTTTGACAGAAAATAAAAAAACGTTCATCAAAGCGAGAGGTTCACTTCTTAGACCCGAGTTTGCACGGTAGTCGCATTAAGGCAGAAACACTTGATGCGATGATGAGTGTTGCCAAAGACAGCCGTGATATTGGCCAAAAAGCGGGTTTATTGATGGCCAAAGTGCACGGCCTTGATGAGATGAAACCGTGGAATCATCTTGCTGCTATGCCAGCTTTAAGTGGCGATGCAAAAGTGTATGACTTTGATGAAGCCATCGACGTTATCTGCGAGGCATTTGAAACAGTTAATCCAGACATGTCTGAGTTTGTTCGTATGATGGTGCAAAATGGTTGGATTGATGCTGCACCAAATGCTAACAAGCGTTTAGGTGCCTACTGTACTAAGTTACCAGCAACGCGCACACCTCTCGTGTTCATGACTTGGAGTGGCAGTCGTTCTGATTTGATGACGCTTGCTCATGAACTTGGTCATGCATTCCACAACTGGGTGATTCGTGATTTGCCGCTTTGCCAAACGTACTACCCAATGACGTTGGCAGAAACCGCCTCGATCTTTGCAGAGAATATCGTTCGAGATCACCTGATTTCGAAAGCGGAAAGCGTGGATGAAAAGCTCGAAATGCTTTGGGAAGAGTTGTCTTCTGCTCTGGCCTTGATGGTTAATATCCCAGTTCGTTATGAGTTTGAAAAAGCATTTTATGAGCGCCGCCAAGAGGGGGAACTCACTGCGGAAAACTTCTGTGAGTTGATGTCGGATACTTGGAAAGATTGGTACGGGAAAGTAATGAGTGAAGCGGACCCGTATTTTTGGGCAAGTAAACTTCACTTCTCTATTTCTGGTGTGAGTTTCTATAACTATCCGTACTTATTTGGCTTCCTATTTAGCAAGGGAATATACGCGCAGCGTGACGCGAAAGGGGAGCGTTTTTACGGTGATTATGTCGAGTTATTACGCGATACTGGTAACATGATGGCAGAAGATGTAGTCGCAAAGCACTTGTCGATGGATTTGACTCAACCGGAGTTTTGGCAACAGAGTGTGGAACTCGTGCGTGAGAAAGTCGACGAATTTGAGCGGTTACTTTCACAGCGCAGTGAATAAGTACACAAACCGTACGCAAAGTTGATCAAATCATAAGGATCTTAAGTAGGGCTGTGGTAAAGTACACAGCCCTAACACTTTGTAATTGTTTGAAAAATAAACGCATCAATACTTGAAATTAGCGTATGGCGCGGAAATAAATCGGATTTTCGATAAAATTGTGGGCTGCTATCCATAAGTGGGATCGCCACAACATAAATTCACTGTACAATTTATTAACATACCCGCCGTGCTATTAAGGAGTAACGCATGACGAAGTCTCTTTTTCGCCAATCGTTTTTAACTGACACGTTAGATGTACACATTGATGTTGCACCGGCGGAACAGGTTCTGGCTAACGGTGTAAAACTTAAACTTTACCAGCGTGGTGTACTTGAGGTAATCCCTGCTGATTACACTCAAGATACCAAGAACATCATCATCTCATGTGGCATTCATGGAGATGAAACCGCGCCGATGGAGCTGGTGGATTCAATCATTAAAGATGTAGAATCCGGCTTTCAAAAAATTGATGCTCGTTGTCTATTTCTTATCGCTCACCCAGAATCTACACTGGCGCATACGCGATTTCTTGAAGAAAACCTCAATCGTCTGTTTGATGAAAAAGTACATGAGCCAACCAAAGAGCTTGTGATTGCCGATACGCTTAAGTTTTTAGTGAGAGATTTCTATCAAGGTACAGCGACAGAAACACGTTGGCATTTAGATTTGCATTGCGCGATTCGTGGTTCAAAACACTACACGTTTGCGGTGAGTCCAAAAACTCGACACCCAGTTCGTAGCAAAGCGTTGATTGATTTTTTAGACAGTGCACACATTGAAGCGATACTGCTTTCGAACTCACCGTCTAGTACGTTTAGTTGGTTTAGTGCAGAAAGCTATGGCGCTCAGGCATTGACGATGGAACTAGGCCGCGTTGCCCGTATTGGGGAAAATGATTTAGATAAACTCACTGCATTTGATTTGGCTCTTCGTAACCTTATTGCTGAGACTTCTGCTGAGCATTTATCGAAACCGTGCATTAAGTATCGAGTCAGTCGAACCATTGTGCGTTTGCATGATGATTTTGATTTTATGTTTGATGACAATGTTGAGAACTTTACCTCGTTTGTGCATGGTGAAGTCTTTGGGCACGATGGTGATAAACCATTGATGGCGAAAAATGACAATGAAGCGATTGTTTTCCCCAATCGACGTGTTGCGATAGGGCAACGAGCGGCCTTAATGGTGTGTGAAGTGAAAACGCGCTATGAAGATGGTGAATTGGTCTACGATTAATCCCAGTCAGCTCATTTAGGTAAAATGAGCCGTCGAAGTCATTTGCAATTTACTGAGGCTTAACTGTATGGTTAGGCCTCATTTTTATTTATCGGTCGCTATGGATTTTCAACAACTTATCCTAAATAAAGAGCGACGCTGGCAACGTAATCTTCTGATTATGTCAGCGATGCTCATGCTGTTATCTGCCGTCCATTTGATGGTTGGTGAGGTGCTCCTTTCTCCTTTTCATGAACTGTCCTCCTTTGAACAAAAATTGTTGTGGGATTTACGTCTGCCTCGCTTAGTGGCTGCTGCAATTATTGGCGCCGCGTTGGCAGTCTCTGGTGCAACGTTACAAGTGTTACTTGGGAATGTGCTTGCGGAACCGGGAGTGCTTGGTATCTCCGGCGGTGCAAGCTTAGCCATGGTCTTGGTCATGTTTGCTTTTCCTGTGCTGCCGTCACCGATGGTTTTTATGTTGTCTGCGATTGCCGGTTCGATGCTCTTTACGGTGATTTTAGTGGGGATCGCGAGAGCCATGCATTTGTCGACGGCACGTTTGCTTTTAGTTGGCGTAGCATTGGGTATTTTGTCTAGCGCGGTTGTTACTTGGGCATTTTACTTCAGTGATGATTTAAGCTTACGTCAGCTTATGTATTGGCTTATGGGCAGCATTGGCGGTGCGAGCTGGTATCAACACAGTGTCACGTTAGTGATGTTGCCAGTATTGATTTGGTTATGTTGTAAAGGCAAGCCCTTGGATAAGCTTATGCTAGGGGAAACCCATGCGATGCAATTGGGTGTTGACGTCCATCAGCTGCGCTGGAAATTGATCCTCGCTATTTCCATATTGGTGGGTGGTTCTGTGGCATTAGGGGGCATTATTAGTTTTGTTGGTTTAGTGGTACCACATCTATTGCGATTGGCTTTTGGTACCGAGAATCGATATTTATTGCCTTTATCGGCGATATTCGGTGCGGCTTTGTTGGTGTTTGCTGACATAGGTGCACGCTTATTGCTTGATTCAGCTGAGCTGCCTTTGGGTGTCATGACCACATCCATCGGGGCGCCAATATTCATTTGGATGTTAGTGAAAAGTCATGATGCACGTTAAACACATCGCGGTGGGAAACCGATTATTACCCTTGTCTTTTGAATGTAAAGCCGGGGAAGTTGTGCACGTAGTTGGGCCAAATGGTTCAGGAAAAAGTACATTGCTGGCGGCGATTTCCGGTACGCTCACCTCGAAAGATAATGTTAGTGGGGAAGTGCTTATTAATGACAACGCGCTGCTCACGATGCCGCTGTCGGAACAGGCTCATGTTCGCGGCTATTTATGCCAGCAATCTAGGCCAGCATTTAATGTTGATGTATTTCAATATCTCGCACTGTCATTACCGAGTTGGTGCAACATTGCAGATTCCACAGTCCAAGAAGCTGTGAATAAAGTCATTGAGCTTGTCCAACTTCAAGACAAGCTCTATCGCAGCATTCAAACTTTATCTGGGGGAGAATGGCAGCGAGTTCGACTTGCTGG
The DNA here is from genome assembly GCF_905175395.2 of Vibrio sp. B1REV9. NCBI lineage: Bacteria > Pseudomonadati > Pseudomonadota > Gammaproteobacteria > Vibrionales > Vibrionaceae > Vibrio > Vibrio sp. B1REV9. The sequence goes on along the minus strand of NZ_CAJIMW020000221.1, from coordinate 154,707 downwards.
TGTGTGTTTGCAAGTGTGGCGAACCATCAACCCATATTCTCAATTACTGATTTTAGATGAACCTGCCGCGCCTCTGGATATAGCACAAGAGGGGTTGTTGTATCAGTTGATTGATGCCGTTGCCACACAAGGAGTATGTGTCTTGGTTGCCAATCACGATCTTAATCGAACGTTAAGACATGCTGACAAAGTCCTAATGCTGAGTAATGGTGTTCTGCATACTCAAGGGAATGCGAATGAAGTCCTCACAGAAAAAACATTGAGCGATGTATTTCGTACTTGCGTGAAAAAAGTTTCCCTGGAGGGTAAAGCGTACTTGCTGTTTGATTAGGGACTGTTGACCTTTCGGGGTGCTCTTCTTAGCTCAAATTGTCTAACTTTTGTTGGTACTTATGTTTTAACTTATCATTACCAGCTTTGTTTTCTAATTGAATCATGAGTTGAAGAGACGGCTTGCTAAGGCCATATACTTGATTAAATCGAATCAGCCTGAGTCTTGCGTCCGCATAATTTCCTTTGTCTATTTCTAATTTCGCAAGCTGGAGAATCGATTTTGGACGATGTGGGTCATGAGCGATAGCTCGAGAGAAGTAAATCATGGCTTTGTCTTGTTCGTTTGCTTTTAACGCACAGAACGCTGCATTTTCGTAACTGATTGGTATCAAGTAATAGTTCGGTAACTCAATAGCTTGCTTGAATAGCCTATCGGCCAAAAGGTAGTTTCCTTTCTTACACAAAAACGTGCCGTAGTTATTAAGCACATCACCATTTTGTGAATGTTGTTCTAATGCACGATGGTACAATTGCTCAGCTTTGGTATCTTCACCGACGGATTCGTAATAATGCGCCATTGATAACTGAGCTCGATAATAGCGCGGAGCATAACTCAATGCTTGCTGTAGATTATTGTGAGCTTGGATCATGCTGCCATTTTTTAGATAACTCAATCCAAGCGCAATGCGCGATTCTGATAAAGCAATAGGGTCAGCGTGCTGATCAACATGATCTTCTTGAACGGTAACGCACCCCAAAAGGCTAAATAGACTGGTTATTACGCATGCCTTAACCTGAGTGAACGTCATCTTTTGTCCTTACTTCTAGCTTTATTCGTCAATAAACTTCATCTGTAGATAGGATATGGTTTCATGCGTTGAAATTCATGAGTGGAGAATGGCAATGCGAGCAGGTTGGCAAGGGGCATGAAAAAGCCGTCAAAAGACGGCTTAAACTTAAACTATCTATCGAGAAGCTCAGTATTTAAAAACCAGCAATGAAAGAAACACGTGTTAAGAGCCGAACCAGCAAAAAATAAACGCTATAAAATACGTTATTCAAAGACAATCCAATCATGTCGTCATCTTTTCTAATCATTTAGTCATCTTTTGTGAATGCCGCTTCACTAAAGTGATCCAAATCGTATGGCGTTTGTTGATAAACACAGTAATTTAGCCAATTTGAAAATAATAGATGCCCATGGCTACGCCAGCTGGCGAATGGTGGATTATCTGGGTTGTTATTTGGGTAATAATTAACAGGAATAGCAGGCTCCATCCCCTCACCGAGATCTCGAATGTATTCGTTGTGTAGCGTATGAGAATCGTACTCGGGATGACCAGTTACAAAGACGTTTCGCTTATCCTTGGTTGAGGCAAGATAAACACCGGCGACATCAGAAGTTGCAAGAATATCTAAATCAGTATGCGCTTCTAAAAACTCAGGCGAAAAATCGGCATATCGAGAGTGGGGTGCTAAGAAAGTGTCATCGAACCCTCTCAACACAGGATGGTACGGATGATGAATATTGTGATGATACACGCCAGACAGTTTCTCTTTGCGTGTTTTCTTTGGTAAATCATACAATAGCTTCAATCCAGCTTGCGCTGCCCAGCACACGTAAAGAGTGGACGTAACATGATCTTTTGCCCATTCCATAATGGTTTTCAAGTGGTCCCAATAGATGACGTCTTCAAACTGAACTAACCCAAGTGGCGCACCTGTTATGATCATGCCATCAAAGTTTTTTGCTTTGATCATTTCAAATTGTCGGTAGAACGTATCTAAATGTTCCGTAGGCGTGTTTTTGCTTGGGCGATCATCAATTCGAAGCAATTCCACGTTGACTTGCAGCGGGCTGTTAGAAAGTAAGCGAAGGAACTGCGTTTCAGTTTCAATCTTTTTGGGCATTAAATTGAGGATAAGCACACGTAAAGGGCGGATTTCCTGACTAGCCGCTCGACTTTCGCTCATCACGAAGATGTTTTCGGTTCTAAGTACATCGGTCGCGGGTAACTGATCTGGAATTCTAATTGGCACGGCTCTCTCCATAAGCTGTAATTTAGACGTCTATACATCTAAACTTAACGTAATTTGTTTCGGATGTCGATACAAGAGTGTTGTGAATGACATCGAGAGTTTTAAGTTATGTGCAAAAAGGCATGGTGAACATATACGTTCAGTAAAGCCGTTTCCAACCTAAGGCTTGCTTTTATCCATTGGTGTCATTAATGAGGCTAGGTACAGGATAGTTTTTACTCGCTCTATGTGATGCATACTTTGCTCAGATATGTGTGACCGCACTTAAACTTCTGGCTACACAAGAATGCAACGTGATCAGTATAGTTTGATGAGTGGATTGGGATCGAGCTAGTATAAATCTATGCGCCGATTTTGGAGCTCATGGTGCAAGTCACTCGTTTCATCGTGTTACTGGAGGGTTGTATGTTTGGAATGTTTAAGAAAAAAGAAGTCATTCAGAGCATTGCGCAAGAAGTACCTAAGGTATTATTGCGGTCGTTCGGGGATAAGCATTACTATTTGCCAGTAGAGATCGACCAAGTGCTAGCAGCGCTCAATTACAAAAAAGAGAATGACTTAATGCGCTACAAATACGCTTATGGGATGTTCTCAAACTTAGAAAACTATGAACAGCTTGGTTTGACAGAAGAGCTAGGTAATTATGGCCATTTTCAGCGAGAAGTTGGCAAGATGTTGCTAAATACGCCAGAGCCCATTGATATGCATATTTACTTTGCTATCGCACAAAAACATCATATGACGGTGAGTTAAGCGTGCAGATAAATCAGTAAAACAGGTATGAAAAACGCAGCGATGAATGCTGCGTTTTTGTTTCTACCGAATAGACACGACCAATATGCATTTATTGCAACTGCTTCGCTTTTGTTTCAGATAGATCGCTTATATTCTGTTAGTTCGTCTTTGCTTACGCTAGTTTGCCATAACTTCAATGAGTTGGCTTTGCTGCTGAAGCTTACGGTTACGATAGATAACCGCGGCAATCGCTGGCAAGCTAAAAGCGATAAAGCCAAGGATAAGCGCATAAGCTCCGGTTTCGGTACTGATACCAGCAGGTACATCAAACGAAACAAAGATAGTCACTACACAACTGATCAAGCCCAGTGTCGCAACGAGCATCATCCCGAATTTCCCACCAGGAACGCGGAAAGGGCGTTCAATCTTTGCGTGTTTACGACGAGAAACCAAGAAGCTCACAAAGATGCAGATGTACATCACCATGTAGAGTTGAGTCATCAAAATATTGAGCAGCCACATGCCTTGGTTTACGTTTGGCACTAAGATAAACACCAAAGAAAGCACACTGACAATTGTGCCTTGAAGCAACAAAAGTGGCACAGGTGCTTGGTTTTCGTTTTCTTTTGATAGCGCCATTGGCATAAAGTGATCTTTTGCTGCCACATGAAGACTTTTTGTTGGTGCAATGATCCAGTTATTTAGGCTTGCTAAGCTACCAAATACAATCGCAAGCGCAATAACAGGTAGCATGAATGACATGTTCAAATCGTCGAAGAATGCTTTGAATGCCAGAATGACGCCCTCACTCAGACTAGAGTGTTCACTTGATACCACGGAAGAGATGGAAAGCGAACATGCCGTCAATGAAACCAGAATCAACACGGTCGATACAATCAGCGCTTTTGGGTAAGTTTTTTGAGGGTTATCGACTTCACTTGCGTATGAAGTCGTAATTTCAAGCCCAGTCAGTGATAGCACAACAGCCGTGAAACCAGCGCCAATACCATCTTGAGAGAAGTCAGGTAGCCAGTCTGACACGTGACTGAGTGAAATGTGGGACTCACTTGGGTTGGTATAGGCCCAATATCCACCCAGTGCGATGATCAATAGAATTGGAAAAATAAGTCCTAGTGTACCAAATACATTGGTAATCAGTGACGACAAGCGTAACCCAAAGATATTGACCAATGTTAGCGCCCAGAAGATCACGTTGATCATGATTAGCATGAAGATGTTATTTTGGGCGAGCTCTGGAAAGAACGGATAAGCGCCTGTTGCAACGATAAAAGAGATCAGTGGAGGATAGTAAACGATGTTTTCCGCATATTGATACCAGACGGTCGCGAAGCCAAAGTTAGGGCCAATGGTTTCTTTTCCCCATAGATAAACCCCGCCTTGGTGCGGATAGGTCGTACTTAACTCAGCACAAACCAGTGCTGTAGGGACGAAGAAACACAATCCAGCAAGTAAGAAGAAAGAGATAGCGTGACTACCAAATAAGGCGGCACCCGGAATGTTCCTTATGCTGTCAACGGAGGTAACCGTGATCATGATGACAGAAAAGACACTGAGTTTGACGGCGGATTTGGCGATACTGCTCATTCGATACCTTTATTGATTGAGCGGCGGGCCAGTTAGGAGAGCCCGCGTGCTACAAGTAAGACCGCCGTATTGTAGGGCGGTAGGCATCGATGGGTATATAGCCAAAAATGGTATGTATTTACTCAAAAATGAGTTGAAATCTCAGCGTGTTATTTGTCATCAATTTAAACGTTTGCTTGGTTTGTTGAACGACAGTTTGCCGCAAAGTGTCGATATGAATTGATGTGTTCATGCGAAAGTATTCACGTGGTCATTGGAATATTTTTAGAACCCCAGAATGATATAGTGAGAATAAACCAGTCAGATATTGAATGGTTTATTCTGAGAAAAATTATAGGTGGGTATTCGCTAAACCGATGCCAAAGAAGATAAATAATCCGCCACTTACATAGTTGAGCCATTTACTGGTTTTCGAAGACGTTAGTGTCGCTTTGACTTTGTGGGCAAAGAAAATCACGAACAAGAACCAAAGTGCAACAATAGTGGCTTGAAGTGCACCCAGCATCATGCTTTGCTCTAAAATATGTTGTGGCTGGACGAATTGGGGAAAAATCGACAAGTAAAAAAGTACAATCTTCGGATTAAGCAGGTTAGTTAAGAGTCCTTTAACAAATGCTTGTTTGAACGTCTGCTTTTCAATTATACGATCTAACTTTAGTTTTTGATCGGCGAGTCTAAATCCACTTTTTAGGTTATTGATACCAAGCCATACTAAATAGGCTACCCCCATCCATTTGAGCGCGTTAAACGCTAATGCCGACTGAGAGAGTAACAAGCTCAGGCCATTTGCAGAAACAAAAGCATGAATCAGAAAGCCCAGTCCAACACCGAGTATATTAGCGATAGCAAAACGACGGCTTTGGGTAAGTGCCGTAAATAAAATAAGCAGTGCGTTTGGTCCTGGAATCACGGCAAGAAAAAAGACGATCCCGCCGAAAGCGATCATGGTGTCGAGAGTCATGGTTATTCCGACTAAAGTAAAGGGTTACATAAAGGGCAAGTTGGCGAGACTGTACACTGTGGAGACAAGAAAAACAAACGATTAGAATGGAATATGATGATGAATTGTTCAGTTTAAAAACTAATAGGGAAAGTAGTCGTACTCGTTGTTTGGCCGGATTTGCTTTGCCCTTGGTGATGAGTAACGTAAATTGTTATGAAGACCGTAAATTTCGTTTTAGAAATGACGATGTCTGACGCAATATTAGCAAATATTTGTTGTTTACCGTGCTTTCCGCCCATAGAATTCGCGCGCTTTATCAAAATAAGCACACTCAATGGTAAAAGGTCTTTCTATTTATCGTTGTTTTTAAGGACCTATAAGACGAGCTCGTCTGATGACACTTTCATGAACAAATACCAGGCACCAAAATTTAAGGCCGCTTTTCTCACTCCTCGTTATTGGGGAACGCTAATCATTATTGGCATTATGTATTCGCTGAGTTTACTTCCTTTCAAACTTCAACTTTTGTTGGGGCGAGGCATTGGGCGTTTAGCGATGCGATTGATGAAAAAACGACAAGTTACGATTAAACGAAATTTAGAACTTTGCTTCCCAAAAATGGCTGAGCATGAACGAGCAGCAATCTTAAAAGACAACATTGATAATACAGGGATCGCGCTGTTCGAAACGGCTATGGCGTGGTTTTGGTCTGATAAGCGCGTAAATAAGCATGTTACCATTGTAGGAATGGAGCATCTTGAAGCGTTGGAAGCGCAGGGCAAAGGCGCGCTGATGCTTGCTGTCCATTCAATGAACTTAGAGCTCGGTGCTCGAGCATTTGGCATTAAAAAGTCGGGGATGGGTGTATACCGCCCTAATAATAACCCTTGCTTTGACTACTTCCAGTACAAAGGCCGTTCTCGTTCAAATCGTACATTGATCGACAGAAAGAACGTAAAAGGCATGCTAGAAGCACTCAATACGGGTCAACGAGTATGGTATGCGCCTGATCATGATTATGGTGTTCGTCGTTCAACATTCGCCCCTTTATTTGCGGTCGAACGCGCTTGTACCACAACGGGAACCAGCCTGTTGGTGGATGCGACCGATTGTGCGATTGTTCCGTTTACTATGGTTCGTGGTGAGGATGGGCACTACACATTAACCTTGAGTGCACCAGTTGATGGTTTCCCGAAAAATGATCCCGAGCAAGCCGCCGTGTTTGTGAACAAGATTGTTGAGAAATCGATTATGGCTTGTCCAAGTCAATATATGTGGTTACATCGACGATTTAAAACACGTCCTGATGGCGAATGCTGTTTGTATAAACCAAGACTCGTACCAGCAATCTAATTGATAAGCCCAGAACTTGATTCTGGGCTTTGTCTATTCGAGTAAATCATCCTAGCGCAGGTAACGATTCTCTAAATGGGTTTTGAAGTGTTCCGCATTTAAAACATCACCTGTGGCTTGGCTGACAAGATCGTCAGTGGTTAGCAAGCTGCCTTTACTCCAAATGTTGTCACCCAACCAAGTGAAAATCGGTGTTAAGTCACCACTACGAACAGCAGCATCTACATCAACAGTTTTCTTCATTGCAGCCATAAATTGTGCCGCATACATCGCACCTAGTGTATAGCTAGGGAAATATCCAAAGCTTCCGTCTGTCCAGTGTATATCTTGCATACAGCCATTTTTATAATTGCCTTCAGTGGATAAACCAAGATAGGTTTTCATTTTTTCATTCCAAAGCTCTGGCACGTCTGTATGTTGGATAACGCCATTCATCAAATCACGCTCAATTTCGTAGCGTAAAATGACATGGGCAGGGTAGGTGAGTTCGTCGGCATCGACACGAATAAAGCCTTTCTCAACCTTGGTATAGATTTTGGCTAGGTTGGCTTTCGCAAACTCTGGCCCATCAAAATGATTTGTTGCTAATCGTGCCAAGTGTTCAATAAATGCTTGGCTGCGTCCCATCTGCATTTCAAAGAATAGAGATTGGGATTCATGGATGCCCATTGAACGAGCTTGGCCGGCTGGTGTATCTGCAAGCGATTTAGGTAAGCCTTGCTCATAGCGTGCATGCCCAGTTTCGTGCACGATCCCCATCAATGATTGAACAAACTCGTTTTCATCGTATCGAGTTGTAATTCGAACGTCGGTAGGTACGCCACCACAAAATGGATGCACACTTTCATCAAGACGGCCGTGGTTAAAATCGAACTGCAGTAACTGCATGACTTCTAACCCTAGCGCTTTCTGTTTCTCTGTTGGGTAATGACAGTTAGGCAAAAGAATATTGCTCGATCTTTGTTTTTCAATGGCTTCGTCGATCATACTCGGAAGCCACGTTTTTACGTCGGTAAACAAAGTATCGAGTGATGCTGATGTTGTTCCTGGCTCGTAAATATCGAGCATGGCATCGTAAGGGGTACTTCCATTAGCTTCTGCACGAATTTGAGCTTCTTCGATAGACAGTTTCACGACTTCTGCCCAATTCTTCTCGAAACCAGTCCAGTCATTGTCGTCACGCTGTGTACGCCATGCATGTTCACACTTTGAACCAGCCAGAGATTGGGCTTGGACAAGGGCTTCGGGAAGCAGGTTAGATTGTTGCCAGTCGCGCTTCATTTCGCGAAGTTCGGCTTTTTCATTGATGGATAGCGGCTCTTCCTCTGCTTGAGCAAAGAGATCGCCTAGGTGTGGTTGCGTCATCAATGAATGAATGTGAACGTCCAGTTCTGCGATGGCATTCGAGCGTGCTTCTGCGCCGCCTGCTGGCATTACTGCAGCTTGGTCCCAGCCGATGATGGATGCAAGGTGATCAAAATGGGAGACTTTTTTTGAATGTGCGATAAGTTTTTGAAATGCGCTCATGTGACTACTCTTTATTATGTTCTTTCCTTAAACGCCCCTGGTGGGGTCCTTGAACGTTAAGTTCTACTTCTATTAGGCAGCATACAATGAATGTGTACACAACTATGCCTTTAGATGTGCATTAATTTACTATTTTTTAACAACTTGTGTAGTTCCATTGTGCACAAATTCAGTGACTTGTATAGCACACCGCAAAAGTTGCTTGCGAAACCATCGGTTTGACGGTATTGATCGGGAAAATTGATTGAGTTATATAAGAATATGGACATTTTGAACTTTGAAGCCTTTCTTATCGCGATTACGATACTGACACTTACGCCTGGCCTTGATACTGCTTTAGTCATCAGAAATACGAGTCGGGCAGGGCTTAAGGACGGGTGCGTGACAAGTCTGGGCATTTGTTTTGGCTTATTTGTGCACGCATTTTTTTCTGCGGTCGGTATTTCTGCAATATTGGCGCAATCAGCAGAGCTTTTCCAAATAGTGAAAAGTATGGGGGCAGCGTATCTTATTTGGCTTGGATTGAGCAGCCTGAGAGCGCTGACAAAAAACAATGGAACGATTTCTGTATCCGAACAGGCTCATCAAGCATACAGTGGTAAGCGTTCTTTCCGAGAGGGTTTTCTTTCTAATGTCTTGAACCCGAAAACGGCAGTCTTCTATCTCGCGTTTTTACCACAGTTTGTGAATCCAGAGAGTTCTCCGCTCGCGCAGTCGATGTTGATGGCGGGTATTCATTTTATTATTGCAATGCTTTGGCAGTGCAGCTTAGCTGGAGCGCTAAACTCGGCGAAGAACCTACTAAAGAATGTGCGCTTTATGAAGTGGATGGAAGGTGCCACTGGTGCGGTACTTGTCGCGCTTGGTGTTAAATTGCTGATTGAAAAACCATAATATATCGTGCGAAATGGCTTCAGTTATTCGGAGTTGAGGTTATTTGGGAGCGTTTAAACAACAAACCTTCACCGATAACGTAAATAGCCCGCTGAATCATCAGCGGGCTATTAGTTTCTAACCATTTAGTTCTAATCACCTAGTTCTAATAGTTTAGTTTCTAGTGATTGTGTTGCTAGCAAATTAGTTCCTAGCAAACTAGTTTCTAGCGATTGGATGTCTATGCCAATTATGCTTTTACTGCGTCAAAATCATCCGAATGAGAAGATGGTTTGAAGAACAGTTTGGTTTCTTCCAATACTACGTGGCGAAGTGCAATTAAACCAATAAGGTTCGGAATTGCCATCAACCCATTTACGATATCTGCTAATAGCCAAATCATATCTAGGTGAAGGAACGCACCAGAGGCAACCAAACCCACAAAGATAAGTTTGTATGGTAGCACTGCTTTTGTACCAAGTAGGAACACAACACAGCGTTCGCCGTAGTAGTTCCAACCCAAGATAGTCGTAAATGCAAAGAACATGAGGCCAATCGATACCAGCATAGGACCAAATGTTTCTGCATTTAGACCTACCGCAAACGCGTGGGTTGTCATCGCTGCACCAGCTAGGTCACTTTGCCATGCTCCGGTAAGGATCAGAGCAAGGCCTGTCATGGTACAAATGATGATGGTATCGAAGAAAGTACCTGTCATTGAAATCAAACCTTGTTCAACACAAGAGTCTGTTTTCGCGGCTGCGGCTGCCATTGGCGCACTACCCAAGCCAGATTCGTTTGAGAATACACCACGAGCAATACCCGATTGGATAGCCAGCATGATACTTGCACCCAAGAAACCACCCGTTGCAGCGGTAGAGGTGAAAGCAGATACCAATACTAACTCAATTGCGTTAAGCAACTGGTCAGCATTCATGATGATCACACTCAAGCATGCTAACACGTAGAACACAGCCATGGCTGGAACGACTTTACCTGCCACACTTGCAATCGATTTGATACCACCTAGTGTGACAAACGCCACTAATAGCGTCAGGATGAAAGCGGCTAAATCACGGTCTACACCAAGAGATATTTCGCTTGCATCAAGGATTGCGTTAACTTGTGGGAAAGTACCAATACCAAAACAAGCAACACCTAAGGCGAATACCGCGAACATGATGGCGAGCGCTTTAGAGCCAACACCATATTGTAGGTAGTACATAGGGCCGCCAATCATTTGGCCTTTATCGTCAACACGGCGATATTTTACTGCAAGTAGACACTCAGCGTACTTTGTTGCCATACCGAATAGGGCTGCAAGCCACATCCAGAATAGGGCACCCGGACCACCAAGTTTAATTGCAGTAGCAACACCGACGATGTTACCAGTACCAATAGTTGCAGAAAGAGCAGTACATAGTGCTGCAAAGCTAGAAACGTCACCCTGTTTATCAGATGACTTATCTTTACGAAATACCATCGCTAACGCAGTCGGTAAGTGTTTAAACTGGATCAAGCCTAGGCTAAAAGTGAAGTAAACACCGGTACCCACTAGCAAAATTAGCAGTGGTGGACCCCAGACAAAATTATCAATGGTTTGAAGTAAAGAATATAGGTCGTTCATGATTTCCCCTTAATAAAACAACTAATAAGGAGAAGAGGGAAAGGTCGAGATCATGGATCTCTAATAGAGCCAAGCTATGTTAAAAAAGGCGGGAACGCCAAACAACAATAGTTAGGTTGTTACTTTCCACTCCTCTGTCCTTTTGCCTGAGAGTTTCACCCCACACAGATGTGCGGGACTTGCTCCTTCGGCGACCGATTTAACGGTTCTCTCCAGAGGTTCCTCCAACTACAGTCCCTGCTACCTGGGTAGCACCTGAAATAGTTAATTCTTCGGCGGGTTAATCTAACCAAATGTTAAGTTTTGGTTAATAACCTCTCTCCTGCAGTCTTCATCGGAACATTTACTCAAATAAGTGAGTAAAGGTTAGTTAATGATGCTGGTCACCATTAACGTGTGAACTCTATCATGTTTTTTTACCAATTCAACACCCAAATGAAGATTTATTTTCAATACATTAAGCGGATTTTATTGTTAGGGTGTAATTCAGGCGTAAATTTGTTGAGCAATGTTTGTTTTGTGGTTCTCATTTCTAACCGTAATTTGTCATGAGGATGGATTCGGCTGTGAAATAGAACTTAGAGTAAAAAGTGATAAGTTGTTCAGTTTAGGATGAAAAATTGATCAGACAGGGGAGAATTACTTTAATTTCTACGCTAAGTTGACCGTAAGTAACGTAGAAATGAGTTACAATGATTTCTCAAGAGCCTATCTATGGAATCAGATACGTTGTTAATGCTGGGCAAGGAGGCGATATGACCAGATTGTTAGCTATTGCGGTATTGATTGTTTTGGCGTTTGTGCTTTTTCGCTATCGCACAAATGAAAAAGTTCAAAAAGTGACCATCATTACATTGATCAGTGCGTTTTTGATTTATACCGCGTCTATCATGATTGCGGAACTCACTCGCTAGCAAAATCAGTAGAGTCCTTGGAGTAAAATGCTGTGACTTCTCATAATAAAATTGAAGAACAAGACGAAGTAGTTGTCATTGAAGAGCGCGATAAGCGTACCCAGATTTATATCGCTATTGCGGCAGTATTAGGTCTAGCTTTTGGGGGATTAGCTGGCTCTGTACTAACCGCGAATAAGTGGGAATCAACTTATCAAGTGCTGGAAGAGAAGTATCAATCGCTAGCTCAAGATAAATCAAATTTAGCCTCTCAAGTTGAGGCACGTGAAGCAGGGTTAGACAAAGAGATCGAAGAAAAGCTAGCGGTGTTATTGGCAGAAAAAGAACAAGCACATAAAGCGGAGTTGCAAGCACTTCAAGAGCAATTAACTGAAGTAGAAAAGGTGAATCTTTCACTTGAATCTCAGGTAAAAGAGCAAAAAAATAAGTTAAGCAGTACGAAAAGTGAAAACGATAAACTGAACCGTCAAGCGGATATACAAGCGACCCTGTTCGAGCGTTCTCGCGAAGTGTTCCAAAAAGAACTGCAAATTTCTCAAGAGCTTGAATCACTCCAAAAAGAACGCATTGCGCTACTTCCTAAAATCGAGAAACTGAAGAAAGAATGTGATGTCTTCCTTGAGGGGAAATCTTGGGACGTTAAATCTGATGCTTGTGATAAACATGATGAAGCGAATTCCCGATTGAGCCAAGTTGACCAGCTTATCGAGGTGCACAAAATGGATCTACAACAAATTAAAGAGCTATCGGATAGCTTAGGACTGTGACTTTTGGCTTTTAATGGGCCATCGCATAAGCAATGTTGTTGAGCACAAGCAAAACGGATTAGCATGAGCAAAGCGGATTAGTATAAGTAAAGGAGCTCGATGAGCTCCTTTGTTGTTTTCGAGCGTTATACTCGTTCTGAATTAGAAAAGTTGGCGCATATTAGGCAGGAGTGCTAGATACGCGAGGCATCATAACCAGAGGCGAGGAGTAATTCACGTTCATGTTTAATCAGCTGTGCTCGATCTTCAATGAGTTCATTGAGTGCAAGTGATGGTTTTCCTGCGAGTGTTTTAAAATCTTCAAAAGACGCGGCGTTTTCAATTTCGCTTATCATTTGGCAAATAACGTTTCGTGCCTCACAAGACGTATTGTCAGACGTGAAGTAATCCACCTGTTTTGCCGCTGTTTTCATTTCAGCCAGTAGTTCTAATGGACTGCTTTCTTTCGCTACAGCCATGTAGTTATCAAGTACGCGCTTTGCATACAGCAGTTCTTTTAGTGGGATATCTCGACCACTTTCGATCAGTGACTCGGTAAGGATCATACTTGAGCTCATGGGCATTCCTTTTCTCATTAATTCAAACAATCTAGCGCGTTACTCGAGTCTAATTTATTGAAGCATGAATGGGAATGGCCAAAATCAATTTGGTAAGAGGTTCGCCAGATGGAGCGGTTGGGTAGAGAATAAAAAACGCTCACGAAAGGTGAGCGTTTTCAAATGTAAGATATCGAATTGATATTATATATTTATTGCGTCAGTGGCTTGAGATCGGCAGGGCGGTAGTAAACAGATTTTAGGACTTTACCTTTACGAACCGTTTTACCTTCAGAGACAAAGTCTTCGGCACATTTAGCAATGATGTACTCGCCTTTTTGAACGGCCATTAATTTGATGCCTTGTTCTGCGTAGAATGCTTCTGTTTCTGCGTATTCTTTTTCGTTGCGGCACACTTTGCTCATGTTGCTAGAGTGTACTTCATCCCAGCAAGGAATAAAGTCGATACCACGGTTTACCGCAACGTTAAGCAATAGATCGATTAGGTAGCTGATTGCTAGATTGTCTTCAACTTTGCTGTCGCCAAGATGTACTAGGCGGCCCATTAAAACATAAACGCTGTCGATGATTGCGTCAGCTTGTTCTGTCTTGCAATCTGCTTCTGCTAGTTCGGTCAACTCTTCGATCGCTAGAGACGTGTGTAATGTGTCTGCCTGTGCGTCTAAGCTTGCGACATCTGCGACTGGTAGGTCGAATGTGCTACGGAACTCGGTGATGTCACGGTATAAGTGATCAAAAATCTCTTGGGTTAGCTTTGACAGTTGCATTCTAATGTCCATTGAATCAATTGAGGTCGCAATCATATCAAACCGAACTTTGATCCCCAAGTGTTCCGATTCTAACTGGTTAGAAATCTGCCGATAGGGTCTGTTGATCTTTCTCGATCAAAAATTAACCGGAGAAAGAAAAATAAACCCTATGGGTGTTGGGCTTAAATTATCCAGAGTAGAGATTGGTTAGCGAAACAAGTAAGGAAAGAGATTTTTCCGTTCCTCTTTAGTCAACGCTGAAACGCGAGCAATATTGGTGTCTGGGATCGACTCTGGATCAGGGTAGTGTTTGAGTACTTTTTCCATGCTTTCTTCACGAATAAGATGGAATACAGGGTAAGGTGACCGGTTTGTGAGATTCTCGTCATCTCCCGGTTCTGAACCACCAAAACAATAGTCTGGATGGAATGTTGCAACTTGGAAAATACCCTCCCAATCTTGTTGCTTGATTAACCCCTCAACCCAATCGATAAAGAAGTTATAGTCCCAAAAATCCTGCAGCATGTTAGGTACCACAACGAGCGTGGTTTCCAATTTTTTTGGCTCGGTGTTATTGAGTTCAATCAATTGCAATAAGATATCTTCAAGTAAGGTCTCTTCTTGATTTGCCTCACTGACGAAAATCTTAATCTGTTTGTTCCGTTGCGGTTTCGCTGCAAAGGGACATAAGTTTAACCCAATCACTACATCATTGAGCCATTGGTCGACTTGTTGAGTGATGGTGTTGATATCGGTATTTGGTATTTCTTGTGTTGAGCGCATTAGCATACGACTTTATAGTTATGAGTGTGGCGCAAGCATAGCATTATCTAGCTTCTTTCCAAGATTTAGCTTCTTTCCAAGCGAGTCATATTCGTAGGTTCATCTTCTTCATGCTGTTTACTCACGCGTTTTAAATAGACAATCGCAGCGAACATGGCGATGTATAGCATGCTTCCACCGATTAAAACGCTAGGCCAACCACCATGTTGCCAACAATACAGTAATAAGAAACCACCCAAGCTGCCACCAATATAGTAATGAACTAAATACAGTGCCGTTGCCGTAGCTTTGTTATGTGTTGCGGTTTGTCCGACCCAACCATAAGCTAAGGTGTGGGTAAAAAATGCGCCAAAGCTGATCATCAAAAGCCCAATAAGCATTGCTGCAATACTTTCAAACGCCGCGATCCACATACCGGCCATACTCACTACTGTGCCAAGCAACATCCCGACAATCGCGGAGTACCGCTTGCTCCAATGGCCTGCACATCGGGATGAAAACGTCCCCCCTAAATAACAAATAAAGATAAGTGAAGCCAAACCGACCGGTATGTTATGTGGTGCTGCAACTAAGCGAAACCCCATCACGGAATAGAGGTTAACAAACAAGGCGAAATTTAAGCCACCAATCAGCATCGCAAACCATACTTTTGGGTTCTTAAAGTGGCCAGCAATAGCACGGTGCTGATGCCTTAACGTGTTGGATGAAGGCGTAAAGTTTCGTTGTTTCGGCAGTAAGTATTGAACACTGACAACGCCAATGAGCGTGACGACCATCATTACTTCAATTGCGATGTGTACGCTAAAGTTGTCTGCTAATAGCCCACCGCTAATTCGTCCCGCGATGCCTCCGAGAGAGTTGGCAGCAATGTAAGTGCCAATCGCCATCGAGAATGCATGTTGGTCTAATTCTTCCGCCATGTAGGCCACCGCAACAGCGGCGAATGCGGCCAGTGCGATACCGATAAGTGCACGACACATGACCAAGAAAAGAAATGAATCACCAAAGAGCATCAATGCCGATAGCACGGGTATTGAGAATAAACCAAACATCATCACAGGTTTACGGCCAATCGACTCCGACAGAACCGCCATCGGAACCAAACTAAAAGAGAGTGCTAGAGTTGTGGAAGCAAACAACCAATTCACTTGTGTTTCTGAAATCGTGAAATGGGCAGCAAAGCTTGGCAGCATGGGCTGAAGCAGATACAGGTTAGAAAACACCAAAAAAGAGCCAAGCGCGAGTGAGAGCGTGATGCGTGAATATTCCGGAGTGCCAAAACGGATCATAGGTCCCACCTAAAGGGAGTAAGTCTGAGAACTGTGATCAATGTACCAGTTGTACGTGGATTGAAAAAATATATTAAAAATATGGTGGGTATATATTTTTGATCTCATGGAATCGAAACAGCTTAAACATTTTTTGGCGGTGGCAGAGCACGGCAACGTGACTCATGCGGCTAAAGCTCTGCACATTGCTCAACCTGCATTGAGCATTTCTATTAAGAAGTTTGAACAATCCTTGGGAGTGACGTTATTTAGGCGAGATGACAAAAAAATTAGCCTAACCAAGGAGGGGGAGACACTGTTTCTACACGCCAAAAGAGTGATACAACAGTTACATGATGCTCAACTGGCTATAAATGAACTTAAAGGCTTAACCAAGGGGGAAGTAAGGTTAGGCACACCGTCTATGATGGGCAGTTACTTTTTTCCTAGGGTTGTGATGGCATTTAAAAGTCAGTATCCAGATCTCAAACTGACGTTGGTAGAAGCGGGAACGCAATCCATTCGGAATATGTTGCTCAATGGGCAGTTGGATATCGGCGTGATAAGTTGTGATAACGTACCGGATGATCTGGAAACCGATCACTTGTTTACCAGTCAGATGGTGGCGGTTGTTGCACCGGATCACGAACTGGCTCAGCAGACCAGCGTGCAGTTTGAAGCGTTTTTTGAGCACGATTTGGTGATGTTTCAACATGGCTATTTTCACCGAGAATTTTTGGATCAGGTGAGTAAAGAGCATGGATTTACGGTAAAGTCATCCTTTGAAACGAACTTGTTGCCGTTAATCTTGAGTATTGTAAGGCAGGAGTTTGCGATCACCGCATTACTGGAGTTAGTGACGCAACATGAGCGTGATGTGGTGGGTATTCCATTTGATCCACCCGTTAAGTTGGATTTGGCGCTGGCATGGCGAAAGCAAGGTTATTTGTCGATTGCCGATCGTACGTTCATCGACTTTATAAAGCGATATGTTTGATAAAAAGAGCTTCTAATTCAGGTTCAAATGCCTTGATTAAGAAGCTCTTCAAAGCGGCTTTCTTAAAAGCAGACTTGTTTAAACGGACTTCTTTAGAGTGGATCGTTACCGATTAATTGTTGCCGTACATCTTTTCGAAATTTTTTGGGTTCCAACCGATCATCAAGCGATCCCCAATTTTTAACACTGGCACCGAGCGTACACCAAGCGCATCTAACTCTTTACGACCGCGTTGCATTTTTGCATTGCACAAGCGGTAGACAATGTTTTTCGAATCAAGATAACGTTGAGCATCTTTGCAGTGAGGACACTTGTCTTTGACATAAAGAACGACACGTTTCATTCAATTTCTCTCCATTATCGTCGGGAGGCGAAGTTTAGCGAGGTTTAGTGATAAAGGAAAGCTGAAACCTAAGATGAAACTCTTGCTCATCTCAGGTATATTTAGCGCCTTTCCTTTGTCATAGCAGACTTTATATTCATGCATCCGTCACTTCGATACATACAAGGTTATCCGCAAAACATTGTCGAGCAAGTAAGCTCAGAGGTAGACAACGGTAAGTTTATTCCTTGGTTCGAAAAACGTTATCCAGACCAACACCAAATTAAAAGTGAAAAGGCGCTCTACGAGTATGCCATCGCGATCAAAAATCGTTACATGAAGAAAGCCGCCCCCATAAGTAAAGTGGTCTACGATAAGAAAATTCATGTGGTGAACAATGCCCTCGGATTGCACAGTGTGATTAGCCGCAATCATGGCGGTAAACTGAAATCGAAGAACGAGATCCGTATTGCGAATGTGTTTAAAGAGGCGCCAGAACCGTTATTGAGAATGCTGGTTGTGCATGAGTTGGCGCACACGCGTGAGAAAAATCACGATAAAGCGTTTTACCAACTTTGCTGCTATATGGAGCCTGAGTATCACCAACTCGAATTTGATGCTCGTCTATTTATGATTTATCTCGATTTAAAAGCGAACTCGAATGAAGAACAATAATCACAACGCGAAACAAGCTCAACCGAAAACCGTGAAATCTAAGTCGGGCAAAGAAGCAACGAATGCCAAGCCAAAACGTGTGAAGAATAAGCCTGCGATGAAAGCAAAAGGGTCGGAAGAAAAGAGCGAAGTAGAATTTTTTAAGGTGGCGAAGAGTGGTTTGCATGAGCGTAATGCCCATCGAGGTCGTTATGATTTCAACAAATTAATCGTAGTAGAGCCTCAGTTAAAACCATTTGTTATTAAGAACCCGAAAGGGGAAGATTCGATCAACTTCTCGGATCCGAAAGCAGTAAAAATGCTGAACAAAGCACTGCTTGCAGCGCACTACGATATCGAATATTGGGACATTCCGGAACACTATTTGTGTCCTCCGATTCCTGGTCGTGCTGATTACATACATCGTGTTGCAGAATTGCTTGATGGCGAGGTAAAAGGCAAGTATCCACATCGTCATGTTCAAGCGCTGGATGTCGGCGTGGGCGCGAATTGTATTTATCCTATCGTGGGTGTTACACAATATGGTTGGCAATACGTAGGCAGTGATGTCGATCCTAAATCCATTGAATCTGCAAAGGCGATTGTCGATCGTAATGGGTCATTAAACGGTAAAATTAAGCTCGTTGAACAAGTGAGTGAGGCTTATATTTATCGTGGTGTTATTCAGCCGAATGATCGCTTCGATGTGACCACGTGTAACCCGCCTTTTCACCGCTCGGCAGAAGAAGCTTCGATGGGGAGTCAACGCAAGCTCGACAACTTGAAAGCCAATCAGCGTAAAAAAGGCGTAAAAACCCAAATAAACCAAGCGAAAGCCAATACGCCAACGTTAAATTTTGGTGGGCAAAATGCGGAGCTTTGGTGTGAGGGTGGAGAAGCGGCCTTTATTCGTAAAATGGCTAATGAAAGCCAAGCGTTTGGTGCACAAGTGCTTTGGTTCACCACGTTGATTTCTAAGAAAGACAATGTTCGTCCAATGCGTAAGCAATTAGAAAAACTAGGTGTGAAAGCGATTCGCGTTGTAGAGATGAGTCAAGGCCAAAAGGTGAGTCGCTTTATGGCTTGGTCATTTATGGATAAGTCACAACGCAAAGCGTGGATAGAGCTAAAGTAGAGTAAGGTTATACACCATAAACATGCCGTTGATTTTTATCGACGGCATGTTGTTTTCGAGGTTAGATTTTATCATGAGCACAAAAATATTTAGTGACGATATACCTAGAGAGGCGATTTATAAACGGAGATAATGCCGAGATATAAATTATAAATGGATATCCACTATGAAGCGTATGCTTCTCTTACTGCTGTCCTCTGTACTATTTGCTAGTCAAACATTTGCTACCTCAATCTCTCCCCAAAATGAAGACACAAAACAGCTTGTGATTGGTCGTCAATATGACGCACACAAGTATTTGTGGAAGTCGGTTAGTTCAGGAGAAAGCAATAGCAACTATGCCGATGTTGTAGAACGCTTCGCTGACTCAATAGGAGTGGCAGTCTCATACCGTTATTTCCGCGAGAGTAATGAGCTTTTAAATGCTTTGCGCTTGGGGGAGGTGGATTTGGTCGTGGGATATGCAAAAACTCAAAAAGGTGAAGAATACTTCAATTTCAGCCAACCAATATTTAACATTCGTTCAGTATCGTGGTTTTATCGTTCTGAACTCAGAACTAAGCCAATGAATGAATTGCGTTGGGGATGCGCACGGTATTCTGTTTATTGTGACGTTTTGGCTAGGCAAAGCGTATCGGATCTTACTACCTATAAAACCAGCCGTTCGTTAATACAAGGATTAGCAAACGGTGAAATTGACGCAATCTATACGGATGTGGTGTCGGCAGAGCAGTACCTATCGGAGAGAACGTTTGGCGAATGGGTCGGGTACATCAATTATTTCAGCCCTTTACCAGATTTTGAGGCTTCAATAGCAATAGCCCAATCCAATACACATTTACTTGAGCAAGTGAATCAATACCTAACTGAGGTGCGTCCATCTTTAGATAAAAATCAACACCTTTTGATAGACCCGTTAGGTAAAGAGGCTTTATTAAAAGCGCTGCATCTTGAATATGGTCGTGGAGTCATTCGTTATACCATTGATGAGAATATGCGACCTTTCTCGTACAAGGATGTGAATACGAATAAACAGGTCGGTCAAATTCATGATTTGATGGCGTTGATGTCGCGAAAGAGTGGTATCCAGTTTGAGTATGTACCCCAAAATGGTCGCACTCCGGTGGATATGCTGGATGCGAATGTTGTAGATCTTATTCCCGCCGTTATTGATGTAGAGAGAGAGGATTTTATTTTCACCCATGCGTTTGGGGAGATTAATTGGGTAAAGATTGCATCCAAAAACAAATCTGGCCATGGGGTAACCGCAGTATTAGATCGTACTAGACGCATTTTATTAAACGAAGTATTTAGCCCAATTGATATCCCAATCCTATATGACGACTATTCATTGATAATTGATGCAATGGAAAAAGGGCAAGTCGACTATGCATATCTCCCAACTTATGTTTTAGAAAATTATGCGTATGACGATAGCCGAAAAGTCTATAACATTGTTTTGAATGGGCATATGAATACCTTTCGTATGAAGCTAGGGTTCGAGCTAGAATCAAACGGAACACTGCTGCAATCAATAATGAATGATGTGCTTAAATTGATCAGTGCTAATGAAGTGGAACTGTTACAGCTCAAGCATCATCGAGTGACCGCCCAATATGGCTATGACAAATCGGATATTATAATTGGTGCACTCGCCACGTTATCACTGTTTTTACTGGTGTTGGTGGGTTATCAAACTCAGGCCAATCGACTATCAAAGTCTCTCTTAAAAGCAGACGAAGTTGCGCATCAAAATGCTAAACGCCTAAAATGGTTGAGTGATTTACTTGATCGCTTGCCAAGCATGATTGCGATCTATGATGAGTCAAATACTTTGGTGCTGTCTAACAAAGCATTTAATAAGCACGGGATGCGCTGTGGCAATTTTAAAACTGGTCAATGCTTGCTTAAACATCAAGGAAATACGTTCGATGGTGTAAGCGGACATGTTTGCCAATGCAGTTATTCACACCGTCATTTGCGAATCATTGAAGATGAAATTAGTGGTATGAATGACGATAAACGGTATCGTTTGATGGTTTTCGATGATTACACCAAATTGGAAAAGCAGAAACAGAAGCTAGAAGATTCGAACAAGAAAGCACTAAAAGCGATAAAGTCACGCGATCTGTTTTTAGCGACTATCAGTCATGAGTTGAGAACACCGATTGCGGCAATGATTGGTTTGATGGAGTTGATGGATGGCAAAGTAGAAAGTGTTGAAAACATTGAATTGCTATCAAATGCACAAACATCTGCAAACCGTCTGAGATTGCTTGTCAATGACATATTAGACATATCAAAAATAGAAGCGAATCAGTTTCATCTCGATGCGAGAAATGGCAACGTTTATTCGGAGTTAGGGCCGTTACTGCGTACCTATGAGTCGAATGCAGTGATGAAAAACGTCGGTTTCACGGTTAATTGGAGTTTAACGCCATATTCTATGGCTAAGCTCGATTGGTTACGTGTCGCACAAGTGCTGAATAACTTGCTTAGCAACGCCGTGAAGTTCACTCAAGAGGGTGAGATTACGGTGCTGGTGGCCTTGACTCTGGATCGATTAGACATCGAGGTAAGTGATACTGGCTGTGGCATGAGTAAAGCGCAATTATCGAGAATCTTTACCCCATTTGCTCAGGCAGACGTATCCATCACTCGAAAATATGGCGGTACCGGGTTGGGGCTGACGATCGTAAAAAGTATTGTTGAAATGATGTCAGGGACCATTGATGTCCAAACGGATTCTGGCCGAGGCTCTTGTATGCGAGTTAGTTTACCGACGAACAATGCTTTTATGTTGGATGCGAGTGATTGCGGTGCAGTTTCTGAACACCCTGAAATAAACAGGTGGTTGGAGATTTGGAATGTTCGCCAAAGTGGCTCAACAATCTCAATGCCAACAGGGTGGCGAAACATTTATCCAGATTTAATTCTTAATGCGCTAAAACAAGAAGAAAGGCTAAAAACCGACTTAGAGAGTGCAAAACTTGGCCTTTCTGGCAATGTTTTAGTGGTAGATGATGATCCAATTAATCGATTGTTGTTTAGTAAGCAGTTTTCTAAATTGGGGTTACAACCAGCATTTGCCCACGATGGAGTAGAAGCATACGATTATATTCTAAAGCACAGCGCTGAATTGGATTTGGTTGTCAGCGATTGTCATATGCCGAATATGGATGGCTACGAGTTGACTAAAAAGATTCGCTCAAATCCAATCTTATCTGAGCTAAAGGTTGTTGGGTGTACGGCTGAAGATTCTAAAATTGTGGTTGAGAAAGCCGCCGATGCGGGTATGTCTCATGTCATCTATAAACCGTATACGCTTGAAGAACTGAGCTGGGTTTTGAAAGCGTATTTGACGCTGGAAAAACGTAATGATTTTGATAATCCCGAGCAAGAAAATAGGGATTTTGGGTGGTTATCAGGTTATGGTTTGAACGAGCAAAAGGAAGTCATGGAAGTGGTGATTACCTCTTTCTCTTCTGAACGAGACTTGATTAAGCAGGGGACCGAACTATCTCAAGTGATACATCGCTTAAAAGGCTCAGCTTCAATGCTAATGCAAGATACATTAGTCCAGCTTGCACTCGACTGGGAACAGAGCAAGATAGCTAATGTCGCAGCAGATACGCAGCCCTTGCTTGATGAACTGGATAGATTATTAAATGTGTTTAATCGTTGGTTAAAAACGAAATAATAAACATTAAATCCTCCGATATCAGATTGAGCAAGGTCAACAATAGATTAATAATAGCGCCACTAAATAGTGGCGCTTTTTTGTCCAATAAATAAATTAAAAAGATGTAGTTTTCAATCTATTTCAACAAGTTGTCTTATTGGTTCCAAATTTACACTGATCATGGCTATTTGAACTTGAAATCACTTGGGGTACTATTCACTATGAAACTCTCTCTTTATATGCAATTGTATGTCAGATACTGAACTGATTATTTTTCCCTGGAATCATAATTTCGAAACTGGAATAAAAAAAGTTGATGAACAACATCATCATCTGTTTTTATTGGTTAATAAACTCGCAAATACGTTGATTTATGATAATCGAGTCGAAGTTGATGAAATATTCAATGATTTGAAAGATTACGCGCATTATCACTTTGCCTATGAGGAGAGCGTATGGAGTCGTTGCTTTTCGGAAGATGAGTGGAATGAGGAGCATCAACAATGTCATTCCAGATTTGTTCAAGATGTAAACAAAATACAGGCTGAATCTAAAAACTTGAGTTGGCATGAGTCGATAGAACATATTCTTCATTTTTTGATTCGATGGCTTGTTTTTCATATTCTTGGCGATGACAAGAAAATGGGGCTTGCACTCAAAGAGTTTGAAAGCACGGGTTCTTTGATTCGAGCTAAAACAAATGCATTGAATACGCTACAAGGTATACACGGGTTAGTCACTGATACCGTTTTAAAAATGTACTTTGAAGTATCAACCCAGTCGATTGAGTTAGTTCGAGAAAAACATCGTCGCTTTGTTGCTGAAAGAGAGCTTAAAAAACTCAATACAAAACTTCAAAAGCTTGCTATTACGGATGAGTTATCCGGTTTATATAATCGTCGTTACTTTAATATGATGATGCCGGATTTGCTATCGAGAGCGAGAGAGGAAAGCAGCATTGTTAGTTTGGTTTTCATCGATATAGACCATTTTAAATTGCTTAATGATCGACTTGGTCACCTAAAGGGCGATGAGGCCATCTCCAAGTTAGGAAGTATGTTATCCGACCAATTTTGCGAATTGGATGAAACGTCTTTTCGGATGGGCGGGGAAGAGTTCTTAGTAGTCATAATAGGAGCAGACCACCAAGAAGTGGTATGTCGAGCAGAAGAGACACGTAAGGCTATCGCTAACATTCTCATTTCAAATGAAAATAAAGGCGTGCAGCACGAGTTAACCAGCTCAATTGGTGTGTATAGCTGTCTTCCAAGTGAAACAGATGACGCTAATTATTTGTTAGATAACGTTGATAAATGTTTGTATCACGCTAAGTTAAACGGCAGAAATAAGATTGTTTCACAGTGTGGACAATTAATTACTGCAAAAGAAGTCGTTATTTAATAAGGAGAAGAACAGCCATGTTTGAAAATCAAATACAAACATGGCTATGAGATATAATTATAAATCTAATCTGATGCCGTTAATTTATGTATTGATGAGTTGTGCTACATACTTAAGCAGTTCGCCATCTATATTGGGAATGTGATCAGAGAAAAAATCTGCGTTCCTGGTGTACAGCGCATCATAATGTTGGTTTCTAAACCATCATTGTTCGATGTATTTATTGCGTTAAGCTTTATTAATTTATTGTAGACATCTTCTTCTAGTTGTAGCCGTTATGAATCAGTCAAACGAATTCGGCCCACACAAATTCCCGGGTTGATGTTATGAGAAAGTGATTCCTTTTGAAAACGTTCACGAAAGAGTGAATCGAGTGCAGAGCCTTCTTCCAGCAAAAAACGTCGTCCAGAACGGTAAAAGAGCCCATCGCCAAAATCTTCAACATAACCAAGCATTTCAGCAATACGTAAATAAAAGCGCAAGCTTGTCTCAGTGAGCCCATACATCTGCGCGATCTCCTTGGGAGCAAGGTTGCGAGATGTGACCATATAGATGAAGTCGAGCAGGTAAGGGTGCTCGAGAAATAGAGCGCTTTGTTCTTGCGTCAGCATTTGTTCGTTTTCATGCTGCAGCTGATTGGCAAGATTAGCTAGTTCGATAAGATCGGTATTGAGATAATTTAAGTAGAGGAGAACTTTATCAAGTCCCAGTGATGGATTATGAAGATGGCGCTTAATGCTTGATAAAGGAATGCCACTTTTTTCTGACAAAGCGCTGTAACAAAGCCCCCCATCTTCGATTTTCTTTCGAAGTACCGCTAGAAGAAATTTTGATCCAACTTCCATTTAAATAATTATCCTGACAGAGACTAATTGGCGGTATTGAGTATTTTAATAAACTTAACTGGTTAAATTATGAACTAATGGTTTGGTTTCCTGGTTTATGAAATAAAGCCTATTGAGAGTATATTCTTACATAAAAACAGGTAACAAATATAAAAAATTAGTTGTAATCTAAAAGACATGACTAACTATCATCAAGGAACAAGTTTTATTCAACTGACTCCTGAGTGATAGTGTGACTAATTCAGGCTCTCGCGTTTGTTATTTTAGAGGCTTTTTAAAGAAACTATTTATATATTAAATGATGAATAAATTTTTCTTAAGAGAAACTAGCTGATAGTTTTAGTGTATTTTAATTAGATAACATTAATATCTTGCGTGATTTTTAATGTTATCACTGCAATAGTGTTGAATATTATTAGTAAAAACTTAATACCCTGCAGTTCTATCGCAAATAACTTGAGTTAATGATCTCATCTATATTTCAAAAGATTGAAAAAGCATGACTTTCAACTATATAAAGCTAGGTAGTTTACTCCTTTTCACTGTACTTCTCGTTGGATGTACAGTCCCGGGCAGTCACTTATCCACGAGTGGGAAGCACATCGTTGAAGACAGCAACGCCAATACTGCGTCAGATTTTAACCTCTTTCCACTGACTCTTGATAAAGTCTCGCAGCTAAAAAGCTTAGATGTAGAGGCCAAAGCGAACCCAATGCTTGACCATCACCTTGCAGCTTATGAGTATGAAGTCGGCCCTGGAGACATTCTCAATATCACTATCTGGGATCACCCTGAATTAACCATTCCAGCAGGTTCATACCGAAGCTCTGAAGAAGCGGGGAATTGGGTACACGCTGACGGCACCATCTTTTACCCATACATAGGTATTGTAAAAGTCGCGGGTAAAAACGTCCGACAAATTCGAAAAGACATCTCCAAAAAATTGGCGAAATACATCGAAAGCCCTCAAGTAGATGTCAGTGTTGCTGCATTCCGATCCAAGAAATCTTATATAACCGGTGAGGTGAATAAGCCAGGGCAACAAGCAATCACCAACATCCCTTTGACTCTGCTAGATGCCGTGAATCGTGCTGGTGGCTTAGGTCAAGACGCGGACTGGCGTAACGTTACACTCACAAGACAAGGCAAAGTTGAAAGCATTTCTCTCTATGCATTAATGCAACAGGGTGACCTCACTCAAAACCGATTACTTCAACCTGGCGACATCGTGCATGTACCAAGAAATGACGCTCAAAAAGTGTTCGTTATGGGGGAGGTTAACGATCCCAAGCTACTGAAAATGGAGCGCGCAGGTATGAGCTTGACCGAAGCTCTAAGCAATGTTGGTGGTATCAATCAACTTTCTGCTGATGCGACAGGCGTGTTCGTTATTAGAAAAGCACTAGACAATCAAGTATTAGGCGATATTTACCAACTCGATATATCTGATGCAGCCGCGTTAGTAATTGGTACTGAATTTGACCTAAAGCCTTATGACATCGTCTATGTCACTGGGGCACCAATCAGTCGTTGGAATCGTGTTATAGCACAACTAGTACCAACGATTTCAGGCTTTAATGAGCTTACAGAAGGTGTACTTCGTGTAAGAAATTGGCCATAGCTCAAGTGTTATTTAGGACTTATCTAGAACAGGTAAGCCATGTAGAAAAGTTATTGATAAGGAATAGGTCATGTTTTCAAACATTCTTGTTGTGTGTGTAGGTAACATTTGTCGCTCTCCGACAGGAGAACGAGTCCTTCAACAATTTCTTCCGAATAAAATCATTTCTTCAGCAGGTATTGCCGTTGAGAAAAGTCGCCTGACCGGGAAACCAGCGGATGAAACAGCAACGCTAATTGCCTCAGAAAAAGGGTTTTCTCTCGAGAATCACCAAGCACAACAACTTACTGCGCAGCTATGTGCGACACAAGATCTTATCTTGGTAATGGAACAAGGTCATATCGGTGCATTGACGGAGATCGTTCCGGAAGCAAGAGGCAAGACCATGCTGTTTGGGCATTGGATGAATTCTGTTGATATTCCAGATCCATACAGACAAAGCAGAGAAGCATTTGATCATGTGCTTTCTCTGATTGAGCAATCCGCTCAGGCTTGGGCAAAAAAACTATAACTTCAGATTATTTGGCGAAACAAAAAACAATGGCTAACCAAACTATAAGTTCACCTGCACCAACCGATGATGAAATCGATCTCGGTAAACTGTTTGGCATTTTGATAGATGCGAAATGGTTCATCATTGGCATGACGTTTCTCTTTGCAACAATCGGTATTGTCGTTGCATTGCTATCGACACCTATCTACAAAGCTGATGCTCTGATTCAGATCGAACAGAAAAGCTCTGGCAGTATTTCGGCGTTGGTCGGAGATATGGGTGAGTTTTTTTCTACAGAATCGTCAGCAACGACTGAGATTGAGATCATCAAGTCACGTATGATTCTTGGTGATACCGTCGATACATTTAACCTAACGACGATTGCCACTCCGGACTACTTTCCTTCTATCGGTAAAGGTCTGGCTCGCATCGATGGCACTCAAGATTACATCTCAGTTTCAACTTTCGAGGTGCCACGTACCGCGCAAGGTTACAAGCATCAGCTTGTAGTAACGAATGCAGAGAAAGGCAGTTTTGATCTGATGATTGAAGATCAAATTGTGCTTTCTGGCGTTGTTGGCCAAACGATTAAAATGAATGACTACCACATCAAAGTTCGTGAATTGGTTGCGCAAAATGAAGACAGTTTTTCAATCGGAAAAATTAGCAAGCTTGACGCAATCAACCGATTGGCTTCACAACTGTCTATTTCAGAGCGTGGTGCGAAAACAGGTATTGTGTCACTGAGTATTGAAGGCGAGTACCCTGAGCGTAACGAACAAATTTTGAATGACGTTGTGCAAAACTACTTCCTACAGAATGTAAGAAGAAACTCGGCAGAAGCGGAGCAGAGTCTAAACTTTCTAAAAGAGCATCTGCCAGAAATTAAAGAGAAACTGACAGGGTCTGAAGACGTACTGAATCATTTTAGACAAGAAAACGAATCGATAGACTTAAACCTTGAGACACAATCAACACTTAAAGTGATGGTCGCTCTTGAAGCGCAACTGAATGAACTGACATTCAAAGAAAGTGAAATCAGCCAGAAATTCACTCAAGATCACCCCGCATACAAGTCCTTACTGGATAAACGACAGACGTTACTGCAAGAAAAAGCTCGTTTGGAGCGACAAGTTCAGAAGCTGCCAAAAACGCAGCGTGAAATCCTACGTATGACACGTGACGTTGAAGTTAACCAACAGATCTACATCCAGCTTCTAAACAAAGTTCAAGAGTTGAACATTATTAAAGCTGGTAACGTTGGTAACGTACGCATTATCGATAGTGCACAGTCTTACGCTATTCCAGTGAAGCCTAAAAAGCCTCTTATTGTTGTTCTAGCAACACTATTAGGCGGTATGATTGCCGTTGCTTTCGTTCTGATTAAAACTGCTTTCCATCGCGGTGTCACTTCTCCGGATGAGATTGAGCAAACGGGCATTTCCGTTTGCGCAAGTGTTCCTAAGTCAGTACAACAATTAGAAGTTGCGAACAAGCTTAAACGCAAGAGCAACAAAGACCTGTATCTACTGGCAGAAGAAAACCCTGCGGATCTTTCGATTGAAGCACTACGTGGACTTCGTACTACCCTTCATTTTGCGATGATGGAAGCGAAAAACAACGTACTGATGATTTCTGGTCCATCGCCTTCAATTGGTAAGACATTCATATCAATGAACTATGCGGCCGTAGTGGCTAAGACAGGCAAAAAGGTTTTGTTGGTCGATGCAGACATGCGTAAAGGTTACTTGCAACAATGTTTTGGTCTGACGGCTGATAACGGCCTTTCTGATTTATTAAGCGGCAAGATTAGTCAAGATATGGTGATCAAGACAACCAAAATAGAGAACTTAGATTTAATTACACGTGGTCAAGTACCACCAAATCCATCAGAACTTTTGATGCAGCCACGATTTGCTGAATTTGTAGAAAAAGTATCTCAAGAGTATGACCTAGTGATCATCGATACACCACCTGTATTGGCAGTGACTGACCCAAGTATCGTTGGTGCGATTGCTGGTACCACACTTATGGTCGCTCGCTTTGACCAAACGACATCTAAAGAGCTTGAAGTTGCTCGCAGTCGATTTGAGCAATCGGGTGTAGAAGTCAAAGGCGTCATTCTTAACGCAATTGAGAAAAAAGGCTCGAATTCATACGGTTATGGTTATTACAACTACGCTTATAAATATGAATGATATGACTAAAGCGCTCAGAGACAGAGATGTTCCGTGTAAATAACTACTTGGCGGTACATTAAGATTAACAAATTACAATGCTCAGGTTAGTGAGACTTACGCCATGATAAAAGCATTAAATAAGCTTACAGGGATAGGTATGCTTAACACTAGTCACCGCCTAAAAGTTAGTCATGTTAGGCGCCTTTTAAACTGAAACAGAATTAGGAAACGCCATGTTTGAAAATCAAATACAAACATGGCTATGAGATATAATTATAAATCTAATCTGATGCCGTTAATTTATGTATTGATGCGTTTTTGTTGGTGAGTTGTGCTACATACTTAAGCAGTTCGCCATCTATATTGGGAATGTGATCAGAGAAAAAATCTGCGTTCCTGGTGTACAGCGCATCATAATGTTGGTTTCTAAACCATCATTGTTCGATGTATTTATTGCGTTAAGCTTTATTAATTTATTGTAGACATCTTCTTCTAGTTGTAGCCGTTATGAATCAGTCAAACGAATTCGGCCCACACAAATTCCCGGGTTGATGTTATGAGAAAGTGATTCCTTTTGAAAACGTTCACGAAAGAGTGAATCGAGTGCAGAGCCTTCTTCCAGCAAAAAACGTCGTCCAGAACGGTAAAAGAGCCCATCGCCAAAATCTTCAACATAACCAAGCATTTCAGCAATACGTAAATAAAAGCGCAAGCTTGTCTCAGTGAGCCCATACATCTGCGCGATCTCCTTGGGAGCAAGGTTGCGAGATGTGACCATATAGATGAAGTCGAGCAGGTAAGGGTGCTCGAGAAATAGAGCGCTTTGTTCTTGCGTAAGCATTTGTTCGTTTTCATGCTGCAGCTGATTGGCAAGATTAGCCAGTTCGATAAGATCGGTATTGAGATAATTTAGGTAGAGGAGAACTTTATCAAGTCCCAGTGATGGATTATGAAGATGGCGCTTAATGCTTGATAAAGGAATGCCACTTTTTTCTGACAAAGCGCTGTAACAAAGCCCCTCATCTTTGATTTTCTTTCGAAGTGCCGCTAGAAGAAATTTTGGTCCAACTTCCATTTACATAATAATCCTGACAGAGACTAATTGGCGGTATTTTGTCTTTCTAAAAGCAGATTGCGAATCGCAGTGCCTGCTTCTAGGATGTGCTTTTTCAATAAGTATTTTGCACCCTCAATATCGCGATTTTGGCACATTTCAAACAAGGTTAAGTGCTCTTGCTCAGCTTTTTGAATGCCGGTTGTGAACAACAGTTGCATACGAATATAGCGATCGCATTTCGTATTTAAACTGTAAATAACGTCCATGGTTTCTGGCATATTTGCAGGCGCGTATAACGCTTTGTGAAACTCATAATTGTAGTTGCTCCATTCTTCGATCTCATCGCCACTGTTCACGACCGATTCAAAACGTTCGCGAACTTCACGAGCTCGTTCAAGATCGCGTTCGGTCATGTTCTGAATCGCACGTTCGAGAATGTGGCATTCAACGACAGCTCTAAGTTCAAACAACTCATCGATTTTGTCTGGAGATAATTCGGTGACGGTCGCCCCTTTGTGAGGCTCAAAGCTCACTAATCCCTGTGCTTCTAACTGCACTAACGCTTCACGAACGGGAATTCGGCTGACATTGAACTCTTTTGCCAATGCGTCCTGACGTAAAGGCTGACCAGTTTTTAACTCGCCTTTCAGGATCTGAGTACGAATCGCTTCCTCAACAAGCTGAGTTCGCGTTTTAAAAACGGGTTTTTGCGACATTGAAGTTTTCCTTAAAATAAATATTGTATCCAATTTCTTTAGTTTATTGTTTTTTAGGATTAAGCCAACTGTGAAACTGGGTTTTGAGAAGTAGCATGAAATAAAAGGCACCAATTGGTGCCTTTTCGAGCTATTTATTGATTACTTCACCAAACCATCAATACTACGTTGGATGCCCAGTGGATTCGTTGCTTGCAAGGCGTTTGGCAGCAACGCCTCTGGCAGTGCTTGATAGGCGACAGGGCGTAACCAACGATGAATGGCTTCAGCCCCGACGGAAGTGGAAGCTGAATGCGTTGATGCTGGGTATGGTCCTCCGTGTACCATGGCGTAACCAACTTCAACACCCGTTGGCCAACCGTTGAAGACAAGGCGGCCAGCCATCTCTTCTAAACATGGGATCAATTGTAGTGCTTGAGAATGGTCCTCTGTAGTGGCGTGGATGGTGGCGGTTAACGATCCCGTCAGAGTTTCACTCAGTGCAAGCATATCTTCAAAATCTTCACAGACCACGATGAGAGACTGGGGGCCAAAGATTTCTTCTTCCCATGCAGGATTGCTACGCCAGTGCTTGCTATCCGTCACAAACAGGGCTGCAGGAACATTAGGTGACTGCGCTTCGGAGTAAGTGATGGCAATGCCCTTGTCAGCACTGCGATTCTCGATCTCAGATTGATAGTTATCCTTAATACCATGCGTGAGCAGTGTCGATGGGGATTGTTGTTGGACTAACACTTGTGCAGTCTCGATAAAGGCTTGAGTCTCTGGGGAGTTAATGACAAATACAACGCCAGGTTTGGTACAGAATTGTCCGCACCCCATGGTCATGGATGCCACAAACTGTTCGGCTAGAGATGGATTGGCTTTCATCGCGTCAGGCAAAATAAAGGTTGGGTTTATCGCGCCAAGTTCACCATAGAAAGGGATAGGTTCAGGTCTTTGTTGAGCGAGGTTAAATAGGGCACGTCCACCGCCTACAGAACCAGTAAATCCAACGCCTTTGATTTTCGGATGTGTGACTAATGCCTGACCAAGTTCGCGGCGATTACCTTGAAGTAGCGTAAATATCGCTTGCGGTAACTGCTCTTGAACGAGGGCCTTTTCGATGCACTCTGCAACAATCTGGCTGGTGCCCGGGTGCGCCGTGTGGCCTTTTACAATGACTGGACAACCTGCCGCTAACGCAGAAGCGGTATCACCCCCCGCGGCGGAGAACGCCAAAGGAAAATTAGAGGCGCCAAAGACCGCGACTGGACCAATCGCTATTTGTTGGCGTCGTATATCCGGTTTAGGTAACGGTTGACGCTCTGGGTTAGGGGTGTCAAAAATGGCTTGGTGATAACTGCCTGAATTAACGACGTCAGCAAAGAGTCTCAACTGGTTTGCGGTGCGACCAATTTCTCCTTTTAAACGAGCATCTGGCAGCGCGGTTTCTAAGTGAGCGCGAGCAACAATATCTTTGCTGCGCGCTTCAAGCTCTGAAGCGATGGAACAGAGTAGACTCGCACGTTTTTCATTGCTCAACTTTCTGAAATCACGGGCGATCCTTGCGGCAGCGTTCGCTGCTTGTGCGACTGCTTCTTTTCCGTGTACAGGAAAAGCCGTAGGCAGGGTTTCGCCAGTAAAAGCGTTTCTTGCGTAAAAAACATCGCTTTCGTAAATAACATCGTGTGTCTGTGGGTTCATTACTATTCCTTTCTATTCTTAATTTACTTCAAATCCGTATGCATATGGGTCTTCATCATCGACCCAGATGGTATTGTGGCCATAAACTTTCGCCCAACCCTCGATGCTCGGTAAAATTGCGGCTCTGCCGTTGACTTCTGTTACCCCTTCAATTCGGCCATTGAATACACTGCCAATAATGCTTTCGTGCACAAAATCTTCACCGGGTTTGAGTTTACCTTTCGCGTGCCATTGAGCCATTCGAGCACTTGTGCCCGTCCCGCAAGGAGAGCGATCCAGTGCTTTATCGCCATAAAACACCGCATTGCGAGCCGTTGCCCCGTCTTGTGTTGGCTCACCTGCCCAAAGTACGTGAGACACGCCACAAACCGTTGGGTCTTCTGGATGAATGCATTCCACTGCGTTTGAGACTGCATCACGCACTCTTGGCGAGAGCATCAAAATCTCATCTGGTGAGTAGTGCTCTAGTCCGGCAAAATTCATTTGTGGATCGACAATGACGTAGTAGTTTCCACCGTATGAAACATCAACGGAAATTTCACCGAGCCCTTCAACGTAAACCGTCACGTCTTGGTGGGCGAGATAGGCAGGCACGTTAAATATTTTGACTGACGTGACCTTGTCACCTTTTGTTTGATAGTGAACTTCGATCTGACCTGCGGGAACATCAAGAATCAAACGCCCCTCTTGCTTTGGGATGATTAAGCGGTTCTCAATTGCTGTAGTGACGGTGCCGATCGTGCCATGACCACACATGGGTAGACAGCCACTGGTTTCAATAAAAAGAATGGAAGCGTCGGCGTTGTCACTGCAAGGGGGCAGTACAACCGAACCGGACATCATCGAGTGTCCTCGTGGTTCAAACATGAGCGCCTGACGGATCCAATCGTAATGTTCTAAGAAGTATTGACGTTTTTCACTCATGGTATCGCCTTTGAGAGGGGGCACACCACCAGCAACCAATCTGACAGGATTTCCACAGGTGTGGGCATCAATACAGAAAAAGGTTCCTTGTCTCATTTTTCGCTCCTTGCTGAAAAAATGGGTTGAATCGAACAAGCTTGATGTTATCGTGATGTAAAATATATTGTATACAATCTACTTTTTCAACTGTGATTTGGAGAATATTCATGTTGGGTGAAGCGGGGACATCAAATAACAACATCGCTGTCGTTGGTGCAGGCGTCATTGGATTGGCAATCGGTTTGAAGTTGCAAAAGCAAGGGCATCAGGTGACAATTTTTGATCCTAACGGTGTTGGAAGTGGCTGTTCTAAAGGGAACGCTGGTCACATTGCAACAGAGCAAGTATTTCCGCTATCTACACCGAGCCTGATTCCTCAATTGCCAAAGATGCTGTTAAGTTCAGAAAGTCCGGTTTCGATCCGTTGGCAGGATTTACCTAAAACGGTCGGATGGATGATTCGATTTTTGTTAAACGCGACACCGTCTGCTTCCAAAGCCTCGACACGGGCAATCAAAACGCTGAATGAGCAATCGGTAAAAAGTTGGTTTGAACTATTGGAATCAATTGGTCAAAGCGCGTTGATCAAGATGGACGGTTCACTGTTGACGTTTGAAAGTAAACGCTTGTTTGAACACTATCAGAGTACACTGGCGGAATTGATGAATCAGGGCGTGAACTACGAAATCTGGACACAAAATCAAATTCGAGAACGGCTTCCTGAAATCAGTAAAAATGTGCAGGTGGGTGTTTTTTTTCCGGATACTGGTCATACGGTTGATCCTTACGCCATCTGTGTTGAGCTAAGTCGGGCTTTTGAAAAGCTAGGTGGAAGAGTTGAGCTCAAAGAGGTCGATGCATTACGTAAAAACGGAGGGCTCTTGGCCGATGCACAGCGATATCGGTTTGATCGAGTTGTTGTTGCTGCGGGCGTACATTCTAAAGCGTTGGTAAAACAACTTACCGGAATAAATGTGCCCATACAAGCAGAGCGAGGTTATCACTTAATGATGGATGATAAGCATGAATCACTCCCGTTTCCTGTCAGTTCAGCAGACCGAAAATTTATCATGACGCCGATGCGAGATGGGCTTCGTTTGGCCGGAACGGTGGAATATGCGGATGTAAAATCTCCGCCCAATATGGCGCGAGCAGCGATGTTGTATCAACAGGGTAATGCGATGTTTCAATCGGGCTTGAATGCGTCAAAACAAAAAGAGACTTGGATGGGCAATCGTCCTTCAACCAGTGATTCACTACCCATCATAGACCGAATCTGTGATGGAAAAATTCTGTTGGCTTTTGGTCATCAGCATTTAGGGTTAACGCAAGCGGCAATTACAGCAGACCTGATCTCTGAGCTTATTGCAGAGTCTTTACCATCGGTCAATTTGGCGCCGTTCACATTGCATAGATTTGCTTAAAAAATTTTAATATTAAATATTGTATAAAATATATTTGATGCTATCGTTTACAAAAATGCAACAATCATGGTGTCCAACAGCCGTATGCGGATGCCTCCAGAAAACAATCATGGTGTCCAACAGCCGTATGCGGATGCCTCCAGAAAACAATCAAAGGAGTAATCCATGTCACGAATGACGAAAGCACCCCTGGCGATGTTAATTTCAGGAACGCTGTTGGGGACGTCTGCATACGCAGAAGACAAATTGACCGTCGTTTCTTGGGGCGGAGCATTTACTAAGAGTCAAGTGGAGGCTTACCACAAGCCATTCATCAAAAAGACAGGCGTTGAAATTGTCTCAGAAGATTTCAGCGGGGGCTTAGCGGAGATAAAAGCGCAAGTGGAAGCGAACAACGTGCGTTGGGATCTCGTTTCACTGGATAAGCCAGACATTGTACGAGGCTGTGCAGAGGGATTGTTAGAACCCGTGAACCCAAGCATCTTGCCTCCTGGTTCTGACGGCACACCTGCTGATGAAGACTTTATTGACGGCGCAATTCATGAATGTGCAATCAATACCATCGTGGTATCGACCGTTTTAGCGGTGAATGAAGAAGCATTTAAAGGAAAAGCAGTGCCGAGCAAGTTGACTGACCTTTTTGATCTAAAAACTTTTCCAGGTCGACGAGCTTTACAGAAACAACCCCAAGGTAATCTTGAATGGGCGCTATTGGCGGATGGGGTAAAACCAGAAGAAGTGTACAGTCTGTTAGAGACAGAGGAGGGTCGTGAACGAGCGTTCGCTAAGCTCGATACTATTAAATCAGAAGTGCTCTGGTGGACGACAGGCGCACAGCCACCGCAAATGCTAGCCGATAAAGAGGTGGTTATTGCTTCGGCATTTAATGGCCGCATTCACAATGCTCGTCAAGATGAGGGGCAGCCGTTTCGTATTATTTGGGATCGTCAAATGGGCTACATGAATGGCTGGGCTATTCCTAAAGGGAGTGAAAATACCAAACTTGCACTCGATTTTATCGCGTTTTCATCTGGCACTAAACCGCTGGCTGACCAAGCGAAATATGTCGCTTATGGCCCAACGCGAAAGTCCTCTTCAGCTCAAGTCAGCCCAGAGATTTTGGCCAACTTGCCTACGGCACCACAAAATTTTGAAACGGCATTTTTGATCAACGATGAGTGGTGGTCAGATTATGCTGATGAGCTAAATGAAGAGTTCAATACTTGGCTGCTTAATTAAGCATTAATCCAGTTAGAACCTAGTTTATATCTGATGAACTCGGTTCTAATAGCTGCCAATTCTATGTCTGATTTGTTCACTCTCGGAGAAAGAATGAAAGTTATCGATGCAAAGCAAGTTGCGCAATGTTTAACCATGACATCGCTCATAGAAACCATGCGAGATATCTACGCACAACCTGCGACGATTCCTCAACGGCGCGTCATGCTCTTAGAAGAGGGCAAGTACGAGGCGTTTGCTTTACTGCCCGCATGGAACCAAGAGTTAATCGCCGTTAAAGCGTTTACCTATTTCCCGAAAAACGCGGCACAAGGCAAAGATACGTTAGCCTCAAAGTTACTGGTGTTTAAGCGAGGGGATGGTGATCCGATTGCACTTGTGGATGGCAAGGTATTGACGTTTTGGCGAACGGCTGCTGCATCGGCATTAGCGGCAGATTACCTAGCGAGAAAAGACGCTTCACAGCTACTGATTTGTGGTACGGGTAATCTTGCTCCTTATTTTGCTTGGGCGTATGCGGCGATTCGGCCAATCAAGCACGTTTATATTTGGGGCCGTAATCCAGACAAGGCCGTGGCAACGGTAGATAAGATTTTGTCTTCTAGCGAATATCAGTCATTGCCTGCTGAACGTCAATTTGACATCTCCATTGTAGAGACGCCAGATCAAGTGATTAATCATGTTGACATTGTCAGCTGTATTACCGCTTCAGCAACGCCACTGTTTAATGGAAATGCTGTTCAAGCTGGTACGCACATTGATTTGGTCGGTAATCACGATCTCGATAAGCGTGAATGCGATACTCATGCTGTTCAACGATCAGAGGTTTACGTTGATAGTCGGGTCAATGTGCTCGCAGAAGCCGGGGATTTATTGATCCCAATTCAAGAGGGCGTGTTTACTCCGGAGGAAATTCGAGGTGAATTGCCTGAACTTTGCGCCCAACAAGTCGCTGGGCGTCAGAGTGATAAGGTGATCACCTTATACAAATCAGTTGGCAGTGCCTTAGCTGATTTGGCCGCAGTAAAAGCGGTGTTAGTCGAAAGTGGCATTGATAGCCATGCATGAGCATTTTTGCTCGCCTTTTAAAATTGCATATAATATACATATAGGGAAAGAAGTTCATGAAAGTTGATTGGAAAGGTGTATATCCAGCAGTAAGCACACAATTTCGTAAAGATCAGTCGATCGATTTAGATGCAACCCAAACGGTCATTGATAATCAGATTAAAGATGGTGTGAATGGCATCATCTGCCTTGGCACCGTAGGTGAGAACTGTGCGCTATACCCAGATGAAAAACGCCAAGTATTGAAAGCCGCGCAAGAAGTGGTGAACGGTCGTGTGCCACTGATCGCGGGGACCGCGGAGTCAATTACCACTGCGGCGATGGATTACATGCAAGATGCAAAAGAAATTGGTATTGATGGTTGCATGGTGATGCCAGCGATGGTCTACCGTACTTCTGAAAGTGAGACATTCGACTACTACCGTACACTGGCAGAGGCCACGCCAGAAATGCCAATCATGATTTACAACAACCCGGTCTCGTATGGTGTTGATGTGAATCTGGATATCATGGCGAAGTTGGCTGAGTTTGAAAACATTGTCGCAATCAAAGAGTCGACAACCGACACACGCCGTATTACTGAGCTTTATAATAAGTTTGACGATCGTTTTACTGTGTTTAGCGGTGTAGATGACATTGCATTGGAATCATTGATGTTAGGCGCAACTGGTTGGATCTCGGGCCTGACAAACGCATTTCCAGAAGAATCCGTTGCGATTTACAAACTGGCGAGCCAAGGTCGTTACGCAGAAGCTCTCGAGATCTACCGTTGGTTCTTACCATTGCTTCGTTTAGATACGATCCCAACTCTTGTTCAGTGCATCAAACTGGCCGAACAAGTGTGTGGCCGTGGTTCAGAGCAAGTACGAGCGCCACGACAACTGCTTAAAGGCGAAGAACGTCAGCAAGTTATTCAGTTGGTTGAACATGCATTGGCAACCCGTTTAGATCTTTCAAAATACAATTTGTAATTGGCTGTTTAGCAGGGCGTTATTCGACGCTCTGCTCATTCTTGATGTTTCAAAAAATGAGAGGAGGAAGCCATGAGTACGTCAAACAAGGACTATGTCAGCTTTCAACACGTTAAGAAAACTTATGATGGCACCAATCTGGTTGTAAAAGATTTCAACTTGGATATTGCACCCGGTGAATTTGTCACCATGCTAGGACCATCGGGTTCTGGGAAAACCACCTGTTTAATGATGTTAGCAGGGTTTGAAACCGCAACAGGCGGAGAGATTTATATCGACGGTGTCGCCGTGAACAACCTTGCTCCGCACAAGCGTGATATCGGCATGGTATTTCAAAACTACGCACTATTTCCCCACATGACCATTGCCGAGAATCTTGCCTTTCCTCTGAATGTACGCAAGTTATCGAGCGATATTGTTCAGAGTAAAGTCAAGAACGTCTTGGATATGGTTGAACTGGGGCATGTTGCTAACCGTTACCCGAAGCAACTTTCTGGTGGTCAGCAACAGCGTGTCGCGCTTGCTAGAGCATTGGTGTTTGAGCCTAAATTGGTGTTGATGGATGAGCCCCTTGGCGCATTGGACAAACAGCTTCGCGAACAGATGCAAATGGAGATCAAGCATCTTCATGAAAAACTCGGCATTACGATTTTGTATGTGACTCACGATCAAGATGAAGCGCTGACCATGTCTGATCGCATTGCGGTGTTTAATCAAGGGGAAGTACAGCAACTCGCTTCTCCTACCGAACTGTATGAAGCGCCGAGCAATACGTTTGTCGCCCAGTTTATCGGTGAAAACAATCAGCTCTCAGGCACGGTACAGAGCATCGAATCATCACATTGTGTGGTTCAGGTTGGCCGAGAAAGTATTTATGCAACACCAGTGAGAGTTAATGAAGCCGGTGAGCAAACCACGCTGTCAATTCGACCGGAAAAAATCCAGATTCAGCCTGAGCGAAATCAATGTGACAACCACGTATCAGGTCTTTTACGTGAGTTGATTTATCACGGTGATCATTATCGCCTGGTGGTTGAAGTCGAGACCGTTGGTCACCTTGTTATTAAGCTTCCGAACGACAGTCGCACACAATTGGATCTGACACCGGGCACGCTTTGTCGAGTAGGCTGGAATCATCAAGATTGTCATGCCCTTGACGGTATTCCAACATCAAGCGAAGAGGTGACCGCATGAGTCGAGAACTCACCTCGTTAAACTCAGTGCTTGAAGTGGAGCGACAATTTGCTCATCCGCCTCAGGATCTAAAAGCACAGTTGAAGAAAGCGGAGCGAAGAAAAACCATTCGATCTGTGATGCTTACACTGCCATTAGTTTGCTTTATCTTATTGACTTTTGCTTTTCCTATTCTTGAAATGCTCTATCGTAGTGTCGATAATCGCGCGATCCCACAGGCTTTACCTCAAACGGTCAATGCGATAGCTAAATGGGACTATCAAGGTCTTCCACAGCCAGAGGTCATTCAAGCCTTTTCGACGGAAGTGTTGGCTTTGTACCAGAGCAAAACATTACCTAAAATCGCGAATCGCATGAACATAGAAGTGTCGGGTATGCGAAGCTTACTTATGAAAACAGGACGTAAGTTGTCTCGGCTCGATGCAATGCCAACCACGGTGAGTGAGTTAGCCGTGCTTGATAAGCGTTGGGAAAACGCCAAGTATTGGGCCGCGCTAAAAAACCTCAGTGGCACACTAACCATGAATCATTATTTAGCCGCGCTGGATATGCAAGTGAATGATTCGGGAGAAATCGAAGCGCAACCGAAAAAACGCCAGATCTACGTTGACCTTTTTTTTAAAACTTTTTGGATGTCGATCTTAATCACCTTAATTTGTTTGGTGATGGCGTACCCCGTGGCTTACCTGCTGGCTAACTTACCAGATAAACGGGCCAATTTACTCCTAATCGTCGTACTGTTGCCTTTTTGGACCTCGTTGTTGGTTCGCACGACATCGTGGATTGTTTTGCTGCAAAACCAGGGGGTGATAAACGATTTACTCATTTGGAGTGGCGTAACCACTGAGCGGATTCAGATGATCCATAACACTTTTGGGACGGTGGTTTCAATGGTTCATATTCTGCTTCCTTTTATGATCTTACCGTTATATAGCGTTATGAAAGGGATCAGCCCTACCTATTTTCGAGCGGCTCGTTCGTTAGGAGCGACACCTTTTGTGGCATTCGTTAAAGTTTATATGCCTCTAACTCTGCCGGGTATTGGCGCTGGCGCATTGCTTACGTTCATCCTGTCGATTGGTTTCTATATCACCCCTGCATTGGTTGGTGGAAGAAGCGGACAGATGATCTCGAATATGATTGCTTACCACATGCAAACGTCACTGAATTGGGGAATGGCAGGGGCGTTAGGTGGATTGCTGCTGTTTGTTGTATTGGCACTGTTTTATGTGTTTAACCGAGTCGTAGGCATTAATAATATCAAAGTTGGGGGTTGATCATGGCGTTACCAAATTATGCGTCAAAAGGTGAACGAATCGCCTACATGGGGTATTTGCTCTTTTGTGGCTTTGTGCTGTTTTTTCTCATTGCGCCAATCCTTACCATTATTCCTTTATCGTTTAATGCAACGCCTTATTTTACGTTTACCGAGGGAATGCTAAACCTTGATCCAGAAGCATATTCAGTGCGCTGGTATCAAGATATGTTCACTAATGAGCAGTGGTTGCTGGCGCTAAAAAACAGTACTTTCATTGCTTTGATGGCGACCCTTATTGCGACAGGATTGGGGACGTTGGCTGCGTTGGGTTTGGCGAGCAGTCATTTGCCGTTTCGAAATACGATCATGGCATTGTTAATCTCGCCAATGATTGTTCCTGTGATCATCTCTGCGGCGGCGATGTATTTTTTCTATACGCGCTTGGGGTTATCCCAAACTTACATGGGTATCATTTTAGCGCATGCAGCATTAGGAACGCCGTTTGTGGTGATCACCGTGACTGCAACGTTGAGTGGATTTGATCAGAGTTTGGTGAAAGCTGCCGCAAGCTTAGGGGCAAATCCGGTCTATACCTTTCGCCATGTTACGTTTCCTTTGATTCGGCCCGGTATGATCTCCGGTGGTTTGTTTGCGTTTGGCACCTCGTTTGATGAAGTCGTGGTGGCACTGTTTCTGACAGGCGCAGAGCAAAAAACCGTACCAAGACAGATGTGGTCGGGGATTCGGGAGCAGATCAGTCCTACGATATTAGCGGTTGCCACACTTCTGATTTTTATGTCCGTTTGCTTGTTGGTGACTCTCGAGATTTTACGCCGTAGGAATGTACGTATTCGAGGTATTCAAGAGTAAAACAGATTTTTCGGTTACACGGATCCTCTCGTCCAGGCATGACTCTCCAATATTGACCGAACGCGCCTCTTAGTAGGCGCTTTTTTATTCCCAAGTTGATCTTATTTAGTGTTTACTCAGTTATGAGAGGTGGCACTTTCAAACCGGACTTTTGTCCTGAAACTTTGGTTGTTTTCCTCATTATGATTGCGCTATCAGAACGAACGAGGAAAAAATAATGACTGCTCACATTGCAGGTTCTGCCGAAGATTTTGCTTCAACCGTAATCATGCCGGGCGATCCGCTACGTGCGAAATACATCGCTGAAACGTACTTAGAAGACGCCAAGTTAGTGACCGATATTCGCAACATGTTGGGTTATACCGGTTACTACAAAGGTAAACGTATCTCTGTCATGGGCCATGGTATGGGTATTCCATCTATGGTGCTTTACGGCCACGAACTGATTAATGACTTTGGTGTTAAGCGTATCATTCGTATTGGTAGCATTGGCGCGACACAAAAAGATGTCCACATGCGAGACGTCATTTTGGCGCAAGCAGCGGGTACGGACTCACCGACTAATGCGAAACGCAGCAGCGGATACCACATGGCGACATCGGCAACGTTTGAACTGCTTCACAGTGCCTACATGTCTGCGAAAGAAAAGGGCATTGATGTCAAAGTGGGTAACATCTTTACTGGCGATCTTTACTACGATCCTGACGAAGACATGATCCCTGCACTTGAACGTTTTGGCGTACTCGGAGTGGATATGGAAGTTGCGGGTCTATATGGATTAGCGCATCAATTTGGTATTGAATCTTTAGCGATTTTGACCGTGTCTGATCACTGTATCACGGGTGAAGAAACAACGGCTGAAGAGCGTCAACTGTCATTCAACAATATGATTGAAATTGCGTTAGAAACGGCAATTAAAGCATAACGATACCCTGTAAAACATACTGTGAGAGCTGGTAAATTCAGCTCTCTATTCGATCAAGAACATCTACCTTATGAGCCCTTGGAGTGCACAATGAAAAATAAAATGACACTCACTGCGATAAGTTTTCTCGCCAACTTTATTATGGCGGGTTTCGCAACCCAATTTGGCATGCTTGTTGAACCGCTTGCTAATGCTTTTCACGCGAATGTAAATGAAGTTGCGTCTATTTTCTCTCTACTAAACGGTGGCGCATTAGGCGGAACCATTGCGGCTTTCTTCTTAATTGAAAAAGTCGGCATCAAACGTATGACCGTGTTGTGTTACGGCGCAATTTCAGCATCTGCATTGAGCCTTTATGTCGCGCCATCATTGTTTATCGTGATGCTTGGTATGACCGTTATAGGTTTCTGTGGCGGTGTTGGTTTGTGTATTGCCGGAACAATTGTTGTATCGGTTTGGAAAGACAAAATTCAAAGTACAATGTTGGTCGTTCAAGATGCAACCTTTAACATTGCTGGCGTGATCTTCCCATTAATCACAACGTACGCCCTGACTAATGCTATGAACTGGAGCATCAGTTACTTGAGTGTTGGGGTCGTCGCACTTGCAACCATGTTTGTCGCGATGTTGACCAATTTTAACCAATGTGGTGGTGAGAGCGGCTCTGAGAAAGAAGCTAAATCAGAGTGGAACTTTGGCATCATCAGTGGTGGTATTGGTCTCTTCCTAGGAATGCTAGCGCTATACACATTCTTAACGTGGGCACCGATGTTTGTGAAAGAAAAGTTTGATATTCCATTTGAACAAGCGGGTAACATCATTACGCAATACTGGTCGGCCGCTTTGGTTGGTGCATTGGTTTCCACGGTGATTGTGTCACGCATGAAGATCCAAACATTCTTGTTGACTATTATTACGGTTGCAATGGTTATCACCAGCGTTATCGTAATCACGGACAAACTTGAATGGCTATCGTACCTTACTTACGGTTATGGCTTTGCGTGTGCGGCGCTATACAATGCGTTTATTGCATATGGGGTGTCATTTGTGCGCAATGCAACCAGTAAGAACGTTTCTTACATTCTTATCAGTGGTAGTGCGGGTGCCATGTTCAGTCCTGCAATTAGCTCTGTGTTGGAAAGTATCGTTGGGCTACAAACCGTTATGTATGCGATTCCAGTGATTTATGGTGTGATTGTGGCAATGCTGGTGGTGTCAATGAAGTTTAAAATGGCGTCTCAAAACCAAGTTCAAACAGCATAGTAAACGCGTGAACCACTCACGAAAAGGTCTGCACTTTGCAGACCTTTTCTGTTTCAATATGAACGATGAAAGACGATGATTCGTTCACGTTATGACACCGTATCGCGATGGCTCAACAAAGCTAAGATTAAACAAAGTTATGACTCAACAAAGCTGCGGAGGCCGTTCAAGTCCAGAATGCGTAAGCCTTTTTTCTCTTTGGCAATATAACCTTTGCTCTCAAGTTCTTTTACCGCCCGACGATACACTCGATCAGACGTAGCAAATCGTTCCGCCTCTAGATAATTTTTTTGAAAGCCATCAACCGGGAGATCGTTTAAATATTGATGATAAATGTCATACGCAACGTTATAAGTGATCGGATAGAGCAATCGTCGAGACAGTATTTCTAATGTATCTTGATAATCGATGGCAATCGCGCTCGCAAAATAAAGTGATAGGCGAGGCTGCTCTAACAAGCACTGTTGTAATTTTTGCGCGTCAATGATCGCTACTTCAACGGGTTCAATCGGCATGATGTCCATTTGGCAACGATAGCCAG
Source organism: Vibrio sp. B1REV9 (assembly GCF_905175395.2). Classification (NCBI taxonomy): domain Bacteria; kingdom Pseudomonadati; phylum Pseudomonadota; class Gammaproteobacteria; order Vibrionales; family Vibrionaceae; genus Vibrio; species Vibrio sp. B1REV9. Next base: position 110,188 of record NZ_CAJIMW020000221.1, on the reverse strand, counting down.
TAAAAAACTCCATCTCACCAAAAACTTGTTGTTCACACTCAAGCGTACCAAGTAAGAATGTTTTCCCATTTCGCGCGGTAACGCCCATCGAAACACGACCAGAGTCGACAAGGTACAAGTTATCTACATGTTCTCCTTGGGTGAGTAGCTTTTCATTTTCATCAAAGATTCGGCGCGTGCAAATACAATCTCGAATGGCTTGTTCGATGAGTTGTTTATCTTGACTCCATTGCGCTTCAAAGCGTCCTTTTCCTAGGGTTTGTAGCTGCATTTATTTACCTTGAATCGTAATACCAGCCTGCTCAAAACGTGCCATTACGGGCTTGTGATCGTGTTGATACCAGTTAGCGGGCATGTTCGGTTTAAGTAGAACTTTTTCACTCTTGCTGATCACAACATAATGCAAAAAATCGTTTAGTGTTTTTTGCATCGCTTCCAATGTCATGTCTCCATCTTTATGGATGGTTTTGAGCAAACCAATGACCGCATCTTCAGGAATCAGTGGCTCGATAATAGCATTTTTACGCGTTTGAATTGACGATGAAACAGGTAGATTTGCACGTGCCGTTTCCCAGCTCACTTTGTTGCTTTTAGTGACAAGGTTATGTTGGTAACAATAGTAGCTAAACAAAAAGCGCGACAGGTTTTGCCAGCGCTCGGTTTGGACTTCTAACCAGATATGTTGTAGCTCGATGTCGGCGTCAGTCATAGATGCAGTTCGGATAAGAGATTTTGGCGTAGTGTAACTGCGTTTACTTGGATCGAAAAGCAGCCCACCTTGCGAATTTTAAGGATTTCATGAGGTGTCATGAATAAATCAACATTCTGAATAACATAAGATTATGTATAACCCGTTTTAGGTTAAGAGGTAAAGGTCTGGGTATATAAATCAAATAAGACGCTAAGAGTGTTCACTTTCATTATGATAGACAAGTACATATTTTGAGCATATTGAGTTATTTCACGCGCAAGATCTGTTCAATCGCAAATCATTTACCTGAAATAACAGTGCAAAGCAGTCAAATTCTTCTTTTGCTTTTAAAATTTCCCGACAGATGACACAGTTTTTATATGAAACTTACCTATACAATCTTCGAGTTTTTAAGTCCCGCTATGAAATTAAGTGGGTAAAGTGATTGGTAACGCGAAGTATGTCTACAAAGTTAGTTTCAGAGTGGAAAATAGATCAGACGTATGCTCAATGCATGGGCTTGTCTCTTGGGAAAGAAGAAGCGATTGAAGATCACATCGAACAATGCTTAGAACGCTTTCAAAGAAATTCGGAACTGAATAGTTCCAACGTAGCAACGATGCTTCAACAATGTTATTCCACTATTCAACGTAAGTTTGAATCAGAGCGTTGGATTGAGTGTACAAATGGCCGATATTTTGACCGATCTGCTCGTGGTTTTTGGATCTTAGGTGCTGATAACGCCGCTTATGGCGCTTATAAAGCTGAAATAGAACTGAGTTATGTTGAGGATGAGCTAAACGCACTAGTGTCAGATCCGATTAATGAATGGTCAGTTCCGAACCAAGAAGAACTACGCTACTTAACGGGTTTGTCGAGTTCACAAGTTAGCTTTGGAGTCTACAATGGTCGCCCAAGTGGTGCCGATCGTTATTTATATGAACATGGTGATATAGTTTATGGTCTTCGGTTAGACAATGGCATCATTAATGTAGACAGAGGTTACCTCATTCCTTTTCTTCCGTATGATAGTAATGATCTAGATCCTCGGAAGATGTTTTTAGAGTTTTTAAATAAAGGTCTGACACCGAAAGAACTTGAAAACGACTCCAGATACACCGCCCTTCTCTCTTTGATTCATCGTGCTCATCGAAATTTGTTTGACGATTATCGCTCAGACGCAGAGCGCCTTGTTCATCAAGATCTATCTCAAAAGCTCTATCAAGTGATGCTGAGCGAAGATCAAATACGTGCAGACATCGCACCGTACCATTCCAAAGTTCTTCATGATACCGAGCTCGGTCACTGGAGTTTGTGGCAAAATGAAATTGATACTAAAAATCACATTAGCGTCGAACTCGACTCGAAGTTGGTCGCTCGTGACCCCAAATCGAGCATTAATGATGGTGTGGTAGCGATAGATTTTGGAACAAAGAGCACGGTTGTTGTTTTTCAAAAAGACACCGTCAATATTCATCCTATGCGCATCGGAACAGGAGATTTAAGTAAAGAAATCTCTGCTTATCAATATGAAAATCCGACCATTTTAGAATTTAAGAACATAGAACGCTTTTTTGATGCCTACAAAGCAAAAGCTTTTAAACCGTTCACTCGCTGGTGTGATCTTACTATTTCGCACACTGCTCAAAACTCAATGCAAGGCAGTGAAGCAAGCCAGTTTAATACGTTTTTAGAAGAGATTAAGCAGTGGGCTGGTGATAAAAACAGAAAACTCAAAATAGTTTGTCAGCAAGGCAAAGTGATTGATTTACCACCTTTCTTAGAACTGACCGATGACGATTTTGACCCGATAGAAATCTACGCTTATTACTTAGGCTTGTATATCAACAATCTAAACAATGGCATTTATCTCGACTACATCCTGTCTTTCCCAGTGACTTATGAGTTACCGGTACGAGATAAAATCATAAGTAGCTTTCAAAAAGGGCTTAAAAAATCGCTACCGGAAGAATTGGGTATAGAAACCATCAATCAACTGACAGTAACAAAAGGGGCGAGTGAGCCCGCTGCATATGCATTAACAGCTCTCCAATCGTATGGTTTTGAACCAAGCGGTGATGAGAGAGTTTTTTACAGTGTCTTTGATTTTGGTGGCGGGACGACGGATTTTGATTTTGGCATTTTCCGTGAAGCAACAGGGCGAAAAGAACGTCGTTTTGATTATGTGATTGAGCACTTTGGCGCTGGTGGGGATAAGTTCTTGGGCGGTGAAAACTTGCTTGAGTTATTGGCATTCGAAGTGTTCAAGAAGAATAAATCTGAGCTCCTTGCCAAAGGTATTCAGTTTGAAAAGCACCCTGAGAAAGAGCCATTTGCAGGGAGTGAACATTTGCTTAGCCACTCCCAAGAAGCCAGAACTAATACCAAACAGCTATGCATTGCACTCCGAGCATATTGGGAAGAGTACGAAGACTTTGAATTCGACTCAAGTGGTGAACTATCCATCACGCTGACAGACCTTGATGGTATCCAGCATTCTGGTTTTGCTCTCGATATCAATGAAGAAGAGTTAGAACAGTGGATTACTGAACGTATTGAACGTGGTGTAGAAAACTTTTTTGATGCATTACGCTTGGCATTTAGTCAAAGTCGCCAGAATCTTGGTGATATTGATAGCGTTAAGATTTTCTTGGCCGGTAATTCAAGTCGTTCTCGCTTTGTTCGTCAGTTATTTGAAAAGCATATTGCGATTCAACACCGTGAAATGGGGCTCAATGAAACCGAAAGTCGTTTTGAGTTATTTGCCCCTCTTGGCACAGATAAACATGATGTAGAGAAACCAACGGGCAAAACAGGTGTGGCTTTTGGCTTAATTGATTCTCGTGAAGGTGGGTCAATCAAGGTTGTCGATCATAATGTTCAGCAAGACGATATTAGATTTAAGTTTTATCTGGGTGAGAGCCGTAAAAATAAATTTAAGCCGTTGATAGATAGAGAAAGTCCGTTTGGTCAGTGGATTGAGTTCATTGACGCTGGTTACCAACGGTTTGAGATTTTTTATACCGATCAACCAAGTGCAAGTACTGGGCAAATCGCAATTTCGGATGCATCTATTAAGAAAAGAACGGTCAAGTTAGACATTACTGATGATGACGCATTGGTTTACTTACGCGTTATAAACCCTACCACGGTAGAGTGCGTGGTAGCGAACGAATGTGACATTGATCAGAATGTTTATCTCAATGAGATTCAATCTATCGAACTTTAAGGAATAAAAATGATTGTATTAGCACCAACAACTATCCCTACATTAATTTCGACGGTGACGACATTAGCAAAAACGATTGGACCTGCAATCGTCAAGTACGCGCCTATCGTCATTGAGACAGCGGCAAAAAACTTACCATTGATCATCAAAACTGTGGAAGCAGTCGGCGTGATTGCCAACATTACGCGACCAACGGATAACGTTAGCGAGCTGGGCGCTAAAGCGATGCAAGCTGATAAAAAACCAGAAAATTTTGATGCGATTAATGAATATATCGACTATCTACGCAATGATGTGGTTGTTGATGTAAGTAAACTTTCAAATGACCCCGTAGATGTAATGGCTCGTCAAGCGATTGGAACATCGGTGATTTTGCAAGGTTTGAGCAGCAAGCTAGGTACTGAGGTGTCTTGGGCGTTTGTTAGTAAAGCTGCCCAAATGGGAATTGAATCTTCAGTGATTTGGCAAGTATTAAAAACGTACTCAGACAATGGGTTGAATGCCGACGAGTTTACTCAATTTATGGATGATGAACTAAGCATCGTACAAGCAGATAAACACTGTGAAGCATTAGTCAAAGCCCATCTGGAACTTGACCCTACAATGAGTATTGAACAAGCAGAAGATGCTGTTCTAGCAATGCGATAGAGGCACCATGCGTCGAAAACATTCTGTGACAAAACGAACGGCTACACCAACAAAACCATTAATAGAGCTACTGAAAAACGTAGACGCAATGAGTGACACGCCGGATACACTTGAAAAAGCGCTTGTTCTTATGGAACATGACTTTTCACTCTTTCATATAAAAGAAGTGACGTTTGACGAAGACTCACCTCGTAGAGAGGGATTCGAAAATGTATTGAATGCCCTCAACATAGACGGGATTATCTTCTTGTATTTGCTGCTTGGTGATGGTGAAAAAGTAGACTTCTACTTTGGAATTGCCAAGGATAAGCGCCACGACAAACCTCTCTTACTTGATGTCGCTGAGATTGGGGAAACAATATTAAAGCCATCTATTGAGGGAAACTTTCGAGGCAGCGTTGTAGAAAAACTAAATCCAAGTCAGCGTAAATGGGTTAAGAGCCAATTGGATTCGTTCCAACATGTAGCAAAACTGGATGGCGTGCCTAGTGTGCATGAAGAAAATGAGGAGTTCCAAGGTGTTGAACGTCTCGTAGATATCATGAGTGGCGATCAATTCTGTTTAGCTGTGATGGCCGATCCACTGTCCTTAAAAGATGTGAATGAGATTGAACGAGAGCTTTATCAGATATATGACAAGCTTTTACCACTCTCTAAGCAAAGCATTCAATCTGGATCGAATGAATCGGCCTCTAAAGGGTCAAATGAGGGCAGTAACACTTCACAAGCGACGGGTAAAAACGACAGTCTAAATATTACAACCAGTGAAGGTAGCTCTGATTCTCGTACACAAGGCACGAGTCAAGGCTCTGGAAATTCAACGAATAAAAGTCGTACAGAGGGAACGAATAAAGGGACTTCAGAAGCAAAAACCAAAGGCACTTCAGTTACGAATACTACGGGAACAAATGTAGGAACGACTTATTCGAAGCAGACAGGTACTTCAGAGAGCATTACGCGAGAGTTCTCCGATAAAGCGGTGCAGGAATGGGTTACCTACATTGATGAAGTGTTATTAAAACGGGTACAAATCGGTAAGAACAAAGGTCTGTATTTGTCTAATATTTATCTCCTTTCAAACTCGGTTGCTAGCGTTTTGAAATTGGGTAATACAGCTCGTTCAATTTTCTCTGGTGAGGATGCCAATAAGTCACCCCTTCGCCTGAACAAGGTGACGTTGAATCACGAAATTGCAGCGGTTAAAAATTTTCAGTTACCCGCGATTAATCGTGCAGAAGCGAAAAAGGTTGCGAACAGTGGGAGTTTGCGACAATTAAATTTATTGTTGTCAAAAAATCCATTTAACAAATACGCCTGTAATTGGTTGTCTACGAATGAACTGAGTGTTGTCGCTGGCTTGCCGCAAAAAGAAGTAATTGGTTTAACATTGAAAGAGGAAGTCGAGTTTGGTTTGAACATCAATAAAATGATAGATAAACCGGACCAACTCTATCTTGGGCATTTGGTGAAAAGCGGTTTGCACCAAAAAACAAAAGTCCACATCAATAAGCGTGATTTGGATAAACACATCTTTATTGCAGGTGTGACAGGCAGTGGTAAAACAACGACATGTCATCGTTTGTTAGATTCATCAGATATGCCATTTTTGGTAATAGAACCAGCCAAAACAGAGTATCGTATTTTAACTAAACGACGTGATGATGTATTAGTGTTCACGTTGGGCAACGATAATGTCGCACCTTTCAGATTGAATCCATTTGAGTTCTTTCCGCATGAAAATATTACGTCACGCGTAGATATGATCAAGGCCAGTATTGAATCGTCTTTTGATATGGAAGCGGCAATACCACAATTGATTGAAGCAGCGATTTACCGTTGTTATGAAGCCAAAGGTTGGAATATCGCTACATCTAAAAACGAGCACTATGAAGATCCTTTTGCAGCAGGGATTTATGCCTTTCCAACTTTGAGTGACCTCATCACCATGACAGAAAAAGTAGTGGATGAGCAAGGGTTTGATGAACGCCTCCAGAAAGACTACGTGGGCTCGATAAAAGCACGATTGCAAGGGTTATTGATTGGTTCAAAGGGACTGATGTTAAACACGCCTCGCTCTATCAATTTTAAAGATCTGGCGCAGCGTAATGTCATTTTGGAGCTAGAAGAAATTCGTAACCCAAGTGAAAAATCGCTGATCATGGGGTTTGTTTTGGCAAATCTTAACGAGGCAATTCGAGCTAATTATGAGGAATATAGAAAGCGTGGGGAAAGATTCCGACATATTACCTTAATTGAAGAAGCACATCGCTTGTTAGCAAAATTTGAACCCGGTGATAGCCCGAGCAAAAAGCAAGGTGTAGAAACTTTTGCTGATATGCTAGCTGAAGTGCGTAAGTACGGAGAATCGTTAATTATTGTCGATCAGATACCAAACAAGTTGACTCCGGAAGTACTTAAAAATACCAACACCAAAATCATCCATAAGTTGTTTGCAAAAGATGATAAAGAAGCCGTTGGAAACACAATGGCTTTGAATGATGAACAAAAAGATTTCTTGTCAAATCTGGAAGCGGGACGAGTGATTTTATCGACGACGGGAATGAGTAAACCACTTCAAGTCCAGATCGAAGAGTTTGTCAGTACCACCAATGAGCCAGATGTATCAGCCGATGAAATTTCAGCATTGGCATTCAGCTATTACGCGGAAAACTATCGAAGCGGTTTACTACAGGGTTTAGAACACTTGAAGCAAAAACCGAGTGCTGATGAGGTGAAAGCGATTCTTCGAGGTGAACTTGCCTTAGCGTGGTATGAGACGGTTAAACAAAATAGTGCGTCAGATATGTTTCAGCATTATGTCAGTAAGTTTGGTGTAGAGTTTACTCATCTTTATGTGATGACCGCGTGTTATCACGATGGTGCAGCTGATGATATAACGCGTATCAGTACGCGCTTGGCTGAATATTTATTTGCAGTGGAACATAACCAAGTGCGCAGATTAACGCCACAGCAGCACAGTACTTTTAGAAAAAACATTAAAGTGAAATAGGAATTAAATATGGGCATTTGGAGCAGTATTTGCAGTGGTGTCAGCAGTGTGTGTAGTGTGATAAGCAGTGCTGTTTCTGCTGTCGGCAGCAAGGTAGCAGATGTCGCGACCTCGATAGCGAATCTTGGTTTGGAAATGGCCAATAAAGTAGGTGAGGCCATTCACAAAGTTGGCGTTGCTTTAGGCATCCTACAACCAGAAGATAAGTTGCAAGAGCTAGGTGAAAAAGCGATGTTGAGCGAGAAAAAGCCTGAGGATTTTGACACCATCAGTGATTATATTGACCATCTTAAAAACGACGTGCCAATTGATAAAGAAAAACTTGCCAGTTTGGATGAAAAGGAACTTTTAGCCCGCTCTCTTATTGGTGCAGCAATTACGCTGAAAGGGATTAATGAAAAGCTTGATACTATCGTTACCCCGGAATTTATGTCGATTGTCACTAAGCAAGAGCTTGAAACCAAAGCGATTATTGCAACTATTGAAGCGTATAAAGAAAACAAATTCAATACGAGCGATTATGCACTGTACGTCAATGATGGTTTAAGTGTCGATGAAAGTGATAAACATTGTAGTGTGCTTGTTTCTACTTATCAGAAGTTGGAGCCAGAACTATCAATTGATCAAATAGAAGATAAGGTGATGGGGTTAAAGATCTAACATGGCTGACTTTTATATTCACTTAAATAAAAACGCTGTTAAGTCTTATAGAGTCATCAACGGTGAGCTAGAAATCATTCGATTTTTAGGTGAATCTTCATTATCGAAGGATGGTTTTTGGGAAAAGTTTAAAAGCAAAATTGAATATGAGAAAGGGGATAAACATAGCTTTCTCATTGCTAGTGATGATGCTGGCTTTTCACCAGTGGGAGAAATGGATTTCGCGCACAATTTTGACTGTGACTTAAATCAATTACATCGGATAGTGTTAGACTCATTTCCAGAGGCATGCAATCTCATAACTTTTCCTAGGGTTGATCTTCAACCCATGCCTGACCTGCCCAAGGCAACCTCTACTCAGTCTCTGAATGCGGTTAAGGAGAAGAGTCAATTTGAAGAACTAGATGATACTGATGATGACAATGTATTTAGTTTACAGTCGTTTTATCGAAGAAAAACTCGTGATTATCAGCGAGGGTAGATGCGAATGGAAATAGACAATTTATTGGCAGCGTTAGATGATGATCGCGTTCAAGACAAACTCCTCTCGATAATGACAGAGCTTGGAGAAAGGAATCAAACAATCGATGCGTCAACGCCAGCGTATCAACATTCTACTTCTTTAATAGCCGCCGAGTATCAGCAACCTAATCTATTTACTCAAGATAAGTTTGGTGAATTACAACAGGAACTATCGACACTGAATGACAAGCTTGAGGCTGAGTGTTTGAGAACAAAGACGCTTCAAACTCAACTTGTTGAAAGTGAAAGGTGCATTTCTACTTTAACACTAAGTAATCAAACACAGAGCAAAGAACGTGAGGAGCTGGAAACTCGTTATAACACAGTGCTCGAAGAGTTGAGTACGACAAACGCTAAGCTGGATTTTTATCGTTCTCACTTTACGGAAGAGGTCTATGCTCAAGATTTGTATCAAAGTTTGACAAGTCAAACTCGCGATTCCCTTGCGGGTATTTTTAAGGATGTCACTATTCAAGGATTGATGGTTTGTGGGACGCAAGAAAAAAACATTGCTAACTTTTGGGACTATCTTAAAAATGAAATCGTTAATGGCCACAATCAAGATCAGAATAATCTTGTAAGTCTGTTTTCTCTTCTTTTTAAACGGTTTAACTTAGCATTCCCAATGTTAGAACCATTAAATCCAGACGAGGGCGAAATGTTTGATAATCAACTGCATATTAAACATAACAGCAGTGTAAACATGAGTGGGGCGATTAAACATGTGTTGCTGCCGGGGTATGTGAACACGAAAACAGGTAAAGTTATTAGGACCGCTATCGTCGTAATTTAATCAAGTGAGTTATTCGCTCAGACTTGTACATATGGGGTAGTAGACACATTTTGGGGCAGTGAGTGTGATGTGTCTTAAGGTAAACATTTCAGAAACACAAGAAGTTTGAACACGTTTTGCGGTATCATGCACAATTGTTCTAAATGTCGTGACTTATGAATATACCCACTGTTCCTCCCAAACCCTCCCATGTCTCTTGTGCAAACTGTCAAGCGTGCTGCTGTCGTCTTGAAGTGATGATTATTTCTGATACAGGTGTTCCAGACAAATTTATCAAACGTGATCAGTACGGTGGCGAGACAATGTTGCGGCTAGACGATGGATGGTGCGCGGCTTTAGACAGAGACAGTTTAATGTGTTCAATTTATGAAAACCGCCCATGGATTTGTCGTGAATTCGAGATGGGGTCGGGTGAATGCATGGATGAGCGAGATAAGTTCTTATAAATCCGTTTCTTAACGGTGCGTTATCTGAACTTTTTGTCATCACAACGTTTGAGTTTTCAAGATGGCTTTTTCCTTTCCCAGGACTCTAATGTTCACAACATCTGTGCAGAATTTGCATAGGTCCTGTTCCATTCCTCTGGTTTTTCCGAATGCACCGATCTCTATAATGCACACCATCCGCTACGACGAGTCTTATCTACAAAGAGAGTGTCGAGTATGACTAAGAAATATGAAAATGCAGTGTTAGGTGATCAAGCACTGATTGATGGCCTTAAATCAATCAACCCGGCATGGGGTGACATGACAGTGCGTGTTGCTGGTGAAGCATGGGGATTGCCTTTAATTGACCAGAAAACTAAAGCTCTAATTAGTATTGCGATTGACCAAATGGCTTTAAATGTCACTGGTGAAGGTAACCCATTTGGTGCACATGTTGATATGGCGCTTAAGCAAGGCGCGACGTATGCGAAACAATACAAAGGGTTAACCAGCAACGATCCATATCAGTGTGTACTGTGTGGTAATAGAATGGTATTTACAGGTTTTACCGCAGGGACCAAAAACAATGAGCTGCTGAATAATCGCAGTATGAGTATGCGTGAATCGCAGCGGTGAGGGTGGTAGCTTTGGCAATTGCATCTAAAATCTGTAATTTAAAAACAATTACCTAATTAAATTATCATAATCTCAATTAATCTTAAGAGCGATCATGCTTCTTGCGTTCAAGGGCCGCAACTTGTTCGTCTGTTAAAATGATACTGTTTTCAGTGACCTGCTTTTTTAAAGCGACAAGCTGCTTTTTTGAAGTTTTCTAGGTCATTACGAAGCCAAATTGAGCGCACGCCACTTGGAGAAATAAACACACCTGTTTATCACTTGTTCGAACTTACCCGTGAGCAGGGAAATCGATGGCGTCCTTGAGAACGACGTACTCTGTTCCACCATCTACTCGGTTCTTTAAGTTTAGCACCCTTCTGCTTTGATTAATCAGAGCATCAATTCCACCCGTTTCAACCAGTTCTTGATAGCGATAGAACGTGTCTCGCGAAACCCCCATGACCTTACAGGTTCTAGAAATATTGCCAAGCACTTCGGCAAAATTGAGAAGTCCAGCTTTGTGTTTGATGATCGGATTGCTAGCATGAAACACGAGAGTTACCCACTTTGATTACGGATTCAGCACTTTTAATCAAAGTGGGTAACTCTCTTCTTTTCAAATCGAAATGTCAGATCTAATCGAAACTAAAACAATTGAAGCTATTGAGTGTTGACGGCACTTACTTCAAAACGCACGACACAGAAAGTAATCAGATCTTTGGCAATGCCCAAAAATCCGCCATATTCCTTTCCGTTCTTGCAGTCACTTAGATGTCTACAATGTGCGTGGGTATTCCAGATTTGGCCTTGGGACATGATTTGAGGGACGAGGGATTTACTAAGTATTTATACAGAAATTATCAAGGCATCGGTCTTGATAGCGTAACTGACAATTGAAACAAATAGCTCACCAAAACAAGTTAATAAGCTAACTAATCCTAAAGAGATTCTTAGATGAAAACTAAAATCCTAGCACTCGCAATTACAACCATCTTAGCGGGTTGTGGCGGGGGTAATAATGAAAAAAAACAAGCTGGAAATAACGCTCCTGTTATAGAGCAACTACCTAACTTTGGTGTCATGGTTGGCACTGGCTCTATCTATGAATTTATTATCAAGGCAACCGACCAAGACGGAGATTCTTTAGAATTCTCTCTTGAGGGGAATCCGGAATGGGTGTTAATCAATCCGGAGACTGGTGTAATCACAATTAACTCCCTTCACGCTGTTGATGGCATTCACTCTTTCTACTTAGTTGTTTCGGATGGAACGAATGAGGTTCGTAAGCTCATCCGCTTAAAAGTAGAGCCTTATACTCCTGATTTGAACAACCAAACTCCTGAATTCCAAGGGTTGGCAGAAAGCTACTCTCTTGTGGAGTTTGTGGAGTTTGTGGAGTTTAAGTTACAAGTCGTAGCTGTCGATGAGGAAGAGAATGAACTTACCTATCAACTGCGAAACAACCCACCTTGGGTTTCCATTAACCATGAAACAGGGTTGCTTACTGCAAAAGCCCCAGATAACTCCGTGGGTGCCCATGAGTTGTCTATCTTGGTTAGTGATGGCAACACAATGACTACGCAGAATGTGACCCTTAATGTTGCATTGGGTGATGACCCAGAGGGTGAAATTCCGGACATTGAGAACACTGCCCCATCTGTTGATATCATACCAACAATGTCAGTAGTTATTAACAAAACTGCTGTTCATCGTGTCCTTGCAAGCGACAAAGATGGCGACATATTATCTTACTCTCTAGATGCTAATGAAGATTGGATTTCCATTGATGAAAAAGGCTTGATTGTTGCTAGTCCAAAAGCTGAACACGAAGGCAACTATAACTTTGTTGTAACCGTTACGGACGGTAAAGTTGACGTAGCAAAAGGGTTTGGCGTAAAGGTTGGTATCGACATGACACCGATTTTGCCACCAACACCACCAACACCACCTACAGTGTTTGATATTCCAGACATTAAGCTTAAAGAGGGCGAAACGGAAACCTATCGAGTTCGCGCTATTGACGAAAATAATGATCCGCTCGTTTACACACTTGTAGGCGCTCCTGAATGGGTTTCTATTGATTCGAATGGGATTATTAGTGTTAATTCCCCTAGTGGCTCAAAAGGCTCTTACACGTTTACTGTTGGTGTTTCTGACGGCACTACAAATGTAACCAAGACAGCTACGGTCGTGGTGTCAAGTGCGATTGTTTACGATGTTAGCACTAACGTTTCGCTAGGTGGTTCTGTTGCTCCACGATACAAAGAAGTTTCAGAAGGTGAGGCAACTAAGTTTGTAATAACACCAAATGAAGACTTCTACATTGATTCTGTAACGGGTTGTAATGGCTCGCTATCAGATAATGAGTTTACAACAGGACAGGTTACATCGGCTTGTGAGGTTTCGGTAAACTTCATATCAAAAGCAATTAGAGCGATTAACGAACAAGACCATACTCTGGCAACTGACAAGCAACTTATTGACTTCATTTCTACTGAGTTGGACAAAAACTCACAAAGCCAAAAAGCGCTAATTGATGAACTTTATGCTGGAACTGATTTAGTTACTTGGAACCTGAACAAGGATGCCGTTGTTTTCAAGGTAAGTGCAGCAGCAGAAATCACGCCAGTCCTATTCCCTGACGAAGAGAATTACTCCGGTAGTGATGCTCACATCTTTGCTGGTCAGCGAGATAACGGTGCTAAATATGCTGCTTACGGCCTTGTTCCATTTCATAATGCTGCGGGGGATTTTGACAAGCTCACTCAAAACACTATGAGTTGGTTGGTTGGTAAGGACATCACGGCTATGGAGCGACCATTAAAGATTGTTACCGCTCAGCTCGAAAACACCTACTACTACAACATCCACAATGACATCAAAGAGTGGCATGGATATGGTGAGCAAGGTATCACCATTAACGATTATGGTGTTTGTGATGGTCGCCTTGCGGAATGTGTTGCTGAGTATGAGCCTGATTTGGTGATTGTGGGCGATTACACTCCGCTGGATGGTGGTAAATACAATGATGCTCGCAAGGCAGAGTTGGATTACGTTGCTCAATCTGGCACATCTTTGATGGTGATAGCTCGCGGCGAAAATGGTGGGCTTGTTGAGGGGCTCATGACCTATGACATGATGTACGACCAATTTGGCGTAACAACGGGTAGCTTCGGTTATTGGCACCCTCACCCTGTTGAAAACGTGTCTGCTGAGACAGCGAAAGGCTTCATTGATTTGCGTCAAGAGGCCCCGCAAAACGTCATGACTCGATTGATGAATGAGACCTTTGATTCATCTATGGTCAATGGTTGTGACCGAAACTACGGATACTGTGAGACGTCTGAGTTTGCGAATCACTTTAAGTATGGTGCGGAATTCTTCTTGGAGCGTGCTAAATTCTTCGATAGTCGAGGCGAAGACATGTTCGACGTTGAGGGTTATGACATTATCAAAGCTGGCTTGTTGCTAGGTGATAAGTATCGCTCAGAGATTGATTACCCAATTTCAAAAGATGATACACAATCATTCTACGAAGCGTTGTTTGGTGATTTCGCTATACACTACGCTCGCAAGGGCAACTTGGCTCAGCCTGATTTGGGTGAATATATCGTTGATACTAGCTTGGTTGTTGAAGGTGAAGCCGCTAACTACGAAACGCCAGCAAAAATCACAGATGAGAAGTTGATTACTGTTCCTTTCCGAAATCAGTGGACAACTACGGGCTGGTATGCTCCAAAAGGAGAAACCGTAAAGCTAACTCGCATGGATAACACTAACCACAAAGTAACCGTTCGTTTGTATTATGCTCGCCACAACACAAATCGAAACTGGGAACAAGGGAAGATGTATAAGCACTCGTTGATGACAACTGAGCACTTAGTGATTCCTGTTGGTGGTTCTGTTTCTTTCTCTACTCCTTACGGTGCGCCTATCTACTTGTATATTGATGGCGACTCTGTTGAAGGTACGGATGCGGTATCCGCTCGCATTAAAGCAGAAGGTATCGTGAAACATGCTACCATCACTGATTTTTCAAGTGCGGAGCAAATTGCTACCTTTATCGAAACGCTGGAAACAACTGACCTTCCACACGTTGATTTACGTTCACCAAGCTATGAACTACATTTGCGCCGAGACCGTTTTGAAAACGCTTACGGCGACAATAGCGAGGCATACCCAACAATCAATGCTTTGCTGGATGGCGTTAAAAACCTCCACATCAATGACAACTACAGTTTGGCAGGGTTAAAGGTTGATGGTCTTGACTTGGTTGAATCTGTTCCTGCAAGTGCTATGAGCGCATGCAGTAATCAACTGGGCGAAGCGGATTGCACTGATGAAACACTGCATCGTCGTGGCATTATCCAACACGCTAACTATGACCAACATGCTCAGTGTGGTGTTGGCTGTGGTGGTAGTCCTTGGGATTCGTCATACACCCTATCGCCTGAAGGTTGGTTGGATAACCACGAGCTGGGTCATAACCTACAGACTGGTCGCTTACAAGCATCTTATGTTGCCGAGGGTGAAAACAACGAATGGGGTAAATACCACAACCGTGCGGGAGAAGCTTCAAACAACATCTTCCCATTTGTTACGCTGTGGAAACATGCTCGCGTTCACTTGGAAAGAACTGATGTGATTACTGACCCGCACATGAATCAGCGCCACATGTTCTTTGCGTTTATGTCTGATGCTTTGGATTTGATGGATGGTAACGGTGAGCGTATTAGCTATAACGCAAACTGTGACTCAGAAGGCAGCGCAGACCGCTTTGAATCAATCTGGTCAAGTGGCGAGTACGCTATTAAGAACGGTCAACGCATGACGTTCTACATCCAGATGGCGCTACGTATGCACGGCGAAACCTTGGCTGATGGAACCGTGATGAGTAACGGGTTTGATATCTACCCGCTCCTATATTTACATGAGCGTATTTTTGGTAAATACGCTGCTACACAAGAATTGTGGGATGCGAACCGCGAGCGTCTAGGTTTCGGTATGTTCGACTTCAACAATGATACTCTGGGTGAAATCAAACACATTAGTGGTAATGATTTCATGCTAGTTAGTTTGAGCTACATGACGGGTAAAAACTGGTCTCTATACTTTGATATGATGGGCTTGCGATACTCAGATAAAGCAGCCGCACAAGCCCTTGCTCATGGCACTGTTGGTGGTGAAGTCACTAACGTTCCTGTTGGTATGTATTCATTTGATGAAGACATTCCTATGTTAGACCTTCATGAAGGTGCGGTATGGGTTGATTTGTCAAACCCAACTGCTGAAACGGTTTGGGGACGCGATAACGCCACTCCGTTAAATTGCCAATAAGCAACTTAATCAACTAAGGTAAGCCCTGAGGAGTAATTTTCGGGGCTTTTTGTTTTTAATCTAACAGGCTTTTACGTTCTTCTATCGCAAGCGTCCGCAAATCCACACCTTCAATCTGATGCTCTGTCGTCATAACCCGTTAGTTCCAATTACCAAACAGGAACTGTCTATGGCTCACCATCGCTCTCAACAAGAATGGTGGTGCCTTGTTCAACTATTTTTACAACTCCGGTCTCTCGGCTGCGCAATCTTGTCTTGCGCATAACTTTCACCCTAAGACCTTTTACAACAATCTTCGCAAACTCAGATGTCTTGTTAATATCCCTAAAAATTCCAATCCGCCTGCAGATTCTAAATTTTTGATCATGACTCCAACATAGAAAACTTGAGCTAAAATGGGATCCTTTCACCGTCAAATTAGAATTATGGCTATCATTCAAGTTCAACTGAACATGTTCGTAAACACGGAAAAGGTGTTACAGGCTTTCAGCGCTTTCGCTGCAGGGATACTCAATGCGTGGACAGATAAAGGCGATCGTCCTGATTTCGATGTCGTGACGGGTATCTCAATCGGTGCGATAGTCTTAATTTTTGCGTTTTTAGGTAGTAATTATGATGACGAGCTGGCTAAATATTATACACAATCATCACTAAATGAAATCTTTAAAAGAAACTCACTATTAAAATTGCCATTTAAAGCTTCAATTATAAATACGGAAGGGTTCGAAAATGAAGTGAGAACGTTTGTCGATGATACTATAATTAGCAAAATTGCTGCCGAGAGAGATAAAGGTAGAATACTTCTGATAGCGACAACCAATCTTGATAATGAAAAAATGTCCATTTGGGATATAGGACGAATCGCATAAATAAAAACTGAAAACTCAAAGAAGTTAATTCAAGATATTATTATAGCGAGCAGTTCTATACCTGGTCTTTTCCCAGCAAAACCAATATTTATTGAGTCAGACAGTGTTATATATGAAGAGTTGCATGTGGATGGCGGAGTATCAAGGCAAGTTTTTTTATTTCCTCAGTAGCTAGATGAAGCGGTTCCAAGTTTAACCAGCCACAAAAAAAAAATGTATACGTGATAAGAAATGGTCAGTTTAAGCCTAAGTTTGAGGCTATCGACAATAGTATTTCCTCGATATCTATTCGGGCACTATCCATTCTTACTCGTCGTCAAGGGGTTGGAGATGTGGAATATATATATAACTACACAAAGTCTAACAACATGATGTTTAACTTTGCACATATTGATGATGACTTAGTTGGCGATGGCTTAGACACAATGAGTAAAGATTATATGAATGCGGTCTATCATTATGGCTATGACAATATGCTGAATGATATGCTTTGGTTAACGACACCTCCAGCAATGAATTGAACGATACACAACCACTATTTTTAGTTGTAATTTTAGTGGAAACTCATATCGATTATCTGCATAAAGTGAGTCGTAAATGCTTCAGAGCCTCTCAAAGTATGGGAGGCTTTTTCGTAAAAGGTATTATCAAATCGTAAAATCAACTGGATTAGGTCAGCTATATCTATTATCTAGTAGTCCATTTTTTTAGAAAAATGGACAAAGAGAAAATAAGAAAATGAAGATAACTGAAACAAAAAAGCCAGCCCGAAGACTGGCAATCAAACTGGGGAGTTTGAAATGAAAATGAAAGCGTTGCTGACTATTTTTCAATAAACTGAGTTGCTCGCTGAAGCCAGGTTTTATCATGGTTATCCAGCGTTGGGCTCAGTGCTTTATAAACGCGAGTGTGGTAATGATTTAACCAGTCGATATCTCCTTGATCCAGCATGGATAAATCTAATGCATTAGTCGCGATCGGTGCTAACGTGATGGTTTCGAATCCATAGAATGTACCGAATTCATTTTGTTCTACTTCGACCACTTTCATGATGTTTTCAATCCTCACGCCATATTCCCCTTCGCGGTAAACGCCAGGCTCATTAGTGATCACCATACCGGGTTTTAGCGCGACTTCACGGTGACTTTGCGAGAAATTTTGTGGGCCCTCGTGTACGTTTAAACAAATACCAACGCCATGGCCCGTGCCACATTTATAGTCAATGCCATGTTGCCATAGTATGCCACGTGCCATAATGTCGAGGTTGGCACCCGTAGAGCCTTTCATAAATCGAGTCTGAGTCAGTCGAATAACCGCTTTAAGCACTAAAGTGTAATCTTTACGTTGCTTAATGGTCGGTGACCCGAAGTGGAAAGTACGGGTGATGTCTGTTGTTCCGCCTAAGTATTGACCACCTGAGTCCACCAAGAAAAAGTTGCTTTCATTAACGACGGCATTGCTTTCATCATCTGCGGCGTAGTGCATTTTTGCCCCGTGCGCTGCAAACCCGGCAATGGTTCGAAAACTATCACTCACATAGTGACGAGTTTGACGTCGGTAGCTTTTAAGTTGTGCTTCCGCAGACAGTTCAGTAACAAGCCCACTTGGGACTTGGTCGTCTAGCCAACTCATGAACTTGACTACCGCGACACCATCGTCCGTCAAGGACTGTTCGAGATTGGCCAGCTCGGTTGAGTTTTTGATGGCTTTCATTTCGGTAACCGGGCAGGCCGCTGGCTTTAGTGATACGTTTTTTTCAATCGCACTAACAAGCAAGCTGTCAGTGTAAGATGGGCTGAATGCAAGCGTTAATCCCTCACATTGCTGATTTACATACTGGCTAACATACTCATAGTGGCGAACGCTGACGCCTTGTTCGTTGATCTTTTTCTCTAACTCTGGGTGCAGTTTGCTTTTGTCGATAAATGCCGTTGCACGATTTGGCTCTACAACCAAGTAGGCTTCTGAAACTGGGCAATACAGGGTGTCTCCGCCACGAACGTTCAATGTCCACATTATGTCGTCTAACGTGGTGATTAGAATGCAATCCGCCGTATTCTTTTGTAGCCAAGTGCGGATTTTTACGAGTTTTTCTTGGGTTTCAACTCCAGAAAATGCAGTAGGGTGGTCAAAGATTTTGGCTGTTGGACGGTTTGGTCTCTCTAGCCAAATCGGCGTGAGTAAATCAAGATCGAGAATGACTCGGATACTCTTTGGCTCGAGGGTTTGCTTCAATTCTTGGTAAAACGTGTAACTGATTGATCGCCCATCCACAGCCACGGCACTATTTTCCGGTAACGTTGCTGCAAGCCATTTTGCAATACTTGGCGTTTCTGGTTGGCGAGCTTTGAACAAGTTAATCCCGGTGCCAAGCAGTTGTTCTTCAGCTTGAATGTAGTAACGTCCATCCGTCCATAAGCCACCGCCTTGCTCTGTGACCACCACATCACCGGCTGATCCTGTAAAGCCAGAGATCCAAGTACGAGCTAACCAGTGCTCTGCAGAATATTCGCTATTATGGGGGTCGTTATTGGTCACGATATAAGCGGAGATATCGTTGCTAGCCATCGCATTACGCAGCGATGTTAGGCGTTGGTTTACAGTAGAAGTGGTATTCATGAAAGACTTCCTAAATTCATGTTTGAACAATAAATATGATGTCCCATTGAGCCTGTTTTAGTGGGATTTTGTTGTCCACACAGCTCCGTGGCTTCGGGGCATCGGGTACGAAAGACGCAACCGCTCGGTGGGCTGAGCGGGGAATGGAGATCGCCGGGCAGCAGTTGAACCTCGCGACGTTTCTGATTGGTATCGTGCTTTACGATATTCATAGTGTTCACTAAATGGTCAGCCTTAACCAAAGTGAAATCAGTGAGATAAACAAAAGGGTAGAAAATGCTATCGCAAGTCTTTTAAGAACGCACCAAATCATATTCCATCATTCCTTGGCAATCCGAAGTAGTTTCGAATTGTAATGAATAAAAATTGGCCTGAGATCCGGGTAAGATACCCAGGCCCAAAGCATGCCATTAGTGGACTTTCACATAGACATTCTTAAGGTAGCATGACGACTCGGGGTTAGTACGCTCATAGCCACCAATATAAGGCTTGATCGAATATCGATCGTTGCCTGGACGGTAAATCGGGATAATTGCCATGTCTTTGATGAGCATGGTTGCTGCTTGTGAATAGAGCTTGGGTAGTTTCATCCTGTTAGCACTCTATTCTTCCTGAATACAGTTCAAATTTATATTGTATAAATTCGATGCACAATTGAGTTTTAACACGGTTGTAACAAGGGATTGAAAGGCGAGCTTAATGGTCTCAAAAAGTGAGCCATAGAAAGATAAATGATGAAAAGTGTATTAGGTTGGCACGAATAAAGACAACTGGGAAAAAAATCCCTTTCACCTAGCCGGGTTCAAACGGCTCAATGAAAGGGATGATGACGATGATTATTGCGTGTTTATTTCACAAGGAAATGTTTAACGAACTCGGTAATTTTTACCATATCTTCAACGGCGATGAACTCTTCAGTCGTATGTACTTTTGCCATGCCAGTTGACAGGTTTACTGTCGTTAACCCTTTTTTGTTGAAGTTGTTTGCATCACTACCGCCACCGGTGCCTTTAGTGAATGCTTCGATACCCATATCGGCAAACGCCGCTTTGATTGCAGTAACGTGCGCGTTATCTTCCTCGATAACAAAGGCATCGTAAGCGCGGCTAGATTCGATTTCTACTTCCGCACCGTGCTTTTGAGCCACAAACTCGAATGTTGAGATCATGTGTTCTACTTGTGCATCTAGTTTTGCACCGTTTAGCGAACGCGCTTCGGCAACGATGGTTAGCTCAGGCATCACGATGTTGGTTGCTTGACCGCCGTTAACCATGCCGATATTCGCAGTGGTTTCTTCGTCAATACGAAGTAAGTTCATCTGGTTGATTGCGTCAGCTGCGACCATAATTGCGCTGATGCCCTCTTCAGGAGCCAAACCAGCGTGAGCTGGACGGCCTTTAATTGTCGCAACGATTTTTTGCTGACCAGGTGCTGCGGTTACGATAGTGCCGATTGGGCCACCTGTATCCAGTACGATCGCTTCTGTTGACGTAACGTGTGACATGTCGAAGTATTCAGAGCCGAAGAGACCACCTTCTTCATGCACCGTGAAAGCGAGTTCTAGTGTTTTGTGCTCAAGGTTTTCAGCTTGAATGCAACGTACCGCTTCCATGATTGCAGCGATACCAGATTTATCATCGCCACCAAGGATCGTATTGCCTTTCGAGCGGATGATGCCGTCTTCAATGATCGGCTCGATACCAATACCCGGTGTTACTGTATCCATGTGGCAGCTCATTAGAATAGAGCCTTCTTTTTTACCCTCTAGACGTGCGTATACGTTGAAGCCATTCGAAATATGTTCAGGTACAGGCAATTTTTGAACAGTAAAGCCGAGTTCGCCTAACTGTTCGGCAAGTGTTTCTGCGATTTGTTTTTCATTCATTGTTTCGCTATCAATGCGAACCAGTTGGCAGAAGTGATCAATCAGGCGCTCTTGATTAATTTGTGTCATTTGCATGTCTCTTTGTTTATTACTCGAGAATCAGCCGAACGGCGTGGCTCGATAGGGAACAGAACACCTCTTATTACATACCTAGCGGAACTGAAAACTGCGTTGAATCAAAAAACACACCTGCCTGACATTCTTCTGACCATTAAAAGTCATGAAGTGATGGCGTGGTCACGCTCTCTGCTGGTGGGCGTAAAAGCGTTGATTTTCAATTTAACCATACTGTTGTGAAACTAGAGTGTGGAAAGGGTGGGATGGTTTTTGTAGGCACTGTGCTTATTTATTGTACCAAGTAAAATAAGAGACATACAAAGTATGACAAAAGTGGCATTTATCCATCATTGAATTAAATGAATTGCATTCATCGTGTTACATTTATAGATGTAACATCATGTTTCCATTAGTTTTAATGGCATGATTATTAACATAAAAATAACACCAACGCCTGCCAAGGTCGTTTGGACAAAAATTAATACAATGTACGGTGAAAGGTTATGAACGTGCGTAAACTCACTCTATTGAGTTCTCTAGTTTCAGTGTTAGTTGGTTGTGGAGGTGGAAGCAGCAGTGATAGTGATTCTGGCCAAACTGTTCTTTTGAAAGGCAAAGCGATAGATGGCTATATCATTGGTGCAACCGTCTTTTTAGATTTGAATTTAAATAATCAGCTTGATGCGAATGAGCCAAATGTGAAAACACAAGGTGAGGGCGATTTTGAATTAAGCATACCGAGTAAGTATCAACAGTGTGCGAAATATGTTCCTTTAGTAGTAGATGTGCCAGAGGGCGCTATTGATACAGATACGCCAGATACGCCAATTGGGGAAGCGTATCAAATGGTATTCCCTCCACAGTTTGCACTTACCACGGATCAAGATTTACTGAATTTGACGCCATTGACGTCTGTTGTTTGGAAGCAAGTGGAGCAAGAACTTCGCAGCCAACAATCAAGTGGGCTATCTTGTGATTCTATTCTTAAAGAGGAAGCGCTACGAGCGGATATTTCACAGCGTCTAAAAGAACAAGAGTTCCGAGTAGCACAGCGCTACAACGTGACTGTCAATGAGCTATATGGAGATTATGTAGCTAGTGGTGACACCGCTCTGCATGAGTTAGCAAAAGCGTTGGTTCCGGGATTACAAAAATCTTACACTGAAACAAAGCAACTTATTGATGCGAACCCTGAAGCGGATTTCGCTTGGGTAGAGTACTTTTTAGGGATGTGGGACAGTAGTACCACTCAGTATAATAAAAGTTGGTACCGTTATGAGTTTGTACAACCATCAAATGGGAACTTCCATTCAGAAACCTATCTGATGTCTGATGACCTAGATACTAAAATATCACTCTACGATAAGCATCAAATGGTTACTAATCAGCGTGATGGTGTGAATATTGAGTCAACTATCAGTTTAGAACCCGCTGAGAGCGGATACAATTGCGCACGCAGTGAATGGCTTGAAACATTACTAGAAGAGTCTTCTGGTGTACGCAATACAATGTATAGCATGGTAGGTGACTGGGATTCATGTTTAACTTCTCAAGGGGAAGTGACACAAGCGCTGGTGACAAAGAACTATCAAGATCATATGTTGATTAGTTATACCGAGCATACTTACCACCCAGGTACAGTCAGTGGTTTTGAACACTTGATTGGGGTAACAGATACGGTCAGTGAGTCAGATTTAAAGCCGGTAAGAGACATTATTGATACCAACTTTTACAGTGAACAAGCCCATGGTGCAGATTATTGGCACCGTACGAAAAACGACTTTAGCTCTGTAGCTAGTGAACCTAGTCAAATCATGACGAGCCATGACAGTGATGGGCGTTGGGAGCGTCTTACTAACTATCGCGATGGCACACATAAAAGAGTGTGGCGATTCTGAAGAAAGCTTATCAGTAGAGAACTGTACAAAGTAAATAGAGTCACTTATTTTGCAAAAATACCCGGCAATGCTGGGTATTTTTATATCTATCATTAAGAAAAAAGTTAGACCAAAATAAATAACAATAAGTGAGAAATTGTTTTAAAAGGTCACTTGTCAATAATTGAGGGAAATAAACATCCTATAAATAGCACTCAACCAAAAAAGAGGACTGTATTATGGGATTCTACACAAGAATACTGGTTTTTGTCGGGCTAATATTCATCCTAGCTATTGTGATCGTCTATGCGGTAGTGGATAACAGAAAAGATCGATTTGAAGCGTCTGACATCCCAATTGGTACCTTTGAAGTGCACATGTTTTTCGAACGACATCAAAACCATTTATAATAAAAACACAATAAATTCATTGGGTTGAGTTTTTTTTAGAGTCGCATTTTATTTGATAATTTTATTTCACTTTTAAATTCTCGAAAGCAACGATGGTTTGAGGCAGTTTGAAGGGGTACACAGAAAAACAAACACGTATCCTACATGTTCGGAGTTTAATTATGACAACAAAAACATCGCTTAATCCTGGCCTTGAATACAACAATGAAACGGTTCTATACACAGGCAGTTTTATCACGGTTAATAAAGAACAGCCAAAAGCAAATGCGGTCGTTGTACAAAGCGGGAAAATACTCTTTACGGGCACCAAAGATCAGGCAGAAACATTCCTAAATACAAATAACCTTTCTTACCGTCATGACGCTCAATTTGAAGGGAAAACGATTGTTCCGGGTTTCATTGAGGCGCATATGCACCCACTGCTCGCTGCGCTATTTACGGGAATATTTGAATACGCGGGCCAATATGACCGATTAGGAGTAGGGGGTAAGCTGTTAAAGGGGTGCTCAACAGAAGATACACTCAAAGCACGTCTTTTGGAACTTAAAAAAGCGCATGACGACGCAGGTAAAACAGGGGAATGGCTAAACTTGTGGGGGCTAGATCCGTTGTTGATGACAGACGGCAGCGTGGTTAATCGTGACTTTTTAGACTCTGTTATCGACGATTCTCCGGTGTTCCTAATGCATGCAAGTTGCCATCTTGCTGGGCTTAACTCATTAGGACTTGAAAAATCAGGTTACAGCTTAGACGACGATCCTGAATTGTACTTCGCGAAGATGGTCGACTAACAGGTGATATTGCAGAGATGAAAGACATTTATCGAGCGCTTAATGTTGGTGCATTTAACTATGGTAGCGATCCGGCAGTGATCGGTAAAGCGCTGATTGATTATGCGAACATTGCCCACTCACTAGGGGTAACGACGGTCTCTGATTGCGGTATGGGCATTCCATCTAACCCTTACCCGCTGTACCAAGCATTAAGTAAAAACCCAGCGTTTAAACTGCGTGTCACTGCTTACCCACTTGCCAATGTATTTAGCTTAGATGAAGTTAACGCGATGAAAGAAACGAACAATGATCGTTTAAGCATTGGTAGTGTTAAATACGTGAATACCGACGGCTCAATTCAAGGGTTTACAGCGAATCTATTGGACGGTCAAACGTTCTATAATGGCAAGCCAAGCACATCCATGACGCGCGATATCGAAGAAATCTATGAATCGTCATTACCTTTCCACAAGGCGGGATACAACATCTCTTTTCACTGTAATGGCAATGGGGCAACAGAGAAGCTGTTAGACATTATTGAGCGTATGCAAAAAGATACACCAATGCCAAATGCACGCCACTGTCTAGAGCACAATCAAATGGTGACGGACGAGCAGATGGACCGCATGAAAGTGCTCGGTGTTTGCCACAACCTATTTGGTACGCACGTACCAGTATGGGGCGACGTACACGCAACTCAAACTGTTGGGCCTGAGCTTGTTAAGCGTTTGAATCCATTCCAAACGTCTGCGAAGAAAGGTATTCCGTTCTCTATTCACAGTGATGATGGTGTAACGCAAGTAAACCCATTATTTATGATGTGGGGTGCGATGAATCGTAAATGCATTTTCTCTGGCAATGTATACGGAGAAGAAGAGTGTCTAACAGCAGAGCAAGCACTGCATGCTGTCACGCTAGGTGCAGCTTACCTAATGGGCCATGAAGACAACAAAGGTTCTATTGCACCAGGAAAGCTGGCTGATTTCGCGGTACTAGATGCCGATCCTTTGAATACGCCTAAAGAGCAGATCAAAGATATCCATGTTCATGCAACGGTATTGGGCGGTGATGTTACGGTACATGCTCGTGCAGCAACGCCAGCAAAAGAAGCTGAAGTCGCATAACGGCAAAGGTATTCAACTTACGATATTAAGAGCGCAATAAGCGCTCTTTTTTTGTATTTATTATCGATAGATAGCCACGGTTTATAGCCCAACGTCAGTTTGAGCGGCATATGTCATGCTAAGGTACGAGTATCAGATTAACTTCCCCTACATCGCGTTGAGCTTCTTGTTTTGGATAATTTACGGCCTCATGTGCGATCAGTCTAACCACGCTTAGGTTTCCATACAGCAACTCTAAGAGGAAGGCTTTTGTTTGATGATTCTTTTGAATGACGTCCGTTTTAACACGTTTTGCACATTGAGAACGTTGGTACCTAAATAATGGCAAAGAGCGACATATCGCACAAAAGATGGAAGCTGAAATCGTTACAACGATACGCTTGTAGATGTAGATGTAGATGTAGATGTAGATGTAGATGTAGATGTAGATGTAGATATGGATGCAGAGAATAGGATATGAATTGAGTAAGCGTTCGAACGGTATAAAGCAGAGTCATACCGTTCAAAGACTTGCAGTGGAGATTATTTTGACGGAATAAGAGAGTGCGTCGATTTTTCCGAGGTTATTGCGGGTTGTTTTTGAACTCGAGTACTAACAAAACAACCCAAAAGAGCGGTGAATGTAAGTAGACTCATTGCCATATTAAAGCCGAGTAATCTCGCGTTCGCATTGGACTGATGTAAATAATTCGCCTGATGAAGATCGAGATTGTAATGCTCAATTAAAACATCTAATCGATTGTCATCAACGTAAGGGACATGTGAAACCTGGTTGAGGTCAGTAACAAATGCATGAGGAAAGTACGTGGTAATTTCGTGGTTGGAGCGAATGTTGTGATCCATTGTCCATTGGTTAATACCACCAAATAGGCTAATCCCCAACACTAGGCCAATGTTTCTTACGGTTGCTTGTAGTCCACCAGACTGTTCTGCTTCGCGCTCACCTAGAGCATTGGTAATGATCACCGGACATTGGGACGCCAAAATACCCATTGATGCTCCAAGTAATGCCATACCAAGATAGAAAGGTATTAAGATACTTGTGCTCTGACTGGATAAGAGCAAAATTAGGCCCGCACCGGCCATGACGCAAAATCCAATTTGGCATAGACGTTTTGCAGACTGCTGCTTGAACAATAGTGGCGTACCAATAGATAGCCCAATCATGCAGGCTGAAAAAAGTAAGATAATCCCACCAGAATGAGATGCAGAAAGTGAAATTGCCACTTGTAAGTAAGTGACCACGATAAAGCTGCTCCCTCCTAGCACTAAGTACATCAACGAAAGGATAACAAACCCTGTGCGAGAGCATCGGTTCTTTAACCAACTAAAAGGCAAAATAGCGTAACCATACCTTTGCTCGAATCGGGTTTGTTGATAGAGAAATAAGCCAAATAATACCGAGCCAAGTATGAGCAAGAACAGGGCTGGGCTAAGTGGTGTGACAAAGACAAGCCACTGGGGAATGTTCGCTCCGTTTAATACTGAGAAGAGTCCCCAATAAGGCATTTTAATCAAACCAAAGAAGATGGTAACGGTACTTATTGCACCAATAGTCGCACCTAAAAAGTCAAATTTAGCGGGTTGATTGGTGTGAATTGGCCGAATCCCAAAGATGGCACTGATTAAGCTGAGAAAATAGAGAATAGCAATGATAACAAATGGCCAAACCCATTGTGTGTTGTCATGCAGCCAACCACTCACAAGGGGAATCAATGCTGCTGCTAACCCAGTTGATGCTGCCATTAATCCAAAACCAACAGCGCGTTTTTTACCAGGAAAGTGCGCAACGACGAGCGCAAGTACAGCTGGCAATATCAACGCCGAGGCAATCCCTGCGAGTGGACGAATGAACAGAGAAATGGTCGTTAGGTTATCTATAGTGATGAATCCAATCGTCGATACTAGCCCAATTGAAGTTCCTAAAATAAGCAATCGACGCCAACCAATGATGAGACCCAATATACTGGCTGAGAGCATGAATGCCGCACCGACTAAAGGTTGAACACTGCCCAAAAATTGGATGCTAGAAATGTCCGTTTGGAAGACGGTGACGAGAGCAGAAGTGGAGATAGAAAGGTTAGCGACGTCTGCCGAAAGTGTGAATTGCGCGAGGCACAACGCGATGAGCAACCAACTAGTTTTGTTATCTTTAGTCTTATCCATAGTGTCTCTCTAGGTGACTGAAATGGTATGGTTGAAACGAATAAAGCCCCGGCAGTACCGAGGCTTAAAGGTCAACCTTAACTATTCATTAAAGAACGTTGGGGAAGTTTTGAACAAAGGGCTAAGCCACCAAGCATTAAGCCAATAAGTGCAAACAGAGCATAGTGGACTGACTGTAAGCGAGATTCCGCCATCACTTCGATCACGATGCGTTGCTCTTCTTTATCTACAATTAGGTCCTCCATCAGATCAATCGCCATTGCGTTAGATACGAACGGTAATGATGGTTGCTCGATGATGATTTGCTTGGTTTCAGCGGACAGTGCTTCGTGCTCAGCAACGTTTGATTTAATCGCTCCCGTTAGCGAGAACAGCATAACTGAACCAAGAATTGCAACACCAAATGCTTGTCCAACGTTACGAGATGTCGCTTGGATACCACCGGATTGCTGTGCTTCACGTTCATCAAGTGCTGAGGTAACAACAATCGATGCTTGAGATGCTAGCAGACCAGCACCAGTACCAAAAATAGTCAGAGAAATGTACTGCCAGAAAGTAATTCCCTCAGCGGTAAATCCAAGGAACATGAGTGCTGTGCCTGCGGCCGCGATAATGAATCCTAGCTGGCAGACGCGTTGACAGGTGAGGTGAGCAAGTTTTGCAGGTGCACCTAGTGAACCGATCATCATACCTAAAGCGAAAGCACACAATGCCATACCAGAGGAAAATGCGCTCATGCCAGCAACAAGCTGCATGTAAGAAACGTTTATGAATCCTGTCGCACCAAATAGCAAGAAGATGGTTGCACATAGTACTAGGCCAACGACAACCTGAGGGTTTTTAACGTAAGAGGATGGCAAGAGTGGCGTACCGCCTTGTGCTTCAAACTTACGCTCCCAAACCATAAGGGTTTTGAGAATTGCAGCACCAAGTAAAACCGTTGGAATTGCTGGAGAAATGCCAAAGATAGAGAAGTCAGTCAGTGGTGCAAATAGGCCCCACTCAGAGATTTTCAATAAGCCCGTAACAAAGCACAGTAGGCCGATGCCAGCTAGTGCAATGCCAACAGTATCCAGTTTGCCTTTAAAAGGGCTCGATTCTAGTGTTGGCAATTTCATGCTACCGAACATAACAAATAGGCAGTAGACGCCTAAACTGAAAAAGGCAACTTGGAAGCTTGCTACATCAAGAATAAAGCCAAACAAAAGTGGCGTAACAGCACTTGCAAGGCCAACCAACGCAGCGATAGCCGAGAAAGCAATTGCTTGATCTTTGCCCTTATAAATACCAGCGACATTGGCAAGTACAGCTGGGATCAATAAACAAGCGCCAAGGCCAGCACCAACGCGTGCGCC
Organism: Vibrio sp. B1REV9; assembly: GCF_905175395.2. Lineage (NCBI taxonomy): Bacteria > Pseudomonadati > Pseudomonadota > Gammaproteobacteria > Vibrionales > Vibrionaceae > Vibrio > Vibrio sp. B1REV9. The sequence goes on along the minus strand of NZ_CAJIMW020000221.1, from coordinate 81,120 downwards.
ATAGTTTAATACTTCCATGTTTGGCGCAAAGGCTGCACCAAATGAAGCGGCGGCTAGCATGCCCGCGCCAATAACCATTTGGCGTTTCCAGCCAATGATCAGGCCAATCAAACCACCAGCAATCATACCGGCACCTGCAATAAGAGGATACATGGCATTGGCCATTTGAATTTGTGGCATGGTTGCGCCGTGTAAAGCAATAAGAGCGTCAGTTGAAATCGCGAGACCAGAGTTATCGGCCATCGTAGAAAACTGTGCCGCAAGAAGAACAATCAGAGGAAACCATTTGGCTAATCCTGATTTTTCTTCCGGTGTAGGAAGTGTAGAAGCGGATACCGTCATAGTAGATACCTTTTGGTTGAAGAGCGAGAGCTCGTGTCGTTATAGTTTTGATTTGTCATCGGCACTATTTAAACGCGAAAGGCTGTTTTCGCTCCAACCAAAAAAAGTATCTTTAGAAGAAAAAAAGTTGTTTTTGTAAATTAGAAAATAAAAAAAACTAAAATGAGGCTAACCATCTGATTTTTTTGTCAAAATATAAGACACGTCTAAGTTGTTACTTTGCTCTACATCAATAAAAAGACGCCCTTCATCAAGTCGCCATGCATTCAGTCGGAGCAAATTTCCTCCCATCGGAATATCGATATGAGTATTTTGAACAAACTCTTCTAAGCCACGTACCTGCCGGTCAATAATATCGAAATGAGCACTAATATGTTCATGCTTTCGAATTTTGAGTGTACCGTCATAGGTGTAGTTAAAATCACCATATCGGTTGTTCACCGAGAGTCTAATCTGACCATTTTCTACTAGCATAATGGCCACAGAATGGATTTTTTTATCGCCGATGAATAGCGTACCATCACCTTGCCACGCTCCTTCGTAAAGTTGAAAAGGGTCGTTTAAATAACGATAGACTTTCGTCCCTGCAAAGCTTGAAAGTGCAATCACACCTGAGATGATGAGCAGAATTAGAAATCGACTTTTTGGCATTCTAATACTCCTTGTCTCTCAGAACAGATTCGATAGTAAGTCGGGTGTTTTGTTATGTATTTTGTTGTCTCATCTGGCTTAACAGGCAGCGAAGATAACTCGTTTTCTGTTGCGTTAAATAATATCCAGTGATTTCCGTATTTTTGGCTTACTCTATTCGGTTCCGACACAAACAACCCAGAGGCAGATAAAGCAAAAGAAGCAATAGCTATTGTGCACACCGCGACAACCACTCGAATGGAATGTATCGGTTGGTTTGAGTCTTCAGATGAACTTTTGTTCGTATCAATTTCTTCAGTAACCTGTTCATTCGGGGAGATAAAACAAGGGCTAAGATCACCATAGCCATTTTCTTTTATTGGTGCGATCGCGAGAACGTAGCCTTGTTTCGGGATCGTTCTGATCAAGGTTCTATCGATATCTTTTAAAGAAAATCGCAGCGCTTTCACGGTTTGATTAATGGTCGCATTTGTTGCGTAAGAGTCTTTCCACAACGTTTCTTCTATCGTGGTTCGAGACAGCACTTCTGGAAAGGTCTTGATTAGCTCATTAAATAGATTGGCTTCCCTTGCCCTTAATCTCGATAGCTCTCCTTGATTATCGATAACGCCGGAAGTCGGGGAAAAGTATATATCTCCCACTTTATATACCGGTGGCTCCAAGGATAACTTAGGCATTGAATTCTCTCTTTCTGTTATTTCAAGGATTATGCTAACCGAGAAGAATCGATCACGCATTTGATCAGACGCAAAAAGTGGACCAGAACGAAAACCAAATATCAAAAATGCGAATCCGGTCATTATTAATTAAAGTCGAAGTGAAAATTAATATCATGGAATGGGCTAGGCAAATATATCAGCATTTTAAAATCATTCTGTAATATTTATGTTGGCGAGGTGGTTTGGTATGTGGGCGCTTTTTAAGAGCATGTTTTTAAATAAAATATTTCCTGCGCTATACTTTTTTTTATTTTATGTTTTTTTATTTTGTTATCGCAGTGTGTGTAAATTTTCTAGAGTGGGTTCGAATTTAGCTCATAGAAGCTGACAAACCAATAACGCACAAAATAGGTTCTCCGACCATGACAAATTATAAAATAATAACATTAAGTAGTGCACTTATCCTGTTCTCAACCCACGCTATAGCAGATGAACATATCACGCCAGACGATGCGCCAGATCCAGGTGACCATACGAAAGTATCTTCGGTTGTAAACATCACTTATGGAAAACAGAGCTTTAATGAAGAGGACAATGATTTTGTTCAAATTCAGGGTCAGATCTCTGGCGGAAAAAGTAATGGCAATCTGTTTTTGGGGCAGCTAACCATTCAGGGCCAGGAAAACGGTAAAGTGGGTAGTGACGATTTTAACTTGTCACAAGTACGCGCTAGGTACTTTGAAGTGACTCATACAGAGTGGCAGCATGCGCCTATGGCCGGCGTCTCTCTAGATTATATTGAAACCAGTTTTACCGATGCAATTTCTGATCGATTGTTTGCGGTAGGCGGTTTGATCCGCATTGATACGCCATTCAAAAATTGGTTGTCATTCCCAATTCTTGCAGGTGCAGTGGGACAGAACAATAGTACTTACAGCAAGCTAGGGTTGGTGGATGATTATACCTGGGGTGTTCAATTTAACTTTTTGAACTCAATCTATTTGCATCAAAATGGTACGCACGTTCAAATTAACCCGCAATTTAGTTCATTAGATTTTGGTGGAACGGTGGGAACGATAAACCAGCTTCAACTGGATCTTGCATTTCAAACACCACTTGCACAAAACCGCAAACATTGGGGAAAAATCACTTACACCGAGTACTTTGATGATGTTGAGCAAAGTTTCGGCCACAACAGACAAGGGACAGAGCTGAAGTTTACTTATAGCTATTACTTCTAATTGGCTTTGTTCAATATAATCACCTCGTCTAGGACTGGTAACATATCCTGTTGCCAGTTTGATGCCCTTTCTTCATCCTGCTGCGTCAAATAAAGTGGCCATTCAATGGCGTGGTAACATTTCGTTTACATCTGTAGTCTGGGTTATATTGCGAAATAAAAATCATAAGTTACTGATAATAAGTTGCTTTAACTGTTATTGTTTTTGGCTTTAAAATTAGCGCTACTGGTGTAACAAATTTTTTACATTAATAAGTGGTATTCGCTAAGTCACCGATTTTTCGTCAACTATTCCAATTTATCTTCTCCTGCGCCAAGTTAGAAATAGATTCCAAGCAAGCCGACAGTTTTCTGGCGTAAAGAACGTTTCCAGGCATAACGGCTGTTTCTAGCTATAACAGTGACATTGAGGAGAAAGTCATGGTGGACACTTACAACCCATTAGGCACGGATGGATTCGAGTTTGTTGAATATACCGCAGCAGATAGCGTGGGTATTGGACAGCTAAAAGCACTCTTTTCTTCGTTGGGCTTTGCCGAGATCGCAAAACACCGTTCCAAAGAGGCGTGGCTGTATAGACAAGGTGACATTAGCTTCATTGTTAATGCTCAGCCTCATAGTCAGGCAGAAGCGTTTTCTAAACTTCATGGCCCTTCCGTATGCGGAATGGCGTTTCGTGTAAAAGATGCCAATCTAGCGCTTAAGCAAGCACTGGATAACGGCGGTGTTGAATACAAAACTGAAATTGGTCCAATGGAGCTGAGTATTCCTGCCATCTATGGCATCGGTGAAAGCTTACTGTACTTTGTTGACCGTTACGGCAAACAAAGCATTTACGACGTTGATTTTCGTTTTTATGACGATGCGGACGAGCGCCTTGCAAAAGCCGACGTTGGTATGTACGAAATCGATCATCTGACCCACAACGTCAAGCAAGGCAACATGGATGTGTGGTCTGGGTTTTACGAGCGCATTGGTAATTTCCGCGAAATTCGTTACTTCGATATCGAGGGTAAGTTGACAGGTCTTGTCAGCCGAGCAATGACTGCTCCTTGTGGCAAGATCCGTATTCCAATCAATGAATCTTCGGATGACAAATCTCAGATTGAGGAGTTCATCCGCGAATACAACGGTGAGGGTATTCAGCATATAGCGCTAAGCACGGATGATATATACCAAACCGTTCAAACCCTACGTGACCGTGGTATGGACTTTATGCCTACACCAGACACTTACTACGAGAAAATTGATGAACGAGTGAAAGGCCATGGGGAGGATGTCAACAAACTGCGCGATATGAGAATTTTGATTGATGGCGCACCAACTAAAGATGGCATCTTGCTGCAAATTTTCACTCAGACTGTAATTGGCCCGGTGTTCTTTGAAATCATCCAACGCAAAGGCAATGAGGGCTTTGGTGAGGGTAACTTCAAAGCGCTGTTTGAATCGATTGAAGAAGATCAAATCCGCCGAGGAGTACTAAGCGATGCATAAATGGATCACATTCCCTCATCGGGAGGGAGTGTGCTCCAAGCAAGCACATGCTGATTTCCCGGAAGAGGCAATTTACGAACGTGAAGCAGGTCGAAGTGGGTTCTTCGGCCCAGCGGCACACTTTCATCACCAACACGCGCCGACAGGGTGGTCTGAGTGGGTGGGGGACTTGCGACCTCGCGCATTCGATTTCAACTTAGTCGAAACGGCGAGTCAGATTTCACCATGGGCAGTGCCGCTTCTTTTACACAACGCCAACTGTAAGATACGTGTATGGCGTATGGATGAGAAGATGGACTTCTTGGTGCGTAACGCCGATGGTGATGAGCTGCTGTTCATCCATCACGGAGCTGCAGACCTTTACTGCGACTATGGTCATCTCAAAGTGAGCGAAGGCGATTACGTAATGATCCCACGCTCAACCAGTTGGCGATTAGAACCAAGTGAGCCAATGTTTGTTCTGATGATTGAAAATACCGATGCTGCTTATTCGCTACCGGAAAAAGGCATGGTGGGTAATCATGCCGTGTTCGACCCAGGCGTTCTGGAAACCCCGTCAATTAACGGCGAGTTCCGCGCGCAATATTCAGAAGAGCAAACTCAAGTTCATGTGAAGCGTCATGACAAAGTCAGCGTGATTACCTACCCATTTAATCCGCTTGATGCGATTGGTTGGCACGGTGACTTGGCAGTGGTGAAAGTGAACTGGCGAGATATTCGACCTTTGATGTCGCATCGTTATCACTTACCACCTTCTGCCCACACGACGTTTGTTGGTGCTGGATTCGTGGTGTGTACGTTTGTACCTCGTCCAATCGAGAGCGACCCTGGCGCACTGAAAGTGCCGTTCTATCATAACAATGACGATTATGACGAAGTCTTGTTCTACCACGCAGGGGATTTCTTCAGCCGTGACAACATAGAGGCAGGTATGGTGACTTTCCACCCGGCAGGCTTTACTCACGGTCCTCATCCGAAAGCATTTAAAGCAGGTCAGGAATACAAGAAGAAGTTTACCGATGAAGTGGCAGTGATGATTGATACGCGACACGCACTTGAGTTTTCTGACGAGCTCGATAAGGTTGAAAACAAAGAATACGTCTATAGCTGGCAAGAGAAGTAAGGGGCAAGGATGAAATTAGCAACCAAGAAAAATGGCACTCGCGATGGTCTGTTGATGGTCGTGAGCAAAGACCTGACACAATGTGTTCCGGCAACCGAAATTTTCCACGCGATGCATCTCGCGCCGACCATGCAAGTGGCATTGGATAACTGGGATAAAGTCGCTCCACAACTGGAAGAGCTTTATAGCGCGCTAAATAATGGTGCGGTTTCGGGAAGTGAAGAGTTTGAATCCCACTATCTAGCATCACCATTGCCACGCGCATATCAATGGGCAGATGGTAGTGCTTACGTCAATCACGTCGAACTGGTACGTAAAGCTCGCGGTGCAGAAATGCCAGAAAGCTTCTGGACCGATCCTTTGATGTATCAAGGTGGCTCAGATGCATTTATTGGCCCTTGCGACAACATTGAATTTGCCAGCGACGAGTGGGGCATCGATTTCGAAGGTGAAGTTGCCGTGATCACTGGTGACGTGCCAATGGGCGCAAGCATTGCAGAAGCACAAGAATCCATTCGTCTTATCATGCTCGTTAATGATGTGTCACTGCGTGGTTTGATTCCGGCGGAGCTGGCGAAAGGCTTTGGCTTCTTCCAATCGAAACCATCATCGGCGTTTTCTCCTGTTGCAGTCACGCCAGATGAACTGGGTAAAGCGTGGTATGAGAACAAAGTTCATTTGCCTTTGGTTTCTACATACAACCACAAGCCATTTGGTTGTCCAAATGCAGGTATCGATATGACGTTTGATTTCGCTGACTTGATTGTCCATGCCAGCAAAACACGTCCACTTTCTGCGGGCGCAATCATTGGCTCGGGCACAGTATCGAACAAGCAGGGCACAGAGCATGGTACCTCTATCGAAGAGGGTGGCGTGGGTTATTCCTGTATCGCAGAAGTACGCATGATAGAGACCATTCGTGATGGCAAGCCGATAACTCGCTTTATGTCGTTTGGTGACTCAATCAAGCTAGAGATGTTTGATACAGATGGTAACTCGATCTTTGGCGCGATTGATCAACAAGTCAGCCAATATTTAAAACACTAAAATGTGAGGCAAGGAAGCGATGAGCGAAAATGTCACCCTCTACGGCTACTGGCGTTCTTCGGCGGCGTATCGAGTGCGCATTTGTTTGAACTTAAAAGCGTTGGGCTACGAGTCTCAATCGGTTCACTTGGTACGTAACGGCGGTGAGCAGCACAGCGCGGAATACCATGAGCTAAACGCCTCTGAACTTGTGCCAGTGCTTGTCGATGGTGATATTCAGCTAAATCAGTCTCTTGCCATCATTCAGTATCTCGATGAGCAATATCCGCAAGCTCCTGTCATCCCAGAACCGTCGCCGCTTCGCTATCAAGCGTTGGCGATGGCCCAGGATATTGCAATGGAGATCCATCCGCTTAATAACTTACGCGTGTTGCAGTATTTGGAAAGGGAGTGGTCTTGCAATCAAGAAAACAAAGTTGAATGGATCCATCATTGGATACACGAGGGCTTTACAGCATTAGAAGAAAAGTTAACCCGCCATCGACAACAATATGGAAACTGTATCTACAGTGTGACTGACTCTCCCTCTGTTGTTGATATTTGCTTGGTGCCGCAAGTTTACAATGCGCTGCGTTTTGGCGTTGATATGACGTCTTATCCCATAATCACTGCTGTTGTGGAAGCTTGTAACCAATTGCCTGCTTTTATTGCAGCGATGCCAGAGAATCAGCATGATGCTACTAGTTGAGTTCTTTGATTGATAAGCACTGGCTGCGTTCAAATTGCTCAATTTAAAACTATGGGGAGGCCTATCCCATAGTGTGTCTTTTGGGGATTTTTAGTTTTCGTTTAGGAATACTACTTTATTTCACTAAATTTTCTTTGATGTGCTGAGTTAGCTAAACCAATAATTGCCTCTCAAATTGGTTATTAGAGTTAGGGCTCACAATATGAATAAGACGGTTTTGGTTACGGGAGCATCTGGCGGCATTGGGCGCGAAATCTGCACACAATTTTTAGATGCAAAATACAATGTTATTGCGCTCGCTAGAGAGTTCAATGATTTTGAATTGTTGGATGACAATAGAGTTAAATGTATTGAATTTGATCTGACAAACTTATCCACAATTCCGAGCCTAATATCAAGCTTACCGGTAATTGATGTTTTGGTTAATAACGCAGGCGTCATGATTTCCGCACCATATGATGATTATCCTGATGCGATGAAAGCATTGACGCTCAAGGTGAATCTTGAGGCTCCTATTGCGCTTATGACAGAAGTCGGTAAGAAAATGAAAGTACAAGGTTCAGGTCGTATAGTTAATAATACTTCAATTGCGGGTCACATTGGACATCCAGATATTTGGTATGGTGTAACCAAATCAGGTTTGCTGAATGCAACGAAGAGTTTTGCTAAGTTACTTGGCCCACATGGAATTACCGTCAATGCCATTGCGAGTGGACCAGTTATGACTTCGATGATGGAGTCAATTGCCCCTCGTCGTCTTGAACAGATAAAAGAATCAGCGTTGACAGGACGTTTTGCACAGCCAAAAGAGATTGCTAAAACAATTTGTTGGTTAGGTTCCCAAAGTCCTCAATACATAAATGGAAGCTGCATTGATATTAATGATGGTGCATATCTTAGGTAGGTCCGCATTCAAAATAGAACGAAACATGGATGAGAACATAAGAACTCAGTCCAATGATCGCGAATGAGGCTGACATTCAAAGCGAGTTCATTTCTTTAATATCTGGTTAGTGCCCAAATTGATAAGGACTGCTATTATCTTCTCCGAAATTTTGGGGTTTTGTTGCTCTTGCTAAGTTTTCCCTTTAGGCTTTGAGTAACTCGTTGTTTTGGGCGCATTTTATCTATGACCAACATCTTTATCATTGTTGTTCTTCTTGTCGTATTCTTCTTCATTATTCAAAAGTATGTGATCAAACATGATGATACTCGAGATTATCCGTATCAAAGCAAAGGGCCATTGCTTAGAGGACAAGAAAGCGCGTTTTACAATGCGCTAAGATCCGCAGTTGGCGAACATGCAGTAGTATTTGCCAAAGTGAATATGGCGAGTGTAATCACTCCCAAAAGTATTAAAAATAAAAAACAGTTGTTTGTTGCTAGCAATCGAATAGCGCGCAGCTATTTTGATTACGTAATCTGTGACCCAAGAACTTTGGAGCCTCGCGTTATTGTTGAGCTCGATAACGGCCAACTGTTGACTAAGGGCAAAGTTGAACGACAAAAACTGCTCATGCATGTATGCAAATCAGCCAACTTGCCTCTGATTGGTGCATCGGTGAAGCATAGCTATCAAGTAGGGCGTTTGCGTCGTCTTTTGGCCGCCCATATCGATTTAATTGAATCAGATAAAGAAATTCGATTCTGTAAGAAATGTGGTAGTCCAATGGTGATAAAAACCGCGAATCAGGGCGAGTTTAAAGGACGACGTTTCTTTACCTGTAGTCGCCAACCAAATTGTACGTACACTGAAAACTATAATGTCGTGTTTGATACGGAAGATGAATAAGCGTCTATTCACTTCAAGGTAAGAACAAAGGCTTTGACTCCACAGGTTGAAGCCTTTTTTATACCCAAGCATCTCTCGGTTAAATAAGCTCAGTACTTAGCAGCACTTAGCAACCTTTATCCTGTCGGCTCCCATCATTTGAGAAAGTCCTATACTTTGATAAAACACAAGAATAGGGAAGTGTGATGCGATTAGGATGGGTTCTTTCAACATTTCTACTGGCATTTAGTGTCAATGGGCAGCCTTTACTTAAACCACTTGAGTGTCAGCTGACGGGTACTCCGCAAGACCATTTCTTGTTTTATCGCGAGCAGATGGTTTATCACAGTGAGCAATTTGCCATTTTCCAAAACTTCAAAGGCCGAGTGAGCACACAAGTCGATTTGAAAACCGGGAAGCTGATTAGAACCACGTATATTGGCGAGCCATTTACACCCAAATATCAAATTCTGTTTGGTGATTGCCCGAATGTCTCCCAAACGTTGCAGATTTGGATGTTAAGTGAAGTGCCATACGACAATTAAAGACGTATTCGTTCAACAAAGAAAAGTTAGATAGATCACTCTTTTATGTTCACTACGTTTGATGGGTGGTGATAAAACCATCTAAAAACCGGTCTTGAGTTTAGATTTTCGCCAAACGAATCAAAGTGTGTGAATTTATGCTTGCACCCCTGATGGGATATAGCTAATATCCATCTCGTTCCAGAGAAATGCGTCCGTAGCTCAGTTGGTTAGAGTATCGCCTTGACATGGCGGGGGTCGGTGGTTCGAGTCCACTCGGACGCACCATTCAATTTGAATGGTTAGGAATAAAATTTGGGTCCGTAGCTCAGTTGGTTAGAGTACTACCTTGACATGGTAGGGGTCACCAGTTCGAATCTGGTCGGACCCACCAAATTTTAGTTCTTCGTGAACAAGCACAAAGCCCGCTAATTTAGCGGGCTTTGTCGTATCTGGTGTTTTTATCTTGCACTCTCTTGTTCATCATCTACCTCGACCATCCAGCATTATCACGAATGTCTTCATCGTAATCATCAAATCAGTTTTAAACCAACTTTTTAGTGAATGCTGGGATAGCGCGTACCCGTGATCAAATCCGACTTTTCTTCTCACGTCTTCAATGGATGTATCGTAACCCTGATTAACTTGCGCAAGTCCGGTGATGCCGGGTAACACACCATAAGTTCTGTCGGTAAAGAATGGGATGTTTTGCTCTAGTTTTTGATAGAAAACTGGTCGTTCTGGGCGCGGTCCAATTAATGACATTTCACCTTTGAGTACATTAATCAATTGAGGCAATTCATCGAGTCGGGCTTTCCGCAAAAATTGGCCGACAGGTGTGATCCTAGGGTCGTTATTTGTAGCCCAAGTGGCACCGGTTCGTGCCTCGGCATCTTGGTACATGGTCCGAAATTTGATGATTTCAAACAGTTCTACGTGGTCTATGTGCGATTTGCCAACTCTAAGTTGGGTATAAAAAATCGGGCCGGGGGATGTCATGCGAATAGCGAACATGATAAATGGCAATATTGGTAGTAGAACTAGCAGGCCGACGATTGCCCCCGAGATATCGACCACACGTTTGCACATGGTTACTGAGCGTTTTGAGCGTAAATAGTTATCCATAACGTATTACTCCAAGTTGTTTCGAAAGGTGGATGTTGTTTCGAAAAATGGGTGTTGCTGCGAGTGTGGTTATCAAAATTAACGGACTCGTTGAGTCATTTCGAGTGAGCCATTAAGCGCGCTTAATTAACAAGTATTTAATGCCACCAATAAAGTTCGCAGTGTGACCAATGAGTAGATAATTGAGCCATTGCAATGGTTTAAAGCGGATCAATTTACCAAAAAAAGTCGTGATAATGACTACCGCATAGAGTTGTAATTGAGCAATTAAGATCCATTCAAATATGGGGAAATCGCGCAGTAAAAAAACTACAGATAAAAACACCAATCATTAGGTAAGGAGTCAGCAAGCGCAGTCCTTTACCTGATGCGAAAGCAAAGGCTATTGTTTTGAACTTTGGGTTGAATAGTGCAGATAACGTAATGATTTGTTGCATGTTTCCTGCTGATATCCTCACTCGTCTTGAGAAGTCATTTTTAAACGTTGTTGGCTCTAATTCCGTTGCGACAAGGTTCGCATCGTATGCCGAAAGATAACCCTTTTTAACGATTTGCATGGGTAGGATGAAGTCATCATTGATAGTGGCTAAATCTAGTGGCTCAAACAAACATGTTCGGAGTATGTAAAATGCGCCGTGTGAGCCCATTGTTGTGGCGAGATGGGCTTCTGCTTTTTTTATTTTATTTTGGTAGTGCCAATAGGCATTTTCTCCCTCAGTGGCCGCATTAAAAATGACGTACTGGCCATTAACAACCCCAACTTTTTCATTCTCAAAATGCGATTTAGCAATCTGCAGAGCGTCTATGGAGATTAACGCAGAGGTATCAGTGAGCACGGTGAGATCGGTCGTCACACTTTGCATCGCAGTGTTGAGAATATTCACCTTTCCTCGATTTTTGGAATACTCGATAATTTCAAACAAGGTATCGGAGCAAATTGCTTCTTGTATGGTTTGGCGGGCTATTTCAGCAGTATTGTCACTGCAACCGTCGCAGTAAAGTTTGATCGTAAGGCGAGATCGGGGATAGTCTATCATCGCGCAATTTCGCAATTTGTCTGCGATCCATTGCTCCTCGTTGTAGGCTGGGATGATCACCGTGACACTTGGGTAATCAGCGTTGTTTTGTTGAGTAAGGCTCTGCTCGTTACGATCATTTTTCTTTGCAAGATATTTGAGTAACAAGGGATACCCAATATGATGATAAATAATAAGAAACAGACATAAAGCCCAAGCCGTCATGAGGAATAAATCAGCGTAAGTCATACAGAATCTCCCGTTATCGTTGCATCTGCATGGCCGGTGACATTGAGATTGAGTTGTCTGTGCTGCTTGAGAAGATTGGCCGCTTCGGCAAGGTTTCCCATGTATTTGGGATTAATTTCTGTCGAGTCGATAGCAAATTGATTATCGATATTGAGCAGTGAAACAAGCTGTTCGATGATGGCAATTTCTGCGCCAATAGTTTGTTGGTTCGGTGGCTCGCAACGTGCTTCTCGCGTTACGTAGTCCAGTTGATGTTCCAGCTGGGATAAGTTTTTACGTAAAATCACCAAATCGTTGGCCGCATCGAGCAGTAAGTTACCCTCAAGCTCACGAGCGATTCGGTTTTCTTTTGTTTTTGCTTGTACGACAGCTGCGGGAAAACACCATTCAGCCCCTTCTCGAATCAGACTGTCTAGCTGTAACCGCGCCAGTTGCCAGTCAAAGCGTAGGCCATGCTCAGGGCCTAGTGGCTCGTCAGGAAGGATGGGTGAAAAGTCTGCCATGGTTGTGTATTCACCTAAGCCTCCTTGGCCTTGCTCAGGATAACTGACACAACCCATATTGAATAACATACTTGCAATGAGCAGGCTTCCGACTCGAACAGAAGAAATGCTCTTTGTTGTAAGCCTACGCAGTAATGCTAATTTGTATGATATTCCTAACTTATGTGAACGCATGATAAGCCTCCTAGCCAACCGTCTCTTTGCAGCTTTCGTATCTTTATTCATTTATCAATAGGATGAGTTAATGAACAGGCTGCTTGGCGCTTGCCTGTGATGAATGAGATGCGTGATTGAGAGGGATGGCACTGCCAATACGCAACAGTTGCAACATCTTTAATGGCTGACCGTGTGCATGTTCGATTCGCATGTGACGCTTAGACTCTACTAAGCGTTTGAACAGGTATACGATGGCGCCAATTCCCGAAGAATCGAGAAATTCAACGTGTCTCAGATCGATCTCAATCTCTGAGTGAGAGTCATGAGTGAGAACATCATCGATAATGATTTGAGCTTGTTTGCTTGACGATGCATCAAAGTCACCAATAACTGAAAGAGTGAGTAATTGTTCGTTGATGTCTATTTTTCTCAGTTCCATAGTATCTACTCCGTAATAAGGGTTACTTAAATAGAGCAGGGAACGTGCCTAAAATAATTATCAATAAAAACAGGTAGATATAAATGAGTCTCAATATGAGAATGGCGTTTTCTCATATTGAGAATCGAAAAGATGTGCCGTTAGGCAGAGTAAAAGTTGGAATTATCAGGACGTCCATTTCAAAAGAACAGACTTTAGATCTTCTGAGGTATAGGGTTTTGTTAAAATGTCATTCATGCCACACTCAATGCATTTTTTACGCTCTTCTAGTGTCGTGCCTGCAGTGAGTGCGATGATGGGATTATTGAACTTAAGATCCCTTAATGCAACGGTTGCTTCAAAGGCATCCATTTCTGGCATGCGGCAATCCATAAAAATAAGATCATATTTTCTTTTTTCCGCGGCAGTTAACGCCTCGATGCCATTTGCTGCGATATCCGCAACAATACCGAGTTTGTTGAGCATCTCTTTTATAATGACTTGATTAAGTAAAATGTAATCCACGACAAGGATTGCAAGCTTGCTCGAAATGTGAATCATTTTTTGGGGCGTATCTATTAAGTGCAAGCAATTGTCACCAACCGACTTGAGTGGAATTGTGCCGAAAAATTGAGTGCCAATACCTTCTTGGCTTTGGAGTGATAACTGACCGCCCATCAACTGAATCAATTGTTGGCAGATCGCCAACCCCAATCCGGTTCCCTCATATGCCCTTTTGCTAGAACGATCCACTTGAGTAAATGGCTGAAACAGTTTCTCTTGAGAGTCTTCATTAATGCCGATCCCAGTGTCTTGAACAGAGAACGACAGTTGCTCATTTTCCCAATCGAGGGTGACCAAAACAGAACCTTTATCCGTGAACTTAATTGCGTTGCCAATTAGGTTCACGAATATCTGAGTAATCCGTTCAAGATCGCCATCAATCGCATTAGGTAGGTTATCTTGGGCTGAAATATCGAACAGTAAGCCTTTCTCTTGTGCTTTGTGCTCAAAAATACTTTCTAAGGTGCTAATTAGTGATTTGACTTCAAACTGGCTGGGTATCAATTCAAACATACCTGAATTGATCTTACTGAAATCGAGGAGATCGTTAATGATGGTTCTTAATAGCTCACCGGATTGAGATAGGTTGTTGACGAGCATCTTTTGCTGATGATTAAGGACGGTTTCGCTGAGTAGTTCGGATGTACCAAGTAGGCCATTTAGTGGTGTTCTTAACTCATGATTAATCATGGCGAGAAAGTCACGAGTTGACCGTTCAGACTGTTCTGCAATTTTTCGCGACTCAATGTTACGATAGATCGTGTGTTGACGACTTATTGCCCCACATAACAGCTCTGTGACACGCACAATTGAACGCTTAATGAATGCTTGGTCGATATCTTGATTTCTCACTAAAATGCGCAGACTGCCATATCTTTCGTTATGAATGGTTAAAGGGAGCTGAAGTTCACCATTGAGCCATTCACCATCTTTAAGGTCAACGTTCGCATTGAGTTGACCATATTGTTGATTAGCTAAACCTAAATCATGATGCTGTAAAACGATAAGACGACATTGTTCTATTAAGGTATTTTCAGTCAGCTTTTGGGTAAAATTGTCGAGGATAATGTCGTCGAGATTTTTCCTCAGAAAGACACGCCCAAAATGAATCAGTAGCGCATCGACTTGTTGTTGAAATTCGAGTTTGATTAGGTTTTCAGCTGAACTTTTTTCAAGCTGTGCCACTGCAAGCTCTAACTTTTGGTTCGCCTCAAATAAGGCGAAACTCTTTTGTTCTAGCAGCGCTTCTGCTTGTTTTCTGGATGCAATCTCACGTTCTATTTTTCTTAGTAATGCGGTATTGGCAGAGAGGTACTCATTAGTCATGTTCAATTACTTCAAAGTGATGTTGAATTTAACTTCACTGCCACTGTCGTTGAGAGGCTCCATTTCAATGTCGACGGTTTGATTGAAGTATTTTGCACACCCTTTAATTAGTCCAAAGCAAACGTGTGACATACAACGAGCGCTTTTATAATTCATCGCCAAGTGGGTTTTAGTTTCTGAAATAAATTCAAATCGTGGCGGTTCTGCATCCGGGTAGAGCTTCTTTACTTCGACGTGAATATATTCTTCTACGTGGCGAATAAACTGAAAGCAATGGTCACTTTTTACTAAGCTGGCTTGGGGAGGGATGGTTCTCAGTAAATTGAGAAATACGGTTTCACCAAAGATTTCTTGGAGTTTTTCTGCTGGGATGTCGGTGGATTTACTCAAGTTGACGATAAGTTTTACGAGGCGTCGATGATCATAACTGCCGACAGAAGTGTAAATGCCCTCATCATGTGATGCCTCTAATACTTGATCTAAGACCTCTAAACCAAAGTGGCTCTCAACTAACTCCATGAATTCTGTGAATATGATTCCTTTCATATATAGCGCCTTTCACACGGTTTAATTTCAAGAATAAACCACACTAATTCATTTGTCGCGAGTTTATAAACAGCAATAGAGCGAATTGAGAAACTTAAAGCCTAAACTGAATGAGCTTGAGCGCCATCATCAACCAAGTGATTTAAATGGATGATAGCGCTCACAAATGTATCACTGATTCAATACGTTTATTGAATCGGTGATACAAAGTTGTCTGGTTTGAGTACAACAAGTGAACAGTTAACGGTTTGGAAGATGTTTTCTGCGGTGTTACCGACCAGTAGCCCTTGGATTCCTGAGCGAGCGACGGTACCCATCACTAAAACATCAATGTCTTTCTCTAGTATCCAATTTGGTATTTCATCATCTGGTGTTCCGTGTAAATGATGCACAACCTGATCACCCTTGATAGCGGACTTCTCAATGAGTCCCTCTAGCGCTTCTCGGTGCGTTTTCTTTTCGATTTCTACTTGCGCATCCAGCACTTTATCTTCAATTTGAATCCAACTATGGTGACGAAGATAGCTTTCTAGATGAAAGTCCCAGCAGGAAACGATATGAAGTGTACCGGTTGTTGAGTCTGCGACTGAGCGGGCCAGTTGAAGCAATCGGATAGCCAATCCTTGCTCTGCTGGGTCTGAGACGCTTGGGTCGATGGCTACCGCCACATTTAATGCGTTTGCGGCTTTGCTCGATTTTTTGTTTAACCAAATCGGGCAAGGGCACTTGCGCAGGAGTTTCATGTCCAGTGCTTTGAATCCTTTAGTGTCGTCATCTTGAGGTTCGGCGTCCTTAATCAATAAATCATTGTGATGACGATGAACGGAGCGGATAATCCGTATCGCGGGGTAACTGCCACACTCGATGGAGATAGGATATGGACTCGGATGGCTAGGTGTGCCAAGCTTGGTTTGGATCTCACTCATGTTTGTAGCGAGGGCATCGATAAGTGATTGCTCATATGTTGCCTCGTAGTCAAGCATGCTGGTAGGTAAAGATGGGCAGACGATGAGTCCTTTAAGATCGGCTTGGTTGTTTTCTGCAATTTGGATAGCTTGAGTAAGTCCGTGACTCTTGCCTTCCAATCCGTGATTTACAAATAAAATATTTTTAAACTCTTTCATCATGACCTCCTTTTCTTTAAGTGTTGTATTGAACAACGGATATTTCCACATTAGAAACATGGAAATCGATGCTTCTTACCATAGAGGCTCAAAGAGCGCAGTTGTCAGGGTTAATCTCGCTATGCAGGTTTCCAGTTATCCATTTGAGTTTGGTAATATTTTAGTGTCATGTGAAAGGTAAGGAGTATACTAGTTGAGTAATTTCCTCTTTAGAGCGGACGTAAAAATGTTAAAGAAAACCCTCCTCGCAATTGCAATGTCAGCCAGTATCATCACTCCAGCGATGGCGTGCACAGGTATATCACTTTCAACCACAGCAAATGACCACGTTCATGCCCGTACGATTGAATGGGGTGAAAATGACTTAAATAGTAAGTTGATTGTGGCACCGAGAAACTATTCGTTTACATCAACCATGCCTGATCAAAAGCAAGGTATGAGTTGGAAGAGTAAATATGGATTTGTCGGAATCTCTGTGAGTGATGATCGATTTATTGGTGAAGGTGTCAATGAAGAGGGACTGACAGCGGGCTTGTTCTATTTCAAAGGGTATGGGTCGTTAAAAGCCTATGATCCACAAGAGCGTAAAGACAGCATTACCGATATGGATTTTGTGCGTTGGATGCTTTCTCAATTCAAAACGGTTGAAGAAGTTAAAGTCGCAATGAAAAACATCGATATTGTCCCGGTTTACCTTGATGCGAAAGGCCAACCCTCACCAACGGGACACTGGCGTGTAACGGATCGCAATGGAAAAAACATTGTTATTGAGATCATGGATCAAGGTCAGGTACACATTTACGATAACGAAGTGGGCGTGCTAACTAACTCTCCAACGTTCCCTTGGCAAGTGACTAACTTGAGTAACTATATACACTTACAACCTGGTACAAGCAAGCCTGCGAAGTTTGGCAATGTTGAGGCAAAATCTTTTGGTATAGGTTCAGGTTTTCTTGGTCTTCCTGGAGATATTACGCCGCCATCGCGTTTTGTCCGCGCTGCATTCTTTGTCAATACCGCTCCTGAATCTAAAACATCAGAAGAGGCGGTATCGCAAGCGTTTCATATTTTGAATAACTTTGATATTCCAATTGGCACTGAGTTTAGCCAAGAATACCGTGAGCACATTCCAGATTTACCAAGTGCAACGCAATGGACGTCGGTGATTGATCAGGACAATGGATTGTTCTACTACAAAACCATGCGCGACAGCCGAATTAAGAAAGTGGATCTCAATAAAATCGATTTCAATCAATCACAGGAAGTGAAACGTAAGCTTGATAACGGGACATTTGCTGTTGAAGATGTTACGCCTTAATGACATAGCATTTGAGTGAAACTTAGTTTTTGGCAATTCATGTACAGTAAGTGATTTGCAACACTTGCTTTGTAGATGTAGATGTAGATGTAGATGTAGATGTAGATGCAGATAGCGTCGTTATCATTTTGTCACATAGGGGGAAGAAAAATTCCCCCTTTATTGCGTAGAGGAGTCTTATGGATTTTTCTGAATTGATGAGCGAGATGTCGTATCAGATCGCACAAACTGAAACGCATCATTGCTGGTGAGCATTTGATAAGGTCTTAAACCAAACAAGGGCATGATGGAATAGATATGATCGAATAGATCCGCTTGCACGCCTTCGTAATGTGCCCAATCCGTATTATTGGTAAAAGCATACACTTGTAGAGGGATGCCTTCTTGAGTTGGCTCAAGTTGTCTTACCATGATTAACATGTATTGGTGTATGTCTTTACTCGCTCTTAGATAGGCGTTGATATACGCACGAAACATTCCCAAATTTGTCATGTGACGAAGGTTGCCAAAGGCTGGCTCTTCACTCATTTCTTCATTGTATTCATTAATTTCACGTGATTTCTCATAGATGTATTGACGTAAAATACGAATGCTTTTTAGCTTTTCTATTTCGTCATCATTCATAAAACGAATCGAGGTGACATCTATATTGACTGCCCGTTTTATACGACGACCACCAGAGTCAGACATGCCTTGCCAGTTAATGAACGCATTTTGAACTAACGCATAAGCAGGCAACATGCTGACGGTATTATCAAAGTTTCTTACTTTAACTGTGGTAAGAGAGATCTCTTCTACTGTTCCGTTGGCACCATAAGCATCCATTTGAATCCAATCATTCAAGCTGATCATCCTGTTGGCGGAAAGCTGAATACCTGCAACAAAACCTAATATCGTGTCCTTAAACACCAACATAACGAAACCTGTTGCAACCCCCAACCCTGATAGGAAGATAACCGGGGACTCATTTGCAAGTATCGACATCGACACCACAACACCCACAAAAAATGTAAAGAGTTTAATTAACTGAACAAAACTCTTGATCGGCATTTTCGGGTAATGCCTTTAAAGGTAGCAATGTCGTTTAGAGCATCGAGTAGAGCGAAGACCATCCACACAAAGATGACCAATATGGAGATGCTCAGAACTCGATCAAAAATAGCGGCAAGCCATGCATAATGACCAACAGCAAGGGGCATGAAAACATCCAATATCATAATAGGAATAAGCAAGGAAAGCTTTTCAAGAACGTCGTATTTAGACAGGCTTTCTTCGAGTGGCTTATTCGCTTTTTTTAAGACGTTATTCACCGACCTTACGATTAAATGGTGAACAACGAGATAGCTAATGGCCGCGACGGTGAGGCTAGCAAGGATAAAAATGCTTGTAAATTCGATCCCATAAGGATCACTGTTGATTCCGACGGAACTTAACTTCTCTGCGATGAAAGTCCGAATGTGATGCTCAAGCAAAATATCATCCTCAAAATGTAGCCTGTAAAAATAATAGCGTAGGTATACTCTGGTCAACAGGCGGTAAGTGTTAGAAAACCGCTAATCCTACTCTCCATCTTCTTGATTTGCACTGGTTTAATCTCAGGAACACGAAACTTAGTATTCAAAAATAGCGTATAGGCTAACTTTACTTAAAGGTTTAACATCCTGTTATTCAAACGCTGTTAAGTCTGTGAACTGTCTATAATTTATTAGACTAGACTAAATAAGCAACTCGCGTTTAATTCAAGAGGCATTTAATGGAAAATTCTAATCAATCACAGCAACCAACATTTTTGTCTAAAGGTTGGAAGTACTTCGTTATCGTTGGCGTAATCATCGCACTGATGGGAATTGGGGCGATGAGCTTGCCTGTGTTGGCAGGGGTAACCATCTCAACCATCGTTGGTGCGGTGCTTTTATTCAGTGGTTTGGTTCAGGCTTATCACACCTTGTCCATAAAGGCATGGGGTGAAAAACTATGGTATGTATTGAGTGCTGTGCTCTACATCATTGGCGGCTTATTCATCCTATTTAAGCCTTTAGCCGGCTTAGTCACTATCACTATGCTGATGGTGATTGTTATGATCTTAAATGGTTTAACTCGAATGTTCTTTGGCTTAAGCAACCGAAATTTACCGAGCAGCAATGTGATTGTGTTTAGTGGTGTGATTTCCGTTCTTATTGGCGGTTATTTCTTCATGTTATTGGATGACCCAGCATTCTCTACAACTTTGCTAGGTACGTTCGTTGGTATCTCGTTACTTATTGAGGGGATCAGTTTTATCTTCATGGGGATGCAGATGAAGAAACTTTCGTAAGTTGAGCTCTTAACCGAAATCGTTGGTTTTGATTACAAACATTTAAGAAAGAGTTAGATATTAAAACTAAAAGAATGCCACTCGTTAAGCGAGTGGCATTCTTGTTTGACATCAATGACGAAGTTAAGATTCGCTACTTTTGGTAAGAGGATTGCTTCGCTTTTGCTTCATTGAAACGACAAATTGGGGAACGAGTGACATTGCAATCATACCCAGCATTAAACTGTATTGAACAGCAGTGAAGCTTTCTCCTAGCAATATAAAACCCGATAAAATACCTGCGATCGGGTTCGCGATACCACCAAACGTAAAATCTACTACAGACATACGTTGTAATAACCATACGTATAGTCCGTAGCCTAATGCTGTATTGAGTACAATTACCCACAAAAGGCCAAGAAGATTGGTCATAGATGTGTATTTTACGGCGAGGAGATACGGATCTGGATTTAAACTTGCTAACACCATTACTGCAATCGATAGGATTAAACCACCTAAGATGAGTTGCCAGGTGAGCACCGCCCACCAGTGTATTTTAGAACCAAGAGATTTTGTTACACTGCTACCGATAACAATGCACATAATCGCAGCAAGCATCGCCATTAAGCCGATTGGGTTTAGCGTAATGGAGCTTGGATCGAATAGAAACCACGCCAATGCAATCAGGACTACGCCGCTGGTGGCTTGAACTAAATTTGGACGTCGTTGGTAGATGACCCATCCAAACAACATCGCAAACACAGGCACAGAGATCATACCGACGCCAGATATTGCAGAGGGCAGGGTCAGAGCCATAACAAAAATAAGGCCAAAGAAAAGTGCGATATTGACTGTTCCTAATACAACGAGGACTTTCCAATCTCGTTTTTTTGGTAAGGTTGGTTTGATCGCGAGTAACAGTAAGCCAGCTGGGAGCGCACGCAGCGCGCCAAGTAATACGGGTGGCCAGTCTGGTAAAGTAAACTGTGTTACGGCATAGGTCGTGCCCCAGAAAAATGCCGGGATCATTGCGAGTAGAATATTCATAAAAAGTATCTTTACGTTAAGATATTTAGTTGCAAAGGTACGCTTGAGATTGTCGATTATCCATATCTTTTAATAAAAACTCGCACCTTTAACGTGTAGACGCTATATAAATGTTGTAACAATGTAAAAGGTGAAGTTATGCGAACGCTTGCTCAATGGCTTGAAGCATATGGTGAAAGCCATCAAAATCCAATTAATCAAAAGATTCATAAGGTTGCGGTACCTGGCATTTTTCTTTCTGTCGTTGGTCTGATTTGGTCTATTCCGCAACTACCATTAGCTGGATTTCACTTCAATTGGGTATGGCTGGTCGCTTTACCTGCTTGGGTGTTTTACTTCCGCCTATCGATAAGCGTATTCATTATGATGATCGGCTACACGCTAGCGTGTATTGGTTTGATTTGGTCGATGGAACTTCTAGGCTGGCCAGTGTTACACATTTCGATATTGTTGTTTGGCGTATTGTGGGCATTCCAATTTATAGGCCACAAGATTGAGGGAAAGAAACCGTCATTCTTTGAAGATGTTCAGTTCTTGCTGATTGGCCCAATTTGGGTGTTTCGTAAACACTGATTGCTTTCTCGCTTGTCTCGTTGTTTTGACACGCAAAACCTTCTATTCAACACTATGATTATTCATATACGACTCCCATCGTTTACTAAAGGGGCAATGTTGTCGTAAGTAGCATGCTCGTCATGAGTACCTAATTTGTTGTAAAGGCAATAGTTGTGACAATGTCACTACGACAATTAGTCAATTACGGTAAAGGGATGCGGTAAAAATCTTAGATGAAGAATGGAGGGATGATGTACAACCGTGAGCACAAATATGTCTACTGGCGAGAAGAGCGTAAAAAAGGCAAGTGGCATTATATCGTGAAGACATTCCTGATGATTTTTTGTGCATTTTTCCTTGGCAATGTGATTGGACTGATCGTATTTGGTGAGTTGAAGTCAGTTAATGATATTACACAGCAACTTCCCACAGATTTGCTTATTATCGTGCTAGTTGGGTTTCCTCTGAGTGTGATCGGTTGGTATCACGAAGAATCTAAATTTTTCCGTGCACTGAAACGCAGAGATAAAAAGCTCAAAGCCCGATTGGAGCGCCGAAAGCGAATGAATAAATTGCAAAATTAATCCATGCGCTAACGAGTTTCTCGCTGTTACGTACACCTTTGGTATTTTTCTATGAAGTTTAACAATTTATGGACGCGATTCTTTTGTTAGATTTACGCATAGAACATCCCCCTTATCAGGAAATATCATGGATAAAAAAGCGATTTTGCATAGTCAAAGAGTCTACTTGTGTACTGACGAAGAATTAGCAGAGATGCAAACGCAATGCTTAGAAGTTTTGTATGACTACAATCAAACGCGCCCTTCAGAAGGGGATAAACGCAATGAAATACTGCATCGTTTATTTGGTCGTGTAGGAGAGAATTGCTATTTTGAACCGCCATTACGCGCCAATTGGGGATGCCACACTTATGTTGGTGATCATGTTTATGCGAACTTCAATCTGACACTGGTTGACGACACTCATATTTATATTGGCAATCACGTGATGATTGGGCCTAACGTCACTCTAGCAACTGCTGGGCACCCCATTGACCCAGACTTAAGGCGACAAGTAGCTCAGTTTAATATGCCCGTGCATATTGGTGATAATGTTTGGATTGGTGCGCATTCGGTTGTGCTACCAGGCGTCACCGTCGGTGAGAACTCAGTGATTGGTGCAGGCAGTATTGTGACAAAAGATATTCCTGCAAATGTTGTCGCAGTAGGCAACCCGTGTCGAGTGATGCGTGAGATAGGACCACACGATAGAGAATATTTTTTCAAAGACCGAAAGTTAGAAAGTAACGTAATTTGACGTTCAACGAGTACGAGTGAAAGCCGAGTTAGTATAGCGACTCGGTTTTTTTGTGTGTCATTATTTTAACGTCAAAAATGTGTCACAAATGGGCGAATAAAACAACATGTTTTTCTTTTAAATCAACGGCTTTTTATTGTTAGCATAGCAAATGCTAGTCGTCTAATTTGAGGGGATTATTTACAATAGTGCTCCATAATATAACGACTAAAAAGCCTAAATGAAGAAGAATCTAATCGCGATTGCGGTTTTATCTACCGTTCTTACAGGATGTAATAACGATGATCCAATCGCAAATTTACCAGAAGTTGTTCCACCGACGGATGTGATACCACCGACTGATATTATTCCACCAACAACTTATATCGGTACATTGTTTGCTTCAAACAAACGAGTAATAGGTGAGGTAACCTGTAACGGAAAAGAGTTAATTGACGGTACTTTTGAAGTCTCGCAAGGAACCAGTTTTAGTTGCACTGTAGGTACAGTACAACTTGGTGATTTTACTGCGCCATTTCCAAAGCAAACTCGTGACGGCATCAGCAATGATAAATCAGAAGCTTCATTTGATCTGGCAAGCATTCATGGTGATAACGTCACCAAAGTACTTCAGTCTATCGATGCATGTGAGACTCAAGATGACATTTGCTTAACAGAAATAGACGCTTTCGATATAGAAGATGTTTTTAATCAAGGATTAAGCGATGAAGCGGTAGAAGCATACTTTGCTTCAAAAGAAGAGGAAGCAACCGACGAAGTAGGTAAGGCACCGAGTTCTCACGTTGATGATAAAGTGGTTCCGGCCGTTGATCCTGATGCAAATAGCGATCTGAACTCAAACTTTGTATCAGCAAATGCAGAGTCGACCTATTCATACAAACCTAGCGCGGAAAGCAAAGTGTTGACGCGCAGCCAACTGACGGATGCTAATGGTCAGCCTCTTGTTGGTATAAGCTACTTTTCAGCCAATTCGGTCGGCTTAACCGATGAAAAAGGTGAGTTTGAATATCTTTGGGGTGATAGGCTAACGTTTGGTATCGACACATTTGAATTTGGTCAAGTTCAAGGTAATAAGGTCGACTATAAACTGACTGACGTCACGGACAATAATGTTATCAAAGCGAATATTCAGGCTCTGCTCGAACGCTACGCTTTTAATTCAAATGGTAAGCTTGAAATTACGCAAGAGATCCAAGATACGTTTGCTATGTATCCGAACGTGATCAATGAGTTGATCAATTTGTCTCTTCCAAATGGCGGCAAGCTTGAGGCTGAGGGGGCTGATTTTTCACTTCCGAATGATTTTGAAGAACAATTCAACAATGGTTTGACAGCGACCATCGACCAAGCATTACGCCAACCTGCGTCTTTTGCGACTGCTTTGCGTCAGCCACAGGTTCTATCACTGGATAGCGGTAAGTACGTCACTGAATCATTAAATGCCATTTTCCGCAACGTGAATACATTTCATGTCTTCAACGATAACGGCGCGTTTTACGGAGCAACGGGTTATACACGTGGTATGCGAGCTCTAAATCTCTCTAACCGTGCATTCCCAGTCATGATGCCTCGTGCAGACATCAACCGCGAACTTGATTTTGGTGAGCAGCAAGCATGGACTCGTGAAGGTCGACCATATATTGCCCAGTGGCCAGGAATCAACATGCCTGCGATTCCAACGGTGAATAAAGATAACGCGACCTTTGGTTTTCCATTTGTCACTGCTGGTGAGATCGGAGCAGGCAAGATCGTGATGATGGGTAATGGTATGTATCCAAGCATCCTGTCATGCCCAGAAAATTATTGGAATAACCGATCTGTTAAGATCGACAGTGCAGCGAAAACGTGTACGTCGACAACGATTGAAAATCCGAAACACGATGATCATGGCAGCATGAAGCAATTCTTTGCGAACTTGTTCCAATGGTTTAATGGTGGCCAGTCTACGCAAGGTATGAGTGTTGCAACTAATATCGACAAAGCGTATTTTGCACATCAAAACTCAGCGTTAGGTATGCAATATGATTTCTTCGTGAGTCCAGAATTTGGTTTTGGTAACGTAACGGAGTTAAGCAAAGGTGGCTTTGATGGTCTTTCCGCAGTAGATACGCCAATTCTAATATTGCAAGCCTACCCACCAAAACTGGTTCAAGATGGTATGACGAATCAGTTTGTGGCTGATTTAGATAACCCTAACTTCACACAAGGCGATATCACCGCATTGATTAAGTATGTCAATGAGGGCGGTAATATCTTATTTATGGATGCCATTCAAACAGCAAACCCAGAGCCTATTGGTCGTTTGGCTGATGCAGCAGGTATGTCGGTTGGTGGTCAAAACGTAACACCAACAAACCAAGCATTTTGTGGCAGCTCATACTACTGTCAGTCGCCATATCCGAACCTGCATGTTAAGGGTGCAACAGAAATGGTTGTGTTGGAGCGCTTCCAAGACAATGATGGAAAGCAGCCATTTACTGTTAATCAAGACGGTTCAGTTGAATGGATTAAAGACGAAACTAAAATTAAGTTTGAGATCCCAACTTACGAAATGCCTAAGCTGAATGCTGAAGGTGAGCCTGAATTCGATGCTCAAGGTAAGCCAGTGATGCTGACCAAACAAGCTCGTATTTTTGTAAACTCTCCACAAGAGCGTCAGGCCGCGATTGCAGAGCTAGAAGCTGCGTTTAAAGGCACTCCTTTATGTAAAAACGAATACGAGTACGAGTTTAACTGTATTGAAACACGCTCAGGCCATGGTTACACCGTTCGTGGTGCTTATCATCGTCCAGACTTTGATCGCTATGAAGTGAGCAAAGATGTTGTTGAGAGCATGGTAAAAGCAGCAAACCTTGGCACTAACTTTACGGCGTTATACAACCATGAACTGTATTACCGTACTAAAGGCAAGCAAGGGATTCGTTTATCTACCACGGAGCTGAATCAAACATACGACAACTTGTCAATTTGGATGTGGAATGATAACCCATACCGCTACGAGACTGGTATTCCAGATGAGCTTGGCTTTAAGCAAACCGTGCAATTCTTGAACTGTTATACCGATGAACAACATCAAACCGATACTGTTGAAGCACAATGCCCAGTCGATCTCAAAGCTTCGTTAGTAAGCAATGGGATGATCCATGGTGAGGGTGAGCTTAAGGGGCAAATGAACCCAAGTTATCCATTAAACTACATGGAGAAACCGTTAACGCGTATCATGTTGGGTCGTTCGTACTGGGATCACGAGATTACCGTTGATACCACGCAATATCCAGGTCGTACAGCGGGAGTTGTTTCGAATGGGCGTGCAGATATTCAAACCAATGGTAAAGCGGTGACCTACTCGGCAGGGAACAACCAGTCTACAGGCTTCTGGGCTCCTCAATTGCAAGAAGTCAAGGTGTCTGGTGGCGTTAAAGCAACGATTTCGG
Source organism: Vibrio sp. B1REV9 (assembly GCF_905175395.2). Taxonomy (NCBI): domain Bacteria; kingdom Pseudomonadati; phylum Pseudomonadota; class Gammaproteobacteria; order Vibrionales; family Vibrionaceae; genus Vibrio; species Vibrio sp. B1REV9. The sequence continues at coordinate 54,587 of NZ_CAJIMW020000221.1, read as the reverse complement.
TCATGATGGCGGATGATTTAACAGGTAAACCAAATCATGAAACGGCATTGAAACGTCCGCCACGTATGCAAACAAGCTACGATTATGATGGTGTGAATCTTACATTTAAAGCCCCTTACGGTGGTTTGATTTACATCCAACCAAAAGAGCGTGATCTTGATGTTGTGACGTTTAACCTTGATGGCGTAGAAACAGCAGCATGGTGGAAAGACGGCAAGTGGCTGAATACGCCTGAATCTGCGACTGCGCCAATTGCGGAAATTGATACGGGCTCGTTCATTTACACAACGCCAATCAATAACGTGACCTCAATGGATGTAGATCAATTTGCGAAAGACATGAACCGTTTTGCGGATGCAGCGAGTGATTTTTATGGCCGTGATGAAGTGACAGAAGAGGGCGCTCATCGTCGTTTCACTTACCCGGAACTAAAAGAATTCCGTCACCGTTTTGTCAACGATGTTCAGATCTCAATTGGTGCGGCGCACTCGGGCTATCCAGTAATGAACTCTAGCTTTAATGCGAAGAGTACTAATGTCCCAACTAATGCGGTGAATGATTGGCTACTTTGGCACGAAGTGGGTCATAACTTAGCGTCCGCGCCATTTAGTGCGCCGGGGAGTACCGAAGTGACCAACAACGTATTGGCACTTTACATGCAAGAGCTTGAGGGGCGTAATGATAACCCTCGAATGGACCGTATAATCTTCGACATCAAAAAAGCACCGATGTGGTTAGATGCGAATGATGGTCATGCATGGTCTCATGGTGATGCAGGCATGCGCTTAGTCATGTTTGGTCAGCTTAAACTGTGGGCAAAAGCGCACTTTAAGATTGATGATTGGTACAGCAACGTTGACGTTAAGCCAACCATTTATGGCGAAGATGAGGGCTGGAACATGTTCAAGTTGATGCATCGTAAAGCACGTGGTGATGTTCAAGGTGACAATGGTGGCATGAACTATTGTAGCTCGCGTGACACAGGCCTATCTAATGGTGATCTCATGATGGTTTGTAGCTCTTACGTTTCAGACTATGACTTGAGTGACTTCTTTACCGCTTGGAATGTTGGCGAAACATCAATGACTAACCCAGATGGCACGAAAGTGTACTCAGGTGGTATTAGTCAACAAGCAATAAATATGGTGAAAGCGTTGGGTTTGAAAGAACTTAAAAATAGCCCACTAGACGTCGATTCACTAAGCTACGGTGTAGCAAATTAATTAGTCAGTTCTATTAAAAATACGTCCCTCAACTTCGGTTGGGGGATTTTTTTGTGCTGTGCTTTTGTCTGGAATGGGTTACTGTTCTGCCAACTTAACTTTTTAGATACACATTATGTCTAAAGCAAAGCTCATTTTAATCCGCGGTCTGCCTGGTTCGGGTAAAACGACATTGGCGAAACAACTGGCTTCTAAGCTGGACGCAAAACATTTTGAAGCAGATATGTATTTTGAAAATGCTCAGGGGGACTATCTCTTTGATCAGAATAAGCTTGGCGATGCACATGACTGGTGTTTTTGCCAAACCAAAAAATGGTTGAAACGAAGCCATATCGTGATTGTGAGTAATACATTTGTTAGGCATTGGGAAATGAAACGCTACTTACAATATTGCAAAAAACATCATGTAGAATTTGAAATTAAAGTTTGTGGCGGAACGTTCACAAGTATTCACAATGTTCCGAGTGAAGTCATAGAGAAAATGCGGGAAAAATGGCAACCTTAATTCCAATTGTATTGGGTTGATTGCATATATCACTTATGTATCGTGCTATGGATCGTATAGTTGCAGTCAATGATGGCGAAATGTTAAAAACTTCGCTTCAATAGGGGCGATATAACATTTAAGGTTCGCCCATGCCGCTCAAACTCACACTAATATCAATAGCGATTCTTTCTTCTGCGCCGATTCATGCAGAGTCCACACCATTGCCTCCTGTGTCGTTAGCTGAGTCGTACCAAAATGGTATTGATGTTTCCCAATATTGGTATAGTGAAAAGTTAGATGGCATAAGAGCCTACTGGACAGGGCAGCATTTCGTGACACGCAATGGGAATCGTATCTATGCGCCTGACTGGTTTACGAAAGCTCTGCCAGATTTCCCGCTCGATGGTGAGTTGTGGGCTGGACGAGGGAATTTCCATTTAGTCCAGCAAACCGTGCTTGATAAAAAGCCAGTTGAAGCGGCATGGCGACAGATCGATTTCATGATTTTTGACATGCCATACTCGGCGGGAGACTACCAGAAACGCTACTATAATATTCAAGCATTGGTGTTTGATATCGATGTCCAGCACATAAAATACGTCGAACATCGGGCGATAAAAGATGAGGAGCATCTGTTTTATCAATTGGATCGTATTGCACAGTCTGATGGTGAAGGCGTCATGCTGAGAAAGGTTTCTAGCCGATATCAAGCAGGCAGAGGCAGTGACTTACTTAAGCTGAAACGATATGAAGATGCTGAAGCGAGAGTGATAGGTTACAAGCCTGGTACAGGTCGCTTACTCGGTATGATGGGAGCGTTATTGGTAAGATTGGACGATGGTACAGAGTTTTACATTGGCAGTGGATTCACTGATGAATTGAGGAAAACCCCTCCTCAAATTGGTACAACAATAACGTTTCGACACAATGGCCACACCCATACAGGAAAGCCTAGATTTGCACGATTTTTAAGAGAAAGAGTGCAATAGTTTGCCTTAAATATGTATTCCTTTGGGCGGTACTTCCTTTCTAATTACGTCCTACGTTGGTTCCACAACGTTTGAAAAGGCCTTTCCAAAACTCGACGTGTGCCATTGTGTTTCTTCGAAATGCATCATGAGCGTTTTTGATGCCATAGTGCTCTCCATGAGCGGCCATTCTATTGTTGATCAGTTCAATACCGACACTCAGTTGCTGGTAGGTGCTGTCGAGAAACGCCATATAAGGTTGAACTTCACCAATATATAAGTTTTGAAAGACATTTCTTAGATACCGAAATTGTGTCGTATCTCGGTTGGCATTACAGATAATGTTTGCTTGGTTTTGTTCAAGCATTTGAGTGATTTGTTTGAGCCATTCTGCAGCGTTGAGCAGAGAGTAATAGAGTGATCCAATGGTACGGCTTTTTTCTAACGATTCTTGATAAAGGGTAACAGGGGTATCGGGTAAACGAGAGATAACCTGATACGGCGCTTGATAGAATTCATCGAACATAAAAAAAGCATCCTTGATAGGCGCGATTTGGTTCTTACTTTGAGTTGATAGCCATCGAGCACTAGTCAGTTGTTTTCGCATCACGTCACTGGCAAGAAAAACATTATCTAAATGCACTAACAAGTGTTGCCATCTGAGCTTATAGAGCTGATCTAACTTTTTATTTTCTTGGTCATTCAATGGAAAGTCATTCAGGCAAGTGTTGAGCGTGTGTAATAAACTCGTCTGATAGTCGAGGTTATAAAAAGCGTCTTGAACTTTTCCCAACGAAGAGTTTTTTTCTGCAAGTAAATGGAACAGGCCGCATTCTCTTAGTTGGTAGCTTTCGAGTAAACCTAGGGAAAGTCGAGGCAATTCATGAAAAAGGGATCGTTTATCGGGAATGGTGATGGGGGGAGATTCAATAATTGTTGTTGGAGTGACCTCAAGTACATTCGCCAAGCGTTCATTGTACTTTTCAAATAACCTGCGCTCTGGCTGCTGCCAATACTCACATCCACCAAGCCAAATCGTAAGTATTGCGAATACCGTTGTCGTAAGTGATGCTTTCAAAACTATCCCTCAATCATCTTGTAGGTCGAATCCAAGTAAATATTGAACCTTAAGTCGGGGAAATCGAAGCCAATTACAAATTAGATAATGTAAAAATGATATCCCCAGTTGAGGTTGAGTATATTCAACGATTGTACCGATGACGCAGCAGTTTGGATCAAAAAAGCCAGCATAACGCTGGCTTTAAATGTATTTTTTACAAAAGTTATTGCTGTGAAAAATTCAATTGTACTTGCGGTTCTTGATGATGCATCCAACGTAAACGAGCGCCAAGTAAGATAGCAGCAGAAGTTAGGCCAATAATAAAGCCTAGCCAAAAACCTTGTGCACCCATCGGTTCAACAATCCAATCTGTGCGAGCTAGGATGTAACCCATAGGTAAACCGAGGATCCAATACGCAATAAATGTACGATTGAAAATAGCTCGCATGTCTTTGTAACCGCGAAGCGCACCTGCTGCGACAACTTGTACCGCATCGGTACATTGATAAATAGCGGCTAGGATAAACAATTGCATTGCAAGGCTAATGACTTCTGCATTGTTTGTGTATAGATTCGCAATGGACTCGCTGAAAGCTACTGTGATAAATGCCGTCATAAATGACAAGCAGAGGCCGACCATGATACCAACGCGAGACGCAACACGAGCACCATCTACATTATTTTCACCTAGGCGATGACCAACACGAATACTGACTGCGGCACCAATACTCATTGGTAGCATGAACACCAGTGATGAGAAGTTAATAGCAACTTGGTGTGCTGCCACAACAATTGAACCGAGCGGTGAAACCAAAAGCGCAACCACGGCAAACAGCGTTACTTCAAAAAAAAGTGCAGCCGCAACAGGAAAACCAAGCTTAAATAGGCGAATTTGAGCTTTTAGTTGTGGTTTATGGAATTCACCAAAAAGATTGATGCTTTTTAGTCGGGCAGAGGTTGTAACGTAAAGCAATAAAAGACTGAACATTACCCAATAAACAATGGCTGTCGCCACGCCACATCCGACACCACCAAGGGCTGGTGCACCAAACTTACCATATACGAATACCCAGTTAAGTGGGATATTTAGCATAAGTCCGATAAAGCCGATCACCATGGCCGGTTTTGTTAGAGACATGCCGTCTGTTAGGCTTCGCAACGTTTGGAAGAGTAAGAACGCTGGTACAGCAAACATAACGGCATGGATATAACCGATGGTTTTCTCAGCCATCACTGCTTCAACATCCATGACCTGCAGAATAAATTGAGTCTGAAATAGCACACCTAAAATAGGCAAACTGATCAGAAGCGCAAGTACCGCACCTTGTTGAATTTCAAACGGGATTTGATTTCGGCGACCGGAGCCGTTCAATTGGGCAACAATTGGTACAAGCGCCATTAGTAGCCCAATACCAAATAAAATGGATGGTAACCAAATGCTAGAAGCAACGGAAACGGCAGCCATATCTGTTGCGCTCACACCGCCAGCCATGACGGTATCAACAAAACCCATGCCTGTTTGTGCGACAGAAGCGATCAACACAGGGGTTGCTAGCTTAATTAGGCTTGACGCCTCTTCTTTGTAGCGATGCACGAAATACTCCAGAGTGGAACAAAAGTGATTAGGAAAACGTTATATATTCCAGTAACTTCAAAGATGAATAAATCAGAGCTTTGACACTGATTGGGTGTAAGGAAAACGGCGAAGCGTAGCCGATCGCGTTTTCCAAGATATGTTAGAGTGCATGAGAACGAAGATGTGATAAACGGGTGGTTGATTTTCACTACAATATGGTGAAAAAATGTCTCTAGAAACTCCGCGGCGATAATAAACAATTGTTCGAATAGTTACCATACTTTCGGCGTCTGCATTTACGATTATTCTCGGTTTGACGCCGGTACGCGAAATAGACCGATACATAAGATAGATACTGACGTAGAACGAATACCAAAACGTACAAAGTCAGTATTTCAATAATAGGTAATGATGATGTTTACAGGAATAGTGCAGGGCACAGCGAAAATTGTTCACATTGATAAAAAGGAACGTTTTCAAACTCATATCGTTGAATTACAAGGGCACTTAGCGCAAGGATTAGAGATCGGCGCATCAGTCGCTCATAATGGTTGCTGTCTAACGGTGACGAAAATAGAGGGCGAACAAGTTAGCTTTGATTTGATGCAAGCTACGCTAGCGTTAACGAACCTAGGAGAACTAACGTCTGGAGACTACATTAATATTGAGCGTGCAGCAAAATTTGGCGATGAGATTGGCGGACACAGCATGTCTGGCCACATTAGTCTCATGGGGCAGATTGTAGAGGTGCTTGATACGCCCAATAACCGTACGATTTGGTTTGAAGTGCCAGAGAGTTCAATGAAGTATGTGTTGTCAAAAGGCTATATTGGTTTAGATGGTTGTTCTCTAACGATTGGAGAGGTGACGGATAATCGTTTCTCGGTGCATCTGATCCCTGAAACCTTACAAAGAACCTTATTTGGTGGTCGAAAGGTGGGGGATAAGGTGAATATTGAATTTGATCCTCAAACACAAGCTATTGTCGATACGGTTGAGCGAGTCCTTGCGGCGAAACATTTGGCTTAGTTGCCATTTTCCTGAGTGTGCCATTTGCCTAAGTGTACCATTTGCTTTAGTGTACAAAGAGTGTGACTTGTAAAACACAAAAGGAGCATCTGATTGCTCCTTTTTTTCAATGCTTTATCGGTAATGTGAATCGAGAGTACTCATTACACGTTGTCTAGACTCCAGTAATCATGTTCGATATTTAGTAGACTTTCCTATTCATAGTTGTCGTCGATAAACAGCTCTACTTTGTCATGCAATTCATCCACTTTCATGTTTAAGTGAATGGCATGACAGCATGCAGGGCAATCATCATAAAATTCTTGGTTTCCATTACTCGCATCTAGAGTAATACCAATTGAGTGCCCACAGTGGGGGCATTTTACATGTCTTTCAGTATAATTTTGCATACAAAAACTCCTCGTATTGCAGGGCTTTTAATACTTAGATTTCTAAATGCTCAGATGTCTAAATACTTAGTTTTCTAATTTTTGGTATAACGAAAATGCAGCCCTTAATCACTCACCTCTTAGGTTGAGGTACAATCTAAGCAGAGTTAACTAGAATATTAGGTGTTGTTGTTGCTAATTGAGTCGAAATAAGTACAAAAGTTGACCCCAAACTCAGCATTTGAGCTTGGGGATATTTTGATGGTGATATGCGTCGAAAATTTACACATTTGAAATGTAATTTACCCGTTAAATCAATAAGAAATGATTTTCTTTATTATGGACTGTGCTTGTTCCAAATAGTGACCACCAAAAAGATTGCAGTGGTTTAGAATATGATAGAGGTTATAGATATCTTTACGGTCATCATAGCCAGGAGAAAGAGGCATAACTGATTCATATCCTTGATAAAACTCTTTTAGAAACCCCCCAAATAGTTCCGTCATAGCAATGTCACATTCTCGGTCACCCCAATAGCAAGCAGGATCAAAGCAGATTGGACCAAAGGGTGTTAGAGCAGAGTTGCCATTCCAAAGATCACCATGAAGCAATGAGGGGGATGGTGTGTGATTGGCAAGAAGCTGTTTCACGACGCCAATAAAGTCATCAATGTCGACCAAGGAAATACCTTTTTCTTTCAATAGTTGTAACTGCCAACCAATGCGCTGTTCCGCAAAAAAGACGCTCCATTTTTTATGCCATTGGTTTGGTTGCAATGTGGAGCCAATGTAATTGTCCGTATCGAAGCCAAATTCTTTTTGTTCGCCCCACGAGTGCAATTCAGCCAGCTTTTGACCAAAAACGAAGCTGTTCTTCGGATCATCCAATGGCTTGGTCGGGAGGTAATTTAAAATAATGAACGCATGTGTTTTGGTTTTTCCTACTAAAACGACTTCAGGAACAAATACGGTAGATGTTTCACGTAAAAGGTGGAGACTTTCTGCTTCAACTTCAAATTTGGAGAGAAATTCTCGGTCATTAATCTTAACGAAGTAGCGCTGTTCGCCATCGTTGATCATATAGCTTTCACTAATATCCCCTCCAGAGAGTCTTACTTTCTCTTTGATTTGAAATTCGAACAACAAAGTATCAGAGAGCTGTTGCGATATTGCTTGCCACATAAAAAACCTCGTTAATCTATTTGACCAACAATAGTTTAGGATAAATGCCAGAACATTGACGCCAAGTGACGCAAACTTCGACAACAAATTAGTGTGGCATAAGGGCAAATGTGCATAAGTGTGAATTATGTCTCCTATAACCTCATGATTTATCGAGCTATCATATGGAGCTATTTGGATACAGCGAGTATCATTAATTTTTTGACTTGGGTTCCAATCGTTGCATGAAAATACTGATTTGTGATGACTCTGCTGTGGCAAGAAAGTTGATCTCTCGCTCTATAGTGCAAGAGTCGTCAATGCGTCTGTTGGAATCGCAAGACGGATCCGAAGCACTACAGGTTTTAGCCGAACAAAATATTGACGTTCTGTTTTTAGATTTGACCATGCCAGTCATGGACGGCTTTGAAGTACTCAAACGACTACCAGTAAGCCAACACCCAACAAAAGTTGTGGTCGTATCTGGAGACATTCAGCAAGAGGCAAAGCAACGCTGTCTCGAGCTCGGTGCCGTCGACTTTATTGCCAAACCCTTAGCGATGGAGCAAGTTGCCCCGCTCTATGAACGAATCGGCCTACGTTATGCAGATAATGGCGGAAAGCGGGCACCTAACAGCGGCAGTGGTAAGCGTGAAATTTCACCTCTAGCGAAGTTTAGAGAAATTGCAAATATCGCTCTTGGCAAAGGGGCCGCAATTATGGCTGACCACTTACAGGAGTTTATTCACTTACCTGTTCCCCATGTTGGTCCGTTAACCAGTGGTGAATTGCATATGACGCTCGTTGATGTTATCAGTCGAGAACGGTCCGTTGCGGTTGCTCAACGTTTTGTTGGTGGTGGTATTCACGGTGAAGCGCTTGTGTGCTTGCGAGGTAATGACATCAACCAAATTGGTGAAAGACTCGGCTATTTGGCGGAGTTTACTCCCTACAATGAGATCATTTTGAATGTCTCAAATTTGCTTGTTTCTTCATTCTTGACCTCGTTAGGCACGCAGTTAGATAAGCAGTTTTCCATGCGTCAACCAAGTATTTTAGAGACGCTCACCCCATATGATGAGAGTAAATGTGAATCGGGTGATTTGTTTACTATGGAATATACCTATATGGCTGAGGAACTCGATTTTGAGTGTGAAGTTCTGTTTCTTATTGATAAGCCATCGGTTGATATTATCTATGAAATCATGGAGTCAATATAATGTCTGATCTTTCGTTAGATATTGCCAATTTTCATTGGGTCACCCAGATTTTAGATACGATGGATTCAGGGCTCATCGTGTTAGATCGCGAATACAAAGTGTGTGTTTGGAATAGCTTTATGCAGTCCTACAGTGGTGTGCTGTCACAGGATATCTTAGGAGAGTCCTTGTTTGATCATTTTGACGAGTTGCCTAAAACGTGGTTAGAAACAAAATTAAAAACAAGTGCTGAACTCGAAACGCGCTCTTTCTCTAGCTGGGAAAATAGGCCTTATCTCTTTAAGTTTAATAATTTCTCTCCAGTATCAAACAGCAGTAATTTGATGTATCAAGATATCGTGATCACGCCATTACATTCGCTGTCTGGTTCTATCAGTCATATCGCAATCCAAGTCAATGATGTTTCAGAAACGGCTAGGAATCGAATCCACTTGCGTGAAACGAATCAGTATCTTTCGGAGATCAGCCGAAAAGACGGTCTGACCGGGCTCTTTAATCGTGCATTTTGGGAACAATCCTTAAAGGAAGAGTTTTCTCGATTGAGCCTCATCGACAGAACGTCGTCACTTGTAATCTTTGATATTGACCATTTTAAGAAAGTGAACGATACCTACGGCCATCACTCTGGTGATGAAGTGATACGCCATACCGCTTCGTTATTAAGGAAAACGGCAAGAAGCAGTGATGTATGTGGACGTTTTGGGGGAGAAGAGTTTACGGTACTACTGCCGAATACCAATCAAGAACAAGCGTTTAATTTTGCCGAACGATTGAGAACGTTGATTGAAAAAGAGTGTGTGACGGTAGAAAGTAAACCTATCTACTTTTCGGTGAGCATTGGTGTATGTGAATATAAGCGTAGTTTTGAAAATCATACCCAATGGATAAAATGTGCGGATGCGGCGCTTTATATAGCGAAAGAAAATGGTAGAAACTGCACGCGTATTTATGATCAAGATTGATTGTAGACATATCTGGTCAAAGTTGAGCTTAAATGGGTGACAAAGCTCTGATTTATCTACCTTGAAGTTACGTAGCTATATGTCTTACTATTGATACGATTTTGCTTTCATTATTGAAAGCTTGTATAAAATGGAGAAACGCAGTGGTTGTAGAAACCGATGGATACCTCGCTCTTATCGAGCATTTGTCACTTAACTTGAGCATTTTTACTTCAGAAGTGGGTGACACGGGATCAGAAAGCATTGAAGATGTGGTTACGGATATGATTGCATCTAACATCATGGCAATTTTTGAACAAAATCCTGAACTGCATTCAAGTGTTCGTTTCAAATTATTAAAAGAAGCCGACGCCGTTGTGGCAGACTTGAGTGAAGTACTTGCCGGTGTGTGGTCGAAGAAAGCGACAAATGAACAGATCGCATTTCTAGATGAATACATTGCACTAGTAAAAAACTTGTTTGATACCGCTGTCGCGACATACGACTAGAGATTACTCCCCTAAATTTCTAGCCTATATTTGGTTTTACTCGGACATTGAAATAGCAGTTGATGCAGTGGACACATCAGAAGGGTTACAGTGTAACTCTTCTTACCTGCCAAAATTTGGAAGCCCAGTACGGATTATCCATTCTTGAAATAATGACACCTTTTGATGTCGATGCGTGCATAAACTGTTTATTGCCTAAATAAATACCGACGTGATAAGTCGAACGATTGGTTTTGAAAAAAACTAAATCGCCTTGTTGGGCATCAGACCATTTCATCTTTATGCCTCGCTTCGATTGTTGACGCGTCGTTCGCGGTAGTGACATTTGATACGCTTCAATAAACGCTTTCTGAACAAATGCCGAGCAGTCAATGCCTGATTTTTTTGTTCCTCCCAATCTATAGGGAGTCCCTTGCCACTCGCTATAAAATTGAAATAAATCAACATTTTCTGATAGCAACTCATTAACGGATACCACTTGGTTCAACGTTGGTGAGCTGGTCACTTTCGATTCTGGCTCAGGCGCAGATGAACATGCACTTAGAAAAGCACTAATAATCAAAGGAAAATAAACTCGACGCACAACATCCACCTGTCAACAATATACCCAAGCTGTCTCAGCCTAGGTGGAAATACGATATCTTAACTAAATTACACGAACAAAATCACACGATCCAAAGTACGAAGCTAAATTTTATGATCGAAGCTATATAACTCATCATCGCTTTGATAAACCTAGAATATGATTTTGCACTTGGTGTTTCTAACGTCATTCGGGCGATATTTTAAACCATCATGGCACTTGTTATAGCCTTTTCTATTCTAAGTTTCAAAGCTGAAACACTTTAATTGCGTATGAACACGAATGAATACGGTTCTGAAATAAAAAATGTGGAGGTAAGGTAAGCTTTTAGGCGAGTTGGGCAACAAAACGCTATGCTTTGATTAGAAGCGAGCTGAAAAATTGGGGACGCATCGTTGTTATTTTTAATGTGACGATTACTGCCCTCAGCGAGCACTATCGATTCTCGATGAAAGACATTGTCGGTCTCAAAAATAGTGATGAGATTATAAATATCAAGCTGATTTCTATATGCTTAGCGCATTCATTCAGATAAGGAAAGGAAACGATGATGGACAAATTCGTAGTATTTATCCTATGCCTTTGCCTGACATTAGGTGGTGTGATCCATATTTACGACAATATTGTCGATGGTTTCTTACCATATCATTTTGCCCCAACCTGGTTAAATTTGTATTGGAGTGCTTTGGGGATCGTTGATTTACTTGCCGTATACTTGCTCATTAAGCACCGCCGTTCAGGTTTGATTCTACTGTTATTTATTCTGCTGACGAGCGTCGGCTTTAATTCTTATGCTCATTACGGGTTAGGTATACTTGAGAATGCCGGAAAACTGCAGTGGCAGACTCTACTATTAGGATTTTCAATTGGCGTGTCGTTTTGGCTGTGGAGTTCGCAAAAGAATCGCCACTCACGTCAGATATTCCGTTAATTTTGGTTGCTATTTTTTTGGGTTGTTTATTTCTTAGCGTAACGAAATGGTTGAGTGAGCAGTTTGTCGAGGCGCTGTTCCGTTTGGTCTCTGATTTCCGGGACACCAATCTCAACATCATCATGACCTAACTTCGGTTGAGCGCGGTACGTGCCAAACAATCGATCCCAGACAGATAGGAAGAAACCAAAGTTTGAGTGAGTTTCTTGTGGAATAACGGAATGGTGCACACGATGCATGTCTGGTGTGACGATAAGTTTGCGTAACTTCGCATCGAGTATAAGTGGTAGTTTGGCGTTACTATGGTTAAACATCGCACTCGCATTCAATATAATTTCAAACACCACGATGGCAATAGGGGAAGCGCCCAAAGCGAACACAAAAGTTATTTTTACCACCATAGAGAGAATGATTTCTATCGGGTGGAACCGTGTTCCTGTTGTGACATCGACATCTAAGTCGGCATGGTGCATTCGGTGAAGCTTCCACAGTGGTTTAATGCGATGGAAAACTAAATGCTGTAGGTAGATGACGAGATCGAGTAATACGACGGCAATCAGCACGTTCAACCAATTTGGCAAGGCAAGTACATTGAGCAAACCCCACTGATTTTCATGAGCGATAATGGCTGCTTGGAAAGCGACAATTGGCATAATAACGGCAATAACGACACTATTGAGCGCGACCAGTGTGAGGTTGTTAAACCAACGGAATGCTCGATCGACGGTTAGCTTTCTTCTTGGTAGTTTGTTTTCCCATAAGGCACAAAGAATCAGTACCCCAATAAAGAGACTGAGTCGTAGCCAGGATGGGTCGTTAAATACAGTTTCGGTCATACAAATTTCCTTGATTGATTCACTTTTTCTAAAGACCTTGAGACTTCATTGTATCTTTCACTGAGAAAAAAGGCTTATGTGTAACGGTAGACTTAATCTGGATGTTAGTCCGCTCACCACCATTCCTTGAGACTCATTGATGATGCAAGTAGAATCGCGTTCTATTTTATACATGCACTCATAGGGTATGTTGACCTTTCAAGCTGAGTTTCACCGCGAAAAATCAACAGCCCCTAATTAATAGCACTTTCTATCCATGAGAATTCACGCTTTCCATCGTTTATACCAGCACCGTCAATCTATCTCAACGAAGCCATTTAACGCTCGTGGTTGTAAAGTGGTTCGCTGTCCTTATTGTCAGGTTTCTGAGCAATTTTGTTTGTGCGACGTCCAGCCGAACATCGAATCAAATATTGCCTGCATGCTGATTGTGTCAGAAAACGAAGTGTTCAAACCAAGCAATACCGGACGTTTGATAGCTGATACGATTCAAGAGACTTACGTGTATCAATGGAATCGCACAGAACCGTCGGCAGAGATGCTTGCGTTACTAAAAAACAATGAGTATCAGCCAGTGATTGTATTCCCATCCGATTATGTAGACGAGTCCGAACGTCTATTGGACGGATTGAGTCCAAAACTCGTGTCGAACCCAGATGGATTGAATAAAAAATGGCTGTTGATCTTTATTGATGGCAGTTGGCGAGAGGCGCGTAAGATTTTCCGTCGATCTGAGTTTCTTAAGTCTTTACCGGTGCTTTCTATTGAGCCGGAATCCTTGTCTGAATACATGATGCGCAGGTCAGATAATGAGCAGCATTTGTCGACGGCAGAGGTGGCTACATTGGTGCTTAAGCAAGCTGGAGAGGAGCAAGCTTCCGAGTGTCTGCAATTGTGGTTTGAAGCGTTCCGCGAAACTTATATGCTGACAAAAACTAGGGCTAAAATCGACTGGTCTCGACCACACCTGAAACGTTTCAAAGAATGGGCCAAAATCGAGAGCTAACTCTAAGGAATGAGTTTTTGTTGATGGCTTGTTGTTCAACTGGCTTTAACGAGAGGATAAATCTGGATTGGGTCACGGTTTGCAGGCGTACAGATATGGATAATGTTTAAAGTTTGACTCCAGTACCTATATTTTGGATTTTGGGAGTCGGTTGAGCATTTTAGGAGAGAATTGCATGTATTACGGCTTTGATGTCGGTGGCACTAAAATTGAGTTTGGTGCGTTTAATGAAAAACTTGAACGTGTTGCCACAGAACGTGTACCAACCCCAACAGACAACTATGATTTATTGGTAGAAACCATCGCTGGTCTCGTTAATAAATACGATGCAGAATTTGGCTGCGAGGGAACGATTGGTCTTGGTTTGCCTGGTATGGAAGACGCGGATGATGCAACCGTGCTTACCGTTAACGTACCCGCGGCAAAAGGAAAGCCACTTCGAGCAGATTTAGAAGCGAAGATTGGTCGCAGCGTTAAAATTGAAAATGATGCGAACTGTTTTGCGCTTTCTGAAGCCTGGGATGAAGAACTTCAAAACGAACCATCAGTGCTTGGTTTGATCCTGGGTACAGGTTTTGGTGGCGGTTTGGTATTGGATGGTAAAATATTTTCTGGTCGTAACCACGTTGCGGGTGAGATGGGCCATACTCGCCTTCCTATTGATGCATGGTTCTACCTAGGTGATAACGCGCCTTTGTTGGGCTGTGGTTGCGGGAAAAAAGGGTGTTTAGATAGTTACTTATCTGGTCGTGGCTTTGAGTTGATTTACGCTCATTATTACGGTGAAGAGAAGAAAGCGATCGAGATCATTAAAGCTCATGCTGACGGTGAAGAAAAAGCGGTGGAACATGTTGAACGCTTTATGGAGTTGTTGGCGATTTGCTTTGCGAACCTATTTACGGCCGTTGATCCACATACTGTCGTATTAGGCGGTGGTCTATCTAACTTCGAACTGATTTACGAAGAAATGCCAAAACGTATTCCTAAGTACCTGCTTTCTGTAGCGAAATGTCCAAAGATCATCAAAGCAAAACACGGTGATTCAGGTGGCGTACGTGGCGCGGCATTCCTAAATATTAAATAAGCACTTAAGCCTTACTTAAGAAAAGCGTAGAAATTATCATCGAAAGCCTTGCTGTGTTCAGCAAGGCTTTATTTATTTTAAACGCTTGTCACTAGGTTTAAGCCATGCACACTAGGGTTTGAGCAATGGTCACCAGACTTGAAGTAATGGCCACTAGGCTTATTTTTTCTTTTTACCTACGCCCAAGTTTTCTTTTTGAGCTAGGGTGATTTTGCTAAAGCCTAATTTTCTGAAATGATTGTCGCGGTAGTTACGAACCGCTTTTGTGTCAGATACTGCTTCGATTTGCTGCTCCATCTTTAGGAACTCAGTGATGTCGATACCTTCCGCTTCTGCAACCGCTTCTTGAATGTTACGGTGTTGCTCGTATGAGAACGTCAGTTCTTTGTCTTGGTCTTTGTAAGTGTAAAGAATGGTGCGAGCCATAGCTGTCTCTCTGAAAAGTTTTTCTGTAATCAATAAAAAGGCCAGACACGCTGACCTTTGAATTCTGAATCGGCCTAGATTCTGCCTTGAAGCGGGATGATTGTCACGCTTTCTCCTGCTTTTACTGTATCAACAGCCGGGGAGATTTCGATTAAACAGTTTGCCTCACTCATTGAACGCAGAATACCTGAGCCTTGTTTGCCCGTTGTGCGAACCGTTAAACGACCTGTTTCGTCTAGCTCGTAAATACCACGACTAAATTCGGTACGGCCTTGGCGAGAGCGCAGATTTTCTGTCGCAATTGCGCTGACTTTGAGTGGCTTCCAACCTTGTTCACCCTGCATCTTACGCAGTGCAGGCTCGACAAAGTTAATGAATGAAACCATCACAGCCACAGGGTTACCCGGTAAACCAAAGAAAGGCTTATCGTTGATTTGACCGAACGCAAGCGGACGACCAGGGCGCATGTTGATACGCCAGAAATCAATTTGACCCAGTTTGTCTAATGCAAGTTTGATGTAGTCTGCATCACCAACGGATACGCCGCCAGACGTCATGACCACGTCAGCTTTTTCTGAGGCGTTCTCTAGCGCTTCAATCATGAGTTGTTCGTTGTCTTCTAAAATGCCGAAATCTAAGATCTCGCAACCGAGTTTCTCTAACATACCCATGATGGTAAAACGGTTTGAATCGTAGATTGAATTCGCTTTTTGCTCAGTGCCCGGCGCTTGCACTTCATCACCGGTAGAGAACACAGCAACTTTCAACTTGCGGAACACATTCGTTTCACCAAAACCAAGAGAAGCAATCATGCCCATTTCAGGAGAGGCGAGGCGAGTCCCTGCGGTAAACACGTCGCTACCAATTGCTAGGTCTTCACCCGCTTGGCGAACGTTTTGACCTGCTTTGATGGTTGCACCATTGAACGTGACAGTGTCGCCGTTTTGGGAAGCTTGTTCACGCATTACTACCGTATCGCCGTTGATAGGTGTTGGTGCGCCCGTCATGATCTTGACTGCTTGACCTGCTTCAAGAGGTTGGTCGTAAGCGTGACCAGCGAGCACTTCAGCAACGATTTGATAGCTGTCACGATCAACATCATCGCCACGAATCGCGTAACCGTCCATTGCTGAGTTAGTGTATTGCGGAACATTCACTGGTGACACCACATGGTCGGCAAGCACACGACCGTACGCATCTTCAATCTTGCACGCTTCGGTTTCAGCAACCGTGTTCACCAAAGATAGGATCTTTTCTTGGCCTTGAACCACGGAAAGGAAAGCAGGAGAGAGCGTATCACAGCAAGTGGCTTCTTTCTCTTTACTCTTTGGCGCGTTCGCTTCTTGAACATACTGAAGAACGAACTGAGCGATGGCATCGAGATCGTTGATGTTCATTTGTGGCAGTTCAGATTCCAACTCGCCACTGTCTGAAGCAATCGCGATGATGTTTGCATCATGCGGGTAAAGCCAAGGTTTGCCGACTTCTTCACGATGCAATTCAATCTTAGGAAAAGCAATGTTTTTGCAGCCCTCAACTAAAACCACATCAAGTTTATCTTGATCGAAACGCGTCAGTAAGTAATCAAATTCGGATTCCGATTCAGGCGTTTCTGTCATTAAAGCAAAACGGTTACGAGAAGAGATCAGCATTTGTGATGCGCCGGCTTTGCGTAAGCGGTGGCTGTCTTTGCCTGGTTGGTCGACATCAAAGTTATGGTGTGCGTGCTTGAGCATGCCAATGCGCAGACCCGCTTCGGTTAACTTCGGTAGTAATGCTTCAAGCAAAGTGGTTTTGCCTGTACCAGAATAGGCAGCAAAACCAAGAATAGGGATGTTTAGCGTGTGTTTCATGATTCGAGTTGTCCAAATTGCGCCAGTTCTTCTGGGGTATTCAAGTTGACGAAACAGTTTGGTGAGTCACTAAAGTCAACGTAACTGGTGTTGCACTCTTTGTAGAGTAAAATGATCTTACGATCGCCACGTTCTAAAAACGCGGTCAGTTTTGGCAGCACGCGCTTGTGATAAAGTGTGAAGACGGGTTGCTGATGGTCACCATCATGTGCAACCAAAATATCAGTATCTTCTTTTACTGCTTGGCAGAAACGCTCGACCAGATCGGTGTTGATTTGTGGGCTATCACAAGGAACAAAACCAACCCAATCGGTCTCTGCATGGACTAAGCCCGCATGGATTCCACCCATTGGGCCAGGGAAGTTTTCAAATTGGTCACCAAAAACGAGACCATAGATGCGGTAAGCGTCTTGGTTTCGGTTCGCATTGATCAAAATGCGAGGAGTTTGCGGTGATAAACGTTCGATAACGTGTTCAATGAGTGGCTTCTGATTCAATTCAATCAGACCTTTATCTTTTCCACCCATACGGCTGGCTTGTCCACCAGCCAATATGACCCAACTAGTTTGTGTTGGCTGAAGCATATGCGTTCTCTTGGGATGTTTCTTTTGGTATGACATACAACAGTGGAGACTCTACCAAAGTCTTGTCTTTTATCCACCACTGTTTTTTACATAAATCCGTCAATGCATTGGCTTGGTGACTTGTGATCACGATGCTTGAACCACGATCTAGAAGATCTTTTGCCATGATGACAAGGCGTTCAATAGATTCTTGATCGAGAGAGGCACTCGGCTCGTCCATTAATAGAATTGACGGTTTAAGTATCCACGCTCTTGCCATGGCCACGCGTTGCTTTTCTCCGCCAGATAAAACAGAGATGTGCTCATCCGCTAATGTTTCCAAGCCGACCATGCGCAATGCATTGATGACCTGTGCTCGCTTATCATTCGCGGTGTTTTGTTGATATTTCACTCCATAAACAACATTGTCATAGACAGTGCCATCGAAAAGGTAAGGAGACTGATGGAGGTAAATAACATCGACACGACCACTACGACGCGTCCATTTTTTTAACCAAGTATCTTTTGGCGCGACAACTTTACCTGTCGACGCTTTCAAGAGGCCAGCTAGGATTTTAAGTAGAGTCGTTTTACCAACGCCATTATCACCTTTTAGGTAAATCGCATCGTTTGGTCCAATGGCAAGCTCAGGGATGTGAAAAAGCACACGCTCCTTAAATCGCATGGACAATTGCTCGGCGGTTACTTTAATAGTCATAATACACCCTTATATTGGGTTGAAGGCGAGTCGATTGCTTGCTTCATGTTCTTAGATAGCCTTTGCCTCTCATGCTTGATAAGAGGAAGTTAAGCGCTAACGCTAACGATAGTAATACAATTCCCAGTGCAACGCCTTGTGCAAACGCACCTTTGCTGCTTTCCAATGCAATTGCAGTGGGTATATTTCGCGTCACACCCATAATGTTGCCTCCAATCATCATTGAGCAGCCCACCTCGGTCACGATGCGTGAAAACCCTGCGATAACCGCTGCCATGATAGGAAATCGAGTCTCCCAGATCATAGTAGCAGCGATACGCGGCATCGAGACGCCTAACGTAATCGCGGTTTCCACAATACGGCGATCACTTGATTGCAGCGCACCGTGCATCATCGAAACGAGAACTGGAAAACAGATGATCATTTGACCGAATATCATCGCCTTTTGGGTAAACAGCATTTGCCAGCCTCCCCAAGGGCCAGCACGTGATAGCAGCATGTAAAGCAATAAGCCGATCACAACGGTGGGTACGGCTTGCAAGGTGTTCACAATCGACAACAAAAACCATTTACCACGAAAGTCGGTATAGGCGAGGACGAAAGACATCAAGATTGATGGTAATATCACTAAAGATATTGCCGTAATAGAAACACTAAAGGAGACCGCGACGATCTCCCATAGGTCTGTATCAAAATTCACTAATAAGCGCAGGGCTTCCAGTGTTGTATCAGCAAGATTCATACTGCGTTATTTGCTCTCAGCATCCGCAACAAATAACTGTTTCCCGTTTAGACGGAAGCTATTAATCAGCTCCTGACCACGAGGATTCACCAACCAATCACTGAATGCTTTTGCACCTTGGTAATTGATGGTTGGGTATCGCTCTGGATTGACCAAAATAACTTGGTATGGGTTGAACAGTGCTTTGTCGCCTTGGAAAAGGATCGCAAGATCCAGTTTGTTTTGGTAAGCCAGCCAAGTACCGCGGTCTGACATGGTGTAACCTTGCATTTCTGCCGCCATGGTGAGTGTTGGACCCATACCTTGACCGACGCTGCGGTAGCCACCAAAGTTAGGTTCCATTTTTGTTTGTGCCCAGATACCCAATTCTTTTTTGTGAGTGCCTGAATCGTCGCCACGAGAAATGAAGACGGCATCTTTGTCAGCAATTTCTTTGAAAACGTCCAACACCGATTTGTCGTCTTTTACTTGAGCGGGATCCGATTTAGGACCAACGATAACAAAATCATTGTACATCAGTTTACGTGGAAGAACGCCGTAACCTTTTTCAACAAAGAGCCCCTCAGCCTTAGGTGCGTGAGTCATCACTAGGTCTACGTCGCCATTTTCACCCATTTTTAGCGCTTTACCAGTACCTGCTGCGATGATGTCGACTTTGTAACCGGTGTCTTTTTCAAATTGTGGAAGGATGTAGTCTAGTAGGCCTGAATGATAAGTACTTGTCGTGGTAGCCAGACGAATGTGTTCGCCATCTTGAGCCGCAAAAGTAGAGTAGCTTACAAGAGTGATTGACGTTGCGGCCAATGTCAGCGCAATTTTTTTCATTTTTATTTGTTTCCTTTCCAATGATTTTTGGCTTCTAGAGTCTAGATAAACTGAAGAAGTCGCCAGAGCGTCAGAGCGCGCTCAAATTACAAGTCACCTTAGGGTGAGAGAATGTGGTTGGGTATTGCCCCCTAAGCACGGTTTATCGTGCCAAAAGCAGTCCCGCATCCTGAGGTCACTTGGAATCTCTTTATAGCAAACAAGATGCCAACATTTTACAAGCGAAAAAGGTTGGATTTATGCGCTAATTCATGGACTTATTTGCATAAAAATTAGAATTGGTACAAAATGTCGCACTTTTTGTAGGGTATCTCGACTCAAACTTGGTACACTCTGTCCCATCTGAATCCAACTGGGGTAAATATGTCTACTCAATCCCATATTAGTACACATCAACAATATAACGCATTTTCAGTACTCGTCGTTGATGATGAACTCGGCATGCAAGCAATCCTGAAAAAAGCTTTGGGTAAATTATTTTCGCAAGTTGATACCGCAGGAAGCATCGAAGACGCAGAAGTATTACGTTGTGCAGGCCATTACGATTTGATCCTGTTAGATATCAATTTACCAGGTCGTTCAGGGATTGAATGGGAAGAAGCGTTTGAAGATGACGACAAACGCGCCGATGTTATTTTTATGACCGGTTATGCGGATCTAGAAATCGCTATCCGAGCACTTCAGCTAGGGGCATCAGACTTTATTCTTAAACCATTTAACTTAGAGCAAATGCTTAAAGCCGTTAGTCGATGCATGGATCGTCGCTTGAATGAACGCATGCAATATGTCATGAAGCGTGATTATCAGCGCTACAACAATTCAGAAATCATTGGCAGCTCCGATAAAACCCATGAACTAAAGCAGCTTATTACTCAATTTGCACCATCGCGTGCTTCCGTTTTGGTTGAGGGTGAGTCGGGAACAGGTAAAGAGTTAGTCGCTCGAGGCATCCACCAAGCGAGCGGACGTTCTGGCCCTTTTGTTCCGTTGAACTGTGGCGCAATTGCCCCTGAGCTTCTTGAGAGTGAGTTGTTTGGTCATACTTCAGGTGCATTTACAGGTGCGAAGAAATCACGTGAAGGTCTGTTTCGCGTAGCGAACGGCGGTACTTTGTTTTTGGATGAAATTGGTGAAATGCCATTGTCCATGCAAGCTTCACTATTGAGAGTGTTAGAGCAACGTACCATTCGTCCGGTTGGTTCTGAAAAAGAGATCAGTATTGATGTCCGAATCGTCGCCGCAACTAACCGAAATCTGCAAGAAGAAGTCAATAAAGGGCATTTTCGTAGCGATCTTTACTACCGTTTGAACGTGCTTAAAATTGAAGTCACGCCATTACGTGAACGAAAAGCCGATCTTTTCGATCTGGTTCCTTACTTTAGCAATATGCTGACCCGTGAATTGGGTATGCAAGCACCAAAGTGGGCACACGAAGATATGGAAGCCATGAGTGAATATGAATGGCCGGGCAACATACGTGAGCTTAAAAACCTAATAGAGCGCTGTATCTTATTAGGCAAACCGCCTGCACACCATTGGCGTGAACTCGGTGGTAAACCAGTAATCACAAATGCGCCTAACCAAACAGAACAGAACAATGTTCAACCGAAGAGTATCGAACTCTCAGAACATTCAGGCGAGGGCTATCCTAACACATGGACTTTAAAAGACGTAGAAAAGGCGCACATTCAACAGATTGTAAATCTCCATGATGGTAATAAATCGGCAGCTGCACGCGATTTGGGTGTCGCGCGTAAGACGTTAGAACGCAAGTACAAAGAATGGGATTCTGAGGGTGAGGGATATGCCGAATAGTTGGCAGAGTAAAAGCGTGACTAAGTGGACACACCGTTTTAGAACCATGGTGCGATATCGCTTATTGATTCTTACCTCTGCGCCTATATTTTTGACGCTTATTGCACTGATTGGAATTACGATTTATTGGTCTATCCACTATACATGGCAAAACGCATTGCTCGATGTGTCTGAACGTCTAGGCGTGGCCAACAATAGTATTACCTTACTACAGCAAAAGCAGGCGAATTACGTTAAGTCATTTGCTGAGTCTTATGATTTTAGGACGCGCATTAACCAAAATCTCCCTCAGACGAAGCTTCAGCCGTGGGTGACAGAGCAAAAGAAACGTTACGATTTGGATTTCCTGTCTTTCCAACGTGTTGATTCAATAGAAAACAAATTTCGTTTTATGGATCTCACTAAGCGGGAATCATTCTTCGATGTGCTAGATAAAGCGGAGTTAGAGCGGTTAGACCCAGATCTGGCGAAACGTGCAGAAGTGCCGATTCTTAAAGATGGAAGCGTAGAAGTGCGCGGTCTTGTGAGTCGCACAGTGATTCCGGTATACAATCAAGCGAATGATTTGATCGGCTTCTTGGATGGGGGGATATTGCTAAACAACAGCACGATGTTGGTAGACCAAATTCGCGACCTTATCTATCTGGGCGATCAAGATTTACTCCGTCCTGTAGGCACAATTACCGTATTTTTGGATGATTTACGTGTGAGCACCAACGTACCACTGGACAGTGACCAACGTGTGGGGCGTGCGGTTGGCACGCGAGTGAGTAGTGAGGTGTACGACCAGGTACTGGCAGAGGGTAAGCAATGGGTCGATCGTGCTTATGTGTATGACGCTTGGTATATCACCGCGTATCAGCCAATCAAAGACCAATACGACAATGTTATTGGCATGCTTTATACCGGTTACTTGATGTGGCCATTTGTGAAAGCGTACATGACCAACATTGTTGAAATTAGTGTCATTACTGTCCTGTTGCTCTTTATTTCTGGAGTCATGGTTTATCGTGGCTCTAGAGAGTTATTTAATCCGATCGAACACATTCATCGCGTTGTTAAGATGATTCAATTGGGGAAAGAAACACGCATTGGACCACTGGATCTTGACGATGAGCATGAGTTAGCACAACTAGCGAAGCAGTTTGACAACATGCTGGACCTACTAAGGCAGCGTAAAAATGAACTTCAATTTGCGGCAAACGAGCTAGAGAGAAAAGTTCAGAAACGTACGGCGAGTCTTGAAGAAAAAACCGCAGAGCTAGAGTTACATATCCAATTGCTCAACCAGACTCGGAACAAGTTGGTTGTACATGAGAAGCTGGCTGCATTAGGCGAACTAACGGCTGGTATTGCACATGAGATCAACAATCCGAGTGCAGTGATACTGGGCAATGTAGAGTTGATCCAGTTTGAGTTAGGAGAAGATGCCCAACGTGTTCAAGAAGAGCTGGATGCTATTCATACCCAGATTGACCGTATTCGTAATATCACGCGAAGTTTGTTGCAGTACAGTCGTCAAGGTGGTGTACAGGATGAAATAACATGGCAACACGTCAACCCAATTGTCGACGAGAGTATCACCTTGGTGAAAACGGGTACCAAGAAGCGACACATAGAGTTTGTCACGCTCTTGCAGGCCCATACACCAGTAGAGGTAAATCGCCATCATTTATTGCAAATACTGGTGAACCTGCAAATGAATGCGATTCATGCTATGGATGGTCAAGGTAAGTTGACTGTTATCAGCGAAGATTGGGTTGAAGACGGCGACATCAAAGGCACGGTGATTCATGTTACCGATGAGGGTTGTGGTATCAAACCAGAAAACTTAAGCCGTATTTTCTCGCCGTTTTATACCACCAAACGAGATGGTACAGGCCTTGGGTTATCCGTTTCACAAAGTATTTTGAGCCAAACTGGCGGTGAGTTAAAAGCGGTGTCGGAATGGGGCAAGGGAAGTACGTTCAGTATCTACCTGCCGAAGAAAGCCGAGCTGCTACTTGAAGTGACCAATATCGCTTAACTTGTTGTTAGCACCAGATATTTTGACATCGCCACACAGAAAAATGATAAGAAAAAGGGTCAGTGTTATCACTGACCCTTTTAGTATCGGCTAATCGGTTGCTGAGGTTAATGAGGTTAATGAGGTTAATGAGGTTAATAAGCAGTAGTGCCCATTTATCCCGTATGCACAGCAATTTTCGGTGGGTTGATACCGTGCTTCTTAAACTCTTTCATTACACGTAAGGTAATGTCAGTTTCAAACAGCTTCTCGTATGCGGTATCGACTACGTATGCTTTACAGGTTAGTTGAATCGCAAGGTAGTTATCGGTTATCGTCTGTTTCACTAATACCGTTACTGGCTTTGGTAGGTGGATATAGCGACTTGAAGAGGCGGCTTCCTGAATGAGATCACGGGCGAGGGTTATGTCTTCATTCATCCCGACATAAAACGGAATCACAACCTGCATATCCAAAGCACCGTAGTTACCACTGACAACCACTTCGCTTAAGAATTTGTTGTTCGGAATAGTAATGATGTCATCGGTTAACGTACGCATACGGACCGAACGCAAACCAATTGCAATCACATCGCCGTAGTTCCCCTCAAACGTGACGCGGTCACCAACTTGAAACGGACGGTCAACCATCACGGTCATCCCCGCGATGAATGATGCTGCGAGGTCTTTCATCGCAAAACCAACGGAAACGGCCAGCGTACCGCCAATCAATGCGAGGATTTGGTCATTGATGCGAAAGCTCATCATAAATACGACAGAGCCTGCGGTTAAATAGATAAAGAATTGCAAGAACGATTGCAGTTTTTGCAGCACCATTCGATATTGCACAAACTGGCTACCGATGCTCTCTACCATCGAACTCATGAATTTAAGTAACAGCCAAGTACATGCAATGACGATAATAGAAAAGAACACGCCACTCCAACGGATCAAGCTTGCGATTTGCGAGATATTGTCCACACTCGCGATTTCTTCCGAGGCGAAAGTGGAAGTGCTCAATACTGATAGAGCGAATACGGTGAGTAGTTTTTTCATCGTTATTTCACCAATAAATGTTGACGGTCAAGAACGTTGGTAATGTGGCGGAACCAATGGTCAGAAACACGAGCTTTGTCCTCTCCCCACTCAATAAAACCACGGCTTTGAAAGTAGCGAAGAGTGCCAATGACTTCTGCAATACTAAGCTGAGTACAGTCCGACAGTTCCTCTGGCGACGCGACTTCGAGCTGAACAATGGAGCGAAGTACAGCTAACATGGGTTTCGGCATTTTTTCTAGTTCTTGTGACTCTGGTGCATGGAATAAACGCACCACCACGTGTTGTGTCTCTTTATTTTGACGAAGAGAGAGTCGGAAGAAACGCAAAGCAACCGTAGGGTTACCATCAGCGTAATGCCAAAGAATGCGATAGAAACCTTGTTTTGCACGCTCTTCTTCGGTGATCTCCTCTTGGTCCCATTGCTTTGGAACCACCAAACCATCAAACGTCACTGGATTTTCTACTTCTTGGTTAATTCGGCTATCAAAGAGCGCACAAAGCTGTTTTTCACTCCAACGAGGCATAAACTCAACCCAATCAAATAGAAGACGCTCTCCGCGAGCACGATCGACAAAGCGCCAACTCGCTTTTTCAATCGCGATAACCACGCGATGATTCTTTTTAGATCGACGAAGTAAGTTAGTCAGCTTGATTAAACCGCTTAGCCCTCCGACCATGGGTTTTACTAAACGCTGCGCATTATCAACTGCAATGAGATACGGCGTGTCACTTTTGCGTAGGTGAGCAAGAACTTGTATCTCTGTGGCTTCTGCTTCTAGGCCTAGGGAGGTTGCTAGCTCTTTCAGTAACTCGTTGTAACCGGCATAGGGGCAGTTTAAATAAAGTGGCTCGGCATTTTTAACTTTACTCAAGATCGTACGCAAGAATGTGGTTGTGCCAATGCCTCGCTCACCTGAAATAACACACACTGCGGGGCTGTCTGTCAGTAGATACTTCGAAAGCTGTTTGATTTCATCGGAGGCGTACTCGACCAATTCACTGTTTTCGCTACCTGGTAGAACATATTCGAACGCTTGATCACCTTTAATGCGCACTAGATTGGTGTCAGTACCGTTATTGCCGGTTTGTTTGGCGACTTCGATACGGAATAAGTACGCCAATGCTTGGCTAAACATGGTGTAATTAGAAAGCATTGCCACGATACGATGTTTAAAGCTATGCAGCGTAATCCACACCGCACAAATTGCTGTACCGATGATGCTTAAGAACAAGGTGTCTTTGCGGCGAATAGACCAGTTCACCCAAACTGGACGTTCAGAGAGCTTCTCTGCGACTTCGAAGACTTTCTTCCGCCATAGACGCAACACTGATAGCGTCACCAACACAAACCAGAAAAACAGTGCGCTGTAAATCCAAGAGTAAATGGTGCCTTTGCCAAGTGTGCGAACGGATATTTGAAGAATGACACCCGCCACGATAGCGCTCCATACATAGCGACGAATGGTTGAAAGGCGCAGGGCAATGACTTCTTGGCTCGTACTGCGACTGTTACGATAAGCAAACTCCAGAATAAAGCTGATCGCAATAGATCCGCCTAATACCCACCAAGTAAAAATTTCTAGAATAATTAGGTGCTGCAAACTTGGGATCTGTGAAAGTACGCGAAGCGAGAGTGTAATCGCAATCAGCCAAGCAATTGCGCGATGCGCTCGGCTGATGTACCAAATCATGCGAACCCAAATTGGGGGCTTGGCGACATTATCGAGTTGGGTTTCTCGAAACAGGGTAATGATGCGTTTACTATTGGTTAACCACCACACCAAACCAAAATAGATGAACAGTACTTTAATTCCTGCCCACACCACAGGGATCGGTGAAATAAGGATCTCTTGAACCAGAGATTGGAACGAACGAACTTGGAAGTACAGTAGGTACTCGGCGTTAAGTTTGGTTTGATGCCACTCCTGTTTAAATTGAGTCACACCATAAGGGCCGAATCCGGTGAGTTTGTCATGCGTTATAGGGTCCGCTAACTCTAATAGGTGCTCTTTACTTTGCCCAAGACTGTTAAGGGTTAAATGCGCAGATTGAGTATCGAACCACTCCTTATCACCACCTGATTCACGAAAGGTATTTAAGCGCTCATCGAAAATCAGAGTTTGTTTACGCTGTTCGTGAATAACAGCGTTTAGCAGTTGATTGACTTTACGTTTATCACGGTCAGACATGAATAATTGCTCAGGTAATTGATTTATTTCCTGAGCAATTTCTTGTGCTACGGGTTGTACTTGAGGCTCTGGCTGAAATTCATACTCCCACTTTGCATGAGCCGGCAAAGAAAGTACGAGGCCAATTAACATTAAAAAGCGCACCATAGAATGCATAAAATTCTCTTAAAACTTATAAGGTTAGAGTTAGTGTAGTTGTTTTATTGCCATATGCGAGTTTTCGTAAGTTACTGCAGGAGAATATTGCGATCCGCTTAATGAGCGCATTAAAGCAATAAGGTGGGCAGTAATAAGATTGCATACAGAATGAATGGAAAGGTCGCACTATAAGAATCAAGCGAACAATTATGTCAGGCCTGTGTCATAGGTAAGTGCCTGTATCAAACTTGAGATGAGAGGTTGGTTTTTATACAAAAGTACGCACTTTTTGTTAGCGAATTCTCAAAAATACGGTCGGGAAGATGGTTTTTCTCACTAATTAATAAAAACAAAACTTGCAGTAAGTAGCCTTAAGCAGTAACGTTGCGCGGTTTTTCCCAATAAACTTGAATTGCTAAGGTAAAGGTTTTGATTTCCACAGCGAATATTACTCAACAATTTGGCGCTAAGCCGCTATTTGAAAACATCTCAGTTAAGTTTGGCGAAGGTAACCGCTACGGCTTAATCGGGGCTAACGGTTGTGGTAAATCAACCTTTATGAAGATCTTGAGCGGTGAGCTAGAGCAAACTAGCGGTAACGTAAGCTACGATCCAAACGAGCGCGTTGCAAAACTGAACCAAGACCAGTTCGCTTATGAAGAGTTCACGGTTATCGATACGGTAATCATGGGTCATAAAGAACTATGGGAAGTGAAGCAAGAGCGTGACCGTATCTACTCTTTGCCAGAAATGAGCGAAGAAGACGGCATGAAAGTTGCGGACCTAGAAGTAGAGTTTGCTGAAATGGACGGTTACATGGCAGAAGCGAAAGCAGGTGAGCTTCTTCTTGCTGTGGGTATTCCAATGGAGCAACACTTCGGCCTAATGAGTGAAGTCGCTCCAGGTTGGAAACTTCGTGTGCTTCTAGCTCAGGTTCTGTTTGCTGATCCAGACGTAATGTTACTAGACGAACCAACCAACAACTTGGATATGGATACGATCCGTTGGTTGGAAGACACGCTTAACGCACGTAACTGCACCATGATCATCATCTCGCACGACCGTCACTTCCTAAACTCAGTATGTACGCACATGGCTGACTTAGATTACGGTGAGCTACGTGTTTACCCAGGTAACTATGATGAATACATGACGGCGGCTTCTCAAGCTCGTGAACGTCTATTAAGCGACAACGCGAAGAAGAAAGCACAAATCGCTGAACTTCAAACGTTCGTTGCGCGTTTCTCAGCAAACGCATCAAAGGCAAAACAAGCAACCTCTCGTGCTAAGCAAATCGACAAGATCAAACTTGATGAAGTGAAAGCGTCGAGCCGTCAAAACCCATTCATTCGTTTTGAACAGTCTAAAGAGCTATTCCGTAACGCTCTGATTGTTGAAAACCTAAGCCAAGGTTTTGAAGACGACTTGTTTGCAAACTTCAATGCGATTTTCGAAGTAGGTGAGCGTGTTGCTATCATCGGTGAGAACGGTGTGGGTAAAACAACCCTACTAAACACGCTTGCTGGTGTACTAGAGCCACGTACTGGTGAGTTCAAATGGTCTGAAAACGCAAACATCGGTTACTACGCGCAAGATCACGCTCATGAGTTTGAAGAAGACCTAAACCTAACTGATTGGATGGGTCAATGGCGTCAAGAGGGCGATGACGAGCAAGTGGTTCGTAGCTTCCTAGGTCGTATGTTGTTTGGTCAAGACGACATTAAGAAGTCTGTGAAAGTACTGTCTGGTGGTGAGCAAGGTCGTATGCTGCTTGGTAAGCTAATGATGCACAAACCAAACATGCTGCTAATGGACGAACCAACCAACCACATGGACATGGAATCGATCGAATCATTGAACACGGCACTAGAGCAGTACAAAGGCACATTGTTCTTCGTATCGCACGACCGTGTATTCGTAGACTCACTAGCAACACGTATCATCGAAATCCGCGATGGTAAAATCACAGACTTTAAGGGCACTTACTCAGAGTTCCTTGCGTCTCGTGGTATCGTAGGCTAATGATGTTCTAGTAAAAACTTGATAACAAAAAAGACCTCGATATGAGGTCTTTTTTTATGTCAGTATCAATCCTTAAACTGCCTCGTCAGGTAGGCAACGATTCCAACTAGGCCGAAAGTAATCAACATTGAAATAATAAGCCCGCTAGGGGTGAGTAGATAATCCCACAGTTGATCGTTGTACATAGTTCACATCCTTTGTGAATCTGTATTATTACACTTTTTCATTTTACTTGATGAATAGGTGTGACGCTATTGATTCCCTTTCACATCGAAATCAATTTTTTCTGCACCGGTGAAGACTTGGAAACGTAACCCTTTAGCACGTGCTATCGTGGTAATGCCGAATTTTTTCGCCAAATCTAACCCCATTTGGGTTACGCCTGAGCGAGATAACAAAACAGGAATGCCCATTTGAGCAACCTTAATCACCATCTCTGAAGTCAGGCGGCCGGTAGTATAGAAAATTTTGTCGTCACCTGTTTCTTGGTTTAGCCACATTTCACCAGCTAACGTATCAACCGCGTTGTGACGACCAACATCTTCCACAAAAGACAGCACTTCATTACCTTTACATACCGCACAGCCATGCACTGCGCCGGCTTTTTTGTAGGTATCATTATAATGTGTAAGCGCTTCTAATGCGGTGTAGATCTCTGATTGTTTAAGTGGTACTTGAGGAACTTGATAATCTTCAAGTTGCTTCATTACATTGCCGTACATCGTGCCTTGACCGCAACCTGACGTTACGGTTTTCTTCTTTAACGCACTTTCTAAGTGTTCTGTATTTTCTTTGGTGATTACGGCAGCAGAGTGGGTTTCCCAATCAATAATCACCGATTCAATCGCTTCAGGATCTGAAAGAAAGCTCTGATTCTTTAAATAACCTAACACCAGTGCTTCTGGACGGGAACCAAGCGTCATTAGTGTGACGATTTCTTTCCAATTGAGCATAACCGTAAGAGGGCGTTCACAGGCAATTTGCTTGGTGAGCTTTTCTCCATACTCGTCATATACTTCTACTTCGATGGTTTGAAGGGGATTCTCACTGGTTTTGATAATGTTTGGTTTTACCACAGTCATGTCCTGATGAATAAGAGAGTCACGTAATACTCTCATCGATAAGTCGTTTGTTATTTCAAAATTCGTAAAGCAATTCTTATTCCAACATAGCCATTAAGCAACAAAATGCTCGGTTTCTGTCAATTTTAGGTTAATCCGAGACTCTCGCACGAATAAAACAGGATATAAATGACAGTTTTACTAGGGTTGTATTGATGGTTCACGTAATTGTGAGTGTAAACGGGCTTGTTTGTTGCCGCTTGTTTATTTTGAACGGTTTATTGCGAATGGGTTATTATGAATTGTTTGGTGGCACTTGTTACTTTGGCTTGTTTATTGCTTTCAGTTGCGGGATTAAAACGAAAACAACGTATAAAATTGGGTGAGTTATGTCGGATACAAAAGAGTTTGGAACAGAATTCGAAAAAACAGAAGCATCATGGCCAATTGGCATCGAGTTAGTTGAACATGAAATTACGACTGGTATTTGGGTAACGACTCAATGGCAACTTATGGCGTTTGATATCGCCCCAACGGAAGAGGCTCAGCATGTGTGTCTACTTCAGTTACACAAAGACGAACGCTCTGATTATCGTTTCAATTTAAGTTCACAGCAGCCAAAACTCTTTTTAGTGATGGATAACGAGGACTCCGGTGTACAACCAACCATTCAACTGCTGACAGCCTCACAAACAGTTGCAGCGCAGTATATGGATGGTGACAATTTAGTATTGTCTAATGACATGCCTTTGGCGGTACAAGCGTGGATGGAAGCATTCATAGGCCGTCATGGTGAACTGATTGAAGTAAGACGCAAAAAACGCAAAGGAGCGGGTAGAGCGAATGGCAACTAGTTTTTTTAGCCGTTGGTCGAAACGTAAGTTAGAAGAGTCAACAACAGAGCAGGTAGAAGCAGAGGCATTCACGGCTAGTGATTCTACCGAAGCAGAAGTAGCACAAGCACAATCAACGGATGAGGCCGACGTTCAACAAGCAGAAACGACGGTGGCGCCTACTGAAAGCACGACATCTGAGCCAACAGAGCCAGAAGAAATGTCCGTTGCACAGCTATTGGTCTCTGAAGCATCAGAAAGTGTTAAGAAAGCGGCATTGCGTAAAATGTTTTTATCTGAAGAGTTCAATATTCGTGATGGTTTAGACGATTATGATGACGACTACAGTAACCTTAAGTCACTATCAGAGGGCGTAGCAGAAACACTGCGTAATTGGGTGAAAGAGGAAACGGAAGATGAAGCAGTAGAAGAGCCTGTGGAAGACAATGCTCAAGCTATTGAATCTAATACAGAAAGTGATGTTGAAGCGGTTGAATCAGAACTCTCGGAAAGTGAGGTAACTCTCGAAGAAGAAAAAGATCTGTATATAAAAACAGTATCTGATAAAAATGGTATTCCAGAGACGAAATTTAACAGTGAAGAAATGGGACAAAATATACCACACAAAGAATAGGTACATTTTGACTAAACACGCAATGAACCGACTGGGACAAAATGTCTCGGTCGGTTTTTTTACACTTAACTTTTTTACAAAAAGACGATAATTAGCTGATAAATAGACATAATCTAATTGGCACGACATTTGCTATAAACGGGCATTACCAGTTTTGTTGAAGTAAACAGTAAAAGGGGCAATCCATAAACCCATGGATGTACTACTCAAAAGGGTAGTTACTGACAAGTTGGACAGCAGAATTGTCCCTGCTAACTACAATGAAAGATGGAAAAGACTATCCATGTTCATAGATGGAACCGAGCAATGTTGAAACAATTATTAGAACAAGCAACTTCCAATAACGGTAAAGCACGCCTGTATGCTTTTGATAATACCGTAGAGTTGACGAACCTTATCCCACCAACGGTGAGCTACGAAAGTGGTGGTAATACACTGATTGTTGGTCCAACAGCGATCATTGAGAGTGCAGCCGCACAATTGTCTCAAATGAATAGCGTGACTTTACTTTCTACGGATGGTGAGAAAGGGGAAAACGCTGGTCTGTATTATGCAAATTCTGTTCAGGTATCTGGGTTCTTAGGTACATTTGAAGTTCTTATTGAAAATAATGGGCTAACAAATAACTTAGCGAAAGTTGCAATCAATAGTGATTGTTTCGATATCGTTTTGGATCTTTGCCTCAATAGCTGTATGTCAGAAGAAGTTCCGGTTCCTGGATACTACCCAGTTGGCCGTGGCTATCCAAAACTTACTGAAGCACTTGAAGAAATCCCAACGTTGATGGGTACATTCGACAAACCTAAGTTCTTTCGTCTAAATACCGATCTATGTGCGCATAGCTCTCGCGGCGTAAAAGGTTGTGAGCGTTGTGTGGATGCTTGTCCAGCTGGCGCGTTATCAAGCGAGGGTAGTGACAAAACGGGTCATCGAATTGAGATCAACCCTTACCTTTGTCAAGGTGTCGGTACATGTGCAACGGCTTGTCCAACAGAAGCCATTCATTACGCTCTACCAAATCCAGAAGAAACACAGAAATTTATTGAGCGTACGTTAGCGAATTACGAGCTTGCTGGGGGACTTGATCCTATCGTTCTTATCTGTAGTTCTCGCCATGAAACATATAACGTAATGGCACTTAAAGCACTACCAGATAACGTGATTCCTATTGTGGTTGAAGAGCTACCATCTATTGGTATCGATACTTGGTTTGCTGCGTTGGTTAACGGTGCAACTCAAGTTCTTTTTGCGGCTTCTCGTTTTATGCCGCAAACCATCATTCGTGTACTTAATAATGAAGTAGGTATCGCGCAAGAGCTGCTTGATCAACTAGGTATAGCAAAAGAAACGATTGATATCCTTTACTTAGAGTCACTACGCGAAGGTCCTCCAACGCTTTGCACTGACCCGTTCGATCTTGCGTTAGGCGATCTACAAGGTAATAAGCGTCAGCGTTTATTTTCAGCGCTTGATGCTATGACATCTTCACGTATTCCAGTCGAAAACATTGTTGAGCTGCCAGCGAATGCACCTTATGGCAATGTTTCTTGTGAAAGCAAAGATTGTACGTTGTGCATGAGTTGTGTAGCGGTTTGTCCAACACGCGCTCTGCATACTGACGGAGACTCGCCATCACTTAAGTTCGTTGAACAAGACTGTATTCAATGTGGCTTATGTGCAAAAGCATGTCCTGAAAATGTTCTGACGTTAACACCTCGCATGAACTGGGTAAAAGAAGAACGTCAGAAAGCGGTTGTTATTCATGAGGAAAAAGCAGCGGAATGTGTTCGTTGTCACAAACCTTTCGCACCGCAATCTATGATTGACATGCTCCAGACTAAGTTACGAGGTCACTCTCATTTCTCAGATGAAGCGGCAATTAACCGTATTGCGATGTGTGAAGACTGTCGTGTGATCGATATGTTTGAATCGATGGCGACAGATCCAATGAAACAACTTAAATACTAGGAGCTCGCAGTGGATACGCAACTAGAACAAGAACAAACACTGAGAACAGAGATCTACTTAGTTCTGTCAGCCCTTTTTCGCGGTGCACCAACGTCTGAAATGATTGAATTTCTGAGCTCATTAGAAATTGAACCATCAGAAAGTGCAATGCAAAAAGCGTGGCTCGCCTTGCAACAAGCAGCGAAAGAGTCAAATCGCGAAGCCCTTGAAGATGAATACCAAGACCTTTTCATTGGTATTGGTCGTGGTGAAGTAATGCCTTTTGGTTCATGGCACTTAACAGGATCGTTAATGGAAAAGCCATTAGCAGAAATTCGTCAGGATTTAGCATTGATTGGCATCGAGCGCGATGAGCAAGTGAAAGAACCGGAAGATCACATTGCTGCACTTTGTGAAGTAATGTCAATGTTATCAGGTGAAGAGGAAGCGCTTCAACAAGCGATATTTAATAAACATCTCGCACCTTGGTTTACTTTATTTACAAGCCAACTTGAAACTGCACAGAGTGTGAACTTCTACAAGCCAGTCGCTCAATTGTGTGAAGCATTCTTAACACTAGAGCAGGTTCGCTTTAGCGCAAACACAAAAAGCAGTAAGCACAAATTAAAAATTGATGTGAAAAACGTCACTGATTACGAGTAATCGAGCAGTACTTGGTCATATCGATAGCGGGGCGTATGCCCCCACAGTTCTACCGTAAGGTAAGGAAGCAATGATGAAAGATAATAAAGAAATAAACACAAGCCGTAGGGACCTCCTGAAAGGCTTAACAACTGCTGCCGTTGCTGGTGCGGTTGTCGCTGGAACAACAAAAGTGGCAAGCGCTTCAGAAACGGTTGAACCTTCTGATAAAGACGTGAAGAAGACAGGGTATCGCGAAACGCAACACATTCGTGATTACTACAACACACTTTAGGAGATAACGGATGAAACTTGTCAAACGCTCCGACAGTGTGAGCAAACAAACGAATCAACTTGGCGTTTCTCGTCGTTCGTTTATGAAAAACACCTCGCTAGCTGCTGGTGGCGCCGTCGTTGGTGCAAGCCTATTTGCACCAGGCATGATGAAAAAAGCACAAGCAAAAAGTGTCGATCCAGAAGCAAAAGTTGAGCAGAAACGTACTATCTGTTCACACTGTTCTGTGGGTTGTGGTGTTTACGCTGAAGTTCAAAATGGTGTGTGGACTGATCAAGAGCCAGCATTTGATCACCCGTTTAACGCTGGTGGCCACTGTGCAAAAGGCGCTGCATTGCGTGAGCACGGTCATGGCGAACGTCGCCTTAAGTACCCAATGAAACTTGAAAACGGTAAGTGGAAGAAGCTTTCTTGGGAGCAAGCGTTAGAAGAAATCAGCCAGCAGGCACTGAAAATTCGTGAAGAATCAGGCCCTGACTCAGTTTACTTCTTGGGTAGTGCAAAGCACAACAACGAGCAGGCATACCTGTATCGTAAAATGGCATCGCTTTGGGGTACCAATAACGTTGACCACCAAGCACGTATTTGTCACTCAACAACTGTTGCCGGTGTAGCAAACACTTGGGGTTACGGTGCGATGACCAACTCTTTCAACGATATGCACAACTGTAAATCGATGCTGTTTATCGGCTCGAACCCAGCAGAAGCGCACCCGGTTGCGATGCAACATATCTTAATCGCGAAAGAGAAAAACAATTGTAAGATCGTTGTTGCGGATCCTCGTCGTACACGCACTGCTGCGAAATCCGATCACTATGTTTCTCTTCGTCCTGGTACAGACGTAGCGTTCGTTTGGGGCGTTCTATGGCACGTATTCGCAAATAACTGGGAAGATAAAGAATTTATCCACCAACGTGTATTCGGTATGGATGAAATCCGGGCTGAAGTATCGAAATGGAACCCAGCGGAAGTTGAGCGAGTAACGGGCGTAGCGGAAGCTGACGTATACGCAACCGCGAAACTACTTTCTGAAAACCGCCCAGGTTGTGTCGTTTGGTGTATGGGGGGGACTCAACATACCACGGGTAACAACAATACACGTGCTTATTGCGTGCTTGAACTTGCACTCGGCAACATGGGTAAATCAGGTGGCGGCGCGAACATCTTCCGTGGTCACGATAACGTACAGGGTGCAACAGATCTAGGCGTACTTTCTGACACGCTGCCAGGTTACTACGGTCTATCTGAAGGCGCATGGCGACACTGGTCGAAAGTCTGGGATCTTGATTACGATTGGGTTCACGGCCGATTCGACAACAATTCATACGCCGGTCAAAAACCGATGAACAGTGCAGGTATTCCTGTCTCTCGTTGGGTTGATGGCGTTTTGGAGAACAAAGACAAGATTCGCCAACGTGAAAACATTCGCGCGATGTTCTACTGGGGTCACGCGGTGAACTCTCAGACTCGTGGTCCTGAGATGAAAAAAGCAATGCAGAAACTGGATATGATGGTTATTGTTGACCCATACCCAACGGTTGCTGCGGTAATGAACGATCGTACTGATGGCGTTTACCTACTTCCCGCTACGACTCAGTTTGAAACGCACGGTAGTGTGACAGCGTCAAACCGCTCAATCCAATGGCGTGATCAGGTTATTCAGCCACTATTTGATTCCAAACCTGACCATGAAATCATGTACTTGCTATCGGGCAAACTTGGTATCGCTGATCAGTTGTTCAAAAACATTCGTGTTGAGAATAACCAGCCTGTAATCGAAGATATTACCCGCGAGTTCAACAAAGGTATGTGGACAATCGGTTACACAGGTCAAAGTCCGGAGCGTTTGAAAGAACACCAACAAAACTGGCACACATTCGACTTCGATACACTTGAAGCGATCGGCGGGCCAGCGAATGGTGAGACTTACGGTCTACCTTGGCCATGTTGGGGTACACCTGAGATGAAACATCCAGGTACTCACATACTTTATGACACGTCTAAGACCGTTGCTGAGGGTGGTGGTAACTTCCGTGCACGTTTCGGTGTTGAATTTGAAGGTCAAAGCCTACTTGCAGTAGATAGCTACTCAAAAGGCAGTGACATTAAAGATGGTTACCCAGAGTTTACTGACAAGCTACTTAAACAGCTTGGTTGGTGGGACGACCTCACGGCAGAAGAGAAAGTTGCGGCAGAAGGTAAAAACTGGAAGACCGACCTGTCTGGTGGTATCCAACGTGTGGCGATTAAGCACGGTTGTATCCCATTTGGTAATGCAAAAGCACGTGCGATTGTATGGACGTTCCCAGATCGTGTTCCTTTACACCGTGAGCCTCTTTACACACCACGTCGCGATCTTCTTGCTGAATATTCAACGTGGAATGATAAAGAATCGATTTTCCGCCTGCCAACATTGTACAAATCAATCCAGGAGCAAGATAAGGCGAA
This sequence comes from Vibrio sp. B1REV9, assembly GCF_905175395.2. Taxonomy (NCBI): domain Bacteria; kingdom Pseudomonadati; phylum Pseudomonadota; class Gammaproteobacteria; order Vibrionales; family Vibrionaceae; genus Vibrio; species Vibrio sp. B1REV9. Next base: position 17,392 of record NZ_CAJIMW020000221.1, on the reverse strand, counting down.
AGAATACCCGATTATCCTAACCTCTGGTCGTTTGGTTGAGTACGAAGGTGGTGGCGAAGAAACGCGTTCTAACCCATGGCTTGCAGAGCTCCAACAAGAGATGTTTGTTGAGATCAACCTAAAAGACGCAAATGATCTTGGCATCAAAGATGGCGATGACGTTTGGGTTGAAGGTGCAGAAAAAGGTCGTATTAAAGTGAAAGCGATGGTAACCCCTCGCGTTATGCCGGGTCTTGCATTCTTACCATTCCATTTTGGTGGGAAATTTGAAGGTGAGAGTCTACTTGATAAATATCCTGAAGGTTCAGCGCCTTACGTTATCGGCGAGGCGGCTAATACGGCAACCACTTACGGTTACGACCCTGTCACCTTGATGCAGGAAACAAAAGTGACTCTCTGTAATATTCGCAAAGCGTAAGGATTCCCAAAATGGCTAGAATGAAATTCCTTTGTGACACTAAACGCTGCATCGAATGTAACGGTTGTGTCACTGCATGTAAGAATGCAAATACTGAAGCTGTGCCATGGGGCATTCAACGTCGTCGCGTTGTTACCCTAAACGATGGTGAGCCGGGTGAAAACTCAATCTCTGTCGCGTGTATGCACTGCAGCGATGCGCCGTGTATGGCGGTTTGTCCTGCTGACTGTTTCGTGCAGACAGAAGACGGCATTGTTTTACACAATAAAGACTTGTGTATTGGTTGTGGTTACTGTCTATTCGCTTGTCCTTTTGGCGCGCCTCAATTCCCGAAACAGGAAGCTTTCGGTGAGCGCGGTAAAATGGACAAATGCACTTTCTGTGCCGGTGGTCCAAATACGGAACCAGGCTCAGAAAAAGAGCGCATGCTTTATGGTTCTAACCGTATCGCAGAAGGCAAGTTGCCACTATGTGCATCAATGTGTTCGACAAAATCGCTACTTGCGGGGGATGCTGAGAAAGTTTCAGATATCTTCCGTCAACGTGTGGTTGAGCGTGGTGCGAAAAATGCAGGTTGGACTGACGGCGAAGATCTTTCTTACGACGCAACCAAAAGCTAAGTTAGGAGAGACTCATGTTAAATACTCTTAAACGTGCGTCTCTTGCAATGCTGTCTATGATGACAGCATTGCTATTGACCTTTGCAATGCCAGCGTCTGCGCAAGAAGACACGTCTCCAGTGGTACAACAGGAGATGACTCAACTTGCAGGTGCAGATTTCTGGCGTCAGGTCAAAGAGGGGCAATCGGGTTATACCACGTCAAAATCAGCGGAGCATGGAGTACTTATTAGTACTCCGGGTGAGACTTGGTACATTCTTAAAGAGAAATGGATGTCTCCGGCTGGTGCTGTCGCTATTTTCGGCAGTATCGCTATGGTTATCATGGCTTACGTATTCGTAGGTCCTTTGATGTTAAGCAAACCTCGTACAGGCAAGAAGATCAAACGTTGGTCTCGCCTAGACCGAGCACTTCACTGGAGTATGGCGTTTACTTTCCTAACGCTGGCATTCAGTGGTTTAATGTTGGTTTATGGTAAGCACTTCTTGAAACCGTACGTACCTACAGAGTTCTGGGGTTTTGTGGTGATGCTCGCGAAGCAATACCACAACTACATGGGGCCTCTGTTCTTTATCTTGCTGATGTTTGTACTACTGAAATGGTGGCGCAAATCGATCCCTAACATGACTGACATTCGTTGGTTCATGAAAATGGGCGGCATGGTAGGTAAACACAAAGGAACGCACCCATCGGCAGGTTTCTCTAACGGTGGTGAGAAAGCCATTTATTGGTTGTTGATTTTCTTCGGTGCTATTGCAGCAGTGAGTGGCCTAGTTCTGGATTTCCCAATTTTTGGCCAAACTCGTCGCGATATGGAGTTGTCTAACCTCATTCACGCAATTTCAGCATTGATCTTAATCTGTGGCTTTATCTTCCACATCTATATTGGTCTATTTGGTATGGAAGGCGCGCTAGAGGGCATGGTGACAGGCGAAGTTGATGAAACTTGGGCAAAAGAACACCATGATCTTTGGTACAACGAAGTTAAGTCCAAAGAAGCGATGGGAGAGGCAGGCGCTGCACAGACGGATGTAAAAGGAGCGAAAACGAATGAACAAACATCATAACGGGATTTGGGTTGCATACATCCTGAGCTGTCTAACCCCGTTTACGTTTTTGATCTCAGGCGTTATTGCAATCATTTATGCTGGTTACCGTTTGGATAAAGGCGATGATAGTGATGTGGTGAATTCGCATTATTACGGCTTGATTCGTACTTTCTTTCTGTACTTCACGTTCTTTGTGGTGCTGATTGTAACGGTTGCAACGTCAAATGGTGTGTTGGTGGGTGTAAGTGACTATTGGGTACACAGTACTTTACTCGATACTATTGCTTACTTTATTCCTTGGGTAGGAATGCTTTTCGCGACACTGGCGATTTTGGTATGGTTCCTACGTATGTACCAAGGCATGAATCAACTGCGCAACAATATGCCACATAGACCATCTACTGGTCCGAACCTATAAACGTGTAAAAAACGTAAGATAAACAGCCCTCGAAATATCGAGGGCTTTTTTTAAGTCTCCGTCTGCTGTTAAGCTACCGAAATATTAGCAATTTCCTTTTTTTGCTTGACCTGGAGGGCAAAAGTTACCATTACCTGAATGCTTGTTATCATTGGTACTGACTTTGACTTTTACGTCGTCAATTTCTCCCTCAACATGTGTGAGTTGGCAGCCGGTAAGGATAGTAAATAAAAAAAGTGTGAATACGGCGCGCATCATTGTTTTTCCTCTCAAAACGAAACATAAATCAGCGTCATTACGACCATGGTCTAATCCATATTACTACTGTTGTTATTCGTTCAGTGTTAAGCTAGTGAAAAAGAACGACAAGGACAGGTTATGAAGTTCCCTTATAGAAATATTGTAGTACTTACCGGCGCAGGCATCTCTGCAGAGTCTGGTATTCAAACATTTCGAGCTCAAGATGGTCTTTGGGAAAATCACCGAATAGAAGACGTGGCAACCCCTGAAGGTTTTGACCGCGATCCAGACCTCGTTCAGAACTTTTATAACCAACGTCGTAAAAAGCTTCAAGCCGAAGAAATTAAACCGAATGCTGCACATATTGCATTAGGACGTCTAGAGGCTGAACTCGATGGAAAAGTTACCGTTATTACTCAAAACATCGATAATTTGCATGAGAGAGGCGGTAGCAGCAATATCATTCATATGCATGGTGAACTCCTCAAAGCGCGTTGCAGTGAATCAAATCAAGTTATCGAACACTCAGACGATATTGAAACTGGTGAATTGTGTCATTGTTGCCAAATTCCAGCGCAAATGCGACCACACATCGTCTGGTTTGGTGAAATGCCTCTCCGAATGGGCGAAATATACGCGGCACTCGAAGAGGCAGATTTGTTCATATCTATTGGCACATCTGGCGTGGTGTATCCCGCTGCTGGTTTTGTTCACGATGCGAAGATGCATGGGGCACATACTATAGAAATCAATCTAGAACCAAGTGCAGTTGAAAGTGAATTTGAAGAGAAGCGCTATGGAAAAGCAAGCATTGAAGTGCCACGGCTCGTTGAGGAAATTTTGGCGCTTGAAAATGAAACCAGCGCTTAAACAAATAGATAGATCCTAGATATGACAAAGGCATCGAATCAATTCGATGCCTTTTTGCATTCAGGGTGTTTGTGTTTCAAGCTGCGTATCTAATTGTGCTTCAGACAAAAGAGGCAGGCTAGATACAAGAAAAGCGACCGAGGCCGCTTTTCTAGACTAAATTGACGAACTGATTAGTTGTCTACTTTTAGCTTTTGGAAGTACTCATCATAAAGCACGCTTGCTTCACCAACTTCATCTTGCCATGTACCGCTATCCATCACTTCTTGTGGAGGGAAAATGCTTGGATCATTTGCAAATTCTTTCGGTAGTAGGTCGTGCGCAGTTTTCACTGGAGTAGGGTAACCAATCTCTAGTGCAATCTTAGCTGCGTTCTCTGGACGTAGTAGGAAGTCAATCATCTTATGCGCAGCATCAACGTTCTTCGCACCAGCTGGAATCGCAAGGCTGTCCATCCAGAAGATAGCGCCTTTTTCTGGCCAGATGATGTCGATGTTCGCACCTTCTTGGCGAGCCATGTACGCAGAGCCGTTCCAAAGCATACCAAGTGATACTTCACCTGCTAGGTATGGGTTCGCTGGGAAGTCTGAGTTAAATACTAATACGTTTGGCATTAGCTTTTTCAGTTCTTCGTAAGCGGCTTTGATTTCATCTGGGTTAGTCGTGTTTGGCGAGTAACCTAGCTTAGTTAATGCAATATGGAATACTTCACGAGAATCATCCATCAGCATTAGTTGACCTTCCCACTTGCTATCCCAGAAATCATCCCATTTTGAAACTGATGACTTGCTTAGCATGTCCGCATTGATACCAATGCCCGTTGCACCCCAAATATAAGGAATAGAGTAGTTGTTGTTTGGGTCGAACGGTTTGTTCAAGAAATTAGCATCAAGGTCGTCAAAGTGAGACAGTTTCGCTTTGTCGAGCTTTTGCAGCATGCCTTCTTTACGCATTTTAGATACGAAATAGGTAGACGGTACTACCAAGTCGTAACCAGAACCCTGAGTTTTCAACTTCGCGTACATACTCTCATTAGATTCGTACGTTGAGTAGATAACTTTGATACCAGTTTCTTTTGTAAAGTCTTCAAGAACTTCATTTGGAATGTATTCCGACCAGTTGTAGAAATACAGTTCTTGATCAGCCGCCATTGCCGGGGTAGCGAACAACGTCGCTGCACACAGTGCGCTTGCGTAGATTTTACTTTTCATTTGTTTTCCGTTTTGTTCAGCAACAGGCAACACCAACACCGATAGGTATTGATAGATGTTATGTTGCGATAAGCACAATCCTGTTTATTCGGATCACCAACCTCAATCATTATTGGATAAATAGGTGACAATGTTTGAAGCCGTGTCAAATAAACCTAGCTACGTATAACCAAATAACCTTTTGTCGGCGTTTATAAGACCTAAAGTTACTTGGGTATAAAATTATATCAGTCAATTACAAAAATAGGCAGCGTATTGCTGCCTATTTTCATTTAGTAGATGGCTTATTAAACAGATTATTGACCTGCTTTAAGCTTTAGGAAGTAATCTTCGTACTTCACTGTCAGATCGCCTACAGAGTCTTGCCATTCGACGCGGTCAAGGTCTTCTTGCGATGGGAACAGTGGGGCAACGTCTTTGAACTTAGCGTTCGATTCTTTTACCGCTGTTAGGTAGCCAGTGTCACGAGAGATTTGCTCTGCGATTTCTGGACGTAGTAGGAAGTCGATCATCTTATGAGCCGCTTCTACGTTCTTCGCACCAGAAGAGATTGCAAAGTTATCAACCCAGCCGATACCGCCTTCTTTAGGGAATACTAGCTTAAGGTTCATGCCTTCGTTTTGAGCCGCAGCGGCACTGCCGTTCCAAAGCATACCAACACCAACTTCGCCAGACATGTAAGGAGCGCCTGGGTTGTCAGAGTTAAATACGAGAACGTTAGGCATTAGCTTTTGTAGCTCAGCGTACGCTTCATCAATTTGTTTTGGATCCGTAGAGTTACCTGAGTAACCCAGTTTACGTAGTGCAATATGGAACACTTCACGAGTATCGTCCATCAGCATTACTTGACCTTCAAGTTCTGGATTCCATAGATCAGCCCAGCTTTGGAAATCGTTTGGATCGTACATGTCAGCGTTTACTGCTAGACCAGTAATTGCAACAACGTGTGGGATAGAGTAGTCGTTCTTTGGATCGTAAGGCTTGTCTAGGTAGTTTGTATCTAGGTTGCCGAAGTTTTTCAGCTTAGTCTTATCGATCTTTTGTAGCATACCTTCGTCACGCATCTTCGCTACGAAGTAGGTTGAAGGTACAACTAGGTCATAACCTTGGTTATGAGTTTTTAGCTTTGCATACAAAGTTTCATTCGACTCGTAAGTCGAGTAGATAACCTTAATGCCTGTTTCTTTGGTAAATTGCTCTAGGATATTACTGTTAATGTAAGGCCCCCAGTTCATAAATACCAATTCTTTGTCGTCCGCTGCCGCTGAACCAGAGAACAGAGAAAGCGCACATGCACTACCAGCTAATAGAGTAGCCCATTTTTTCATTGACGTTAGCTCCAAACCAAACGTTGTCCAAACCATTTTGGACGTTAGATAGAAAAACAGAATGGCGATGACCATTCTGTTTCGTGAAATTTCCGGAAGCGGATTCTACTTTACTTTTTCTCTTGCTAGCAACTGTGAAATTACTACCAGAGTTAAAGAAACAATCAACATTACCGTTGCGAGGGCATTTACTTCAGGAGAAATGCCTACTTTCACCATTGAGTAAATCTTCAATGGTAAAATTTCATATGTTGGACCCGTTACAAACGAACTGATAATTACGTCGTCTAGAGACAGGGTAAAACTCAATAACCAACCTGCAGCAACCGCTGGCTTAGCAAGAGGGAGGATAATCTGCTTTAAGATAACCCATTCACTTGCACCTAAGTCTTTTGCGGCTTCTAACATTTTCACATCAAACCCGTTAAGGCGACTGTAAACCGTTACCACGACAAACGGAAGACAGAATGTGATGTGAGCAATCAAAAGCGTAAAGAAGCCAAGCTGCGCCCCTAATACAAGGAACAGTGCCAACAATGAAATCGCCATCACGATATCCGGTGACATCATTACCACAAACAGCATGCCGTTAACTGCGCCTTTTCCTTAAAGGAGTAGCGGAATAGAGCAACGGCCGTCAAGCTACCAATAATTGTAGCAGCTGTCGCAGAAAACACCGCAACATTTAACGAGTGCCAAGCCGCTTGGACCAAGCTGTCGTTGTTGACTAAAGTTTCATACCATTTGGTGGTAAATCCGCCCCATTTCATGCCGAATTTGTTGGCATTAAACGAGTTAACAATCAAGACGATGATAGGCAAATATAGGAATGCGTATACCAGCGTCATAAAGCTAAATCTAATTGTGCGTCCCATTAGTCTAGCTCCACTTTCTTATTCAATAGTTTGCCAGCTCTGTAGTAAGCATAAAGCATCACAGCCATTGCAAAGGTGAGGGCAATACTTGTTGCCGCACCAAATGGCCAGTCACGAGCGTTGAGCACTTGGCTCTTGATCACGTTACCAATCAGTAGGTTCTTCGCGCCACCAAGTAGATCTGAAATGTAGAACATACCTAGAGCAGGAAGTAGTACCAATAAACAGCCGCCAATAATGCCTGGCATGGTCAGCGGTAGAATGACTTTAGTAATCGTCTGGATCTTGTTCGCACCAAGATCTTTCGCCGCTTCAATGTACGTGTTATCAAGCTTCTCAATTGCCGAGTAAAGCGGCAAAATCATAAATGGAAGCAAGATGTACACAAGACCAATCATTACTGCAGTTTCTGTGTACATCAGGCGAAGCGGTTTATCGATGATTTCCATAGCCATCAACGATTTGTTCAAAATACCTTGAGTACCTAAAACAATCTTTAGACCGTAAGTTCGGATCAAAGAGTTGGTCCAAAATGGAACAATCACCAAAAACAACATAAATGGTCGCCATTTTGGTGGCATTTTTGCGACAATATAGGCAAATGGGTAACCAATTACCAAACACAATAACGTTGCAACGATTGCCATATAGAAAGAGTGCATTAGCACTTTTGCATATAGCGGATCTAACAATCGTAGATAGTTGTCAAAAGTAAACGTTAATTCAATTAGGTTCGCTTCATCACGCGTCAAAAAACTTGTACCGATAATCATTAGATTCGGAATCAACACAAACAGTGTTAACCAACCTACGATTAAGGTAATGATCGCGTTCTGAAGACTAAGCTTCTTGCTTATCATTTAGTACTACCTCCCAGCTCTCAACCCAAGTAATAGCGACTTTCTGGCCGAGAGAGTGGTCCACATCTGGATCATCCTCGTTAAAGAACTCGCTTACCATCACGCGCATGCCTGAATCCAATTGGATTACAGAATCTAGAGTCATACCTTTATAAGTACGCTCAGTAACGTGACCTACGATGCCTCTCTCTTCAGACTCTTTGATCTCTTCGATACGCAAGTCTTCAGGGCGAAGTAGTACTTGTAGTTTGTCACCAGGCTGTGCTTCTTGATCGTAGTAAACAACCGACTCAACACCTTCGATTTCTGCACGAATACGCTTCTCATCGATGCGCTCAAGCATTGTGGTGTCGAATACGTTGATCTCACCGATAAAGCGAGCAACAAATAGGTTTTTAGGTTCTTCGTATATTTCACGTGGAGAGCCATCTTGTTCAATTACGCCATCACGCATAACGATAATGCGGTCAGACATCGATAGGGCTTCTTCTTGATCGTGTGTTACGAAAATGAAAGTAATACCAAGTTGACGCTGCAACTGTTTAAGCTCGATTTGCATTTGCTTACGAAGTTTGTAATCAAGTGCAGATAGCGACTCATCAAGGAGTAGTACTTTTGGTTTGTTCACAACTGCACGTGCGATAGCAATACGTTGTTGTTGACCACCAGAAAGTTGATGTGGCTTACGCTGTGCCATTTTTTCTAGGCGAACCATGCGTAGCGCTTCCATAACACGCGGCTCAATCTCAGCTGCAGGTGTTTTCTGCATACGAAGACCAAAGGCAACGTTTTCGAATACGGTCATGTGAGGGAAGAGTGCATAACTCTGAAATACCGTGTTGACGTGCCTTTGCTCAGCAGGAACCTGTGTTACATCTTGGTCATCTAATACGATTTGACCGTTATCTGCCGTTTCAAAACCTGCGATCATGCGTAAAACCGTAGTCTTACCACAACCAGACGGGCCAAGAATCGTTAGAAACTCACCATGATTAACATCCAGATTTAAATTACCGATGATCTCCTTGCCATCGAAACTTTTGCTAATACCAGATAGACGAACTACTGGCTTTCCTGCTTGCTGTTTAGCGTTCAACGTCTGTATTTCTCCCACGTTCAAATTGGGGTTGGACCAATTGATGTGACATTAGTCATTCACTTTTGAGGCGCGCATCATAATCACCAAAATTGTGAAATCAAAGCATTTTCTTAAGATGAAACGGAAAAAATTTTGCAGGCAAAAGTAAACAATCCTTACCATACTGTGTTTATCGCTTTAGAAAGTGCGAGAATACAATCTGTTAAAGTTGTTTTTCATTATGCAATTGTTTTCAATTTCATGGGTTTGAAAGTGTGTAATTATCGACCAATTCGTAGATATTGCAAGTGAAAGGAGCCGATTATCGTTTTAGACAGGGAAAGATTTCTTTATACTAACGCCCACATTAATTAACTGGTTTTCCAGACAAATATTACAAGGTAACCTTGGATAAAATATGAACAGTGATTTTGAGAAAGATTTCAATCTTGGCGGGAATGTAGAACGTGCTCTTTCTGGTCAGTACGAGCTGAAAGCCGGAGCAGTTTTTAGTGAAGCTTGGCGCACAACCATTCAACAATTTTTATCGTTCTCTCCAGCGATCATTTTGCTACTTCTCGTTCAACTTGGTATTTTTTACATTGCCCTGCAGCTTCAGTTGGGGGATCCGAGTGTTATTTTAAGTGCATTAGAAAATCCAGAAGCATTTACTGCAGATATCGCAGGCGCTATTTACGTTGCGAACTTCAGTTATGAAGTGATCAGCGCCCCAATTTTTGCAGGCGTAAGTCTTATGGCTATGAGCCACATTGCTGGGTTGAAAACAAAAATTCGCCATGTGGGTAAAGGCCTTCAATTCACGGTACCTGTTATTTTGGCAACCCTGTTTAGCTTGATGCTTCAAGGTGCTATTGCCATTTATCTACCATTAGTATCGCTCTATTTTGCGTTAGCATTTAGCCAGTCTATCTTGTTGATTTGCGAGAAGAAAGTTTCACCAATGCAATCGCTTTGGTTATCATTTCGAGCGGTAAACAGAAAGTTATTTGTTGTTGCAGGGCTTTACTTAAGCGTGATGTTGATGTTTATTGTCGCTGCGATGTTCTACGGAATAGGCTTGATCTTTGTGCTACCTTTCTTTTTTCATATGAAAGGGATCCTGTACCGCGAAATGTTTGGTATCAAGCTGAAGATCGTTGCAACGCAAAAGAAAGATAACGATCACGACGGTAATTCACAGGTGTTTGATGCCTAAATCTCTAAAATCAATGAGTTTACGTGTGGCGGCTATCTCTATAGCCGCCACTTTTGTTTCAATTGGTCCTTATTTGCATTATGACCGCGAGTACAGAAGCGCAATTGATCCTAGTGTTATTCATGGCCCAATAACGCATCCGGATTTGTCTCATCTCCCATATATTGGGGACATTCCCGATTTCGCTTCTATTCAGGATATCAAAGCAAAGAAAACCGCATTCTTTGATTTTCTTCGCCCTAAAATTGCGTTAGAAAACCACCGCATCCAAAAAGAAAGAGCATTTTTGGAGTCGTTACGCATTGGGAATGTCACCAAAGAGCAAATTTCATATGCAGAGAGATTGGCGGCCTTATATTCTTACCCTTTAACAGATGGTGTCATCAACCAACAATGGCTTGATGAAATGTTAAAGCGAGTCAATGTCCTCCCAGAGGCGTTGGTTTTAACACAAGCAGCCAATGAATCTGCGTGGGGCACCTCTCGTTTTGCAACTCAAGCAAATAACTTATTTGGTCAATGGTGTTATAAGACTGGTTGCGGGATTATTCCTGCCAAACGTGGAGCAGGACAAAAGCACGAAGTTAAAAAATTCAAATCTGTACAAGAGTCCGTTCACGGCTATTTTATGAATGTTAACCGTAACAGAGCTTACGCAGATTTGAGAGATATTCGCGCAAATTTGGCAAAAAATAACAAGGACTTATTGTCAGTCTCGACGGCGACTGAATTGACTCACGGTTTACTCGCATATTCAGAACGAGGGATTGCCTACGTTAATGATTTGAGAGCCATGATTCGTCACAATAATGCCTATTGGACACAATAAAAAGAAACGACGAAACGGATGAAGAAGTTAAGCCTAAGCCTATTGGGCAGCGCAATGCTAATGTTAGCAACGCCTGCAACTCACGCTCAAGAATACATGTTTACGTATTCTAAGCTCTATACACAATTGAAAAACAATACAAAAGACGGACACGATGACGTGAAGGTTGGCGTGTTTTTTGTAGATGCGAATACCAAAAAGTTGTGTGATATTGAAAAAGCATGGATGGAAAAGGAAGAGCATTACGAAGAGTTTGTGATACCAGTTACAAAGGAGTTGCCACTTCCCGTCGATAAAAACCTTAAATCTGCAAACCCTTTGGTGTTTGTTCAGACGCAACAAGGTACGCGTTGTGATTATTCTTTGGTCGTGATGACTAAAAGCCCACTAGCTGGGCAAGTTTCTTATGAGCAACTTGCCCCATTAATGCCACAAATGCAGGCAATGCTTGAGGACTTAGGTGGAATGTTTGCTGGTTGGTTTACTCCGCAAGTGCAGGGGGTAACAATGGAATTTGCCAATGACCTTAATGGTAAGATTGTGTTATCCAACGGACTCGAAAAAAATATTGTAGATGGCAAAGTGCAGGTCGCTCTAAATGAGATCGGTGAGGGTGGTTATATGACATTACCCGAACCAACGACGCGAGTTTTGCCATACCTCCCGAGCGCCACTGAATAGTTTTTTTGGTAAAAGGAGCGAAATTTTAACGCTCCTTTTCAGTTATCACCCCGCTGAACCTCATTTAGTGTGCTTTTCTTTACCTCTCGATACAGACAAACATTTAATCCTACGCAAAAAGCTCGTATAATCCACGCCCCAAATAAATCCATGTTAGGAAGTCCTACAGTCGATTTTTCGGCGATGTGAGAGCCCGCAATGAACCAAATAGATACAAGAAAAGAAACCCTTGAATTCAACAAGCTTCAGAAACGTCTAAGAAGACATGTTGGTAATGCCATTTCTGATTACAACATGATCGAAGAAGGTGACGTTGTAATGGCATGTATTAGTGGTGGTAAAGATTCATTTGCGATGCTTGATATCCTGCTGAATCTACAAAAGGCAGCGCCAATCAAGTTTGACGTGGTTGCGGTTAACCTTGACCAAAAACAACCAGGCTTCCCTGAACATATCCTACCTGACTATTTTGAAACGCTGAACATTCCTTACTACATCGTAGATAAAGATACTTACTCAGTAGTGAAAGAGAAAGTGCCAGAAGGTAAGACAACCTGTGGTTTATGTTCACGTTTGCGTCGTGGCACACTTTACTCGTTTGCAGAAAAAATTGGTGCGACAAAACTAGCGCTTGGCCACCATATGGATGACATCGTCGAAACAATGTTTTTAAACATGTTCCACGGCTCACGTTTGAAAGCAATGCCACCTAAACTTCGTTCAGATGATGGTCGTAACGTAGTCATTCGTCCACTGACATACTGCCGCGAAAAAGACCTGATCAAGTACGCTGAACATAAAGAGTTCCCAATTATTCCGTGTAATCTTTGTGGCTCACAAGAAAATCTTCAGCGTCAATCAATTAAAGCGATGTTGATTGAATGGGATAAGAAAACGCCTGGTCGAGTAGAAGCGATCTTTAAATCCATTCAAAATGTAAGTCCAAGCCAATTAGCTGACCGTGAGTTATTTGATTTCGTAAACCTGCCACTTGATCGTGAAGGTAACCGTGAGGAATATGAATTCAGTGAAGCTGTGGTCTCTTCAACAAACATCGACGAGTCTATGTTTATTGATGTGACTAACATCTAACAGATAACAAGCATCTGTTAAAGGAAGAGGCTAGCAATAGCGATAGTTTGATGAACATGCTGTTAGTTAGATAACTTACGCCCCCAGGATACTAAGCATCGCAACTGCTTCCAGCTTAAAAAATGTATCAAGCTTAAAAAAATCCCCCAAATTTGGGGGATTTTTACATCTGATGATTTGTTGCGTTAGATTATGTCGCGGTATTTGGATCAAGTGGGCTGATATACCCATTTGGTTTTAATGCAAGTACGTCGCAATTGATCTTATCAATCACATGTTCAGCCGTATTACCAATAAAGACTGCTGATAGACCTGTACGGCCCGTCGTCCCAAGAATCACCATTGCTGCATTAAGTTTTGCTGCTGTTGCGGGAATAATGTCCTCTGGTAAACCTTGCTCTACGATGGTTTGCTCTTCATCTAAGCCGTGCTTTTGACGAAGTGCTTTCATTGCTGTTAGATGATGTCCACGAACCGCATCTGTATATGTGGTTGGGTCGAACTCAGGTAATTCAATCGTAATGTTTGCAGGCGTAACAGGGTAGGCGTTAACCAAGTACGGTTCAGCGTCCAGCCGATTAGTGATTTCTTTAAGTCGCTCTACCATTGAATCATTTAAGTCGATATGCGTAGGGTTCTCAGAACCAACGTGCACGGAAGCAAGAATATTAGCGTGCTCTGGCCAATCTGAATTTTTGATAAGAAGTACAGGAATAGGACACTTGCGTAACAAATGCCAATCAGTTGGTGTGAAGATAACCGACTCAAGAACATCGTGCTTTCGAGTCCCTTTAATTAGGATATCGTGGTCACCGGCAAACACTTCGGCGATAATTGCTTCATAAGGGCGGTTGTGCCAAACGACACAAACATCAAAATCGAAACCATCTTCTAAATAAGGTTGAGCAATTTTACGCATCCATTGCTCACGTTGATGTATTACCCCACGACGCATTGCGTCTCTCTCATCAACCGACAGCATCGAAGTCATATCGTACGAGAAATCGTAGATAGATAGGAAAAAAGTGATTCGGCTTCTAGAGACACTTTTTCGTGCGAGCTGAACGGCTCTGGCGAGTGCAGGCTGTTCATCATTATTGATGTCAGCAACAACAAGGATCTTACTGTATATACTCATAACTAAGCCCACTTATTATCGTAAAACCAAATACTGAATATAAGGTAAATCAGTATATTGGAGTACACAAGGTACATTTTTACTGTAGCTCAGTTTGGCAGAATATTTGAGGGTTTTTGACAGGATTTTGGAAGAAATATGATGTAGCTCATTTTCGAGCTACATCAATAGATGGGGCAAATTATTCTTTGCTTACGCCAGCAAGTTCCATCAATGCATCATGATCGAGGATAGTTATGTACTTACCTTTAACGCTTAAAATTTCCGATTTTTGGAAACGACCAAGTAGACGGCTTATTGTCTCTACCGTTAGACCTAGGTAGTTACCAATATCACCACGAGTCATGGTTAAACGGAACTCTCGAGGGCTAAAACCACGTTGTGAAAAACGAGTTGATAGGTTGTATAGGAAAGCCGCTAAACGTTCTTCAGCATTCTTTTTAGAAAGCAAAAGAATCATCTCTTGGTCACCTTTGATCTCGTTACTCATCAAACGCATGATTTGCTGACGCAGTTTAGGCATTTTACCTGACAGGTCGTCTAAGATTTCGTATGGAATTTCACACACCATAGATGTTTCTAGTGCTTGTGCAAAACTCGGGTGGCAGTCACCAGTAATCGCATCGAAACCAACAAGATCGCCAGCTAAGTGAAACGCTGTAATTTGCTCATCGCCTTGCTCAGTGATGGTATAACTTTTGATTGTACCAGAGCGGATAGCATATAAAGATTTTAGCTCATCACCGGCTTTAAAAAGCTCTTGACCCTTTTGGATCGGCTTTTTTCGCTCGATAATTTGATCCAACTGATCCAATTCGGATTCGTTCAGAGTGAACGGAATACACAGTTGGCTAATGCTACAATCTTGGCAATGAATCGCGCAACCACCTGATTGGATACGCTTTGTTGCAGGCTTTTCAGAAATCATAACAACCTTTCACTATTTGATATACATCAATATTTTATCACTGCTTGATCTTAAAGGGTAGCAAAAATATTGCTCGAAACGACTTTCATTTCATATGAAACCAAGCATTTTGATCGCTCCACTCGCGGTATACAGGCCATAAATGATGAGTATTAATGCTGATATATTTCTAAATATTAACGATTTTTGCAATTTCTGAAAGTAATTCGCGCCATAACCGACAAGGAGCATTGATGGTAGGGTTCCAATACCAAACGCAAGCATAATGAATCCTCCGTCTATCGCACTACCAGAAACGGCAGACCAAGTGAGCGCGGAATAAACCAAACCGCAGGGTAGCCAGCCCCAGATAAATCCAAATGGCAAGGCATGAGTAGGGTGTTTTAATGGCAATAAACGCTTACCGGCAGGAGATATGTATTTCCATAAATGCTGACCTACTTTTTCTAAGAACAATAAACCATGCCACCATTTTGCAATGTATAGCGCGACAAGAATCATGAAAAATGCGGCAACAAGGCGTAACCATGCCAGTGACTGAGTGAGCCCACTTAACTCCGACAAGCCGGATATTGCACCGCCTACAAGTGCACCAATGACACCATAGCTAACGAGCCTACCAAAATTATAAAAAATGGGTATTGAGCGAGACGGTTTGTTGTTTTTCGAACCAATAGAAAGAAGCGAAGCAATGCCACCACACATGCCCATGCAATGACCAGCCCCTACGAGGCCAATCATAAAGGCACCAATAAAATCAGGATTCATAGTATAGGATTATCGATTTTTATTAATGTTTGTTTTTTTATTAGTGTTTGGTGTTTCATCTTCATCGAGAAGAATGTTGTGGCCTTGACGTTCAAGATCTTCAAATTGGTCACTACGGACCGCCCAAAGGAAAATAGCCACCGCGACACAGACCAATACGATGGCAATAGGGATTAATATATACAGACTTTCCATGTTTGATCTCTCACTTACTTCTCTTTAAGTAACCGTAAAGAGTTGGATACAACAATGATAGAGCTCGCCGACATGCCAACTACTGCGACATAGGGGGCAACTAACCCCGCCACGGCCAATGGCAAAATTAACAGGTTGTACCCTAAAGACCAAGCCAAGTTTTCTCGAATGATTTTTCGTGTTCGGATGGCAAGTGTGCGGGCTTCTAACAACTTCTCTAAATTATCGCCTAATAACGTCATATCCGCTGAAGCTTTTGCAACATCAGTACCTCCCCCCATAGCAACGGAGAGATGAGATCCTGCAAGTGTTGGCGCATCGTTAATACCATCACCAACCATCATCGTAATGTCGTTTTTATCCAATCCTTTAAGATATGCAAGTTTGTCTTCAGGCTTCGCTGATGCAATCACATTGTCAATGCCGATTTCATTTGCTACGGACTGTGCGTTTTGTAATGAATCACCCGTTAGAAGTGTTGTTTTGATTCCAGCATCTGCAAAACGTTGTATGAATGCTTTACTCTCTTTGCGAATGGGATCGCGATAGTAGAAAGTGGCTACATGCAGTGCATCTACAGAAAGATATACAGCGTTGCTCTCGGCTCGACTTTCACCAACAACAAAAATGGCGCTACCAATTTTTACTGTCTTACTATTCCAATTACCTTGAATGCCAGAACCAATGACGTTTTGAACATCACTGACTGTGACTTCTTCTCGACTAAACCCTGAAAACGCTCGAGCAATTGGGTGGTTCGCGTGAACCTCAAGCGCAGCTGCAATGGAAAGTACTTCAGACTCATTTAAATTGGCAAAGGTTTTAGTTTCACTGATTTCAATGTCACCTTTTGTCAATGTGCCTGTCTTATCAACGACAAGATGATTTATCTTGCATAAGGTCTCAAACACATGCCCTTTACGCAGCAAAATACCAAAATTGCCCATACGCGAAGTTGCACATGTTAGTGCTGTTGGTGTCGCCAAGGAAAGGGCACATGGACAAGTCGCGACAAGAACAGATAACATAATCCAAAACGCATCATCAGGTTTGGTTTGATGCCAGTAAAACCAAGTACCCGCAGAAATGATGAGAATAACGCCAACAAAGTAACGCGCGACTACATCTGCGATTTCAGCGATTTTAGGCTTTGAGTGTTGAGCTTCATCTTGCAAGCGGACAATATTCGAGATCATTGAATCTGCTTTCGAATTCGTCACTTCCAATTCAAAGGACTCATCTCCGTTTAATGTGCCGGCATAAACAGCGTCACCAATTTTCTTAACGACGTGAACGGATTCCCCTGTAAGCATCGATTCATCGATATGAATACGACCAGAAATGACTTTGCCATCGGCAGGGATGTGCTCCCCAGGAAGGACACGAATTCGATCGCCAATGTTGAGTGTTTTTACAGGGATTTGATCGCCATCTAATGTTGTGGCGATGGCTGGAATCAATTTTAACAGGTTCCCACTTGCCGCTGCAGCTTTACGGCGAGCACGCATCTCCAAAAACCGGCCGACTAACAGGAAAAACGTAAACATCGAAATAGACTCGAAGAACACTTCACCTTGG
>NZ_CAJIMW020000133.1:0-206 GCF_905175395.2 Vibrio sp. B1REV9 | reverse complement strand
TGCGTTTGTCCTTTCTGTCGCTCATGCTTATCTTCAAGACCAAGGGCTTTCTGGTTAACAACACCAGTGTGTATTTTGGTGACTGCGGTTTTCTCTGGTCGTCGCATTATATTTGGTGGCTAATATGGATTGGATAATTGATTTATTTAATAAAGCCGAATATCCAATCAAAATTCACATAATCATCAAAATCTTGATTATCGTAA
>NZ_CAJIMW020000122.1:0-210 GCF_905175395.2 Vibrio sp. B1REV9 | reverse complement strand
ATGTGGAAGACCCAGAAACGACGCCAGAAACAGATACTGCGGTTTTATCGGCTATTAAGCACTTTTAATTCATTGCGAATATCCACACTTGCCTGATTTACATCACCGTTTAACGTATGGAGTGAATCATTAATATCCGCATTCATGCGGCTTTGCTGCTGTCTTTGCTGTGGGTTTTGCTTCTACGTATGCGATAAAAATCGCGCTTAA
>NZ_CAJIMW020000111.1:0-214 GCF_905175395.2 Vibrio sp. B1REV9 | reverse complement strand
AAAGTGAAGACAAATGAGTCTCGATGAGTGTCCACACAGATTGATATGGTTTAGATTTCAGAGCAAAAGATTGGTTCTGCATAAAATGCTGAAACGATTTTATGTGGGGCTATAGCTCAGCTGGGAGAGCGCTTCGCTGGCAGCGAAGAGGTCATCGGTTCGATCCCGATTAGCTCCACCACTAGCTTTATTGCATCTATTTTATGATGCAACA
>NZ_CAJIMW020000100.1:0-224 GCF_905175395.2 Vibrio sp. B1REV9 | reverse complement strand
ACATTTGTTACACCTCTTTTTGTCCTGTCTTTTCCTTATCTATAGCGCATTAACACGTAAATCTGCGTATTGACGATGTGTGAATTAACATATTTACTATATGTAAATTAACTTATTCGACCGCCTTGGTTGGGCCGTATGGCCTTGACTCCTACGGTGTGGCTTTAGTAGGTTTAGCGCTAGATAAGGCGAAAACTTATGAAGCTCACGCAATTTGGTCAGAC
>NZ_CAJIMW020000089.1:0-224 GCF_905175395.2 Vibrio sp. B1REV9 | reverse complement strand
TTCCCCATGTGAGAGTAGGACATCGCCAGGCTTTAATTTTGCACTTGCTTAATATTTAAGCAAGTCACCATAAAGTTCTGAAGTTTTTTAGAGTTTTATGTTGACTTTCAAAGTGAAAAGCGTATTATACGCACCTCGCTTAAGTGCTAAGGCACTGAAAGCCAAGCTCTTTAACAATATAGACCTATCAATCTGTGTGGGCACTCGTTGATGATAATCCAATT
>NZ_CAJIMW020000078.1:0-227 GCF_905175395.2 Vibrio sp. B1REV9 | reverse complement strand
ACACGATTCACTTTCAAATTTCTGGTGATGGTTGCAAGCATTTGTTTATGTCGCCGTTCTCGCCGTTACGTTCACCACTGGCTCGCCAATGTTCTCAACGTAACCTTGTTAACTCGTTTGTGGATTTGGCGTTCGATGATTTCGACGGGATTCACACTTGTGATGCATGTTGACCTCGCCTTTTTAGATGATGCCTTTAAGCGTTCTCGCGGCATTTCTCCTAAATA
>NZ_CAJIMW020000067.1:0-299 GCF_905175395.2 Vibrio sp. B1REV9 | reverse complement strand
ACACCAATGTTGACTGTAATCGTATCGGTACCGCCTTGACCATCAGACACTTCAACCGTAAAGCTGTCAGAGCCGTGGTAATCGTCGTTCGGGGTGTAGGTCCAGTTGCCATCGGCATCCACCGTGACTGAGCCGTTGGTCGGATCGGTGGTTTTATTGAACGTGAGCGCATCGCCATCGACATCCATCGCGTTCAGTTTGCCGCTCACTGGCGTGTCTTCCGGGGTTTCAACCGAGACATCGTCACCCAATGGTGCGCCGTTACCATCGACAATGTTGGGAGCGTCATTCACTGGCGT
>NZ_CAJIMW020000056.1:0-304 GCF_905175395.2 Vibrio sp. B1REV9 | reverse complement strand
TAAGACAAGATTTGTTTTGTCAGCTTTCCAAATTGTTAAAGAGCTAGATTCATTAAGAACCATTTTTAAAAACTCTCGTAAGAGTGCTTAAAGATGGTGGAGCTATGCGGGATCGAACCGCAGACCTCCTGCGTGCAAGGCAGGCGCTCTCCCAGCTGAGCTATAGCCCCATCTAGGTGTCGATACTGCATACCAATTCCTAAAAGGAAGTGGTGGGTCTGAGTGGACTCGAACCACCGACCTCTCGCTTATCAGGCGAACGCTCTAACCACCTGAGCTACAGACCCAGTATCGTCTCTTTTAC
>NZ_CAJIMW020000045.1:0-502 GCF_905175395.2 Vibrio sp. B1REV9 | reverse complement strand
AAAAGCGGACTTAGTTCCGGAGCAACTTCAAGCTTTGATTCATTACGACAACGAAGACGTTCAATCAGAGTTTGTTCGTAATAATGAAAACACATCTGAAGTCACGCTGTCTCTTGAGGGTGTTTCTTGTGCGGCTTGTGCTTGGCTTATCGAAAAACAAGTTTCCGCAGTTGAAGGCTTGGTATCGATTCGTGTCAATACCACGACCAACCGTGCGCTCCTAGCTTGGGATAAAACACAAGTACGTCTAAGTGAATTGTTGTCCGTCATTCACAAACTGGGCTATAAAGCGGCACCATTTGAAGCGGACAAACAAGAAGCGGCGTATCATCAAACCATGAAGCAATACCTCTACCGTCTTGGTATTGCAGGCCTTGCGACAATGCAAGTCATGATGCTTGCTGTTGCGCTCTACCTTGAAGTCTTCGGTGATTTAGAACCAGAGTTTAAAAGCTACTTTCGTTGGGTGAGTTTGATCTTTGCAACGCCCGTCTTGCTTTAC
>NZ_CAJIMW020000034.1:0-688 GCF_905175395.2 Vibrio sp. B1REV9 | reverse complement strand
CACATTCAAGTGTTCTTGGGTTTTGCGAAAGCAAAACATATTTGAGTCCGGCAAAATCGATAGCTATCTCGCTCATTCAAATAATGAGATAGCAACTTTGGTTGTTTAAACAACAAACTCAAGATTTCTTCTGAAACTCTTTGGGGTTGTATGGTTAAGTGACTAAGCGTACACGGTGGATGCCTTGGCAGTCAGAGGCGATGAAAGACGTAGTAACTTGCGATAAGCCCAGATTAGGTAGTAACAACCATTTGAGTCTGGGATTTCTGAATGGGGAAACCCACTAGCATAAGCTAGTATCATTAACTGAATTCATAGGTTAATGAGGCGAACCGGGGGAACTGAAACATCTAAGTACCCCGAGGAAAAGAAATCAACCGAGATTCCGAAAGTAGCGGCGAGCGAAATTGGACTAGCCCTTAAGCTTTATATGCGTTAGACGAACGGTCTGGAAAGTCCGGCGATACAGGGTGATAGCCCCGTAGTCGACAACGCACATTCAGTGAAATCGAGTAGGGCGGGACACGTGATATCCTGTCTGAATATGGGGGGACCATCCTCCAAGGCTAAATACTACTGACTGACCGATAGTGAACCAGTACCGTGAGGGAAAGGCGAAAAGAACCCCTGTGAGGGGAGTGAAATAGAACCTGAAACCGTGTACGTACAAGCAGTAGGAGCAGGCATT
>NZ_CAJIMW020000023.1:0-1468 GCF_905175395.2 Vibrio sp. B1REV9 | reverse complement strand
GGATTTGTTGGGCGGCGAGCGGCGGACGGGTGAGTAATGCCTAGGAAATTGCCCTGATGTGGGGGATAACCATTGGAAACGATGGCTAATACCGCATGATGCCTACGGGCCAAAGAGGGGGACCTTCGGGCCTCTCGCGTCAGGATATGCCTAGGTGGGATTAGCTAGTTGGTGAGGTAAGGGCTCACCAAGGCGACGATCCCTAGCTGGTCTGAGAGGATGATCAGCCACACTGGAACTGAGACACGGTCCAGACTCCTACGGGAGGCAGCAGTGGGGAATATTGCACAATGGGCGCAAGCCTGATGCAGCCATGCCGCGTGTGTGAAGAAGGCCTTCGGGTTGTAAAGCACTTTCAGTAGGGAGGAAGGTTCATGCGTTAATAGCGTATGGATTTGACGTTACCTACAGAAGAAGCACCGGCTAACTCCGTGCCAGCAGCCGCGGTAATACGGAGGGTGCGAGCGTTAATCGGAATTACTGGGCGTAAAGCGCATGCAGGTGGTTTGTTAAGTCAGATGTGAAAGCCCGGGGCTCAACCTCGGAATTGCATTTGAAACTGGCAGACTAGAGTACTGTAGAGGGGGGTAGAATTTCAGGTGTAGCGGTGAAATGCGTAGAGATCTGAAGGAATACCGGTGGCGAAGGCGGCCCCCTGGACAGATACTGACACTCAGATGCGAAAGCGTGGGGAGCAAACAGGATTAGATACCCTGGTAGTCCACGCCGTAAACGATGTCTACTTGGAGGTTGTGGCCTTGAGCCGTGGCTTTCGGAGCTAACGCGTTAAGTAGACCGCCTGGGGAGTACGGTCGCAAGATTAAAACTCAAATGAATTGACGGGGGCCCGCACAAGCGGTGGAGCATGTGGTTTAATTCGATGCAACGCGAAGAACCTTACCTACTCTTGACATCCAGAGAAGCCAGTAGAGATACAGGTGTGCCTTCGGGAACTCTGAGACAGGTGCTGCATGGCTGTCGTCAGCTCGTGTTGTGAAATGTTGGGTTAAGTCCCGCAACGAGCGCAACCCTTATCCTTGTTTGCCAGCGAGTAATGTCGGGAACTCCAGGGAGACTGCCGGTGATAAACCGGAGGAAGGTGGGGACGACGTCAAGTCATCATGGCCCTTACGAGTAGGGCTACACACGTGCTACAATGGCGCATACAGAGGGCAGCCAACTTGCGAAAGTGAGCGAATCCCAAAAAGTGCGTCGTAGTCCGGATTGGAGTCTGCAACTCGACTCCATGAAGTCGGAATCGCTAGTAATCGTGGATCAGAATGCCACGGTGAATACGTTCCCGGGCCTTGTACACACCGCCCGTCACACCATGGGAGTGGGCTGCAAAAGAAGTAGGTAGTTTAACCTTTCGGGGAGGACGCTTACCACTTTGTGGTTCATGACTGGGGTGAAGTCGTAACAAGGTAGCGCTAGGGGAACCTGGCGCTGGATCACCTCCTTATACGAT
>NZ_CAJIMW020000012.1:0-2395 GCF_905175395.2 Vibrio sp. B1REV9 | reverse complement strand
GTCCTGTGACTGCGTACCTTTTGTATAATGGGTCAGCGACTTATATTCAGTGGCAAGGTTAACCATCTAGGGGAGCCGTAGGGAAACCGAGTCTTAACTGGGCGTTCAGTCTCTGGATATAGACCCGAAACCAGGTGATCTAGCCATGGGCAGGTTGAAGATTGAGTAACATCAATTGGAGGACCGAACCGACTAATGTTGAAAAATTAGCGGATGACTTGTGGCTAGGGGTGAAAGGCCAATCAAACCTGGAGATAGCTGGTTCTCCCCGAAAGCTATTTAGGTAGCGCCTCGGACGAATACTACTGGGGGTAGAGCACTGTTAAGGCTAGGGGGTCATCCCGACTTACCAACCCTTTGCAAACTCCGAATACCAGTAAGTACTATCCGGGAGACACACGGCGGGTGCTAACGTCCGTCGTGGAGAGGGAAACAACCCAGACCGCCAGCTAAGGTCCCAAATTATTACTAAGTGGGAAACGATGTGGGAAGGCTCAGACAGCCAGGATGTTGGCTTAGAAGCAGCCATCATTTAAAGAAAGCGTAATAGCTCACTGGTCGAGTCGGCCTGCGCGGAAGATGTAACGGGGCTAAGTAATAAACCGAAGCTGCGGCAATGAAGTTTACTTCATTGGGTAGGGGAGCGTTCTGTAAGCCGTTGAAGGTGTGTTGTAAAGCATGCTGGAGGTATCAGAAGTGCGAATGCTGACATGAGTAACGATAAAGGGGGTGAAAAACCTCCTCGCCGGAAGACCAAGGGTTCCTGTCCAACGTTAATCGGGGCAGGGTAAGTCGACCCCTAAGGCGAGGCCGAAAGGCGTAGTCGATGGGAAACGGGTTAATATTCCCGTACTTCTTACAATTGCGATGGGGGGACGGAGAAGGCTAGGTGGGCCTGGCGACGGTTGTCCAGGTTCAAGTGCGTAGGCTTAAGAGTTAGGTAAATCCGGCTCTTTCTAAGGCTGAGACACGACGTCGAGCTACTACGGTAGTGAAGTCATTGATGCCATGCTTCCAGGAAAAGCCTCTAAGCTTCAGATTGTAAGGAATCGTACCCCAAACCGACACAGGTGGTCGGGTAGAGAATACCAAGGCGCTTGAGAGAACTCGGGTGAAGGAACTAGGCAAAATGGTACCGTAACTTCGGGAGAAGGTACGCTCTTGATGGTGAAGTCCCTTGCGGATGGAGCTGACGAGAGTCGCAGATACCAGGTGGCTGCAACTGTTTATTAAAAACACAGCACTGTGCAAAATCGTAAGATGACGTATACGGTGTGACGCCTGCCCGGTGCCGGAAGGTTAATTGATGGGGTTAGACTTCGGTCGAAGCTCTTGATCGAAGCCCCGGTAAACGGCGGCCGTAACTATAACGGTCCTAAGGTAGCGAAATTCCTTGTCGGGTAAGTTCCGACCTGCACGAATGGCGTAATGATGGCCACGCTGTCTCCACCCGAGACTCAGTGAAATTGAAATCGCTGTGAAGATGCAGTGTACCCGCGGCTAGACGGAAAGACCCCGTGAACCTTTACTACAGCTTGGCACTGAACATTGACCCTACATGTGTAGGATAGGTGGGAGGCTTTGAAGCAGGTACGCTAGTATCTGTGGAGCCGTCCTTGAAATACCACCCTTGTAGTGTTGATGTTCTAACGTTGACCCCTTATCGGGGTTGCGGACAGTGCCTGGTGGGTAGTTTGACTGGGGCGGTCTCCTCCCAAAGAGTAACGGAGGAGCACGAAGGTGGGCTAATCACGGTTGGACATCGTGAGGTTAGTGCAATGGCATAAGCCCGCTTGACTGCGAGAATGACAATTCGAGCAGGTGCGAAAGCAGGTCATAGTGATCCGGTGGTTCTGAATGGAAGGGCCATCGCTCAACGGATAAAAGGTACTCCGGGGATAACAGGCTGATACCGCCCAAGAGTTCATATCGACGGCGGTGTTTGGCACCTCGATGTCGGCTCATCACATCCTGGGGCTGAAGTCGGTCCCAAGGGTATGGCTGTTCGCCATTTAAAGTGGTACGCGAGCTGGGTTTAGAACGTCGTGAGACAGTTCGGTCCCTATCTGCCGTGGGCGTTGGAGAATTGAAAGGGGCTGCTCCTAGTACGAGAGGACCGGAGTGGACGAACCTCTGGTGTTCGGGTTGTGTCGCCAGACGCATTGCCCGGTAGCTAAGTTCGGAATCGATAACCGCTGAAAGCATCTAAGCGGGAAGCGAGCCTTGAGATGAGTTCTCCCTGATACTTTAAGTATCCTAAAGGGTTGTCGGAGACTACGACGTTGATAGGTCAGGTGTGTAAGTGCTGTGAGGCATTGAGCTAACTGATACTAATTGCCCGTGAGGCTTAACCATACAACACCCAAAGGGTTTTGATGGACTCAAAGCAAGAACA
>NZ_CAJIMW020000001.1:0-2754 GCF_905175395.2 Vibrio sp. B1REV9 | reverse complement strand
TACACCAATGTTGACTGTAATGGTATCGGTACCGCCTTGACCATCAGACACTTCAACGGTGAAGCTGTCGGAGCCGTGGTAATCGTCGTTCGGGATGTAGGTCCAGTTGCCGTCTGCATCCACCGAGACTGAGCCATTGTTCGGATCGGTGGTTTTGTTAAACGTAAGCTCATCGCCATCTTCGTCGCTTGCGGTTAGCTTTCCGCTCACCGGAGTATCTTCGTCAGTAACGACCTCTAAATTAGCACCAATAGGTCGACTGTTTAATTCAACAGGAATCTGAGAGAAATTATTGAACTGCTCTAGCAACGTAAGGCTTTGAGTTTGAGATAAGCCTAAAGCCTGTAAGCCGTTCGTTTCAAAGCCGGTATCTGCGAGCAATTCCGCACCGATTCGGTCAATTGTACCGCTAGCTTGTAAACTGGAGCCATTAGTTTGGCCCGTAGCTGGTGCAAATTCATCCCCTATTTGGGTCGGATCTTGGCCTTGTTCTAAAGCACCAATAATTTGAGCAACATCGTCAGAGATGTCTTGAATACCATCTTCGTTTACAAGTTGTACTTGTACGCGTTCGGAATCAGCGTCATTTTTAGCGATGACGACTTCCCCTGGTAGAGGCTGTTGTCCATCATTAAGAACTTTTAATTCCCCATCCAAACCTATTACTACAAGTCGTCCACTAAGTGAAACTAAGGCTGTATTCTCCATAAAAACCCCTAACCGAAAATTACTGTCAATATTTTGACCAATGATGTTAATTTGTTATATATTGCCCAATAATATAACGCAATAACAGACTCTTAACACTAATTTACAACTTTAATCTCATATATTACCCATACAGTTCACAACAATTGAGGGACGAAAGCGACATCACTAATATTTGGCTAATAACACTTGCAACTCACTCTTGAACCCTGTAGCCACTAAATACTTAATGTAAATTCATTTGGTTTTTTAATGCTTAGTGACAAATTTCAAGAGATGTAAATGAATTGTATGGTTGATTATGAGCAGGGTTGTACGTTAGATTATTGACGCCCTTAGAGGTCTTTGATTAATAAATATAATTTTACCTCTAACATCATTTAATTTAGGAGAATCACAGTGAAGTGGACTCATGCAAACGCCTTATGTTTAGGTGTATTAGCTGCTAGCCCTGCTTTAGGTCAAACCCTAGAGCAAGCGGTTGAAAATACGCTCAAAACAAATCCCGATATCAAAAGCGCGTTCAATGAATTCGTGAGTAAGCAGTATGTGAACGATGCATCCAGCGGTGCTTACCTTCCATCTGTCGACCTTGATGCAGGGATCGGTTACGAGGGTATTGACTCAGCAGATACTCAACAAAAAACTGATTTAACTCGTAAAGAAGCGACCATCACTTTAACTCAATTGATCTGGGATGGCTCCGCAACTCTTAACGATATCGATCGAACAGCAGCTGATGCAGAATCAGTGCGCTATCAATTACTCGCGGATGCTCAAGACACCGCATTACAAGTCACCAAAGTCTATCTTGATGCAGTAAAAGCTTATGAAATTCTGACACTTTCTGAAAACAATCTGAAAGTTCACAAGAAGATCTATCAAGATATTAAAAAGCGCGTGAATTCGGGTATTGGCTCGACCGCCGACTTAACCCAAGTCGAAGCGCGTCTTGCCAAAGCACATGGTAATCTAGCCGCTGCGCAAAATAATCTCTTTGATAGCCATACAATGTTTACACGCATCGTTGGTCAGTCTCCTCAAGGGCTTATTTTTCCCAGAGCTGACCAAAACTTCATCCCTTACACTGTCGATGACGCGGTTGATTTAGCGTTCAACGAGCACCCAGTAATTAAAGTCTCTATGGCCGATGTTGATTCAGCAAAATTCCAATACAAACAATCAAAAGGAACATACTTCCCTACGATTTCTGTAGAAGCCGCTCAAACATGGCGTGATGATGCAGGCGGTGTTGAAGGCCGTACCGATGAAACAACGGCAATGCTGCGAATGAGATATAACTTGTTTAATGGCGGAAGTGATGCAGCCAATGCAGAAAGTTATGCTTATCAATTAAATAAAGCAAAAGACCTACGAGAACGAGCATATAAAAACGTTGAAGAAGGCCTTCGCCTTTCTTGGAGCGCACTCGACCTTACACTACAGCAAAAAGAGTTTCTTTCTGATCATGTCGATTTCGCAGCAGAAACGGTAATTGCTTACGAAAAACAATACCGCATCGGAAAACGAACCCTGCTTGACTTGCTCAACACTGAAAATGAGCTTTTTCAAGCCCGCAAAGATTATTTGGATGCCAAATACGCTGAGCAGTATGCAAAATACCGTGTGATGAATGCAACTGGTCAGTTGTTAAACGCACTTCGCGTTGATGTGCCAACGGAATGGAATCAGAGAGTGGAGTACTAAGCATGAAAGCAGTTAAGATTTTATTAGCTTTAGGTATTATCACCTCTTCCTATCAAGCACTAGCGCAAAATGAAGACGAGTATGATTACATACCAGCACCACAATCGGAGCAAATCGCCGATCTACTCGATGATGATAGTGATGGTGTAATTAATGCTCGCGATAAGTGCCCTGGTACTGCCGTCGGTTCTGAAATAAATAATGACGGCTGTGGCGAGAGAATTGATTCGTCAGAAGAGATGCAAGTAAAAGTGTTATTTGCAAACGACTCTGACGAGATTAATCCTATCTTTCAACAGCAGATCATGCAATTGTCTGACTTTTTGAAAGAGTATCCAG